>NZ_CP016162.1:0-607000 GCF_001941865.1 Pseudomonas alcaliphila JAB1 | reverse complement strand
ACGCACGCACTGGCACCAGCGATCACCTTGGCCACGCCTGCCAGGTTCAGCTTCGGCAGCACGGCGGCATGGGTGAGGCCGGCAGCGATGCGCTCGGCACGCGCCTTCTCGGCATCGTTACCCCAGGGCAGGCGCACGGCCCAACCCAGCTCATCCATGCGTTCGGCCAAGGCACGCCAATCGGCTTCGGGCCAGTGCTTGCTGGCCCAGGTGGTGCCATGCAGGAAGACCAGATAGGGCTGCGCCACGCTGTCCATCATCGCCGCACGGTTGAGGCCGTAGTCACCGCTGCCGGACGGCAGCGTATAACCGAGCGCCTTGGCGAACAGCTGGCGCACACGTTCCAGGGCATGCTGATCCTTGGCCACCGCGTAGCGGCGGTCGTAGAAACGACTGGCCAGCGGCTCACGCGCCGAATCACGATCCAGCCCCGCTACCGGTGCCGACACGTAACGCGTCAGCCAGGCACTCTTGAGCAGGCCCTGGGCGTCGATCACCAGGTCGTAACGGGTCTCGCGCAGGCGCTGCTTGAAGCGCGCCCACTCACCGCTGCGCCAGGTGCGCAGCGGGTGCTTGCGCCAGCGGCGGATGGCCACCGGGATCACCTGGGAAACGGCCGGATGCCAGGCGGGAATCTCGGCGAAGCCTTCTTCCACCACCCAATCGAAGCGGATACCAGGAATGGCGCGGGCGGCATCGGTCAACGCCGGTAGGGTATGCACCACGTCGCCCAGCGACGAGGTCTTGATGATCAGTACCCGCAAATCAGTCGCCCTCGACCAGGGTCAAGGTTTCGCCGACCAGCCGATCCAGCGCCTCGATCACCGGGCGCGGCTTGAGTTCGCGCAGGCAGTTGTAGTGACCAAAACGGCAGGTTCGATCAAAGCAGGGGCTGCACTCCAACCCCAGGCGAACGATCTCGACGCGATCGGCCAACGGCGGGGTGAAACCTGGCGAGGTGGAGCCGTAGACCGCCACCAGCGGACGGTTCAGCGCCGCTGCCACATGCATCAGCCCGGAGTCGTTGGACACCACCGCAGTGGCCGCCGACATCAGGTCGATGGCCTCGGCCAGGCTGGTCTGCCCGGACAGGTTGCTGACCTCCTCACGCAGCCCCGGAATCAGGCGCATGCGAATGTCTTCACCGCCGGCATGGTCGTTCTTCGAGCCGAACAGCCAGACCTGCCAACCCTCGCGAATCTTGATCTCGGCGACCTTGGCATAGTGCTCGGCCGGCCAGCGTTTGGCCTCGCCGAATTCGGCGCCGGGACACAGCGCCAGCACCGGGCGATCCAGCTGCAGTTCGAACTTGGCCAGCGCGGCATCACGACTGGCTTCATCGATCACCAGACGTGGCTGTGGATAGGGCTGCGACAAGGCAGCGCCGGGCTCATAGGCCAGCGCCATGAAGCGCTCGATCATCAGCGGATAGCGGTCTTTGTCCAGCGTACGAATATCGTTGAGCAAGCCATAGCGCATCTCGCCCTTCCAGCCGGTGCGCTTGGGGATGCCGGCGAACCAGGGTACCAAGGCGGACTTGAGCGAGTTGGGCAGCAGGATCGCCTGATCGTACTGGCCGGCCAGCGACTTGCCGATGCGCCGGCGCGTGGCCAGGTCGAGCACGCCATGGCCCAGCGGCAGGCTCAGCGCGGCGCGCACCTCGGGCATACGCTCGAGGATTGGCCGGCTCCAGTCCGGCGCCAGCACATCGATCTCGCACTCGGGATGGCGCTGCTTCAGGCACTGGAACAGCGTCTGCGCCATCACCATGTCGCCTACCCAGCTTGGCCCAACGATCAGTATCTTCATATCTTTTCCAGAAACGACCGGGGAGGCTCAGAGCCCGCCTGCAATCAGCTGCGCGTCGGTCATGCGTCGTTGCAAAAGGGCCTCGGGCGTTCATTTACCGCAGTAAACTCACGCCCTCGCCCCTGTTGCGCCTAGCCTGACTCTAGCTCGCAAGATTACCGGCGGACTCTTGAGGCCTCCCCGTCGAGCCTTCGAGCAATCGCTTATTTAACCAGCGTACGCCATTCGGCGTGGCCACTGGTCTTGCCGGTGACCAGGTCGAAGTAGGCTTTCTGCAGCTTCTCGGTAACCGGACCACGGCGGCCGGCACCAATCTTGCGACCATCCACTTCACGAATCGGCGTGACTTCAGCGGCGGTGCCGGTGAAGAAGGCCTCGTCGGCGATGTACACCTCATCACGGGTGATGCGTTTCTCGACCACCTTGATGCCGTGTTCTTCAGCCAGGGTCAGGATGGTGCTGCGAGTGATGCCGTTGAGGCAGGAGGTCACCTCCGGGGTGTACACCACACCGTCCTTGACCAGGAAGATGTTCTCGCCCGAGCCCTCGGCCACGTAGCCTTCCGGGTCCAGCAGCATGGCCTCGTCGGCGCCGCCAGAGATGGCTTCCTGCAGGGCCAGCATCGAGTTGATGTAGTTACCGTTGGCCTTGGCACGGGTCATGGCGATGTTGACGTGGTGGCGGGTGTAGGAGCTGGTGCGCACCTTGATGCCGGCTTCCAGCGCTTCTTCGCCCATGTAGGCGCCCCAGTGCCAGGCAGCGACGATCACGTGCACCTTCAGGCCGGAAGCGCGCAGGCCCATGCCTTCGCTACCGAAGAACACCATCGGGCGCAGGTAGGCGCTTTCCAGACCATTTTCACGCACGGCGGCGCGCTGGGCTTCGTTGATCTCTTCCTTGCTGAAAGGGATCTGCATGTTGAAGATGTGCGCCGAATCGAACAGGCGGTCGGTGTGCGCCTGCAGGCGGAAGATCGCGGTGCCGTCCGGGGTGTTGTAGGCACGCACGCCCTCGAACACGCCCATGCCGTAGTGCAGGGTATGGGTCAGCACATGGGTGTTGGCTTCGCGCCACGGCACCAGTTTGCCGTCGTACCAGATCACGCCATCACGGTCGGACATCGACATCTTGCCTGCTCCTCAAATTCGCTTCACGGTTCGATCAGTAGGTGGGGCATCAGGCCCCATTGTTCAACTCAAGCCCCAGCTCACGCCACAGGCGCATCACGGCGCGGCGCTCATCCTGGAACTGATCCCCCGGCACCACCCCAGGCTGCTTCTGCAGCGCCTGGCGATGGGCAGCCGAGCGGTAGATCTTGTAGACCTCGCGCAGCAAGGCGGCATCCTCGGCGCTCATCAGACCGACCCGTTCCAGACCTTCCAGAATGCGGATGTTATCGGTGAACTCGAGTAGCTGCGGGTGTTGCCACGACCAGGCCAGAGCCGCGTATTGCACCATAAATTCGATATCGACGATACCACCGGCGTCCTGCTTCAGATCGAAGGAGGACGTGGCCTCGAAGGCATTCGGCGCCGTTCCGGCTGCGGTATTTTTGTTGCCAAGGTTGTCGCGCATCTTCGCGCGCATCTCGCTGACCTCGACGCGCAGTGCCGCGATATCGCGCTGACGACCGAGCACCTCGGCGCGCACGCGAGCGAATTCGCCGGCCAGGCGCGAACATCCCACCAGCACCCGTGCGCGCACCAGCGCCTGGTGTTCCCAGGTCCAGGCCTCGTTTTCCTGATAGCGCTGGAAGGCGCCGAGCGAGCTGACCAGAAGCCCGGCTGCGCCCGATGGTCGCAGGCGCATGTCCACCTCGTAGAGCGCGCCGGAGGTGGTCTGGGTGGTCAGCAGGTGAATGATGCGCTGGCCCAGACGGGTGAAGAACTGCGCGCCATCAATGGGCTTGGCGCCGTCGGTCTCGGCCTGTGGGTCGCCGTCATGGATGAACACCAGATCCAGGTCCGAGCCATGGCCGAATTCCAGGCCACCGACCTTGCCATAACCGACGATGATGAAGTCCGGGTCGCACGGTGTGCCATCGGCACGCTGCGGGCGACCATGACGCTGCACCGTATGCTGCCAGGCCAGCGCCAGCACCTGATCGAGAATCGCCTCGGCCAGCCAGGTCAGGTAGTCCGACACCTTCATCAAGGGCAGCGTACCGGCGATTTCCGACGCTGCCACGCGCAGGCTGTGGGCCAGCTTGAAGTGACGCAGCGCCTCCATCTGCTGCTCCAGATCCTCCTCGGGAATACGGATCAGCCGTTCACGCAGCTCGGCCGCCAGCTCCGGCGCCAGCGGCGGCGAATACAGCCGCCCTTCGTTGAGCAGCTCATCGAGCAACAGCGGATAGCGGGCGATCTGCTCGGCGATCCACGGGCTACCTGCGCAAAGACTGATCAGTCGCTCCAGCGCGCCTGGGTTTTCGCTCAAAAGCACCAGGTAGGCCGAACGCCGTGCGACCTTCTCCACCAGCGGCAGCACCCGCTCCAGCACCAGATCCGGCTTGTCGTGCTCGACGGTCTGCGCCAGCAGGCGTGGGATGAACGCATCCAGACGTTCACGACCGAGGCGCTGCATGGCGCGCACCTGCGGACCGTTGCGCAGATCCCCCAGACGCCGACAGGCTGCGCCAGGCTCGATGAAGCCTGCCTCCTGCAGCTGCAGCGCGGCAGCCTCATCGTCCAGCGCCCCTTGCCACAAAGGCAGCCACTCGGCGCCAACGCAGGCCTCGCCAGCATCCGACTCATCTTCGTCAGGATCGGCAATCACCTGCTGGAAATGCCATTCGATGCGGCCACGCCAGTGCATCAGGCGCTCATGAAAACTCGTCCAGTCAGCGAAACCCATGATCGCCGCCACACGCGCCTGATCCTGCGGGTCGGCCGGCAGCATCTGCGTCTGCCGATCACCGATACCCTGCAGAGCGTGCTCGGCATAACGCAGGAACTCGTAGCCTTCCTTCATCTCCGCAACCACGGCAGACGGTAGATAGCCCTGCCCCTCCAGCGTGGTCAGTACCTTGAGCAGCGGCCGCTGCTGCAGGCTGAGGTCGCGCCCGCCGTGAATCAGCTGGAAGGCCTGGGCGATGAACTCGATCTCGCGAATGCCGCCGGCGCCGAGCTTGATGTTCTCGCTCATACCCTTGCGCCGCACTTCCTGCTGAATCAGCAGCTTCATCGCGCGCAGCGCCTCGATGGCGGAGAAATCCAGATAACGGCGGTAGACGAAGGGGCGCAGCATTTCCAGCAGTTCGGCACCCGCGGCCTGATCGCCACCCACCACGCGCGCCTTGATCATGGCGTAGCGCTCCCAGTCACGCCCCTGATCCTGGTAGTACTGCTCCAGCGCATTGAAGCTGAACACCAGCGCACCGCTGGAACCATAGGGGCGCAGGCGCATGTCGGTGCGGAACACGAAGCCGTCGACGGTGATCGCATCCAGTGCCTTGATCAGCTTCTGCCCCAGACGAATGAAGAACTCCTGATTATCCAGCGGACGCTTGACGCCCTCGGTCTCGCCACCTTCGGGATAGCCGAAGATCAGGTCGATGTCCGAAGACAGGTTGAGCTCGTGCGCACCGAGCTTGCCCATGCCGAGGATCACCATATGCTGCGGCTGGCCGCTGCGCCGGCCCACCGGCGTACCGAACTGCGCGCAATGGCGTGGGTACAGCCAGTGATAGGCCAGATCGATGCAGGCATCGGCGAGATCGGACAGATCGCGACAGGTTTCACCGAGCGCCGCCTGGCGGCTGAAGTCGCGCCAGATGATGCGCAGTTGCTGGCGATTGCGAAAACGCCGCAAGCAGCGCCCCAGGGCATCCTCATCGGCACACTCGGCCAACTGCGCCTCCAGTTGCTGGCGCAGCTCGCCCGATGCCAGGCTGCGCTCCAGCTCACCGGACTCCGCCAGCGCGACGAACATCTGTGGATCACGCTGAGCCTGCTCAGCGACGAAATCGCTCAGCGCCGACACCTGCCGCCAGGCATTGCGGCGTTCTTGCGGCCAGGCGGCGACACGTTCAGCCAGAGCTTGATGTTCGGCCAAAGCGGTTTGCAGTGACTGCTCGGCACGTTCGGCCAGGGGGATAAGGGAAGGGGGCAACTCGACCAGCAACGGCAGGCTCATGGTCTATCCTTTTGGCGGACTGCCGAACGCACGGTGCAATCGCCCGCAGCCCCGCTCCAGCGGGGCACGCGCGGCCGGCGGTGCCGCGGATTGTAGTTTTACTACGAAAGAATTGTATCCAGAGGGCTGAATCCGTCGTCGAAATGTAGTAAAACTACAAGCGGCCGGCCCTACCCCCGGTAAATCCAAGAATTTCAACTCGCCCGCCCACAAAGCCGGCGAGACCCAACTGGCCTCCGATTCTGGAAGCCTTTCCGCCCTGGAGCAAGCCATGCAAGACCTCGATCCGATCGAAACCCAGGAATGGCTGGACGCCCTTGAATCCGTCCTCGACCGTGAGGGTGAAGACCGCGCCCATTACCTGATGACCCGTCTGGGCGAGCTGGCCACCCGTAGCGGTGCGCAACTGCCCTACGCGATCACCACGCCTTACCGCAACACCATCCCGGTAACCCACGAAGCGCGCATGCCCGGCGACCTGTTCATGGAACGCCGCATTCGCTCGCTGGTGCGCTGGAACGCCCTGGCCATGGTGATGCGCACCAACCTGGACGACCCGGATCTGGGCGGCCACATTTCCAGCTTCGCTTCTTCCGCGACGCTGTATGACATCGGTTTCAACTACTTCTTCCAGGCCCCGACCGACGAACACGGCGGCGATCTGGTGTTCTATCAGGGCCACGCCAGCCCTGGCGTCTACGCCCGCGCCTTCATGGAAGGCCGCATCAGCGAAGACCAGATGAAGAACTTCCGCCGCGAAGTGGATGGCAAAGGTCTGTCGTCCTACCCGCACCCCTGGCTGATGCCGGACTTCTGGCAGTTCCCCACCGTGTCCATGGGTCTCGGCCCGATCCAGGCGATCTACCAGGCCCGCTTCATGAAGTACCTGGAAGCGCGCGGCTTCATCCCGGCCGGCAAGCAGAAGGTCTGGTGCTTCATGGGCGACGGCGAGTGCGACGAGCCGGAATCCCTCGGCGCCATCTCCCTGGCCGGCCGCGAGAAGCTGGACAACCTGATCTTCGTCATCAACTGCAACCTGCAGCGCCTCGACGGCCCGGTGCGCGGTAACGGCAAGATCATCCAGGAACTCGAAGGCGTGTTCCGCGGTGCCCAGTGGAACGTCAACAAGGTGGTCTGGGGTCGCTTCTGGGATCCGCTGTTCGCCAAGGACAAGGACGGCGCCCTGCAGCGTCGCATGGACGAAGTGGTCGATGGTGAATACCAGAACTACAAGGCCAAAGACGGCGCCTACGTGCGCGAAAACTTCTTCAACACCCCGGAGCTCAAGGAGATGGTCAAGGACCTCTCCGACGACGAGATCTGGAAGCTCAACCGTGGCGGCCACGACCCGTACAAGGTCTACGCAGCCTACCACCAGGCCGTGAACCACGGCGGCCAGCCGACCGTGATCCTGGCCAAGACCATCAAGGGCTACGGTACCGGCGCCGGTGAAGCGAAGAACACCGCGCACAACACCAAGAAGGTCGATGTCGACAGCCTGCGTCAGTTCCGCGACCGCTTCGACATCCCGGTCAAGGATGAAGAGCTGGAAAACCTGCCTTTCGTCAAGCCGGAGCCAGGCAGCCCCGAGTACAAGTACCTGCACGAGCGCCGTAAGGCGCTGGGCGGCTTCGTACCGCAGCGTCGCCAGCAGAGCTTCAGCATCCCCACGCCGCCGCTGGATACCCTCAAGGCCATCCTCGACGGCTCGGGCGACCGCGAAATCTCCACCACCATGGCTTTCGTGCGCATCCTCGCGCAGTTGGTCAAGGACAAGGAACTCGGCCAGCGCATCGTCCCGATCATTCCGGACGAAGCCCGTACCTTCGGTATGGAAGGCATGTTCCGTCAGCTCGGCATCTACTCCTCGGTCGGCCAGCTGTACGAGCCGGTCGATAAAGACCAGGTGATGTTCTACAAAGAGGACAAGAAAGGTCAGATCCTCGAGGAAGGCATCAACGAAGCGGGCGCCATGAGTTCCTTCATCGCCGCCGGCACCTCGTACTCCAACCACAACCAGCCGATGCTGCCGTTCTACATCTTCTACTCGATGTTCGGCTTCCAGCGTATCGGCGACCTGGCCTGGGCCGCTGGTGACAGCCGCACCCGCGGCTTCCTGATCGGCGGTACCGCCGGCCGTACCACCCTCAACGGTGAAGGCCTGCAGCACGAAGACGGTCACAGCCACATGCTGGCAGCGACCATCCCCAACTGCCGCACCTACGACCCGACCTACGGCTACGAGCTCGCCGTGATCATCCGCGAAGGCATTCGCCAGATGACCGAAGAGCAGCAGGACATCTTCTACTACATCACCGTGATGAACGAGTCGTACCAGCAGCCGGCAATGCCGGAGGGTATCGAGGACGGCATCATCAAGGGCATGTACCTGCTCGAGGAAGACAAGAAGGAAGCCGCGCACCACGTGCAACTGCTGGGTTCCGGCACCATCCTGCGTGAAGTCGTCGAGGCGGCGAAGATCCTGCGCGACGAGTTCAACATCGGCGCCGATGTGTGGAGCGTCACCAGCTTCAACGAACTGCGTCGCGACGGCCTGGCCGTGGAGCGCAGCAACCGCCTGCACCCGGGCCAGAAACCCAAGCAGACCTACATCGAAGAGTGCCTGAGCGGCCGCAAAGGCCCTGTCATCGCCTCTACCGACTACATGAAGCTGTTCGCCGAGCAGGTTCGTCAGTGGGTTCCGAGCAAGGAATACAAGGTCCTGGGCACCGACGGCTTCGGCCGCAGCGACAGCCGCAAGCAGCTGCGCCACTTCTTCGAAGTGGATCGCAACTGGGTCGTGCTCGCCGCCCTGGAAGCCCTGGTCGACCGTGGCGAAATCGAAGCCAAGGTGTTGGCTGACGCCATCGCCAAGTTCGGTATCGACGCCGACAAAGCCAACCCCCTGGACTGCTAAGGAGCGTAGCGATGAGTGAATTGATTCGCGTACCCGACCTCGGCGGTGAAGGCGAGGTGATTGAACTGCTGGTGAAGGTCGGCGACCGTATCGAAGCCGACCAGAGCGTACTGACTCTGGAGTCCGACAAGGCCTCCATGGAAGTGCCCTCGCCCAAGGCCGGCGTGATCAAGGAACTGAAGGTCAAGATCGGCGACCGCCTGAAGGAAGGCGACGAGCTGCTGGTGCTGGAAGTCGAAGGTGCTGCGCAAGCGGCGCCTGCGCCGAAAGCCGCAGCAGCACCTGCCGAAGCGCCGCAAGCAGCTGCTCCGGCGGCGGCTCCTGCAGCTGCCGCGACCAGCAGCGTACAGGACGTGCACGTGCCGGATATCGGCACCGACGGCAAGGTCAAAGTCATCGAAGTCATGGTCAAGGCCGGCGACACAATCGAAGCCGACCAGTCGCTGATCACCCTGGAGTCCGACAAGGCCTCCATGGAAATCCCCTCGCCGGCTGCCGGCGTGGTGGAAGAAGTGCTGGTCAAGCTGGATGCCGAAGTCGGCACCGGCGACCTGATCCTCAAGCTGCGCACCGCTGGTGGCGCAACCACCAGTGCTGCGCCGGCTCAAGCCGCTGCACCTGCTGCTGCGCCTGCCGCCGCACCTGCTCCCGCTGCCGCCGCCCCGGCTGCTGCTTCGGTGCAGGACGTGCACGTGCCGGACATTGGCACCGACGGCAAGGTCAAGGTCATTGAGGTCATGGTCAAGGCTGGTGACAGCATCGAAGCCGACCAGTCGCTGATCACCCTGGAGTCCGACAAGGCCTCCATGGAAATCCCTTCGCCGGCTGCCGGCGTGGTGGAAGAAGTGCTGGTCAAGCTGGACGCCGAAGTCGGCACTGGTGACCTGATTCTCAAGCTCAAGGTCGCGGGCGCTGCACCGGCCGCTGCGCCGGCGCAAGCCAGCCAGCAAGTGCACCGCGTACCGGAAGGTGCCGCACCGGAAGTGGCCGCAGAAGTACGCGCCATCGCCTCGCTGTCGGCTGCTGCCGCCGAAGTCGCCAACGCGCCCAAGCGCGATGGCGCCAAGGTGCATGCCGGTCCCGCCGTGCGTCAGCTGGCTCGTGACTTCGGTGTGGAACTGACCGATATCACTGGCACCGGCCCGAAAGGTCGCATCCTCAAGGAAGACGTGCAGGTGTACGTCAAGGCGATGATGCACAAGGCCAAGGCCGCACCGCAGGCGACTGCCGCTGCTGCCACCGGTGGCGCCGGCATCCCGCCGATCCCGACCGTGGACTTCAGCAAATTCGGCGAAATCGAAGAAGTGGCGATGACCCGCCTGATGCAGGTCGGCGCCGCCAACCTGCACCGCAGCTGGCTCAACGTGCCGCACGTGACCCAGTTCGATTCGGCCGATATCACCGACCTGGAAGCCTTCCGCGTCGCGCAGAAGGCCGTGGCGGAAAAGGCCGGCGTCAAGCTGACCGTGCTACCACTGCTGCTCAAGGCCTGCGCGCATCTGCTCAAGGAACTGCCGGACTTCAACAGTTCGCTGGCCCCGAGCGGCAAGGCGATCATCCGCAAGAAGTACGTGCATATCGGCTTCGCCGTCGATACGCCGGACGGCCTGCTGGTGCCAGTGATCAAGAACGTCGATCAGAAGAGCCTGCTGCAGCTCGCGGCTGAGGCCGCCGCCCTGGCGGAGAAAGCGCGCACCAAGAAGCTTTCGGCTGATGACATGCAGGGCGCCTGCTTCACCATCTCCAGCCTCGGCCACATTGGCGGCACCGGCTTCACGCCGATCGTCAACGCGCCGGAAGTGGCGATCCTGGGTGTCAGCAAGGCGACCATGCAGCCGGTGTGGGATGGCAAGGCCTTCCAGCCCAAGCTGATGCTGCCGCTGTCGCTGTCCTACGACCACCGAGTGATCAACGGCGCTGCCGCGGCACGCTTCACTCAGCGTCTGTCGCAGCTGCTGGCCGATATCCGCACCATCCTGCTGTAAATCGTTTCGAGCACGCCACGCTCGCATCCTCAACCCCGCCCATTCAGGCGGGGTTTTTTTTGCATTCTTTCAGAGCGGTGCGAGGCCTCTCAGCCCTTCTGCACATTGCGAATCAGAAAGCTCAGCGCCTTGGCCAACTCGCCTGCACCCTGGTGATCACGCACGATGCTCAACAACGGGCTGCCATCAGCCGGATTGAACAGCACACAGCGGATACCGCCGGTCGGACACTCGTAGCGGATGAACGGATCGATACCGAACACCGCAATACGCTGATTGCGCACCGAGATGGCGGTGCCCTGCGCGCCACGACTCTCCTCACGCAGGATAAGCTCGCCGGCATTGCCGACATTGAAGCGATACAGCAGGTCCTGCCGCTGCGCCTGGCCAACCTGGTAACCCGCGCGCAGGGCGTAGGTTTCCAGCAATGCGTTGCTGTGCGAGAGCAACGCATTGCGCTCGTTGTCGGTCAGATAAAGACGCTTGAGCCCGTCCAGATAAGCAGCCTGCTCGGCGCCCTGCAGCGGCGCCGCATTATCGGCGCCGGCAACCGCGGGTATGGCCGTAAAAAGTGCTCCGCCAAGCACCATGGCCATGAGTTTTCTTGTCAGTCTCGCTTGCATGATGCACCCTTGCCGAACGCTATAGTGAAGTAGGCCTGAGCCCTAGCCTCCGTCCGTGCCGCTGCGCCCTCTGGCAGCAGCAGGCCTGTACTGAGAACGGATGCCTCGCCTGGTCAGCATACTGGAAGCCCGCCGCCCAATGAAAAGCCATCCCGATGCCAGCGCACGCTCGGCAGCCGAGGTTGTGACGCAGTTGCCAGTGCCCTCGCGGCTCGGCATGCTGCGTTTCGAGCGCTTGAACGAGCCAAGCTGGGCACTGCTGTTTCTCGACCCGGCCTGTGAACGCCAGCTAGGTATCAGCGCCAGCGATCTCTGTGCACTGGTGGACGCCCCCTACGCCAGCCTGATGGAACCCGAAGCGCGCTATCGCCTGCACGACGCCATCCAGCAGCAACTGCTGCAAGGCCCGCATTACCTGGTGCGCTACACCCTGCATACCCCGCAAGGTGCTCTGACCCTGCTGGAGATGGGCGAACCCTTCAAACAGCGCAACCGCCAGTTGCTGCGCGGCTATCTGCTGGTAGCAGACGAGAGCCTCGATCAGTTCGCCCCTGCCGAGCAGGAGCTGTACACGCAGAATCAGCAACTACGCAGCTCGCTGCAGCAATATCAGCGCACCCAGAATGACCACCTGCAACACCTCGCCCGTTCACGTACCCAGCAGCAGCTGATCGTGCGTCTGGCGCGCCAGCGCTACACCTCCAGCGACCCTCAGCAGGAAGCGGCCGAACTGATCACCCAGGCCGCCTGCGAGGTCTACGGCGTCGCTCGCGCCGGCATCTGGAAGCTGGGCAGTCATCACCTGGATTCCGTGTCGCTGTACCGCCGCGACCTGGACCGCCACGAACAACTACCGTCGATAAACGCACGTAATTTCCCGCAGTATCTGCAAGCACTGCACAGCGGCCGCGCCATCGACGCGCACGACGCCCAGCACGATCCGCGCACCTGCGAACTGGCCGCCAGCTACCTGCAGCCGCTGGATATCTGCTCGATGCTCGACGCCAGCATACGCATCGAAGGCGAAGTGGTCGGCGTGCTCTGCCTGGAACATATCGGCGGCCTACGCACCTGGCAGGCCGACGAGATTGCCTTCGCCGGCGAGTTGGCCGATCAGTTCGCCCAGGTGCTGATCAACCAGCAAAAACGCAGCGCCACCAGCGCCCTGCATCTGTTCCAGCGCGCCGTCGAACAGAGTGCCAGCGCCTTTCTGCTGGTCGACCGCGACGGCCGGGTGGAGTACGTCAACCCCAGCTTCACGGCCATCACCCTGTACAGCAGCGACGAGGTCTGCGGCCACCGCCTGTCCGAGCTGCCGGCGCTGAACAACCTCAGCGACCTGCTGTTCGATGCCGGCTCGAGCCTGGCCGAGCACAGCAGCTGGCAGGGCGAGTTCCGCAGCCGACGCAAGAACCTGGACCCCTACTGGGGCCATCTGTCGATATCCAAGGTGTATGGCGACGATGGCGAGCTGACCCACTACATCGGCATCTACGAAGACGTCACCGAAGCCAAGCTGGCACAGCAGCGCATCGAACGCCTGGCCTATACCGACAACCTGACCAACCTGGGCAATCGCCCCTCGTTCATCCGCAGCCTCGAACAACGCTTTGCTCAGAATACGCAGCAGCCGCTGGTCCTGCTGTTGGTGGACATCGACAACTTCAAGCGGATCAACGACAGCCTCGGCCACCAGACCGGCGACAAGCTGCTCTCGGCCCTGGCCCGGCGCCTGCGCAACAGCCTCGGCGCCAAGGGCACACTGGCACGCTTCGCCAGCAACGAATTCGCCATCCTGCTCGACGGTTGCGATCAGGACAGCGGCCTGCGCGTCGCTCATCAGGTGCTGCAGACCCTGGACAAGCCGCTGTTCGTCGATAACCAGTTGATCAGCATCACCGGCTCGCTTGGCCTGGCCCTGGCCCCGGAACACGGCGACGACCCGCAGACGTTGATGAAGCACGCCGGCCTTGCCCTGCACAAGGCCAAGGCCAACGGCAAGCATCAGGTGCAGCTGTTCACCGAAGAGCTCAATGCCGAGGCCAACTACAAGCTGTTCGTCGAGAACAACCTGCGCCGAGCCTTGACCCAGAGTGAACTGGAGGTGTTCTACCAGCCCAAGCTGTGCCTGAAAAACGGCCAGTTGCTGGGTCTGGAGGCGCTGCTGCGCTGGCACCATCCGGAGAAGGGCATGATCCGTCCTGACCAGTTCATCAGCGTCGCCGAGGAAACCGGCCTGATCATTCCCATCGGCAAGTGGGTAGCACGTCAGGCCTGCCGCATGAGCAAGCAGATCGCCGCCATCGGCATGGGCGAACTGCAGGTGGCGATCAACCTGTCACCCAAGCAGTTCTCCGACCCCGATCTGGTCGGCTCCATCGCCGCCATCCTGCATGAAGAACAGCTCGACCCGCGCCTGCTGGAACTGGAACTGACCGAGAGCCTGCTGCTGGAAGCCACCGAGGACACCCGCCACCAGCTCGGCCGTCTCAAGAGCCTGGGCCTGACCCTGGCCATGGACGACTTCGGCACCGGTTATTCCTCGCTCAGCTACCTGAAGAAATTCCCCATCGACGTGATCAAGATCGATCGCAGCTTCATCAAGGACATTCCCGATAATCAGGACGACATGGAGATCACCTCAGCGGTGATTGCCATGGCCCACAACCTCAAACTCAAGGTGGTCGCAGAAGGCATCGAAACTGGCGCCCAGCTCGGTTTCCTGCGCCGCCAGCAATGCGACGTAGGCCAGGGCTACCTGTTCGACAAGCCGATTCCTGGCCGCGAACTGATCGACAGCCTGCGCCGCTACCCCTGCCGGCCACAGACCGACCAACGGACGTAATACGCCGCCCTGCGCATAGTCCACTACCTACTCACTTTCAGGAGACCGCCATGGTTCTGCGTTCCCAGATTCTCGTTAACAAGGATGTCCTGCCGACTGCCGAGCAGGCCTTGCCCGGCCGTACAGAGGCGATGCCAGTAGCGGACACTCATTACGTCAACGGCAACCCGATCAAAGCGCCCTTCCCCGCCGGCCTGCAACAGGCGGTGTTCGGTCTCGGCTGCTTCTGGGGCGCCGAACGACGCTTCTGGCAACAGCCTGGCGTGTTCAGCACGGCGGTCGGCTATGCCGGTGGCCTCACGCCCAACCCCACCTACGAGGAGGTCTGCTCGGGCCTGACCGGACACACCGAAGTGGTACTGGTCGTGTTCGATCCGCAGCAGACCAGCTTCGAAGCGCTGCTCAAGGTGTTCTGGGAAGTGCACAACCCGACCCAGGGCATGCGCCAGGGCAACGACCAGGGCACCCAGTACCGCTCGGCGATCTACTGCCAGGACGACGCTCAACTGAGCGCCGCCAAAGCCAGCCAGGCACGCTTCCAGGCTGAGCTGGACAAGGCCGGAGTGGGCAGCATCACCACTGAAATCGCCGAGGCGCCGACCTTCTACTACGCCGAGACCTATCACCAGCAATACCTGGCGAAGAATCCGGGCGGCTATTGCGGCCTCGGCGGAACAGGCGTATGTCTACCCCCAGAATCTTGAGCACGGGTAACGGGTCGTGGAGCTGAGCAGCATTTCCAGCCAGGTATCGAGTCAGGCATCGGCGCAGATCTCCGCGCAGATGTCGCTTGTGCTGCTGCGCAAGACGCTGGAGCTGCAGGCCGCCAATATCACCGGGCTGGTGCAGTCAGCTGCACCGGTCAGCGCCCCCAGCAATCCGCCCAACCTGGGCAACAGCATCGACGTGATGGCCTGAACAACTAATGCCTTCAGGCCATCAGCCGGACTAAACTGCGGGCAATTAGCCATCGATCGACGAGCCCGGCATGCCCGCCACTCTCCCCACCATCACCCCCGATCAGCTTTGCGTCGGCCTCTACGTTCATCTGGACCTGAGCTGGTGGGAGCATGATTTCGCCTTCAGCAATTTCAAGATCAAGGACGAAGCGCAGATTCGCGCCTTGCGCGCGCTCAACCTGAAGCAGCTGCGCTATGACCCGGCGCGCAGCGACTGCCCGCCTCCGTCTCTCGTTGACAACATCACCGCCCCTCCTGTCGAAGAACCGCCGGTCGACCCGGAACGTCAGGCACGCCAGGAACGCGTGGAGAAACTACGTCACCTACGCAGCCGCCTGGCCGAGGTGGATCGCCGCTTCATCGAGGCCAGCCAACGCATCAAGACGCTCAACCAGACCCTGCGCAGCCGCCCGGAAGACGCCATGCGCCAGGCCGGCGCCATCGTCAGCGAGATGGTCGAGACGCTGCTCGGGGCGCCTGGCGTGGTGCTGCATGGCATCACCGGCAAGGCGGCCGAGGACAGTTACTTCCATGCCCTCAACGTCACCGTGTTATCCCTGCTGCTCGGGCGCCAGCTCGGCCTCGACAGCGAGGCCTGTCATAGCCTCGGCCTCGGCGCCCTGCTGCACGACATTGGCAAGCTGGAAGTGCCGAGCAAGGTGCTACTCAAGCCCGCGCCCTTGAGCCGCCCGGAGCAGCAACTGCTGCAGATGCACACCGACTTCGGCCTGCGCATGGGGCAGAAACTGATGCTCGATGACGAGGTGCTGCGCATCATCCATGAACATCACGAGCACTGCGACGGCAGCGGCTATCCACGCGGGCTGCGCGAGGCCGCTATCGGCCGCCTGAGTCGTCTGGTGGCCATCACCAACCATTTCGACGGGCTGTGCAACCCGCTCGACCCGCGCCAGGCGATGAGCCCACACGAAGCCCTGGCGCTGATGTTCAAGCAGCAGCGCGAACATTTCGACGAGGTGGCGCTGAAGGCCTTCGTTCGCGTGATGGGCATCTACCCGCCGGGCAGCCTGGTGCAGCTGGAAGATGAGCGCTATGCGCTGGTGCTGGGCATGAACCCGACTCAGGCGTTGAAACCGACGCTGATTCTCTACGACGCCGACATTCCCAAGCAGGAAGCCCTGATTGTCGATCTCGCCCAGGAACCGAAGCTCGTCATCGCCCGCAGCCTGCGCCCCGCGCAGCTACCGCTGGAGGTGCTGGAGTACCTCAGCCCGCGGCGCAACCTCAGCTACCACATCGAGCCCAACCATAAGCCCGCTTGAGCCCCTTGTAGCCCGGATGCAATCCGCGGATCGGGTGCCGCGGCTCGCGGATTTCATCCGGGCTACGCGCTTATGACTTGCCGCTTGGCGCTTCCTCTATCAGCCAATCCAGACGCCAGCCGCCCTGGCTCTGGCCAAGCACATCGGCCAGCCAGGGCAGCAACTGCTTGAGCTCATCTTCCAGGCCCCATGGCGGGTTACTGATCACCAGGCCCGAGCCGCTCAGGCGCGTGGCATCGTCCGGCGCATGCACATAGAGCTCGGCGCGCAGCAGCTTGGGCGCGGCGCTCTTGCTCAGGTCACGATAGAAGCGCGCCAACTGGCGCTCGTCCTTGATCGGGTACCAGATCGCCACGATGGCCTGGCGCATACGCCCGTGCGCTTCGTTCAAGGCCTCGACGCAGCGTTGCAGCTCATCGGCCTTCTCGAACGGTGGGTCGATCAGCAGCAGCACGCGTTTCTCCCGCGTAGGCATCAGCGCTCGAGGCACCAGCCAGCCCTCGCCCAGGTGCACAGCGACGCGGCGATCGCCACGCATGTTGTCCTTGAGCAGACGACCGTCCTCGGGGTGCTTTTCGTTGAGCTGCAAAGAGTCCTGCTCGCGACTGAGCAGGCGCGCCAGCTCCGGCGAGCCGGGGTAATAGCGCAGCTCACCATCCAGGTTCATCGCCCGCACCACCTCCAGATAGGCTTCCACGGCATCCGGCAGGTGCTCGGCCTGCCACAGGCGTGCGATGCCCTCCAGATACTCGCCGGTACGGCTGGCCGCATCGCCATGCAGGTCGTACAAACCGAGTCCGGCATGACTGTCGAGGTAGGCGAAAGGTGCCTCCTTTTTCGACAACAGGCTGATCAGGCGAGTCAGCACCAAATGCTTGAGTACGTCGGCGTGGTTGCCGGCATGGAAGGCGTGGCGGTAGTTCATGGAGGTCTCCGAAGCGGTCGCCAAGTTTACCCGTTGGAAGGGCTTTACGCGCGCATCAGCTCCAGCAACAAGGCCAGCGGCGGGTGCTCACCGGCGTCGCGACGACGTACCAACAATGTAGTCGTTGCGCCAAGCTCAGGGGCAATGGCCTGGTATTGCACCAGATACACACGCGGGTGACTGTCGAGCAGGCTGCGTGGCAACAGGCCGATCCCCATGCCGGCAGCAATGCCGGCAAAGATCGCATCGATGGAGCCATAGCTCTGCCGCGCCGCCACCTGCAAACCACGACTGACGGCCCAGCGCTCAAGGCGCTCGCGGTAATGGCAGCCATCGGGGAAACCCAGCAGAGTCTGCGGTCGACTCTCCAGTTGGGTGCCATCCTGCTCGGGCGGCAGCACCAGCATCAGTTCCTCCTGCCAGATGGGCAGGCAGTCGAGCTGAGGATGCTCGAACGGCCCGCCGATCAATCCGCCGTCCAGTTCTCCTGACAACACCCCCTCGACCAGTCGCCGGCTCGGCCCGGTGCTGAGTTGCAGGTTCACTCGCGGAGCCCGCTGGTGGAAAGCCGCCAGCAGCTCAGGCAAACGCACCGCGGCGGTGGTTTCCATCGAGCCCAGACGCAGATCGCCGCTCCAGATATCTTCCTGCACGCTGCGCCAGGCCATCTGGCAAAGCTGCTCCAGATGCTCGGCATGGGGCAACAAGCGTTCGCCGGCCGCAGTCACTCGCAGACGCTGCCCCTGACGCTGAAAAAGCCGGATGTCCAGTTGCTGCTCCAATTGACGAAGGCGCGCCGAGACGTTCGACGGCACGCAGTGCAGGCGCACGCCGGCGGCGCTCAGCGAGCCCTCCCGAGCCACGGCGAGAAAATAACGCAGCAGCTGCGGATTGAGTCGTTGCCAGGCATCCATGACATTCACCAAAAGTGAAAATAGAACGCAATATTTTTCACTAACCATCAAGCAACGACAATGACTAAGGTGGGCAGCACGAACGGAGACCCTATGCCCAGACTCGACCGCGCCCACCTCACTGCCCTGCTCGCCGCCGCACTGGCGCTGGTGGTCGTCCACGCGCTGGGCCGTTTCGCCTTCACCCCCTTGCTGCCACTGCTGCTCGACGACGGCCTGTTCGATCTGGCCCAAGGCGCCCAGTTGGCGACCTGGAATTATCTCGGCTATCTGCTTGGCGCCCTGCTTGCGCTGTTCATGGCCAACCCGCGCGGCCTACGCCTGGGCTTGCCGGCCGCCTTGCTGGTCAATGCCGGCCTGACCCTGGCCCAGGTGTTCACCCACGACGTCGACCTGCTGGCCGCCCTGCGCCTGGCCAACGGCGTCAGCAACGGCGTGGTCTTCGTGCTGGCCCCGGCCCTGGTGCTGGAGTGGCTTGCCCTGCGCCAGGCCACGGCGCTGAGCGGCCTGGTCTATCTGGGCTTGGGTGGCGGCATGTTGCTGTGCGGCCTGCTGGTGGCCATCACCTCATGGCAGGGACCGATGCGCTGGCTGCCGATCGCGCTGTGCGCCCTGCCTCTGGCGCTGTTTTGCGCTCCGATGCTGAGGCGCCTGGCGCGTGATCTGCCCGACAAGCCACCCGCGACCGCCCGTAGCGCATTGTTCGGCAGCCACAACCTGGCGTTGCTGATGGCCTATCTGGGAGCAGGCCTGGGTTACATCCTGCCATTGACCTTTCTGCCGGCCCTGGCTCGCGAACAGCTGCCCGCCGGTCATCCGCTACTGGTCGGCAACTGGTGGTGGACGGCGCTCGCCTGCCTGCTCTCGGCGACGCTGTGGAATCATGCCGGCGCCTGGCTGGGCGATCGTCGTGCCCTGCTGGCCAACTACCTGCTGCAACTGCTCGGCGTGACGATGCCGATCCTGCTGCCCGGTCCCTTTGGCGTCATGACCTGTGCGCTGCTGGTCGGAGGGACCTTCCTCGGCACCGTATTGCTGACCCAGCGCCTGGCCCGCGCCCTCAACCCGGACCAGGGCTTGCGCCTGGCCGCCCTGCTGATCAGTCTGTACAGCGGCAGCCAGTTGCTCGGCCCCTGGCTGGTGCAACACTGGACTGCCGCCGGCCATAGCCTCACGAGCAGCTTCCTTATCGGTACCGCGGCATTGCTCTGGGCCGTCCTGTGGGCCTGGCAGGTGTCCGAACCACGATCCCATGCTGAAATGGAGCCATCCCATGTCTCTCACCGCCCTGCTCAACACTGACCTGCCCCTGATCCAGGCGCCGATGGCCGGCTCGCAGGATCATCGCCTGGCCGCCGCCGTGTGCCAGGCCGGCGGCCTCGGCTCGATTCCCTGCGCCATGCTCACGCCTGCCGCCCTGCGCCAGGAGCTGCAGGCGATGCGCGAGCTGACCGAGCGGCCGTTCAACCTCAACTTCTTCAGCCATGTGCCGCCCGAGCCGGACGCGGCCCGCGAGGCTGGCTGGCGCGAAACGCTGGCGCCCTACTATGACGAGTTGGGCGTAGACCCGGCGAGCATTGCCGGCGGACCCGGACGCCTGCCGTTCAACGCCGAAGCGGCCGCGCTGGTGGAGGAATTTCGCCCGGCGGTGGTCAGCTTCCACTTCGGCCTGCCGCAGCCTGACCTGCTGGAGCGAGTACGCCGCAGCGGGGCGAAGATCCTCTCCAGCGCCACCACCCTGGACGAAGCGCTGTGGCTACAGGAACGCGGCGTCGATGCGGTAATCGCCCAAGGACTGGAAGCCGGAGGCCATCGCGGGCACTTTCTGGATTTCGACCTTAGCCGCCAGCTCGGCACCTTCGCCCTGCTGCCGCAACTGGTCGATGCCCTCGACGTACCAGTGATCGCCGCCGGCGGCATCAGCGATGCCCGTGGCGTGACCGCAGCCATGGCCCTCGGCGCCGCTGGCGTGCAGGTCGGCAGTGCTTATCTGTTGTGCCCGGAAGCCACGACCAGCGTCCTGCACCGCGCAGCACTGCAGAGCCCTGCGGCGCGCCATACCGCACTGACCAACCTGTTCAGCGGTCGCCCGGCACGCGGCATCGTCAATCGCCTGATGCGCGAGCTGGGGCCTCTGAGCACGCAGGCGCCAGCCTTCCCCCTGGCCACTGCGGCCATCGCTCCGTTGCGCGCGGCGGCCGAGGCGCGGGGCAGCGGCGACTTTTCACCGCTGTGGGCCGGGCAGAACGTCGCAAGTTGCCGGCCCATGCCTGCAGCCGAGCTGACCCGTGAGCTGGCACAGAGCCTCGGTCGTTCGACATGACAACTGGCACTCTCGCGCAGGCTGGAGCCTAGGCTCCGCCAATTTCCTGGGTTCCCGCGTTCGCGGGTATGACGGTCAACTGATGCCGTAGGGCGGGTGCAACCCGCCATTACCGGAGTGGCGGGTTGCACCCGCCCTACTCATATCGGCCAACCAGTGACTATCACCGCCGATGATGATGCTGGGCAGTCAGGCGGCAGACTGCCTAGACTCGGTCGATCATCTGGAGGCCCGTTCCATGTCCGAGACCCTGCTCAGCTCCCGCAACCTGGCGTTCGAACTTTATGAAGTGCTCGACGCCGAAGCACTGACCCAGCGTCCGCGCTTCGCCGATCACAACCGCGAGACCTTCGATGCGGCGATCAGCACCGCGCGCGGTATCGCCGAAGAGCTGTTCGCCCCGCATAATCGCAAGAACGACGAACACGAACCGCAGTACGTCGACGGCGGCGCGGTGCTGATCCCCGAGGTCGAGCCCGCTCTGCGTGCCTTCCATGAAGCCGGTTTCCTCAATGCCACCCGCGATTTCGAACACGGCGGCATGCAGCTGCCCAACCTGCTGTCGCAGGCCTGCTTCGCCCATTTCCAGTCGGCCAATATCGCCACCAGCTCCTACTCGATGCTGACCATGGGCGTGGCCAACCTGATCGAAGCCTTCGGCAACGATGAGCAGAAGTCCCGCTACCTGCAGCCGATCATCGATGGCCGCTTCTTCGGCACCATGGCGCTGACCGAGCCGCATGCCGGCTCGTCGCTCTCAGACATTCGCACCAAGGCCGAGCCGCACGCCGACGGCAGCTACCGGATCAAGGGCAACAAGATCTTCATCTCCGGCGGCGACCAGCCGATTTCCGAGAACATCGTGCACATGGTGCTGGCCAAGCTGCCGGACGCACCGCCCGGCGTTAAGGGCATCAGCCTGTTTCTGGTGCCCAAGTTCCACGTCAACGACGACGGCAGCCTGGGTGCGCGCAACGATGTGACCCTGGCCGGCCTGTTCCACAAGATGGGCTGGCGCGGTACTACGTCCACCGCGCTCAATTTCGGCGACAACGGCGAGTGCGTCGGCTATCTGGTGGGCAAGCCGCACGCCGGCCTGTCCTACATGTTCCAGATGATGAACGAGGCACGTATCGGCGTCGGCATGGGCGCGATCATGCTCGGCTACGCCGGCTACCTGTATTCGCTGGACTATGCGCGCAACCGTCCGCAGGGCCGTCAGCCCGATGGCAAGGACCCGAGCAGCCCGCAGATTTCCATCGTCGAGCACGCCGATGTGCGACGTATGCTGCTGACCCAGAAGGCCTACGTCGAAGGCGCCTTCGATCTCGGCCTGTACGCCGCACGCCTGTTCGACGACACCCACACCCTGGAAACCGCCGAAGAGCGCACCCGCGCCCTGGAACTGCTCGACCTGCTCACGCCCATCGTCAAATCCTGGCCCTCGGAGTTCTGCCTCAAGGCCAACGAGTTGGCCATCCAGATCCTCGGCGGCCACGGCTACACCCGCGAATACCCGGTGGAGCAGTACTACCGCGACAACCGCCTCAACCCGATCCACGAAGGCACCCACGGCATCCAGTCGCTCGACCTGCTCGGGCGCAAGGTGTCGCAGAACGGTGGCGCTGCACTCAAGCAACTGCTCAAGCTGATCAACGACTGCTGCCAGCGCGCCAGCGAGTACGAATCGCTCACCGCCCTGCGCCAACCGCTGGAACAACTGCTGGCGCGCCTGCAGGCGGTGACCCTGGCGCTGCTCGGCGACCTGATGAGCGGCCAGGTTAACCAGGGCCTGGCCAACTCGGCGTTGTACCTGAAGGTGTTCGGCCATACGGTGATCGGCTGGCGCTGGCTGGAGCAGGCGATTCGCGCCGAACAAGGCCTGACCCGAGCGGACAATGCCGAGGAGCAGGCCTTCTATCGCGGCAAGCTGCAGGCCGCGCGTTACTTCCTGACCTGGGAGGTGCCGAGCTGCCACCACGACCTGGCCATTCTCGAAGCGCGTGACGACACCTGCCTGGGCATGCAGGACGCCTGGTTCTGAAACTGAGCCAAAGGCCCCAGGGCGCCCCTGCACGAGGCGCTTCGGGGCAATTTAGAAAAATGTAATAACCTTTTTGACAGCGGTACGAAGGCTACGGTTAGAATCCCTGGCACGCGCCATGCATAACGGCGCACCCGATGACCCAGCCAGGAGTACGCGCCGTTGGATGCCAGCGCCATCAATAATCTGTTCTTGATCGGCGCCTTGCTGGTAGCGGCCAGTATTCTGGTCAGCGCGTTCGGTACGCGTTTCGGTATCCCCATCCTGGTGATCTTCCTCGGCGTCGGCATGCTCGCCGGCACCGACGGCCCCGGCGGTATCATCTTCAACAATTATCCCCTGGCCTATCTGGTCGGCAACCTGGCGCTGGCGGTAATCCTGCTCGACGGTGGTATGCGCACCCGGGTTTCCAGCTTCCGGGTGGCCTTGTGGCCGTCGCTATCCTTGGCGACGGTGGGGGTGGTAATCACCGCGGGCTTGACCGGCCTGGCTGCCACCTGGTTGTTCAACCTGACTCTGCTGGAAGGCTTGCTGATCGGCGCCATCGTCGGCTCCACCGACGCGGCGGCGGTGTTTTCCCTGCTCGGCGGGCGTGGCCTCAACGAGCGGGTCAGCTCCACGCTGGAAATCGAGTCCGGCAGTAACGACCCGATGGCGGTGTTTCTCACCGTTACCCTGATCGCCATGCTCGCCAGCGGCCAGACCGGCTTCAGTTGGGACCTGCCGATTCAACTGGTGCAGCAATTCGGCCTCGGCGCCCTGCTGGGCTTGGGTGGCGGCTGGCTACTGCTGAAGCTGATCAACCGCATGGAACTGGCCACCGGCCTCTACCCGCTGCTGGTAGTCAGCGGCGGCCTGATCATCTTCGCCATCACCACCGCCGTGGGCGGCAGCGGTATCCTGGCCATCTACCTGTGCGGTTTGCTGCTGGGCAACCGGCCGATCCGCTCGCGCCACGGTATTCTGCATATGCTCGACGGCCTGACCTGGCTGGCGCAGATCGGCATGTTCCTGGTCCTCGGCCTGTTGGTGACGCCGCACGAGTTGCTGCCCATCGCCCTGCCGGCGTTAGCCCTGGCGCTGTGGATGATTCTCTTCGCGCGGCCGCTGTCGATCTTCCTCGGCCTGCTGCCGTTTCGCGCCTTCCATGACCGCGAGCGAATCTTCATCGCCTGGGTCGGCCTGCGCGGCGCGGTACCCATCATCCTCGCGGTGTTCCCGCTGATGGCCGGCCTGCCCAACGCGCAGCTGTTCTTCAACGTGGCGTTCTTTATCGTGATCATCTCCCTGCTGCTGCAGGGCACCAGCCTGCCGCTGGCCGCCAAGCTGATGCGCGTGACCGTACCGCCGGAGCCGGCCCCCGTCTCGCGCGCCGGCCTGGAAGTGCATCCGACCAGCCAGTGGGAATTGTTCGTCTATCGCCTGGGGGCAGAAAAATGGTGCATCGGCGCGGCCCTGCGTGAGTTGAACATGCCGGAAGGTACCCGCATCGCGGCGCTGTTCCGTGGCCGCGAGCTGCTCCACCCGTCGGGTAGTACGCGCCTGCAGGCAGGTGATCTGCTCTGCGTGATCGGTCACGAACACGATCTGCCAGCCCTCGGCAAGCTGTTCAGCCAGGCGCCCAAGCGTGGTCAGGACCTGCGCTTCTTCGGTGATTTTGTACTTGAAGGCGACGCCGAGCTGAGCGCAGTCGCGGCGCTCTATGGCTTGAAGCTCGACGAACTGGAAGGCAATCAGCCGCTGGGGCGCTTCATCGCTCACGAAATCGGTGGCGAGCCCGTCGTCGGCGACCAGGTGGAGTGGCAGGGCCTGACCTGGACGGTCGCAGCCATGGAAGGGAACAAGGTGCGCAAAGTCGGCGTCAAATTCCCCGAAGGCACGCGCCCAAGCCCTGGGCTGCACTTCTAGCAAACGGTTGAAAACTACCGGCTAGGACTCTGCTAGCATCAGCATCACGCGCGGGCCACAGGGCCCGCGTCTTCGTTGTGCCGCAGGTATTTTCAATCGCCATCGCTCACTCAGTAGATCAATCGACCATGTTTCTGTTGCGCCTTTCCCTTACTGCCATTGTGTTTACCCTGTGTCTCGGTGCCGCGCAGGTATTTGCCGAGGAGCCCCCAAAAGCCGAAAGCGTGCAGCAGAGCCTCGACGGTCTGGCAGACCGCAAGCTGCCGGAAGCCGAGCAACTGGCACTGAAGCAGACGCTTGAGCAGACCCTGCGCATGCTGCAGGACCGCCAGACCGCCGATCAGCGCCTGAGTGACCTGCGCAAGCAACTGGACGAGGCGCCGCGCCTGATCAACGAAGCCCAGCGCGAGCTGAGCCGACTCAAGTCCAGCCCGGAAGTACCGATCGCCGAACGTCACGCGCGCACCAGCCTGGCGCAACTGGAGCAACTGCTCACTGACCGTTCCAACCAGCTCACCGAGTGGAACAAGGCGATCATCGAAGCCAACAGTCTGGTCATCACTGCACAGACGCGCCCCGAGCGCGCGCAAGCCGAGATCAGTCAGAATCAGGCGCGCAGCCAGATCATCAATGATGCGCTCAAGACCGGCCGCTATGACGGCAAGACCCTGAGCCCGGAGCGCCGTGACCAGTTCAATGCAGAACTGGCACTGCTCGCAGCGCAGACGCAACTGCGGCGCCAGGAACTGGCAGGCAACAGCCTGCTGCAGGACCTGGGCGGCGCCCAGCGCGCCCTGCTTGAGGAACGCATCAACCGCGCCGAAAAGGAGCGTCAGGCACTGCAGAGCCTGATCAATGACCGACGCCGCGCGGAATCGGAGCAGACCGTTGCCGAGCAGTCCCTGGAAGCTGAACGCGCAAGTTCGGACAAGCTGCTGGCCAAGGAGAGCACCCTCAACCTCAAGCTCTCCGACTATCTGCTGCGCGCCACCGACCGCCTTAACGACCTGACCGAGCAAAACCTGCAAACTCGTCAGCAGCTGGACAACCTCAATCAGGCCAACCAGGCTCTGGATGAGCAGATTCGGGTGCTGCAAGGCAGCCTGCTATTGTCGAAGATTCTCTACCAGCAGAAACAGGCCCTACCGAAACTCAAGCTCGAAGACGGCTCACTGGCCGACGAGATCGCCGACATTCGCCTCTATCAGTTCGAGCTGAACAAGCAGCGCGAAGAAATCAGCGACCCCGCCCGCTATGTGGACAACCTGCTCAGCGACCAGCCGAGCGAGGAGGTCACCCCTGAACTGCGCAGCGCACTGCGCGAGCAGCTCAACACCCGGCGTGAATTGCTCGACCGCCTCAACCGCTCGCTGAATGCGCTGCTCAATGAGTCGATCACCCTCCAGCTCAACCAGAAGGAACTGGAAAGTACGGCCAGCAGCCTGCGCGCCACCATCGACGAGCAGATGTTCTGGATTCCCAGCAACAAGCCGCTCGACCTCGAATGGCTGAAGACAGCGCCACGTCATCTCCAGCAGCAACTGGCCGATATGCCCTGGGGCATGGCCATCAGCGAACTCGGCGCCGGCCTGTTCGAGCGTCCGCTGGTGTTCCTGCCGCTGATTCTGCTCTGCGCCCTGATTCTCTGGCGGCGCCAGTACCTGTTCAACAAGCTCAGCGCGCTGCATGGCGACATCGGCCACTACAAGCATGACAGCCAGCTGCACACACCGATGGCACTGGGGCTCAACGTCATCCTCGCGCTACCGGTTACATTGTTCCTGGCGCTTTGCGGTTATGCCCTGCTGCATGATGCACGCGGGCAGAACCTCTATCTGGGTGCCGCACTCTATGAAATGGCGGAAGCCTGGCTGGTGTTCTACACCCTGCACCGCATTCTTTCCCCGGATGGCGTGGCCATCCTGCACTTCCACTGGCCACCGGCCAACGTTGCCTTCTTCCGTCAGCATCTGCGCCGCCTGGGCCTGGTGGTGATGGCGCTGGTGGCCGTGGTGAGCATTGCCGAACACCAGCCGGCGAGCCTGGCCAACGACGTCATCGGCATCGCCGTGGTGCTGAGCTGCTACGCCCTGATGGCCTGGCTGCTGTTCCATCTGCTGTTCAGCGCACCGCTGCGCGAGAACACCTCCGCCTTGCGCACCGGTGTCGGCGTGCTGTTCAACCTGCTGCCGCTGGCGCTGATCGGTGCGGTCGCCTTCGGCTACTACTACACGGCACTCAAGCTCACCGACCGCTTGATCGACACCCTGTACCTGCTGATCATCCTGCTTATCGTCGAGGCCACGCTGGTGCGCGGTCTGAGCGTGGCGGCACGGCGCCTGGCCTATCAGCGTGCCTTGGCCAAACGCCAGGCACAGGCCAAGGATGGCACCGAGGGTGAGGCGGTGATCGAGGAGCCGACGCTCGACATCGAGCAGGTCAACCAGCAATCGCTACGCCTGATCCGCCTGGCCCTGCTGGGCGGCTTCCTGGTCTGTCTGTACTGGGTCTGGGCCGACCTGATCGGCGTTTTCACCTACCTCGATACGATCAATCTCTACGAGTACAGCAGCGGTACCGGAGACAACGCGACGCTGGTGCCCATCAGCCTGATGGACGTGATCGGTGCGCTGATCATCGTCGCCATCACCGTGGCTCTGGCGCGCAACCTGCCGGGCCTGCTCGAGGTACTGGTGCTGTCGCGCATGCGCCTGGCGCAGGGCAGCGCTTACGCCACCACCACCCTGCTGTCCTACGTGCTGGTAGGTGTCGGTATCGTCACCACCCTGTCCACCCTGGGGGTGAGCTGGGACAAGCTGCAATGGCTGGTGGCCGCGCTGTCGGTGGGCCTGGGCTTCGGCCTGCAGGAAATCTTCGCCAACTTCATCTCCGGCCTGATCATCCTGTTCGAGCGCCCGGTGCGTATTGGCGACGTGGTGACCATCGGCAACCTGTCCGGCACAGTGAGCAAGATCCGTATCCGCGCTACCACCATCACCGACTTCGACCACAAGGAAATCATCGTTCCGAACAAGACCTTCATCACCGGCCAGTTGATCAACTGGTCGCTGAGTGACACGGTCACCCGCGTCACCCTCAAGGTCGGTGTCGGCTATGGCTCGGATCTCGATTTGGTGCGCAAGCTGCTGCTACAAGCGGCGCAGGAAAACCCTAGAGTGCTCAAGGAGCCGTCGCCCATCGTCTACTTCCTCAACTTTGGCGAAAGCACGCTGGACCACGAGCTGCGCATCCACGTGCGCGACCTCGGCGACCGCAACCCGGCCACCGACGAGATCAACCGCTTCATCGAGCGCGAGTTCCCGAAGAACGGCATCAACATCGCCTTCCGTCAGGTCGAGGTGTATGTGAAGAACCTGGAACACGGCGAGCAGAAACTCGATCAAAAGGATCTGGTCAAGGCCGCAGCAGCTGGCGCCGCCAGCCTGCAGCAACCACCCAAGCCGCCCGCGGCGCCATGAGCAGTCAGGAACCCTGGTGAAAAGTCTCGATACGCTGAGCTTCGACAACCGCTTCGCCCGCCTCGGCGATGCGTTCTCAACCGAAATACTGCCCGAACCGATCGAGCAGCCAAGGTTGGTGGTGGCGAGCGAGTCAGCCTTGGCTCTGCTCGATCTCGCCACTAGCGAAGCACAGCGCCCCGAGTTCGCCGAACTGTTCGCCGGACATAAACTCTGGGAGGAAGCCGAGCCGCGCGCCATGGTCTATTCCGGGCACCAGTTCGGCGGCTACACCCCGCGCCTGGGCGACGGTCGCGGGTTGCTGCTGGGCGAAGTGGTCAACGAGGCCGGCCAGCACTGGGATCTACACCTCAAGGGCGCCGGCATGACGCCTTACTCGCGCATGGGCGATGGCCGCGCGGTACTGCGCAGCTCGATCCGCGAGTTTCTCGCCAGCGAACACCTGCACGCCCTCGGTATCCCCAGCTCGCGCGCGCTATGCGTGACGGGATCGAGCACGCCGGTGTGGCGCGAGAAGCAGGAAAGCGCGGCCATGGTGCTGCGCCTGGCGCAGAGCCACGTGCGTTTCGGCCACTTCGAATACTTCTACTACACGCGCCAGCACGAGCACCTGAAAACCCTCGGCGAACACGTCATGGCCTGCCACTTCCCGCAGTGCCTGGAACAGGACGAACCCTGGCTGGCGCTGCTGCGCGAAGTGATCGAACGCACCGCCGCGATGATCGCCTACTGGCAGGCCTATGGCTTCTGCCATGGTGTGATGAACACCGACAACATGTCGATCCTCGGCATCACCTTCGACTACGGCCCTTACGCCTTCCTCGACGATTTCGACGCCAACCACATCTGCAACCATTCCGACGACACCGGCCGCTACAGCTTCAGCAATCAGGTGCCCATCGCTCACTGGAACCTCGCCGCACTGGCCCAGGCGCTGACGCCCTTCGCCGCGGTCGAACAATTGCGCGAGGCCTTGGAGTTGTTCCTGCCGTTGTACCAGGCGCACTACCTCGACCTGATGCGCAAGCGCCTGGGTTTCACCAGCGCCGAGGATGAGGACGAAGCGCTGATCCAGCGGCTGCTGCAACTGATGCAGCAGGGCAAGGCCACCGACTACACCTTGTTCTTCCGCCACCTCGGCGAACAGGCACCTGCCGAGGCACTGAAAATCGTGCGCGAGGATTTCGTCGACCTCGCCGGCTTCGACGCCTGGAGCCGCGACTACCTGGCCCGTTGCGAACGCGAAGGCGGCGAACAAGCCGAACGCCTGGTGCGCATGCATTCGGTCAATCCCAAGTACATCCTGCGCAACTACCTGGCGCAGCAGGCCATCGAAGCCGCCGAACAGGGCGACTATGGCCCGGTACGCGAGTTGCACGCGGTGCTGTCACGACCGTTCGACGAACAGCCGGACATGCAGCGCTATGCCGAACGCCCGCCGGAGTGGGGCAAGCATCTGGAGATCAGCTGCTCGTCGTAGACGAGGGTGGACGCCTGAACCTTGGGTGCACCGCGCGCACCAAGCGCCCGCTGACCGCGCAGGATAAATCCACCACCGCTGACGGCGGTTGCACCCACCCGACCCAACTGGCCGGCGCAGGTGAGTGATAACGCGCCAGCCAGCAGAGCCGGATGCCTTATCCATTAAATCGAAAAGGCATATAAACCTTTCCAAACATTCTTAGACTATCTAATACAAGCCCACTATCTTGGCGCCCTGCCAGGCCGCCCCGGTGCGCGCCCGATACCTCACACGAGATTCGACGCTAAGGATGCTCATGCCCTGGGACTCCCTACCCTTGCTATTCGTCGGCGCCCTGCTGATCTGGGTGCTCTATGCCTTCGTCCGCGAAAAGTGGAGCCCGGACATCGTCGCCGCCATCGCCGTGGCCGCCTTGCTGGTCAGCCAACTGCTGACGCCGGGCGAAGTGCTCAGCGTGCTGTCCAACTCAGCCCCCGTGACCATCGCCTGCATGTTCGTGCTGTCCGCGGCACTGGAGCGTACCGGCTGCATCGACGCCCTCGGCAATTGGCTGGGCAATCTGGTCGGCACCAGCCCGATTCGCGTGCTCACCGGCCTCACCGTCACCGCGCTGGTGGTATCGGCCTGCCTGAACAACACGCCAGTAGTGGCCATCCTCACCCCGGTGGCCATCGCCTTGGCGCGCCGCGCCGGCACCCTGCCGTCGAAACTGCTGATTCCCCTGTCCTACGCCACCATTCTCGGCGGCACCCTGACCATGATCGGCACCTCGACCAACATCCTGGTCGACGGCGTCGCACGCAAGGCGGGCATGGCGCCCTTTGGCATCTTCGAGATCACCGGCGTCGGCCTGATCATGGCCGCCTTTGGCATGCTGTACCTGCTGACCGTAGGCCGCCACCTGCTGCCGGAACGCGAGACCCTGTCGCGCCAGCTGCGCCCGGATCTGTCGCGCACCTTCATGACCGAACTGCTGGTACCGCACGACTCACCGATGATCGGCAAGACCCTGCACGACGCCAACCTCAACGGCGGCAGCGGCCTGCAGGTGCTCAAGCTGTTCCGTGAAGAGCAGGAGCTGACCGAACCCGGCGCCGACACCCTGCTGGCCAGCGGCGACCGCCTGGTGCTGCACGGCCAGGTCAAGGATGTGGTCGAGCTGCGCGAGAGTGGCCACCTCTCCTTCAACCGCGGCGACGCCTTCGAGACCATCAGCAGCCACGACGTGATTCTCGCCGAGGCCATCGTCGGGCGTAACTCACGCTATAGCCACCGGCCGATGCGCGACCTGGACCTCACCGCGCGCTACGGTATCGCTGTGCTCGCCGTGCATCGCCAGGACGAGAACGTGCAGGGCAACCTCGATGATTTCGAGCTGCAATTCGGCGACGTGATGCTGGTCGAAGGCACGCCAGCGCAGATCAAACGCTTCGCCGATAACGGCGAACTGATCAGCCTCAACGCCGTACAGGAGCGCGCCTTCCGCCGCGACAAGGCACCCATCGCCATCATCGCTACCCTCGCCGTGATGTTGCTGGCCGCCTTCGGCGTGATGCCCATCGAAGGCCTGGCGATCATCGGCGCAGTGACGGTGCTGGCGACCCGCTGCCTGGACGTGGAGGACGCCTACAAGGCGGTGGACTGGAAGATTCTCAGCCTGATCTTCGGCATGCTGGCGATCAGCATCGCCATGGACAAGGTCGGCCTGGTCAAGCTGATGGTGGAGAACGTCATGGGCTGGCTGCCCTGGGCCGGACCGCTGCTGATGTTGAGCTTCATCTATCTGTTCACCTCGATCTTCACCGAGGTGCTGTCGAACAACGCAGTGGCCGTACTGGTGACCCCCATCGCCATCGGTATGGCGCAACACCTGGGCGTCGACCCACGCGCCTTCGTGGTCGCAGTGATGTTCGCCGCCAGTGCCAGCTTCGCCACGCCCATCGGCTACCAGACCAACACCTTCGTCTACAACGCCGGCGGTTACCGCTTCACCGACTTCATGAAGATCGGTATTCCCCTGAATCTGCTGCTGTGGGGCGTGGCCACCCTGGTCATCCCCTGGTTCTTCCCGCTGACCCCGCTCTGACTTGATATCGGCCGGCGGCGGCTCCATCTAGTGAGCATGTCCCACGGAGCCTGCCGCCATGTCCGATCCCCTGCTGATTCCCTGCCCGCACTGCAACGGCCTCAACCGCATTCCCGCCGAGCGTCTGCATGACGCCCCACGCTGCGGCCGTTGCAAGAGTGAAGTGCTGCCCGCTGCGCCCATCACGCTCACCCAAGCCAACTTCGCCAGCCAGTTGAAAGGCGACCTGCCATTACTGGTGGATGTCTGGGCCAGTTGGTGCGGCCCCTGCCAAGCCTTCGCACCGACCTTCCAGCAGGCAGCCGCACAACTGCAGGGACGCTGCCGTCTGGGCAAGCTCGATAGCGAGGCCAACCCGAACCTGGCCGGGCAACTGGGCATCCGCTCCATTCCCAGCCTGATACTGTTCAAGGGCGGCGTCGAAGTCGCCCGCCAGAGCGGCGCCATGCCGCTGCCGCAACTGCAGGCCTGGCTGCGCCAGCAGGGCATTTAGGATGCACCTATAGCCCGGATGCAATCCGGGGATAGCCGGTCCGCGATTTCCCGGATTGCATCCGGGCTAAGTGCCTGGTGCTCTTGAGCGCTTCGGTCAGTCGCCACGGGCGCTGCGGTCAATTGCAGCGCGCTATCCGCCCCTTAGTCTGGCAAAACGTCCGCTCAAGGAGTTTCGCCATGCCGCTGCCCGTGGAAATCGCTCGTCAGCTCACCGAAGAACAGATCGCCTTCGTCAAACGCAGCGGCCTCAAGGCCGAGGTGCTGGAGCCAGGATTCGTGCGCCTGCGCATGCCCCTGCAAGGCAACCAGAATCATATCGGCAGCATGTACGCCGGCGCCCTCTTCACCCTGGCGGAGATTCCGGGTGGCGCCCTGTTTCTGACCAGCTTCGACGCCCAGCGCTTCTATCCCATCATCAAGGAAATGAACCTGCGCTTTCGTCGCCCGGCCACGGGCGACATTCAGGTCGAGGCGCGCCTCTCAGCCGAGCAAATCGCCCAGCTGGAAGAACAGGCCAACCAGCAGGGCAAGGCCGAATATCTGCTGGAGCTGCAACTGACCGACGGCAGCGGCGAAGTGGTCGCAGAAAGTCGCGGGTACTACCAATTGCGTTTACGCTGAATGACGCCGCTGCCTGCATTCGCAATCGGTAACAGTCTCCGACCTTGCCATAGGTCAAAAGAGCGGCTATCTGAACAGGCACAATAAAATTGCCGAGGGGTATCGGCAGGAGAGCCGTCACCATGTTCAAGCACATTCTTATCGCCCATGACCTGCGCGACACCGCTGACATGGCGTTGTGCCGCGCCACGCAGTTGGCGCAGCAGCACAACGCCCGCCTGAGCATCCTGCACGTGCTCGACCCCAGCCAGAGCAGCGAACAGCACGAAAAGGCGCGCCAAGCGCTGGATCGCAGCCTGACCCGATACGCCCCTCCCGGCACCGAACTGCGCATGCTCAGCGGCAAGCCTTCGGAAGTGGTGCTGCAACAGGTTCAGGACAGCGGCTGCGACCTGCTGGTGCTGGGCGGGCACCACCAGCGTCATGACTTTTTCTCCGGCACCAGCCTCGATCGCATCGCCCGCCGCTGCACCGTGCCGCTGCTACTGGTAGCGCGCAACGACTCCCATCCTTATCAGCGGGCGCTGGCCGCCATCGACTTCTCCCTATGCGCCTGCAGTGCCCTCGGCCAGGCTTATCGCCTGCTGCCCGGCGATGCCGAGCTGCACGCCCTGCATGTATTCGAACCGGACAAGGGCACGCCGCAGCAGGTCGAACTGCAACTGCAGACCCAGCGCGGCCTGATTGATCAGCTGTTGCAGGACGAAGCGCAAAGCCTGCCGCCTGGCGGCCCGAAGCTGAGCCACGACGTGCTGCAGGGCGGCATCCTGCGCAGCCTGCAAGAGCAGATCAAGACGCGTCGAGCAGAACTGCTGGTGCTCGGCAGCCACGGCCGGAGCGCCTTCTCCCAGGCATTGCTGGGTAGCCTGGCGCAGCATTTCCTGCACAAGGCGCCTTGCGACGTGTTCGTAGTGCGCTAACGAACAAGGCGCCCGCGGGCGCCTTGATTTATCGCTGACAGACCTTCAAGCCTGATTGAGCAGATCGTGCAGCTCGACGAACTGCTGCGTCAGCTTGTGCCGTGCATCCAGATGGATCAGTGGCGTGCACACCTGGTGCGATTCGCGCATCTTCACCGAGCTCATCAGGTTGACCGGCAACACCGGCAAGCCCTCGGCGATCAGCTCATCCAGCAACTGCTGCGGCAAGGTCGCGCGCGGCTGGAACTGGTTGACCACGATGCCCTCCACCTCCAGACCATCGTTATGGTCTTCCTTCAGCTCGTCGATCTCGGCCAGCAAGCCATACAGGGCATTGCGCGAGAAGCTGTCGCAGTCGAAGGGGATCAGCACGCGGTCAGCCGCAATCAGCGCGGAAACCGTATAGAAATTCAGTGCCGGCGGTGTGTCCAGGTAGATGTGGTCGTAATCTTCGGCCAACTCGTCGAGTAGTTTGCGCAGCTTGTTGATCTTGTGTTTCTGCTCCAGCTTCGGCTGCAGCTCGGCCAGCTCGGCCGTGGCGGTAACCACATGCAGGTTGTCGAACGGCGTCTCGTAGATATCCACCTTGCCCTTCTTGGCAAAAGGCCCGGAAGCCAGGGTCTGCTTGAAGAAGTCGGCAATGCCCATGGGAATTTCCTCGCCGGTGAGCCCGGTGAGGTAGTGGGTCGAATTGGCCTGGGCATCCAGGTCGATCAGCAGCGTACGGTAGCCCTGCGCCGCACTGACCGCGGCGAGATTACAGGCGATGCTGGACTTGCCCACGCCCCCCTTCTGGTTGAACACCACACGTCGCATCGCACACCTCCCTGAGCCTGAGTGACCTCGGATTCTATGCAAAGGCTGTGACAAGCGCGAGGCGTCGAAAAAACTCCGCAAGTGATAGCCAAGAGCCACTACTCATGATAGTTTGCGCCCGCGCCACCGAGCACATCAGGACAACACTTACAAATCAAGGACATGCAATGCCATACCTGCGCACACTATTGATTGGCGGCCTTCTGGCCATTACCACCGGCTGCGCCAACGGGCTCAACTCTGTACAGAAAGCTGAACTCGACTCCTATGAAGCCCGTGGCCTGGCCATTCAGGAAAAGAGCCCGGGTACCGGCGCGGCACTTGGGCTGCTGCCTGGAGGCGGCTCTTTCTACGGGCGTGAGTATGGATTTGGGGTAGCCAACCTGCTGCTCTGGCCTATCTCCATTCTATGGGACCCTATCAGCGGCTACGATGCGGCACGCAGCATCAATTACAACGTGACCAAGGCGCATATCGCCAAGCTGCATGAGCGCGACATGCAGGAGCTGGACGATCAGCTCGGCAGTGGCCAACTCGATATCGCTCAGTACACCCTGGAAAAGCGCAAGGTCGACACCAAGTACCGCGCAGGCTTCTAACTAAAAAAGCCCGGCATTGCCGGGCTTTTTCATGCATCACTGGTGATACTGCGCCGACAACTCATGCACGGCCTCGAAGAAGGCGCCAGCGTGAGCCGGGTCGACTTCCGGGGTGATGCCATGGCCAAGGTTGAAGACATGACCGCTGCCTGCACCGTAAGCAGCCAGGATGCGCGCCACTTCGGCGCGAATCGCCGCCGGCTTGGCGTAGAGCACCGCCGGATCCATGTTGCCCTGCAGGGCAACCTTGGCACCGACACGGGCGCGAGCGCTGCCGATGTCGCACGTCCAGTCCAGGCCCAGCGCTTCGGCGCCGGTGTCGGCCAGGGATTCGAGCCACAGGCCACCGCCCTTGGTGAACAGGATCACCGGCACACGACGACCGTCGTGCTCGCGGATCAGGCCATCGACGATCTTCTTCATGTAGGCCAGGGAGAACTCCTGATAGGCCGCTGCCGACAGCGCGCCGCCCCAGGAGTCGAAGATCTGCACCGCCTGCGCACCGGCCAGGATCTGCCCGTTGAGATAGGCAGTGACCGACTGCGCCAGCTTGTCGAGCAGCGCGTGCAAGGCTTGCGGGTTGTCGTAGAGCATGGCCTTAGTCTTGCGGAAGTCCTTCGACGAGCCGCCTTCGACCATGTAGGTGGCCAGCGTCCATGGGCTGCCGGAGAAGCCGATCAGCGGTACGCGGCCATTGAGTTCACGGCGAATGGTACGCACGGCGTCCATCACATAGCCCAGATCCTTCTCCGGGTCGGGCACCGACAGCGCCTCGATATCGGCCAGGCTGCTGACCACTTTCTTGAAACGCGGGCCTTCGCCCGTCTCGAAGTACAGGCCCTGGCCCATGGCATCGGGAATGGTGAGGATGTCGGAGAACAGAATCGCCGCATCCAGTTGCGGGTAACGATCCAGCGGCTGGATAGTGACCTCGCAGGCCAGCTCCGGGTTCTTCATCAGGCTCACGAAGTCGCCGGCCTTGGCCCGGGTCGCGCGGTACTCCGGCAGATAGCGGCCGGCCTGGCGCATCATCCAGATCGGCGTGACATCCACGGGTTGCTTGAGCAGGGCACGCAGGAAACGGTCGTTCTTCAGGGCGGTCATGGCAGAGTCCTAGAAAAAAGTGCGGGCATTTTCGCAGAGCGCAAAACAAAAGGCACGGCGGGTGCCGTGCCTTTTGTCCATCGCGACGATATGCCGCGACGATTCACCAGCTGCGATAGGGCAGGAACTTGCCGTTGAGCACGATCTGCACACGGTCACCCTTGGGGTCGGCGACGCGGGAAATGTCCATGCTGAAGTCGATGGCGCTCATGATGCCGTCGCCAAATTCCTCGTGGATCAGTTCCTTGATGGTCTCGCCGTAGACGTTGATCATCTCGTAGAAGCGGTAGATCAACGGGTCGGTGGGCACGGCCTTGTCCCAGTGTTTGTGCGGGAACGCCTGCAGTGCGGTAGAGACCTCCGCCGGCAATTCGAGCATTTCGCACAGGGCATCGGCCTGCGCCTTGGGCATGCTGTTCATGCCCAGGCAGGCCGACGTCGTCCACACCGGCGACATGCCGATGCCCTGGCCAAGCGCAGCCCAGTCCAGGCCAAGGCGCTCCTTGGCGGCGATGATGGTGGTGCGCATCTGTTGCTTATCCATGGTGAAACTCCTTCACGGGGGTCAGAGGTACGACCCTGGCAGCCGCTGCCGGCTCGCCCAGGGCGGGGTTGATTTCGGGCGGAAAGCCTTGCTCGTCGGCCACGGTGCGGCCGCGCAATTCGTGTGAGCGGTTCACCAGGAAATCCACGAGGTGATTGCGGATGCGGTAGTACGCCGGGTGGTGAATCACCTGGTCGCGCTGGCGCGGCCGTGGCAGGTCGATACGTACCGACTCGGCGATGCGCGCCTGCGGGCCGTTGGTCATCAGCAGGATGCGGTCGGAAAGCAGGATCGCCTCGTCGATGTCATGGGTGATCATGAACACCGTCTGCCTGGTAGCGCTCCAGATCTTGATCAGCTCGTCCTGGATCACCCCGCGGGTCAGGGCATCCAGCGCACCGAAGGGTTCATCGAGCAGCAGCAACTGCGGCTGAGTGGCGAAGGCGCGGGCGATGCTCACGCGCTGGCGCATGCCGCCGGACAGCTGCGCCGGCTTGCGCGCCTCGGAGCCGCCCAGGCCGACCATTTCCAGGTACTTGCGGCTGTGTGCGCGGCGCTGCTCCTTCGACCACTTTGGAAACCGCGCACGCACGCCGAACTCGACGTTCTCCAGCGCACTGAGCCAGGGCAGCAGGCTGTAATTCTGGAACACCACGCCGCGTTCGAGGCTGGGCCCGGCGACTTCCTTGCCGGCCATTTCCAGCGTGCCTTCGCTGAAGCTGTCCAGGCCGGCCAGCGCATTGAGGATGGTCGACTTGCCGCAGCCGGAGTGGCCGATGATGCAGACGAATTCGCCCTGATCCAGGCCGAAGTTGACGTCCTCGAAGACCGTCAGCGGCTCGCTGCCAGGTTGCGGGAAGCGCTTGGCCAGACGGCGTGCATCGAGAAAATAGCGGGACATGACATCACTCCTGATAGCTGACGAGACGGGCGACGCTGCCCAGCAGAAGGTCGAGCAGCATGCCGACCACGCCGATCATCAGAATCGAGAAGATCACGCTGGCCAGGTTGAGGTTGTTCCACTCGTTCCACACGTAGTAGCCAATGCCGGTGCCACCGACGAGCATCTCGGCGGCGACGATCACCAGCCAGGCGATGCCGACAGAGATGCGCATGCCGGTGAGAATCGTCGGCATGGCCGCCGGCAGGATCACGCTGAACGCCGTACGCAGCGGGCTCAGCTCATGGGTGCGGGCAACGTTGATCCAGTCGCGGCGCACGCCAGCCACACCGAAGGCGGTGTTGAGCAACATCGGCCATACCGAGCAGATGAAGATCACGAAGATTGCCGAGGTTTGCGAATCCTTGATCACGAACAGCGCCAGCGGCATCCAGGCCAACGGCGAGATCGGTCGCAAGATCTGGATGAAGGGGTTGAGTGCGCGGTACATCAACGGCGACATGCCGATCACGAAGCCAACCGGGATCGCCACCAGCGCCGCCAGCAGGTAGCCGGTCAGCACTCGGTACAGCGAATGCGCGAGCTGGATGCCGATGCCCTTGTCGTTCGGCCCGTTGTCATAGAACGGCTGGCTCAGCTCGGCGTAGGCATGTGCCAGCACCACCGAGGGCGGCGGCACGCGGGCCTCCTGCTCGGCTTCGCCCATGAGCAGGGCGTATTCGTCATCGGCACTGACTGCCGCGCTGGCGGGCACTCGGCAGAGCACCTCCCAGATGGCGAGTAGCAGCACCAACAGCAGCGCGGAGAGGATCGCCGCGCGCAGGGAAATGGACGCTTTCATCACGACCTCCGCATGGCGAAACTGGCCAGATAACCGTCCGGATCGGCCGGATCGAAGGGTTTGCCCATCACGCTGAACGACTTGTAGGCATCCGCCGGTACCGGCAGACCGAGCTCTTTCATCACCTTGCCGGCGTCAGCCGCGAGGAACACCCGCTCGGCAATATTGCGGTAGTCGACATCCCCCTGCAGATATCCCCAGCGCTTCATCTGGGTGAGAATCCACACCGCCATCGACTGCCAGGGGAACGGATCGAAGTCGATGCGCTGCGGCTCGTCATGAATGTTGCCCAGACCATCGGCATAGCGCCCGCTGAGCACCTGCTGCACCACCGGCACCGGCTGGTTGAGGTAGTTGCGGGTCGAGATCGCCTCGGCCACCGCCTTGCGGTTCTCGGCCTTGGAGGAATATTGCGTGGCATCGATCAGCGCATGCAGCAGCGCGCCATAGGTATTGGGATTCTCGCTGGCGAAGCGCTGGCTGCAGGCGAAGGCGCAGCACGGATGGCCCGGCCACAGCTCCTTGGTCAACAGGTGAATGAAGCCGACCTTCTCCCACACCGCGCGCTGGTTGAACGGATCCGGCGAGAGGAAGCCATCGAGGTTGCCGGCGCGCAGATTGGCGACCATCTCCGGTGGTGGCACCACACGAATCTGGATATCGCGATCCGGGTCCAGGCCATGCTCGGCGACGTAGTAGCGCAGCAGGAAGTTGTGCATCGAGTATTCGAACGGCACACCGAAGCGCATGCCCTTCCACAGTTTCGGATCGCGTTTGTCCTGATGCTGCATGCCGAGCACGATGGCCTGGCCGTTGACGTTTTCCAGCGCCGGCATGACGAAGGGCGTCTGCGTCGAACCCAGCCCCAGGCTGATGGCCAGCGGCATCGGCGAAAGCATGTGCGAGGCGTCGTATTCGCCGGCCAGCGACTTGTCGCGCGCCACCGCCCAGCCGGCGGTCTTCACCGTTTCCACCTCCAGGCCGTACTTGGCATAGAAGCCCATCGGCTCGGCCATGATGATCGGCGTGGCGCAGGTGATGGGCACGAAGCCGATCTTCAGCTTGGTCTTCTCCAACGGGCCAAGGCTGTCCTTGACCGCCGCCTTGACCGCATCCAGCGGGATCATGCTGCCCAGAATCGCCGCCGCGACACCGCCACCGATCATCCCCATGAAACTGCGCCGGGAGAAATCGTTATGGCCGAACACACCGCGCACGATGGCGTTCTCCACGGCACGATCGAGCATGGCCTCGCTGCTATCGGGCAGCGCAGCGGCACTCGGCGTGCAACGCTGACAGGCACACCCGGCGCCATGGGAAAGCTCGCTGTCGGGGCTGAATGGGTCGTCCAGGCTGTTGACGCTCATCGTGATCACTCCTGCGATGGCCTGCCCCAAATTGGTGAGGCGGGCGCTGACTGGGCTGGGCCATTGCTGGCCGGTTCATGTCGGCTATTGCAGGAGCTGTACCAGCTCAAAAACAAAAATAAGCAATTGAAAAATAAAGATTTTTATCAAATAAAGGAAATACGAAAACTCGTCATTCACGAGAATTCGTCATCCTAAAAAACGATATTTCGTCAACTGGCACGCCCTTTGGATAACGACCTGAAAGGCCAATCCCGAGAGCTCAGCGATGCCCGATCCCAATGCCGCCAGCCAATTGCTGCTGCAACACATGCAGAGCGCCAGCCTGGTCATCGAGCCAATCCACGACCGCATCCTGCATGCCAATCCAGCCTGTTGCGCCCTGCTCGGCTGGCCACAGGAAGAGTTGCTCACACTGCGCGCCAGCCGTCTCTGGGCGCATGACCTGGGAGCACTGGTCACTTTCACCGAAGAGGTACAGGTGCGCGGCGCTGCCTGGCGTGACGGCCTCGGACTGCTGCATCGCGATGGCGAGCGCCTGGAAGTGGAAATCGACGGCAGCCGGCTGGAACATGACGGCGCTAGCCTGCTCGGCCTGCTGATCCAGCAGCGCCGCCGCCTCGATGCTCTACGCGGGTTGGCCGAAGCCGAGCGCTACCAACGTCAGGGGCTGCTCGAATGGCAGGGCGTGGAACGCATCTTTCGCCAGTTCGAGCGGCAGAATCAGCTGATCCTCGGTGCCGCTGGCGAGGGCATCTACGGCGTCAACCGCAATGGCGAGACCACCTTCGTCAATCCGGCGGCCGAGCGCATTCTCGGCTGGCGTGCCGACGATCTGATCGGCCACAACATTCACGACCTGATTCACCACCACCATCCGGACGGCAGCACCTACGACGGCCACACCTGTCCGATCTATGCCGCCTTCAATGATGGCGAAGTGCATCAGGTGGCCGACGAGGTGTTCTGGAACAAGGACGGCAAGCCGATCCCGGTGGATTACACCAGCACGCCGCTGCGCGACGACGGCGAACTGGTCGGCGCCGTGGTGGTGTTTCGCGACATCAGCGAGCGCCTGGAAACCGAGCGCCGGCTGCGCCAGGCTCTGAGCGAGGTGCAGCAACTCAAGCAACGCCTGGAACTGGAGAATGCCTACCTGCAGGAAGAGATTCGTGGCGAGTATGCCCAGCACGACCTGGTCGGGCGCAGCGCCGCCATGCAGCAGGTGATCCACCAGATCGAACTGGTCGCCCCCACCGGCGCCAACGTGCTGATCACCGGTGAGTCAGGCACCGGCAAGGAGCTGATCGCGCGCGCCATTCACGACAACAGCGGGCGCAGCCGCCGCCCGCTGATCCGGGTGAACTGCGCGGCGGTACCCCGCGAACTGTTCGAGAGCGAATTCTTCGGCCATATCCGCGGCGCCTTCACCGGCGCGCTGAACGACCGCGTCGGGCGCTTCGAACTGGCCGACGGCGGCACGCTGTTTCTCGACGAGGTCGGCGAAATTCCTCTGGAGCTGCAGAGCAAGCTGCTGCGCGTGCTGCAGGAACAGCAACTGGAACGGGTCGGCGATACCCGCACCCGTCAGGTCGACGTACGCGTGATCGCCGCCACCAACCGCGACCTGCGCCAGGAAGTACGCGCCGGCCGCTTCCGTGAAGACCTGTACTTTCGCCTCAACGTCTTCCCAATCGAGTCGGCGCCGCTGCGTCAGCGCCCGGAAGACATTCCACCGCTGGCCCAGCACTTTCTCGGCCGCGCCTGTCGTCAGCTCAACCGCCCTGAGCCGAGCCTGCGCCTGGCCGACATCCAACGCCTGCAAGCCTATTCCTGGCCGGGCAACATTCGTGAGCTGGAGAACCTGATCGAGCGTGCGGTGATCATTTCGCCCGGCACCCGGCTGCGTCTGGATTTGCCCAACGACAACGGCAACGACGCACCGTCACGGCCACCGGTCGAACAGGAAATGCGGATTTTCACTCAGGGTGAACAACGCCGGCAGATGCGCGAAAACCTGATCGCGGCGCTGACGGCCTGCGCAGGCAGGATATCGGGGAAGGACGGCGCGGCGCGGTTGCTGGAGCTCAAGCCCACCACCCTACGCTCCCGTCTGGAGAGCTTCGCCATCGACCCGCGCGACTACCGACCGGGTAGGTCGCAGCCGCGCAGGTACGAGACGAATCAGACGCCGAGGTAGTCGAGGATGCCTTCGGCGGCGTTGCGGCCCTCGAAGATCGCCGTCACCACCAGGTCGGAACCACGCACCATGTCGCCACCGGCGAAGATCTTCGGGTTGCTGGTCTGGTGCTTGAACTGCGACTGCTCGGGCGCCACGACGCGGCCTTGGCTGTCGGTCTGGATCTCGAACTGCTCGAACCAGGGCGCCGGGCTCGGGCGGAAGCCGAAGGCAATCAGCACGGCTTCGGCCGGGATGATCTCCTCGGAGCCCGGGATCGGCTCGGGGCTGCGACGGCCACGGGCGTCAGGCTCACCGAGACGGGTCTCGACCACCTTGATGCCTTCCACCTTGTCTTCGCCAACGATGGCGATGGGCTGGCGGTTGAAGAGGAACTTCACGCCCTCTTCCTTGGCGTTCTTCACTTCCTTGCGCGAGCCGGGCATGTTCTCTTCGTCACGGCGGTAAGCGCAGGTCACGGCCTTGGCGCCCTGACGAATCGAGGTGCGGTTGCAGTCCATCGCGGTATCGCCACCGCCCAGTACCACGACGCGCTTGCCCTTCATGTCGATGAAGTCTTCCGGCGCCTTCTCGAAACCGAGGTTGCGGTTGACGTTGGCGATGAGGAAGTCCAGCGCGTCATAGACGCCCGGCAGATCCTCGCCCGGGAAGCCGCCCTTCATGTAGGTGTAGGTGCCCATGCCCATAAAGACGGCATCGTACTCATCCAGCAATTGCTGCATGGTCACGTCCTTGCCGATCTCGGTATTCAGGCGGAACTCGATGCCCATGCCGGTGAAAACTTCACGGCGGCGGCTGAGCACGGTCTTTTCCAGCTTGAACTCGGGAATGCCGAAGGTCAGCAGACCGCCGATTTCCGGGTTCTTGTCGAACACCACCGGGGTCACGCCGTTGCGCACCAGCACATCGGCACAGCCCAGGCCGGCCGGGCCTGCGCCGATCACCGCGACACGCTTGCCGGTCGGTTTGACCTTGGACATGTCCGGGCGCCAGCCCATGGCGAAGGCGGTGTCGGTGATGTACTTCTCCACCGAGCCGATGGTCACCGCGCCGAAGCCGTCATTGAGGGTGCAGGCACCTTCGCAGAGGCGATCCTGCGGGCACACGCGGCCGCAGACTTCCGGCAGGGTGTTGGTCTGGTGCGAGAGTTCGGCGGCGGCCAGGATGTTGCCTTCCGACACCAGCTTGAGCCAGTTCGGAATGAAGTTGTGCACCGGGCACTTCCACTCGCAATACGGGTTGCCGCAGCCCAGGCAGCGATGCGCCTGGTCTGCAGCTTGCGCCGGCTTGAAGTTGTCGTAGATCTCGACGAACTCCTTCTTGCGCTGACGCAGCAGTTTCTTCTTCGGGTCTTTGCGCCCGACTTCGATGAACTGGAAGTCGTTATTCAGACGTTCAGTCATTGCATTACCTCATCAAACCACTTCAGGCGCATTCTTATTGCGGGTTGGCACGGGTGCTGGACAGCAGCGACTTCAGACTGGCCGCTTTCGGTTTCACCAGCCAGAACTTGCGCAGGTAATCGTCCAGGTTTTCCAGCAGGTTCTGCCCCCACTCGCTACCGGTTTCCTCGACATACTCGGCGAGCACGCTTTCCAGGTGGCTGCGGTAAGCCTCCATCGCTTCATTGTTGATGCGTTGGATTTCCACCAGCTCGTGGTTGACGCGGTCGTAGAAGCCGTTGTCCATGTCGAGCACGTAGGCGAAGCCGCCGGTCATGCCCGAGCCGAAGTTGTAGCCGGTCTTGCCCAGTACACAGACGAAACCGCCGGTCATGTACTCGCAGCAGTGGTCGCCAGTGCCTTCCACCACGGCATGGGCGCCGGAGTTACGCACGGCGAAACGCTCACCCGCAGTACCGGTGGCGAACAGCTTGCCGCCGGTGGCGCCGTACAGGCAGGTGTTGCCGATGATGGCGCTGTCCTCGGTGGCGAACGGGCTGCCGGCAGGCGGGGTGATGACGATCTTGCCCGCAGTCATGCCCTTGCCGACGTAGTCGTTGGCGTCGCCTTCAAGGCGCAGGTGCAGACCACCGGCGTTCCATACGCCAAAGCTCTGCCCGGCAGTGCCCTTGAAGCGGAAGGTGATCGGCGCGTCATTCATGCCCTGGTTGCCATGCACGCGGGCGATCTCACCGGAAATGCGCGCACCGATGGAACGGTCGCAGTTGCCGATGTTCAGCTCGTACTCACCACCGGTCTTGCCGGCGATGGCGTCCTTGGCCATTTCCACCATCTTCTCGGCCAGCAGGCCTTCGTCGAACGGCGGGTTCTTCGGCACCTGGCAGAACTGCGGTTTGTCCGCTGGGATGTGTGCGCTGGCCAGCAACGGCGACAGATCCAGGTTGCCCTGCTTGGCGGTTTCGCCCGGCAGCACTTCGAGCAGGTCGGTACGCCCGATCAGCTCTTCCAGGCTACGCACGCCCAGCTTGGCCAGCCACTCGCGGGTTTCCTCGGCGACGTAGGTGAAGAAGTTCATCACCATCTCGACGGTGCCGATGAAGTGATCCTTGCGCAGCTTGTCGTTCTGCGTGGCCACGCCGGTGGCGCAGTTGTTCAGGTGGCAGATGCGCAGGTATTTGCAGCCCAGGGCCACCATCGGTGCGGTGCCGAAGCCGAAGCTCTCGGCGCCGAGGATGGCGGCCTTGATCACGTCCAGGCCGGTTTTCAGACCGCCGTCGGTCTGCACCCGCACCTTGCCGCGCAGGTCGTTGCCGCGCAGGGTCTGGTGGGTTTCGGCCAGGCCAAGCTCCCACGGCGCGCCGGCGTAACGAATGGAGGTCAGCGGCGATGCGCCGGTACCGCCGTCGTAACCGGAAATGGTGATCAGGTCGGCATAGGCCTTGGCCACACCGGCAGCGATGGTACCTACACCGGCTTCTGCCACCAGCTTGACCGACACCAGCGCCTTCGGGTTGACCTGTTTGAGGTCATAGATCAGCTGCGCCAGGTCTTCGATCGAGTAGATGTCGTGGTGCGGCGGCGGCGAGATCAGGGTCACGCCCGGCACTGCATAGCGCAGCTTGGCGATCAGGCCGTTGACCTTGCCGCCCGGCAGCTGGCCGCCCTCGCCGGGCTTGGCGCCCTGGGCCACCTTGATCTGCAGCACTTCGGCGTTGACCAGGTATTCCGGGGTCACGCCAAAGCGGCCGGTGGCCACCTGCTTGATCTTCGAGCTCTTGATGGTGCCGTAGCGGGCCGGGTCTTCGCCGCCCTCACCGGAGTTGGAGCGACCACCCAGGCGGTTCATCGCCTCGGCCAACGCCTCGTGCGCCTCCGGCGACAGCGCGCCGAGGGAGATACCGGCGGCGTCGAAACGCTTGAAGATCGACTGCAGCGGCTCGACTTCGGCCAGGGAAATCGGCGTGGCGGACTCCTTGACCTTGAGCAGGTCGCGGATCATCGACACCGGACGGGTGTCGACCAGCGTCGAGTATTCCTTGTACTTGGCGTAGTTGCCCTGCTGCACGGCTTCCTGCAGCGTGCGCACCACGTCCGGGTTGTAGGCGTGGTATTCGCCGCCGTAGACGAACTTGAGCAGGCCGCCCTGCTGGATTGACTTGCGGTTGTTCCAGGCCTCCTGGGACAGCAGCTTCTGCTCGCTTTCGATGTCGACGAAACGCGCACCCTGGATGCGGCTGGCCACGCCACGGAAGCACAGCTCGGTGACCTCGTCGGCCAGGCCGACCGCCTCGAACAGTTGCGCACCGCGATAGGACGCGACCGTGGAGATACCCATCTTCGACAGGATCTTCAGCAGGCCCTTGGAGATGCCCTTGCGGTAGTACTTGAATACTTCGTACAGATCGCCCAGCACTTCGCCGGTGCGGATCAGGTCGCCCAGCACTTCGTAAGCCAGGAACGGGTAAACCGCCGAGGCACCGAAGCCCAGCAGCACAGCGTAGTGGTGCGGGTCACGCGCGGTGGCGGTTTCCACCAGGATGTTGCAGTCGCAACGCAGGCCTTTCTCGGTCAGGCGGTGGTGCACGGCGCCGGTGACCAGCGCGGCATGCGCCGGCAACTTGCCCGGGGCGATGTGACGGTCGGTCAGCACCAGCAACACCTTGCCGGCACGCACGGCTTCCTCGGCCTGGTCGGCCATGTTGCGCACGGCAGCTTCCAGACCCAGCGACTCGTCGTAGTTCATGTCGATGACATGACGGTCGAAGCCCGGGCGATCCAGGTTCATCAGCGCGCGCCACTTGGCTGGCGAAATCACCGGGCTGCTGAGGATCACGCGGGTAGCGTGCTCCGGCGACTCGCTGAAGATGTTGCGTTCGGCGCCCAGGCAGATCTCCAGGGACATGACGATCGCTTCACGCAGCGGGTCGATCGGCGGGTTGGTGACCTGCGCGAACTGCTGACGGAAGTAATCATAGGGCGAACGCACGCGCTGGCTGAGCACCGCCATCGGCGTGTCATCACCCATGGAGCCGACGGCTTCCTGGCCCTGCTCGCCGAGCGGACGCAGTACCTGGTCACGCTCTTCGAAGGTGACCTGGAACATCTTCATGTATTGCTTGAGTTGATCCGGGTCGTAGAAGGCCGAACCGTGGTCGCGGTCTTCCAGCGTCGCCTTGATGCGCTGGGCATGCTTGCGCAGCCACAGTTTGTAGGGGTGGCGCGACTTCAGGCGGCTGTCGATGGACTCGGTGTCCAGCACCTGGCCGGTCTCGGTGTCGACGGCGAGGATCTGCCCCGGGCCGACACGGCCCTTGGCGATGACGTCCTCGGGCTGGTAGTCCCACACGCCGATTTCCGACGCCAGGGTGATGTAGCCGTTCTTGGTGGTGACCCAGCGCGCCGGGCGCAGACCGTTACGGTCGAGCAGGCACACGGCATGGCGACCATCGGTCAGCACCACGCCGGCCGGACCATCCCAGGGTTCCATGTGCATGGAGTTGTATTCGTAGAACGCGCGCAGGTCGGCGTCCATGGTCTCGACGTTCTGCCAGGCCGGCGGAATGATCATGCGCAGGCCACGGAACAGATCGATGCCGCCGGTGACCATCAGCTCGAGCATATTGTCCATGCTTGAGGAGTCGGAGCCGACGCGGTTGACCAGCGGGCCCAGCTCGTCGAGATCAGGGATCAGCTCGTTGGCGAACTTGGTGCGACGAGCCTGCGCCCAGTTGCGGTTGCCGGTGATGGTGTTGATCTCGCCGTTGTGCGCGAGATAACGGAAAGGCTGCGCCAGCGGCCACTTCGGCAGAGTGTTGGTGGAGAAGCGCTGGTGGAAAACCGCGATTGCGGTCTGCAGGCGCTCGTCACCCAGATCCGGGTAGAACTGCTGCAGGTCCGCCGGCATCATCAGGCCTTTGTAGATGATGGTCTTGTGCGAGAAGCTGCAGATGTAGTGATCGCTGTCGTCGGCATTGGCCACCGAGGAACGACGGCGAGCACTGAACAGCTTGATGGCAAATTCCTGGTCGGATAGACCTTCGCCGCCGATGAACACCTGCTCGATCTGCGGCAGACGCTCCAGCGCCAGCCTACCGAGCACGCTGGTGTCGATCGGCACCTTGCGCCAGCCCACCAGTTGCAGGCCGGCAGCCTGAATTTCGCGGTTCATGTTCTCACGCGCAGTCTCGGCCTTGGCCGAATCCTGATTGAAGAACACCATGCCCACGGCATATTGCGCAGGCAGTTCGACGCCGAATTGCTCCTGGGCGATGGCGCGCAGGAATTGATCGGGCTTCTGGATCAGCAGGCCACAGCCATCACCGGTCTTGCCGTCGGCGTTGATACCGCCGCGGTGAGTCATGCAGGTGAGGGCCTCAATAGCGGTATTAAGCAGGTGATGACTAGGCTCACCTTGCATATGGGCGATCAAGCCGAAGCCGCAGTTATCCTTGAACTCATCAGGACGGTACAAACCTGCTTTCATAGGGGAAACTCTCACCAGGCTGCCTAGACCTCAGGCAAATTACTTTCTAATTCAATTACTTAAACCCGAAAAGCGGGCACGGGCCAGCTTTGCATAGGCAAAAGGGAGGTCATTGTACATATCCACCCATGGCGTCACAAATCTTCGTGACGAGGGGGTGAATATTTATGTCGCAAAAACGAAGGATAAGACCACGAGGTCGTGCTAACGACCAAGCGGTCATCTCGGGACGGAGCGCTTAGCGGCTCATTTCCTGCTGGATGCTACCGAGGGTGCGAGGCCAGGGCTTGCCCGCCTGCAGCTTGGCAGGCAGAGTTTTCACGGCTGCCTGAGCAGCATCGCGACTGGAGAAGCTGCCATAGGTCAGCACGTACAGCGGCTGCCCCTGGTGGACCTTCTTGAAGTAACGGTATTCGCTGCCACCCTCACGCACCAGCGCCTGAATATTAGCCTCCGAACGTGACCCGACCACCTGCAAGGCATAGCGGGACGCGGGCTGCTGCGCGTACCAGTTGGTCGCCGCCCCACCTGAGGCCACAGCCGGAGTCGGCGCGGGAGCAGGAGCAGGAGTCGCTGGCTTCGGCGTAACAGGCTCAGGCTGCTTGGCGGGTGCAGGTGCAGGTGCAGGTGCAGGTGCAGGTGCAGGTGCAGGTGCAGGTGCAGCAGTGATTGGAGCCGAAGGCGGAGTGACTGTCGAGGGCTCAGGCGACGCTGGCGGCTCAAAGTTATCCAGTTCTTCACCCGCCGCCTCAGCCAGAGGCTGGCGAATAACGGCTTGCGATTCTCCCACAAGCGGCAATGGCAGCGGCTGACTGGCGCCTGCGAACTCAATGGCTGGCGCGCGACTTTCCGCAGCAGGCACTTGCGCCGGCTCTTCAGCTTCAACAGGCGGCGTGGAGGACTGCAAAGGTAGCGACGTGTTGCTAGCCACCGGCGCCGGCGGGGCAGACTCGCGTCCCTGCATGAACCAGGCAGCGGCAACACCCACCAACACTACGGCCAGCGCCAACAGATGCTTCTTCGGCAGAGCAAAACCACCGCCCGCACCACGCCCGGCCGAGCGCTGCGCGAGCATCTGCTCAACCAGCAGTTCACGCGCCTCCTGATTGATTGCCCCAGGCCAACCCTGAGAACGGAGATGGATGTCCTCGATCTGCTCTTCGCTCAACAGATCGATACTCTGACCGGCCCCATCGAGCCGCTGCGCCAAATAGTCTCGCGTCTCTTCTTCGGCGTACGGCTGAAGCTCGATCGCGTGATAACACTCCTCGCCACCTGCCAGCGCCTCCAAGCGCGCCAACAGATCCTGCTCGGCAAACAGAAAGATGTGCGGACGCCCCTCGGCATTACCTGCTGCAAGCGCCAAAACGCCTTTCAGTGCCGCGTCATCCAGTTGATCAGCGTCGTCGACCAACAGATAGACCTCCTGCCCGGTCAACGCCAACTGCCCTACCTGCGCCAGAATCGAACGCACATCGGCCTGAGCAATGGACAACCCCTGAGCGACCTGGCGCAGCAGCGCCTCGCTACCGGTGACGCCCTGCGCAACGACAATGCTCTGCACCGCCTGCTTGTTGGTACTGGCCACCAATGCCTGACGTAGCAGCGTCTTACCACTACCTTCGGGACCGACCACCGCGAGCAACAGCTGACTGTAACGTGCAAGGTGATGCAATTGCCCCAGCACTGGCTTGCGCTGCGCCGGGAAGAACTTGAAGCCAGGTACTCGTGGCGCAAAGGGGTCGTGACTGAACTGGTAATGCGCCAGGAAAGCTTCGTCAGCATGCAAACTGGTCATGGATCACTCTTCAAGAGTTGGACGACAGAGCCAGCGCTGCGTAATCGCTACGCAGCGTGGCGTCGAGAATTTCACGCGGGTAGTCGGCAGTCACTACAGCCTCACCCAATCGCTTGAGCAACACGAGACGCAGCTGACCATCGAGCACCTTCTTGTCTACTGCCATATGCTCGAGGAACTGCGCAGGCGTCATGTCCTGCGGCGGCACCACCGGCAGCCCGGCAGCCTGCAACAGACGTACACCTCGGTCTCGATCCGCCGCCGACAGCCAGCCCAGGCGATAGGACATTTCCAGCGCCATCACCGTTCCAGCGGCAACGGCCTCGCCATGCAGCCACACGCCATACCCCTGCTCGGTCTCGATGGCATGCCCAAAGGTGTGGCCGAGATTGAGAGTGGCACGCACTCCCGACTCACGCTCGTCCGCAGCGACGACACGCGCCTTGGCCGCACAGGATCGCTCGATAGCTTCGGTAAGCGCCTGCTGATCAAGCGCACGCAAGGCCGGCATATTCTGCTCCAGCCATACCAGGAAGGGCTCATCGCAGATCAGGCCATACTTGATGACCTCGGCAAGGCCAGCCGACAATTCGCGAACGGGCAAAGTGTTCAGACTGCTTGTATCGATCAGAACGGCCTTGGGCTGATAGAAGGCACCCACCATGTTCTTGCCCAGTGGATGATTAATGCCAGTCTTGCCGCCCACCGACGAATCGACTTGCGAAAGCAGGGTCGTCGGGACCTGGATGAAATCGACACCTCGCTGATAACAGGCCGCAGCAAAGCCCGCCATATCACCGATCACACCGCCGCCAAGTGCCACGACAGTGGTGCGGCGATCATGTCGAGCGCTCAGCAGACCATCGAAGATCAGTTGCAAGGTTTCCCAGTTCTTGAACGCCTCACCATCGGGCAGCACCACGGAGGTGACGCTGTAGCCCTCGAGCACCTGCAGCAGTGTTTGCAGATACAGCGGCGCGACGGTGTCATTGGTCACGATCGCCACCTGCCGACCAGCTATGTGCTGCGCGAGCAGCTCAGGGCGGGACAGCAGCCCCTGACCGATATAAATGGGATAGCTGCGTTCAGCGAGATCGACGTAAAGAGTCTGCATGAGGCCCCCAGGATAAAAAGGCCACTAGGATAGCGCAGTTCGCCCCGCGCTTTAACGGGGCGACAAGGCTTCCAGACGCGACAGAATTTCCTGAACCACCATACGCGGCGGACGCTCGTCCGTCTCGATGATGATATCGGCGACCTCTCGATACAAAGGATCACGCATGGCCATCAGATCCCTGAGCACCTGAGCCGGATTGGCCGTGCGCAACAACGGACGATTACGGTCACGCGACGTGCGGTCGATCTGCTGCTCCACCGAAGTGTGCAAGTAGACGACTCGGCCACCAGCATGCAGCGCCTGGCGATTCTCCGGACGCATAACCGCCCCGCCACCAGTGGCCAGCACAAGGCCGTCCTGCATCGAGAGCTCGGCGATCACCGCCCGCTCCCGCTCACGAAAGCCCTGCTCACCCTCGACATCGAAAATCCAGGGTATATCGGCACCGGTGCGCTGCTCGATCTCCTTGTCGGAGTCCTTGAAAGACAAACGCAGTTCTTTGGCAAGCAAACGCCCGATGGTGCTCTTTCCAGCTCCCATCGGGCCCACGAGGATTACATTCCGCACTTAGGTCATCGGTTCACAGCAATGGCTTGGTTGTTCATGATGCGCGGAGTGAGGAATACAAGCAATTCCGCCTTTCTGTCCTGAACCAGATCACGCTTGAACACCCGCCCGATAAAAGGGAGATCTCCCAGGAAGGGCACCTTGTCAACTGACTTGGACTGGGTGTTGGAATACACACCACCGATGACGATCGTCTCACCATCAGCCACAAGAACCTTGGCATTGACTTCGTTCTTGCTGATGGCGGGGATGCCCCCCGTTGAAGATGCCACAGAGAAGTCAGGAGCATCCTTGGTAACCTTCACCTCCATGAGAACGCGATTGTCGGGCGTGATTTGCGGCGTCACCTCGAGTGATAGCGCAGCCTCTTTGAAAGAGGTGCTGGTTGCGCCACTCGAACTCGCCTCCTGATAAGGCACTTCGGTGCCTTTGAGGATCTTCGCGGTTTCCTTGTCGGACGTCACGACCTTCGGCTGTGAAACAACCTCACCAGAACCAGACTTCTCCATCGCACTCAACTGCAGGTCCAAGACGGTGTTATTCGTAATGAAGCCAATACCGATACCCGAGGTGCTTCCGTTCACACCCATATCAACGAAAGGCGTGTTGAAAGGAACATCGATCTGCTGAACACCATCGGTCTCTTCGCCAAGTTCGAGATTACCGTTCTTACCCCAGGCATTCCAATTACCAGAACCGATGTTCCCACCCCAGCGAACACCAAGCGACTTGTCGTAATCGACATTCGCCTCGACGATACGTGCCTCGATCATTACTTGGCGAACCGGAATATCCAGCTGGGTGACGATACGACGCAATTCGTCGATACGCTCCTGAGTCAGGGTTACAATGAGACTATTGGTACGGTCATCGAAAATCACCGAGCCCCGCATGTCATCCTTCAGCGTACCGGAAGAACCCTCTTCGTAGAGCTTGGCAATGTCGGATGCCTTCGCGTAGTTCAACTGAATGATGTCCTTACGCAGTGGCGCAAGCTCGGCCACTTGCTTCTGCACGGCCAACTCCTGCTGTTCACGAGCAGCAATCTCATCTGCCGGGGCGACCATCAGAACGTTACCGACCTTGCGCTGATCGAGCCCCTTGGTCTTGAGCACCAGATCCAAAGCCTGATCCCAAGGCACGTTCTGCAGACGCAAGGTGATGTTGCCGCGAACCGTATCACTTGCGACTAAGTTCAGATCCGTGAAATCGGCGATCAACTGCAGGACCGAACGCACATCAATGTCCTGGAAATTCAGAGAAAGCTTTTCACCTGTGTAGGTGAAGCGATCCGCCTTACGGCGAATTGCATCTTCTTCAGTAAGAGGCTTGACGCTGATCGTCAGCTTGTTGTCCGCCTGAAACACCAGGTAATCATAAAGCCCGGCTGGCTCCACCACGATACTCGCGCGATCAGCGGAGGAACTGGCATTGACGAACTGAACCGGCGTAGCAAAATCCTTTACATCTAGCCGCACACGCAGTGACTCGGGCAATTGAGTCTTGGGAAAGTCGATTCGGATCTTCCCTCCCTGCTCTTGGACATCCGGACTGATCTTGGGATCCGACAAGGAGATCACTATATTCCCCTCACCTTGCTCGCCACGCTGGAAATCAATGTCACTCACAGAACGAATACCAGCCACAGCGCGAGCAGCCGGTACCGATACAACAGGAGCAGGACTTGCAACCGGCACAGAGCTGACACTCGGCGAAGAAGATACCGGTCCATCCCCGACAACCACGAACAGAGTATTACCGTCAACGCGAGTCGTATATGGTGCCAGATTAGTCAGATTAACAATAAGACGGGTGCGATCCTTGGCTTCAACTACGGTCAGGCTACGCGCGTTGCCCATGCCTATTTCACGATTCTTGCTGCCCAGACGATTGGATACACCCGGCAAGTCGAGCGCAATACGTGCAGGCTGCTCGATAGTGTAGCCTCGAGGCGCTGGAATGGGCTCATCGAAGGTCAATTTCAACTCGACCCGGTCTCCCGGCAGAGCTGCGACATCCAGGCCGTTCAAGCTTGCCGCGAACAGGGCAGGAGACATTAAAAAGGCCGCAACAGAAAGACCGAATCGCGAGAACGAGTTGTTCATTAAATACTTCCGTTGTGCAGACTGAAAATTATTTTTCATATTTGTTCCCGCCTGTTAAGAGCGCTCTTTGAGCGTTAGGCTTCGCGGCCTTTCAAGCCAACCCTGATCACCATCCGGCACTATTTCTATTACGTCGATCTTGGCCTCATCCACGGACACCACACGCCCATGATTTCGCCCCAAATAGTCACCAACCTTGACCCGGTGAACCCCACCAGCCCCACCCACAAGCGCGAAAAAACCACTATCGTTCGAAAGCGTCCCCACCATTTCGAAGACTTCGATATTAAAGCCTTCCAGAAATTGCTTGACCCTGGTCTCGTCAGGACGAACTTCTGGAGCACCCTTGACACGACTAACAGTGTCAACTTTGACTGGAGGCTGAAAAGGACTCCGCAAAGAAGCAGCTCCGTAGATAAAAGCTTCATAGGGAGGAACTTTAGGTAGCGGCTCAATATCTCCCTTTGGCCTGGAGCGAACTTCCCCCATAAACGCCTGAAGGTCAGAGAAGTCACCACCACCACAACCAACTAGGCCACCGGAAAAACAGACCAAGAAAAGCAATTTAAATGTCTTCATTTTTCCAGCCCCTTATCGTTATAACGATAAGTCTTGGCAAGGATATTCATCCGCAAAGTAGATGCTGCGGCGTCTTTTTCAACTGGCTTAATTTCAAAATCATGCAAAGTCACAATGCGAGGTAGGCTCGCCACACCACTGACAAACGTAGCCAGATCATGGTAACCACCCACCACCGTCATCTGTATCGGCAGTTCAATATAGAACTGCTGCGTGACCTCCGGAAGCAGCTTGATTTCTTCAAACTCCAATCCACTGCCGAGACCGGTACGCGTGATGTCCTCCAGTAAGCCCGGAACTTCGGTATCACTGGGCAACTGACTCAACAAAGCACCGAAGCGAACCTCCATTTCCTTCATTTGTTCCTTGTAGGCCTCAAGGTTCGCCGCCTGAGAAGCCTTGATAGAGAACTGCTGCTTCAAGCTTTCTTCTTCCGATGTAACACGATCCAGATCGGCACGCAGATCGCTCAGATGAAAGTAATAGCCCGCACCAAGCACAGCAACGAAGAACAGGGCAAAAACCACCCCCTTCACAGCACTGGGCCAAGAACCTACGTTATTAACATCAAGATCATTAAGATCAAATTTGCGCAGACTATCAATGGATTCGGCCAGACTCATTTTTTATTACCCTCGACTGCCTCGGCTGCAGGTTGAGTCTGCTGGACGCTCAATTGGAAAACATTGGCCTGATCCAGTGCTCCCGCCGTTGTCGCCTTGACCTGAGTTAGATTGGGCGCGCTCAACCACTCAGAAGCGTCTAAATTGCGCATCAGATTGGAAACTCGGTTGTTAGACTCTGCAGCACCCAGAATATCGATCTTCGCCCCAACCATCTTCACATTGGAAAAATACACGCCATCCGGCAAAGTTCGCACCAGCTGATCGAAAACACGCCCGATAATAGGGCGATTCCCCTGCAGGTCTTGAATAATTTTCATACGTTCCAGCAGTTGCTGACGGCGAGTTTTCAACTCACTGATTTCCTTGATACGAGCATCAAGGACCGCAATTTCTTTCCTTATGAATTCATTGCGGGCATTTTGCTGATCGATTGCCCCGTTGAGCAATTGATCGCCCAGAAAAACAACGCCAGCAGCCACAACGAGGACACCGACAAGGCTTACCAGAAACCGCTGCTTGCGCTCCTCGCGCAGCTGTTCACGCCAGGGAAGTAGGTTAATCCGCGCCATCAGTCGAAACTCCTCATCGCCAGACCACAGGCAATCATCAGTGCCGGCGCATCACTGGCCAGCGCACCGGCGTTGACCTTGCTGCTCAGCGCCATATCGGCAAAGGGATTGGCCACTAGCGTCTGCGTACCGATTTTTTGCTGGATCAGCCGATCGAGATCAGGAATGGACGCGGTACCCCCAGCCAGGAGGATGTAGTCGACATCATTGAATTGCCCGGCGGCGAAGAAGAATTGCAGCGAACGTGAAACCTGCTGAACGACCGCTTCCTTGAACGGTTGCAAAACCTCACTGTCGTAGTCATCCGGAAGACCACCTTGCTTCTTGGCAAGACCGGCTTCCTCGACCGACAGGCCATAGCGACGCTGGATTTCCTCGGTCAGTTGCTTGCCGCCGAAAAGCTGCTCGCGGGTGTAGATGGTACGACCGTTGTGCAGCACACTGAGCGTGGTCATCGTCGCGCCAATATCCACCACCGCGACGGTCAACTCATCGTGACCACCACCCAGCTGCGCCTCCAGCAGGCCGTAAGCGCGTTCGAGGGCATACGCCTCGACATCGACCACTTTCGCGGTAAGCCCAGCGAGCGCAAGGGCTGCCTCGCGGACCTCGACGTTCTCCTTGCGGCATGCAGCCAGCAGCACCTCTACCCGTTCGGGGTTACGCGGCGCCGGCCCCTGCACTTCGAAATCGATGGCGACTTCTTCCAGCGGGTAAGGAATGTATTGATCGGCCTCGATCTTCAGCTGGTTTTCCAAGTCGTCCTCGGAAAGACCCGCTTCCATTTCGATGGTCTTGGTGATGACAGCCGAACCCGCCACAGCAACCGCGGCCGTCTTGACGCCGGTCTTGGCCTTGGCCAACACGCGAGAAAGCGCCTGACCGACCCCCTCCAGCTCGGCGATGTTCTTCTCTACCACTGCGTTAGGTGGAAGCGGCTCGACTGAATAAGCCTCTACCTTGTAGCGGCTTCCCGAGCGACTCAGTTCGAGGAGCTTGACCGAAGTCGAGCTGATATCGATCCCCAGCAGCGTATTCGCTTTCTTAGTGAAGAGCCCTAGCACGACCGTTTTCCTATTGGCATCCGCGACTTACGGACTATTTATGTTTTTCCACATTAAATATCAGTCTTGACAGAAGCGCAAATGGCTCCCCGGGAAAAAAAACGCTTATAATGTGATCAGCTTTTCCCTTTTAGCCTCGGCTCCTGCTTAACTCATTCTTTTACTTGGAATTCCGAACATTTTGATACGCCTGCTGAAGTTCATCTGGTGGTCTTGCGTTGCCGTTTTTTGTGGGCTGCTGCTCAGTTTCAGCGGCGCGTTTCTTTACCTTAGCCCGACCCTTCCTTCCGTCGAGTCGCTGCGCCAGGTACAGCTGCAGATTCCTCTGCGCGTCTACAGCAGCGATGCCAAGCTGATCGCCGAGTTCGGCGAGATGCGCCGTTCGCCCATTCGCTTCGATGAAATTCCCAAGGAATTCATCAGCGCTCTGCTGGCTGCCGAAGACGATAATTTCGCCAATCATTATGGCGTCGATGTGACCAGCCTGATGCGCGCTGCCACGCAATTATTGAAAAGCGGCCAGATTCAGAGCGGTGGCAGCACCATCACCATGCAGGTGGCGAAGAACTTCTTCCTCACCAACGAACGCAGTTTTTCGCGCAAGGCCACCGAAATTCTTCTGGCCTTGCAGATCGAGCGCGAGCTGAGCAAGGACGAGATCCTCGAGCTCTACGTCAACAAGATCTACCTCGGCCACCGCGCCTACGGCATCGAAGCTGCCGCACAGGTGTACTACGGCAAATCGATCCGTGACCTGAACCTGGCGCAGATGGCGATGATCGCCGGCCTGCCGAAAGCACCGTCGCGCTACAACCCGCTGGTCAATCCGACCCGCGCCAAGGAGCGCCGCGACTGGATTCTCGGCCGCCTGTATCGCCTGGGCCGTATCGATCAGGCCAGCTACGAGGAAGCGCTTGCCGAGGTAGTCGATGCGCGTTACCACGTTCCCACACCAGAATTGAGCGCTCCTTATATAGCCGAGATGGCACGCGCGGAAATGGTTGGCCGCTATGGCAGCGAGGCTTATACGGAAGGCTTCAATGTCACCACCACCGTGCCTAGTCATTTGCAGGAGGCAGCCAACACCGCCCTGCGTGACGGACTGATCGCCTATGACCAGCGTCACGGCTATCGCGGCCCTGAGAGTCGCCTGCCGGGCATGACCCGCGAAACCTGGCTGACCGAGCTGGCCAAGTTCCGCAGTATCGGCGGCCTGGAGCCAGCGGTGGTTACCCAGGTCGAGAAAAGCGGCATTCTGGTACTGACCCGTAACGGCGAAGAACAAGCGGTGTCGTGGGACAGCATGAAATGGGCTCGCCCCTACCTGAACACCAACAGCATGGGCCCGCGCCCGCAGCAACCTGGCGATGTCACCCAGGTCGGCGATATCGTTCGCGTGCAGCGCCAGGCCGATGGCAGCCTGCGTTTCACCCAAGTCCCCGCAGCACAGGGCGCGTTGGTTTCCCTCGACCCATACAGCGGCGCCATTCAGTCACTGGTCGGCGGGTTCTCATTCGATCAGAGCAACTACAACCGCGCCGTGCAGGCCAAGCGCCAGCCGGGCTCGAGCTTCAAGCCCTTCATCTATAGCGCGGCTCTCGATAGCGGCTACACCGCAGCGACGCTGGTCAACGATGCGCCGATCATCCTCTCCGACGACTACCTGTCGCAGAAGTGGCGCCCGAAGAACGACAACAACACCTTTCTCGGCCCGATTCGCATGCGTGAAGCGTTGTACAAGTCGCGCAACCTGGTTTCCATCCGCCTGCTGCAGGACATGGGCATCGACCGTAGCTTGCGCTATATCGAGCGCTTCGGCTTCGCCCCGCAGGATCTGCCGCGCAACCTGTCACTGGCACTCGGCACTGCCAGCCTGACCCCCATGGAAATCGCTGAGGGCTGGGCCGCCTTCGCCAATGGCGGTTACAAGATCGAGCCGTACCTGATCGAACGCATTGATGACCGCAACGGCAAGCCGCTGTTCCGCGCCAATCCGGCCCGCGTGCCAGGCAGCGCACCGGCCGAGGAGAACGCCAACCTCACCGTCAACGCAACTGATGAGTTGCCGTTGGAGGAGCCTAAGGTCGCCGAACAGATCATCGACGAGCGCACCGCCTACATCATGACCAGCATGCTGCAGGACGTGATCAAGCGCGGTACCGGCCGGCGTGCTCTCGCCCTTGGCCGCAATGACCTGGCAGGCAAGACCGGCACCACCAACGAGTCCAAGGACAGCTGGTTCTCCGGCTACAACGCCGATTACGTAACCACCGTCTGGGCCGGCTTCGACCAGCCGGAGAGCCTGGGCCGCCATGAGTACGGCGGCACTGTCGCGCTGCCGATCTGGATGAACTACATGGGCGCAGTACTCAAGGATCGACCCAACCATCTGCCCAAAGAACCCAAGGGGCTGCTGACGCTGCGCGTCGACCCGATCAGTGGCCGCGCTGCTGCACCCGGCACACCGGACGCCTATTTCGAACTGTTCAAGAGTGAAGACTCGCCCCCTCCGATGAGTGAGTTCGAACCTGGCATGGGTGTTCCTGGCAGCCCGCTACCGGCCGACGAGATGGCGCCGATCGACTTGTTCTAGGATAAGGCTCAGGCGGCTGCAATCGTTGCCTTAAGCCGTATCACAGACAATAAAAACCCGCCGAAGCGGGTTTTTTATTGTCGGCTGATCAGCCGTTGAACACTTCATCCACCGATTTCAGCGGATAGTGCTTCGGATAGGGCAGAGTCGCCACGCCGGATTCGATGGCAGCCTTGGCCACTGCATCGCAAACCACGGTGATCAGACGCTGATCCATTGGCTTCGGAATGATGTACTCGCGACCGAACGACAGCTCGATACCGCCGTAGGCGTCGCAGACTTCCTGCGGTACCGGCAGCTTGGCCAGGTCACGCAGCGCCAGCGCTGCGGCGATCTTCATCTCTTCGTTGATGCGGGTGGCACGCACGTCCAGAGCACCGCGGAAGATGAAGGGGAAACCCAGCACATTGTTGACCTGGTTCGGGTAGTCGGAACGACCGGTGGCCATGATCACGTCGTTGCGCGTCTCGTGCGCCAGCTCCGGCTTGATTTCCGGATCCGGGTTGGAGCAGGCGAAGACGATCGGGTTGGCCGCCATGCGCTGGAGATCTTCCGGGCTCAGCAGGTTGGCGCCGGACAGGCCGACGAACACGTCAGCGCCTTCGAGCGCGTCGGACAGCGTGCGCTTGTCGGTCTCGGTGGCGAACACGGCCTTGTACTGGTTCAGATCATCGCGACCTGCATGAATCACGCCCTTGCGATCGACCATGAAGATGTTCTCGACCTTGGCACCCATGCTCACCAGCAACTTCATGCAGGAGATGGCAGCTGCACCGGCGCCCAGGCAGACGATCTTCGCCTCTTCCAGAGTCTTGCCGGCGATTTCCAGGGCATTGAGCATGCCGGCCGCGGTGACGATGGCGGTGCCATGCTGGTCATCGTGGAATACCGGGATGTCGCACTGTTCGATCAGCGCGCGCTCGATCTCGAAGCACTCAGGCGCCTTGATATCTTCCAGGTTGATGCCGCCGAAGGTGATGGAGATGCGCTTGACGGTGTCGATGAACGCCTGCGGGCTTTCAGCGTCGACTTCAATGTCGAACACGTCGATGCCAGCGAAGCGCTTGAACAGTACACCTTTACCTTCCATTACCGGCTTGGAAGCCAGCGGGCCGAGGTTACCCAGGCCGAGGATGGCGGTACCGTCGGAAATTACGGCGACCAGGTTGCCCTTACCGGTATAGCGGTAGGCCAGTTCGGCATCGCGAGCGATCTCGCGTACCGGTTCGGCTACGCCTGGGCTGTATGCGAGGGACAGGTCGCGGGCAGTGGCAGTGGCCTTGGTCAGCTCGACACTCAGCTTACCGGGACGGGGCTGAGCGTGATATTCGAGAGCGGCTGTTTTTAGATCGGACATAGTGGCATTTCCGCTTTTATGAGGCTTGTTGAACGGGCGCGGCCGAGGATACGCAAGTTGTATACACCTGCCAAGACCGTTCGGTCGCGATGAAAGCGCCGCGCTAGCGCAGCGTTTTCAACCACTGTCCCGGACGCGGCTCGCCACGCGGATACAGCCCATTGAGCAGCCTCAACTGTGCCTCGCCATCGGCCGCCAGCGGCGCGCCACTGGCCAGACCAGTCATACTCTGCCCGGCCTTGACCCGCACCAGATGCAGACGCACCGGCTCGGCCAACTTGCGCTCGGCCGCCTTCAGTGGCCGGTAACTGCGGATAACCTCGAGAAAACGCTGATCCTCGGCTTCCAGCGAAGCGCGCCCTTTCACTGCCGCCACGAACAGGTAAGCGTTGTCGCCGCGATAGATCACCGCCACGCGACGCGCCGATTGGCCCTGCAACACCGCCGTATAGCCCTGCAGCACGCCAAGACGCAACTCCTCGCCCGCCACTAGACGCTGATTGCCGACGCGCTGACGCAGGAATTCGGCAGGCGACAGGCGTTTGTCCACTGCCTCCAGAGTCATGGCGATAAAGGCTTGCTCATCCGGGGTGTGACCGATCAGCACATCGGGGCGATTGACCAGCTGCCAGCCCTGCGGGTAGGTCAGCGTGAAGTCCAGCTCGCCGTGATAGAAATGGCGTCCGCGGCGAATACCGCTGGCCGCCGAATCGCCGAACACCAGACCATCGAGCATCTGCAGAAAACGGTCGCGCCCCACTTCCTGATTGCCGCCGGCCAGCGCACGCGCCGGGCCGATCACTTCCTGCAGGCGTCGATCATTGTCCGGGTGGGTATCGAACAAGCCGTGGTAGCCGCCCGCCGCGGGTGCTTCGCCGCGCTTGGCTGCCTGCTCGCGGGCGAAATCCTCCTGCGCCTTGAGCACCTTGACCACCTCGATCATCGCTTGCGGATCGTAGCCACCACGCGCCAGGTATTGCGCGCCCAGGCCATCGGCCTCCAACTCCATGTCGCGCCCATAGCCGCGCACGAACGCATTACCCATGGCGCTGGTCAGATCCCCCACTGCGCCGACACCAGTACCGATAGCCGCAGCCTGCCCGAGCAAGCCCCAGGCCGTGGACTGACTTTGCTGGCGCACACTATGGCGGGCCGTGACGTGACCGACCTCGTGCCCCAGTACGGCCGCCAGTTCCGCCTCGGAATTCAGATAAGCGAGCAGGCCACGGTGGATATAGATGTAGCCACCCGGCAGGGCGAAGGCGTTGATATCCGGGCTGTCCACCAGGGTAAAAACGTAGTTGAGCTGATTGCGATGGCTGCTGCGCGCTACCCGCTCGCCGACGCGCTGAATATAAGCCTGCAGTTTGGCGTCCTCATAGCGCGGGTATTGCTTGAGGATTTCCTGGTTGTAGCGCGCCCCGAGCTCCAGCTCCTGGCGCTCACTCATCATCACGAAGTCGTTGCGACCCGTGGCAGGATTGACCGCGCAACCTGCCAGCCAGCTGCAGATCAGGCACAACATCAATGCACGCATCATGGCAACACCTCCAGCATCGCCGAATGAGTAAGCGGCAGCATCCAGCGCGCCTGCCCGGACTTCCAGCCACCGCGACTCTGGCGATCGATGACCCAGCCCCGCGCCTCCACCCGTTGCCCTTCGAGCCGCTGCAACGCGCGCACGTCGAACTCGCCGAGCAGCTCAGGCGCCACGCGCAATACCCGACCACCATCGAGATCGATCCAGAGGCCACCGCGATTGCGTTGCACGCCTGCAACCCGCCCGCTGAGCAAGGCGAAGCCGCCACTCTTTAGTTGGCCAGCCGTCTTCACTTGCTCGGTGCGCCACACACCCAGACGCTGACGCCGAGCCTGGCGCTCGGCCTGTGCCTGACAACTCACGAGTACGCTATTGGGCGCCACGGCGACCATGAACCCAAGGCCTTCGCCCAGCAACTGCGCTTCCAGATTACGCCCCTGACGGTCGTACAGATGGGCCAGGGTACGGCCGTAACGATCCTTGCGCTGCTCGCCGTAGAGCAGGCCGACACGCCCATCGCTGGCATCGACCAGTGCCTGCAGGCGACGCTTGGCCTGCACGGCGAAGGGCTCATCGCTACGGCCCTTGCGCCCCAGCTCAGGTGCGTTGATGCCGATCAGGCGAATGCTGCGCCCATCGGTCAGGCGCACGGTGTCGCCATCGACCACCTGGCGCACGGCAACCTGAGCCAGATCTGCGCGTAACGGACAGAAGGCCTGAGCCAGATCGACGCAAAGCAGAGAAACGAAAAAGGCGCCCACCAGGGACGCCTTTTTCAGATTCACGGAAAGGTGCATGACACGTTCCGTAATCGTTCGGTCGCTTACTTCGCGCCGAATACGCCGAAGCGCTGCTTGAAGCGATCGATACGGCCGCCGGTGTCCAGCACTTTCTGCTTACCGGTGTAGAACGGGTGGCACTCGGAGCAAACGTCGAGGCTCAGGTTCTTGCCCAGGGTGGAGCGGGTCTTGATCACGTTACCGCAGGAGCAGGTAGCGTCGATTTCGACGTAGTTCGGATGGATATCGGCTTTCATCGTGCTTTCCTCGGGGTAGTCGTGCCGCCACCCGACCAATGTCAGGCACCGCACAGAAATAGGCCGCGCATCTTACCAGAGACGTAGACCGATGCAAGCCACGCAAGGCGCCGGTCGTCGCGTGTTAAGATCGCTGGCCTGTCAATGGAGCTTCTGGCTTGCCCAACCTGATCCTGCGCCTCGCCCTGCCCTCGCCACTGCGCCGCCTGTTCGACTACCTCGCCCCTGCCGGCGTGTCGCGCAGCGCCTTGCAGCCAGGCGCACGCCTGCGCGTGCCCTTCGGCCGGCGCGAGATGATCGGCGTGCTGGTGGAAGTCGACAGCCAGAGCGACGTCCCGACGGACAAGCTCAAGCCCGCCCTGGAACTGCTCGACGCCCGCCCACCGCTGCCGGCGTCGCTGTTCAAGCTGTGCCTGTGGACGGCGCAGTACTACCAGCACAGCCTCGGCGACACTCTGAGCTGGGCCTTGCCCGTGTTGCTACGCCAGGGCGAGCCGGCCGAAACCCGCCAGGAGCGCTACTGGCTGGCCAACAAAGGCGCCAGCGTCGACGACCCACGCCTGGCCCGCGCGCCACGCCAGCGCGACGCGCTCAAGGCACTGGCGCAACATCCGCACGGTGTCGCCCACAGCCTGCTCAGCCAGTTGCAACTCAACCGCGACAGCCTGCAATTACTGCATGAGAAGGGACTGGTACGGGTCGAGGTGCGCCGCACCCAGCCGCATGCCAAGCCGGCGCACTGGCTGGCACAACCGGAACTGCCGCTGAACGCCGAGCAGCGCGCTGCGGTGAATGCCGTGGCGTCAGGCTGGGGCCAGTTCAATGCCTTTCTACTGGCTGGCGTCACCGGCAGCGGAAAAACCGAGGTGTACCTGCAACTGATCCACCAATGCCTCGAGGCCGGCAAGCAGGCGCTGGTGCTGATCCCCGAGATCAACCTCGGCCCACAGACCTTCGACCGTTTCGCCCGCCGCTTCAATGCACGTATCGCCCTGCTGCATTCGGCGGTGAACGACCGCGAGCGCCTCGACGCCTGGCTGGCGGCACGCGATGGCGAGGCCGACATCATCATCGGCACCCGCTCAGCTCTGTTCACGCCGATGAAGAACCCGGGGCTGATCATCGTCGACGAAGAACACGACGCCTCCTATAAACAGCAGGAAGGTCTGCGCTACCACGCCCGCGACCTGGCGCTGGTGCGCGCCCGCCAGGAAGACGTGCCCATCGTCCTCGGCTCGGCCACACCTTCGCTGGAAAGCCTGCACAACGCCTACACCGGCCGCTATGCCCTGCTCAAGCTGACACAGCGCGCCGGCGGCGCCAGCCAGCCGCGCTTCCTGCGTCTGGACGTGAAGAGCCGGCCACTGGACTCGGGCATCTCCGGGCCGATGCAGCAGGCCATCGCCCAGACCCTCGCCGCCGGCCAGCAGGTGCTGGTGTTTCTCAACCGCCGCGGCTTCGCCCCGACCCTGCTCTGCCACGACTGCGGCTGGCTGTCCGAATGCCCACGCTGCGACGCACGCATGACCGTGCACCAGCGCTATCAGGAACTGCGCTGCCATCACTGCGGCCACGTCGAGAAACAGCCGAGCAACTGCCCAAAATGCCAACACGTCGACCTGCGCCCGGTCGGCGCCGGCACCGAGCGCGCCGAAGAGCGCCTGGCGGTGCTGTTTCCCGACTACCCGGTGCTGCGCGTCGACCGCGACAGCACCTCGCGCAAGGGCGCCATGGATCGCCTGTTCGCCACCATCAACAAGGGCGAGCCGTGCATCCTGGTGGGCACCCAGATGCTCGCCAAGGGGCATCACTTTCCACGGGTGACCCTGGTGTCGATCCTCGACGCCGACGGCGGCCTGTTTTCCGCCGATTTTCGCGCCAGCGAGCGCATGGCGCAGTTGATCGTGCAGGTTGCCGGTCGCGCTGGCCGCGCCGAGGAACCGGGCAAGGTGATCATCCAGAGCCACCTGGCCGACCATCCGTTGCTGGTGCAACTGACCGAGCAAGGCTACTTCGCCTTCGCTGAACAGGCGCTGAGCGAACGCCGCAGTGCCGGTCTGCCACCGTTCTGCCACTTGGCGTTGCTGCGCGCCGAAGCGCACAAGCCTGGCCAGGCCGAGAGTTTTCTCGATGAGGCCTGCAGCGAGGCCGAACATTTGCTGGGCGAACTGGGTCTGACCGGCATCGAACTGCTCGGACCGGTGCCGGCACCGATGGAACGCCGCGCCGGGCGCTTCCGCGCGCAACTGCTGCTGCAGGGCAATGCCCGTGCGCCATTGCATCGCCTGCTCAACCACTGGCTGCATGCGCTGGAACAAATGCCCAGCGGCCGTGCGGTACGCTGGTCGCTGGATGTCGACCCGATCGACCTTTTCTGAACCGCATGCCGGCTTTTGTAGAAACGAGCGGCGCGAGCGAACTCCGGCAGTCCGTAGATACCGTCTTGAAGCTCACCTCGCAATAGCAAGTGCTGGATCAAAAGGCCGACCAGATTTCAGCACACCATAAGCGATACACAGCAGCTTACGCATAGCCGCGCAGGCGATCTGCTTGCCGGCTTTGCCCTTGGCTTTCATACGTTCGCCCATTTCTCGAATGGCCTGGTTGTGAGTCAGGGACGAGACGGCTGGCATATAAAGACCTGCACGCAAACGGGCTGGACCCATGCGCGAAATTCGCACATGTCCCTTGTGCTTACCCGACTCCTGCAACCTGGGGTTGAGGCCGGAAAAAGCGGTGACCGCTTTGCTGCTGTTGAAGCGTTGAATATCGCCCAACTCAGCCAGCAACAGCGCAGCGGTTCTGTCGGCGATACCGTCGATGCTGGTCAGCAGGTCTCGCTTGCCACGCAGGTCATCGTTGTCATCGAAGAGCTGCTTGATCGCTTTCAATGTTTCATCGGTCTGCTTTTTCAAATGATCGAGAACCGATTGAATCGAGACTCTGACCTTGCTTTCCTGGGTGCTCTCCAAGCGATTGCGCTCGATCTGCTCCAGCTCCTGAATATCTTTCAAACGGTGCACCAGAGCTCTTAAACGACGAATCTCAGGAGCCTCTGGCTGCCAGCTGCGCAGCTCAGCCAGATGCCTACTGCCATAGTCGGCCAGCAGCTTGGCATCGACCTTGTCCGTCTTCACTCGCTGCAACTGGCTACGGGCATAGAAGGCCGGCTGGGCCGGGTTGAGCACACAGACGCGGTAACCTTGCTTGAACAGCCACTCGGCCAGCGCTTCGTGATAGATACCCGTGGCCTCCATCACGATCCAGGCCTGGGGCTCTGCGTGCTTGAGCAACCACTGCTGTAGCGTCTCAAACCCTTTGAGATCGTTCGGCAATTTGGCCTTCGTGCGGTACTTGCCGTTGCTTTGCAGGGTCGCGATGTCGAATGTTTGTTTGGCAATGTCGATGCCGACAACAGCTGTCATGTCGCTTTCTCCTCAACGAACTCCAATGATCGCCACTGCATCCGTCCAACCTTGTCGATGCGAGCTCGAGGCCCTGGATACCGTTCGGACTTATGGATGAGTGCGGAGGAGTACAGCGCAATCTACGGAGCAAGCTCGAAGCTTAAGGGTGGGTGCGGCTTGTACTCTCTCCCCCGATGATCAGTCGGGAACCATAGCCTCACTGAAAGGCTGTGGTCGAGATACAAGGGTGGGTCCGGGCGGCGTCCCGCTTCAGCCCACCAACAGCGGTTAGCGTTGGTGGGCTGAAGCCCACCCTACCCACTACCCACGGAAACGCGGCACGCTTTTCCTTGCCGCTTGTGGCTTGCAGCTTGCTGCTGCTCTTATAATGCGCAGTTTTCGATCAAAGCCCCAAGGCAACCCGAGCCGAACATGAAAGACAGCATTCGCCACCTGATCCAGCAAGCCCTCGACCGCCTGACCGCCGAAGGCGTGCTGCCTGCGGGCCTGACGCCGGCCATCCAGGTGGAGAACACCAAGGACAAGAGCCACGGCGACTTCGCCAGCAACATCGCCATGATGCTGGCCAAACCCGCCGGCATGAAGCCGCGCGACCTGGCCGAGAAGCTGATCGCTGCCCTGCCAGCCGACGAGCAGATCACCAAGGTGGAAATCGCCGGCCCCGGCTTCCTCAACTTCTTCCAGAACAGCGATGCCCTGGCTCAACGTCTGGAAGCCGCGCTGGCTGACGCCAAGCTCGGCGTACACAAGAACGGCCCGGCGCAACGCGTGGTGGTCGACCTGTCCGCACCCAACCTGGCCAAGGAAATGCACGTCGGCCACCTGCGCTCGACCATCATCGGCGACGGCGTGGCGCGTGTGCTGGAGTTCCTCGGCGACACGGTGATCCGCCAGAACCATGTCGGCGACTGGGGCACCCAGTTCGGCATGCTGCTGGCCTACATGCAGGAAAACCCGGCTGCCGCCGAAAGCGAGCTGGCAGACCTGGAAGGTTTCTACCGCGCCGCGAAGAAGCGCTTCGACGAATCCCCTGAGTTCGCCGACCGTGCCCGTGAGCTGGTGGTGCAGCTGCAAGCCGGCGACGCCGAGTGCCTGCGCCTGTGGCATCGCTTCAACGACATCTCCCTGTCGCACTGCCAGGCGCTGTATGACCGTCTCGGCGTCAAGCTCTCCATGGCCGACGTCAAGGGCGAAAGTGCCTACAACGACGACCTGCCGCAGGTGGTCGCCGATCTCGCCGCCAAGGGTCTGCTGACCGAAGACAACGGCGCGCAGTGCGTATTCATGGACGAGTTCAAGAACGCCGAGGGCAACCCGCTGCCGCTGATCGTGCAGAAGGCTGGCGGCGGCTACCTTTACGCCACCACCGACCTGGCTGCCACTCGCTACCGCGCCGGCACGCTCAAGGCCGACCGCGTGCTGTACTTCGTCGACCAGCGCCAGGCCCTGCACTTCCAGATGGTCTTCGCCTGCGCGCGCCTGGCCGGCTTCGTACCCGCCAGCATGGACCTGGAACACATGGGCTTCGGCACCATGAACGGCCCGGACGGCCGCCCGTTCAAGACCCGCGACGGCGGCACCGTGAAGCTGGTGCAACTGCTCGACGAGGCCGAGCAGCGCGCCTACAGCCTGGTCAAGGACAAGAACCCGGACCTGGCCGAAAACGAACTGCGCCAGATCGCCCGCGTGGTTGGCATCGCCTCGGTGAAATACGCCGACCTGTCCAAGCATCGCACCAGCGACTACAGCTTCAACTTCGACCTGATGCTGAGCTTCGAGGGCAATACCGCACCCTACCTGCTGTATGCCTACACCCGCGTGGCCGGCGTGTTCCGCAAGCTGGGCAAGGGCGTGAACGAGATCGGCGGGCAGATCACCCTGGTTGCCGAGCAGGAGCAAGCCCTGGCCGCCAAGCTGGCACAATTCAACGAGCTGCTCGGCAACGTCGCCAACAAGGGCACGCCGCACATCCTTTGTGCCTACCTGTATGACCTCGCCGGCCTGTTCTCCAGCTTCTATGAGAACTGCCCGATCCTCAGCGCCGAGGAGGAGACCACGCGTGACAGCCGCCTGCGCCTGACAGCCCTTACCGGCCGCACCCTCAAGCAGGGCCTGGAGCTGCTCGGCCTGGAAACTCTGGAGCGGATGTAAATGGCAGCGCGCAAGAAGCCGGCGCCGAAACGCGGCGCCAGTCGCTATCAGGCCCCGGCGAAGAAGCCGGTACCGGGCTGGATCTGGCTGGCCTGTGGCCTGGTGGTCGGCGGTTTCTTCATGTTCCTGTTCAGCCTCGAACCGGGCCGTGACGAGATCAAGCGCGACAAGGGCGAACAGGTGCGCAGCACCAAGCCTGAGCCGAAGCCGACGCAACCCGAGCCATCCAGGCCCAAGTACGATTTCTACACCCTGCTGCCGGAGTCGGAAGTGATCCTGCCGCAGGCCCTGGAAGAAACGCCACCACCCGTGCCTGAGCAAAAGCCGGTCACCCCGGAAGAAGCCGCGAAGATCGACACCGCTCGTGCCGAAGCCGCGCTCAACGGTCAGGTGCCGCCGCCCCCACCACCCGTCCTGGCCAGCGCGCCAGTCACCACGCAGTTCTTCCTGCAGGCCGGCTCGTTCCGCAAACGCGATGACGCCGACGGCCTGCGCGCGCAGATCATCCTGCTCGGGCAGAACGTACGGGTGGAAACCGGCAAGGTGCGTGAGGAAACCTGGCACCGCGTACTGGTCGGTCCCTTCGCCAGCCGCGAACAACTGGCCAGCGCGCAGAAGACCCTGGCAGCCGGCGGTTTCAGCAACCTGCTGTTACAGCAGCGTCAGGTCCGCTGATCGCCGTTTGATCCGTCGCCGGTTGAAAAGCCGCGACGAGCACCCCATTTGAGTTTCCATCCGGGCAAGTTCGCCCCGCAGCGTGGAGATTCACCCTTGACCACCATCGTTTCAGTGCGCCGCCACGGCAAGGTCGTGATGGCAGGCGACGGCCAGGTTTCCCTCGGCAACACCGTCATGAAGGGCAACGCCAAGAAGGTGCGCCGCCTCTACCACGGCCAGGTGCTGGCCGGTTTCGCCGGTGCCACCGCCGACGCCTTCACCCTGTTCGAACGCTTCGAAGGGCAACTGGAAAAACACCAGGGTCATCTGGTGCGAGCCGCCGTCGAGCTGGCCAAGGACTGGCGCACCGACCGCAGCCTGAGCCGCCTGGAAGCCATGCTGGCAGTGGCCAACAAGGACGCCTCGCTGATCATCACCGGCAACGGCGACGTCGTCGAACCCGAGGAAGGCCTGATCGCCATGGGCTCCGGCGGCAACTTCGCCCAGGCCGCAGCCCGCGCCCTGCTGATGAAGACTGACCTGTCCGCCCTCGAGATAGCGCAGACTGCACTCGGCATCGCCGGCGACATCTGCGTGTTCACCAATCATCACCAGACCATCGAGGAACTGGACGCCCCCGAGTGAGGCCTATCTAAAAACTACCTGCGTTGTCATCGCCGCGTTGAAAACAGGCTCAGAATGCTCATTTACAACAGTAAACTCCGCTTCCTCGCCTGTTTCCGCCTTGCGCTGGCTGCCTCGCCTACGTTTTTAGAGAGCCCCAAGCGTCCATTTTTTTCATAGATTCGATAGCGAGCCAAATTCCATGTCCATGACGCCCCGCGAGATCGTCCACGAACTCAACCGCCATATCATCGGCCAGGACGACGCCAAGCGCGCCGTGGCCATCGCCCTGCGCAACCGCTGGCGGCGCATGCAGCTGCCGGCCGAACTGCGCCAGGAAGTCACGCCGAAGAATATCCTGATGATCGGCCCCACCGGCGTCGGCAAGACCGAGATCGCCCGTCGTCTGGCCAAGCTGGCCAATGCGCCGTTCCTGAAAGTGGAAGCCACCAAGTTCACCGAGGTCGGTTATGTTGGCCGCGATGTCGAATCGATCATCCGCGATCTGGCCGATGCAGCGGTGAAGATGCTCCGTGAGCAGGAAATCACCAAGGTCCGCCATCGCGCCGAAGATGCCGCCGAGGAGCGCATCCTCGATGCCCTGCTGCCACCCGCGCGCCAGGGTTTCGGCGACGAACCGGTGCGCAGCGAGGATTCCAATACCCGTCAGCTGTTCCGTAAGCGCCTGCGCGAAGGTCAGTTGAATGACAAGGAAATCGACATCGAAGTGGCCGACTCGCCCATGGGCGTAGAGATCATGACCCCACCGGGCATGGAAGAAATGACCAACCAGCTGCAGAACCTGTTCTCCAGCATGGGCAAGGGCAAGAAGAAGAGCCGCAAGCTCAAGGTCGCCGACGCACTGAAACTGGTGCGCGACGAGGAGGCCGCGCGCCTGGTCAACGAGGAAGAACTCAAGGCCCGCGCCCTGGAAGCCGTCGAGCAGCACGGCATCGTTTTCATCGACGAGATCGACAAGGTCGCCAAGCGCGGCAACACCGGCGGCGCCGATGTGTCGCGTGAAGGCGTGCAGCGCGACCTGCTGCCGCTGATCGAGGGTTGCACGGTCAACACCAAGCTGGGCATGGTCAAGACCGACCATATCCTGTTCATCGCCAGCGGTGCCTTCCACCTGAGCAAACCCAGCGATCTGGTGCCCGAACTGCAGGGTCGCCTGCCGATCCGCGTCGAGCTCAAGGCGCTGAGCCCGCAGGACTTCGAGCGCATCCTCAGCGAGCCGCATGCCTCGCTCACCGAGCAGTACAGTGCACTGCTGCAGACCGAGGGTTTGAACATCGAGTTCGCCGAGGACGGCATCAAGCGTCTGGCCGAGATCGCCTGGCAGGTCAACGAGAAGACCGAAAACATCGGCGCCCGTCGCCTGCACACCCTGCTCGAGCGCCTGCTGGAGGAGGTGTCCTTCAGTGCCGGCGACCTGGCAGGCCAGCAGAACGGCGAACCGATCCGTATCGACGCGGCTTACGTCAACGGTCACCTCGGCGAGCTGGCACAGGACGAAGACCTGTCGCGCTATATTCTGTAAGCCCCGTAGCACGATCTTGTAGCCGGTGGCCGGCGTCATTCTGTAGGAGCGGCTGGGCGGCATTCCGCTTCAGCCGCGAAATTCGCGGATAAATCCGCTACAGGACGGTGCAATCACTCAACTGGGCGTTGTGCCTAAAAAGATCACGGAAATCAGCCATGCCCATCCCCAGCGCGATCAAACTGCACAAGGCCTCGAAAACCCTGGAACTGCGCTACGGCGAGCAGAGCTATTCGCTTAGCGCCGAGTTCCTCCGGGTGCACTCGCCGTCGGCCGAGGTGCAGGGGCATGGCAAGCCGATCCTGCAGACCGGCAAGATCAACGTTGGCCTGGAGCGCATCGAACCGGCCGGCAACTATGCACTGAAACTGTGCTTCGACGACGGCCATGACAGCGGCCTGTTCACTTGGGACTATCTGCACGAGCTGGCCACCCGGCATGACCAGCTGTGGGCCGACTATCTGGCGCAGCTCAGCGCCGCCGGGAAATCCCGCGACCCCAGCGAATCGGTCGTACGTCTGATGCTCTGAGGCGTCAGGAAAACCCTTGCTGCAGAGCGTTCGGCGCATCCGCCAACGACCACGTTAACGACAGTTAGGGCGAGTTTTCTAATCTATCGCGGCATACTCCTGCGCCATCGAGCAGCTTGCTTAACTTCACAAACTCGGGTAACCAAGGAACTGGCAGGTTCCCTGCATTTGGCAGTGCCAGGTGCAACGAAATACGCGGACTCGATCCGCCCCCGGTAACCCGAGCAGTACCAGGCCCTGTGTCGCCGTGCGCCCTCGCAGGCCGGTATTCGTCTCAGGACAATGGAGCGTCGTAGATGAGTGATAAGAATAACGAAGACCTGAAACGCCAGGCCTCGGAAAACACCCTGGGACTCAACCCGGTGATTGGTATCCGCGGCAAGGATCTCCTGACCTCTGCCCGCATGGTGCTCTCCCAGGCACTCAAGCAACCCTTCCACAGCGCCAAGCACGTCGCCCATTTCGGCCTCGAACTGAAGAACGTCATGCTCGGCCAGTCCGCACTCAAGCCCGAAGACGGCGACCGTCGCTTCACCGATCCGGCCTGGAGCCAGAACCCGATGTATCGCCGCTACCTGCAGACCTACCTGGCCTGGCGCAAGGAACTGCATGACTGGATCGAACACAGTTCGCTGTCCGAGCAGGACGCCAGTCGCGGCCACTTCGTGATCAACCTGATGACCGAAGCCATGGCTCCATCCAACAGCATGGCCAACCCGGCCGCGGTCAAACGCTTCTTCGAAACCGGCGGCAAAAGCCTGCTCGATGGTCTCTCCCACCTGGCCAAGGACATGGTGCAAAACGGCGGCATGCCCAGTCAGGTGAACATGGAGGCCTTCGAGGTCGGCAAGAACCTGGCCACCACCGACGGCGCCGTGGTGTTTCGCAACGACGTGCTGGAGCTGATTCAGTACAAGCCGATCACCGAGAGCGTGCACGAGCGCCCGCTGCTGGTGGTGCCGCCGCAGATCAACAAGTTCTATGTATTCGACCTGTCGCCGGAGAAGAGCCTGGCGCGCTTCCTGTTGCGCAGCCAGGTACAGACCTTCGTGGTCAGCTGGCGCAACCCGACCAAGGCGCAGCGCGAATGGGGCCTGTCCACCTACATCGAGGCGCTCAAGGAAGCCATCGATGTGATCTGCGCCATCACCGGCAGCAAGGACGTCAACATGCTTGGCGCCTGCTCCGGCGGCCTGACCACTGCCTCGCTGCTCGGTCACTATGCAGCGCTTGGCCAGCAGAAGGTCAACGCCCTGACGCTGCTGGTCAGCGTGCTCGACACCCAGCTCGACACCCAGGTTGCCCTGTTCGCCGACGAGAAGACCCTGGAAGCCGCCAAGCGCCGCTCCTACCAGGCCGGCGTACTGGAGGGTAGCGACATGGCCAAGGTGTTCGCCTGGATGCGCCCCAACGACCTGATCTGGAACTACTGGGTCAACAACTACCTGCTCGGCAACGAGCCACCGGTGTTCGACATCCTTTATTGGAACAACGACACCACGCGCCTGCCGGCCGCGCTGCATGGCGAGTTCATCGACATGTTCCAGACCAACCCACTGACCCGTCCGGGCGCGCTGGAAGTCTGCGGCACACCGATCGACCTGAAGCAGGTCACCTGTGATTTCTTCGTCGTCGCCGGCACCACCGACCACATCACGCCATGGGACTCCTGCTACAAGTCGGCGCACCTGTTCGGCGGCAAATGCGAGTTCGTGCTGTCCAACAGCGGCCATATCCAAAGCATTCTCAACCCGCCGGGCAACCCCAAGGCGCGCTACATGACCAATAGCGCGATGCCGCTGGACCCGAAAGCCTGGCAGGAAAGCTCGACCAAGCACGCCGACTCCTGGTGGCTACATTGGCAGACGTGGCTGAGCGAACGCTCGGGCGAAACCAAGAATGCTCCACGGGCGCTGGGCAACAAGAAATTCCCGGCTGGCGAAGCCGCACCAGGCACCTATGTGCACGAACGCTGATTTTCAGTCTCAACCGCAGCGGCACCGGGAAGTGCCGCACGCCACGACGGTCTGACCGGCGTGGAACCAGGTAACCCCTGGTAACCCTGGAGGCGGCCCGGACGGCCCTCTCCAGCGCTCAACTCCACAGGGGCTGCGCCTATGCCGCAACCATTCGTATTCCGCACCATCGATCTCGATGGGCAGACCATCCGCACCGCGGTGCGGCCAGGCAACAGCCAGTTGGTGCCACTGCTGATCTTCAACGGCATCGGCGCCAACCTGGAGCTGGTGATGCCCTTTGTCGCCGCCCTGGACCCGGAGCTGGAAATCATCGCCTTCGACGTCCCCGGTGTCGGCGGTTCCTCCACGCCGGCCACGCCCTACCGCTTCCCTGGCCTGGCCAAGCTGGCAGCGCGCATGCTCGATTACCTCGACTACGGTCAGGTCAATGCCATCGGCGTGTCCTGGGGCGGCGCCCTGGCGCAGCAGTTCGCCCATGACTATCCCGAGCGCTGCAAGAAGCTGATCCTCGCCGCCACCTCGGCCGGCGCGGTGATGGTGCCGGGCAAGCCCAAGGTGCTCTGGCGTATGGCCAGCCCGCGGCGTTATGTGCAACCGTCCTATGGTGTACGCATCGCCCCGGACATCTATGGCGGCGCCTTCCGTCGCGACCCCAAGCTGGCCATGGCGCATGCCAGCAAAGTGCGCTCGGGCGGCAAGATGGGCTACTACTGGCAGCTGTTCGCCGGCCTAGGCTGGACCAGCATCCACTGGCTGCACAAGATCCGCCAACCGACCCTGGTGATGGCCGGCGACGACGACCCGCTGATTCCGCTGATCAACATGCGCCTGCTGGCCTGGCGCATTCCCAACGCCGAATTGCACGTGATTGACGACGGTCACCTGTTCCTGGTGACCCGCGCCGAAGCGGTGGCACCGATCATCATGAAGTTTCTTGAAGAGGAACGGCACCGCGCGGTGATGCACCCGCAGCCCACACCAGTACGCCAGCATTGACCGCACCATCTTGGTGCGCAATGTTCTGCGTGCTCGACAAAGGGGCCGCTCAAGGCCTCTTGTTTTTCGACGCGGCGCTCTGGAATGCACTTCCTGCGCGCCTGGTACAGGGCTTGCTGCACACCCTGCACAAGTACAAGGTGCGCGTCCAGGCAGTCCGCGCCATGAAAGTCTCTAGACGGTTTGACGACGGAGTGTTGCCCCATGCGAGACAAGTCGAACCCGGCTTCACTGCCGGCACCTGCCAGTTTCATGAACGCCCAGAGCGCGGTGGTGGGCGTGCGCGGTCGCGATCTGTTGTCCACCATGCGCCTGCTGGCCGCCCAGGGCCTGAAGAATCCGGTGCGCAGTGGACGTCATCTGCTGGCCTTCGGCGGCCAGCTTGGTCGGGTGCTGCTCGGCGATACCCTGCACAAGGTCAATCCGCAGGATGCGCGCTTCGCTGATCCGACCTGGCACCTCAATCCCTTCTACCGACGCAGCCTGCAGGCCTATCTGGCGTGGCAGAAACAACTGGCCGCGTGGATCGACGACAGCGACCTGTCGGCCGATGACCGCGCCCGCGCGCGCTTTCTCGCATCGCTGATGAGCGACGCCCTGTCGCCCTCCAACAGCCCGCTCAACCCGCAGGCGCTCAAGGAGCTGTTCAACACCGGAGGCAGCAGTGCCTTCAAGGGCTTGCGCCATCTGCTCGACGACCTGCTGAACAACGACGGCCTGCCCAGCCAGGTCAGCAAACACGCCTTCGAGGTCGGCCGTAATCTGGCCTGCACACCAGGCGCGGTGGTGTTTCGTAACGAGCTGCTGGAGCTGATCCAGTACAAACCGATGAGCGAAAAGCAGTACCTGCGCCCGCTACTGATCGTGCCGCCACAGATCAACAAGTACTACATATTCGACCTGTCCAACGACAAGAGCTTCGTCCAGTACGCGCTGAAGAACGGCCTGCAGACCTTCATGATCAGCTGGCGCAACCCCGACCCGCGGCACCGCGAATGGGGCCTGTCGAGCTATGTGCAGGCCGTCGAGGAAGCCGTCGATGCCTGCCGCGCCATCTCCGGCAGCAAGGACGTCAACCTGCTCGGCGCCTGCGCCGGCGGTCTGACCATCGCCGCCCTGCAAGGCCACCTGCAGGCACGCCGCCAACTGCGCAAGGTTGCCAGCGCCACTTACATGGTCAGCCTGCTCGATAGTCAGATCGACAGCCCGGCTATGCTCTTTGCCGACGAGGAAACCCTCGAGTCGGCAAAGCGCCGCTCCTACCAGCAAGGCGTGCTGGACGGTCGCGACATGGCCAGGGTATTCGCTTGGATGCGCCCCAACGACCTGATATGGAACTACTGGGTCAACAACTACCTGCTCGGCAAGCAGCCGCCAGCCTTCGACATCCTCTACTGGAACAACGACAACACGCGCCTGCCCGCTGCACTGCATGGCGACCTGATCGACTTCTTCAAGCACAATCCGCTTAGCCGCAACGGCGGCCTCGAAGTCTGCGGTACGCCGGTGGATCTGGCCAAGGTCAACGTCGACAGTTTCAGCGTAGCCGGCATCAACGACCACATCACGCCCTGGGATGCGGTCTATCGCTCGACCCTGCTGCTTGGCGGCAACCGCCGTTTCATCCTGTCCAACAGCGGGCATATCCAGAGCATTCTCAACCCGCCGGGCAACCCCAAGGCCAACTACTACGAGAACACCAAGCTCACCTCCGACCCACGCGCCTGGTATCACGACGCCACGCACCAGCAAGGCAGTTGGTGGCCACAGTGGCTGGAATGGATGCAGGCGCGTTCCGGCGCGCAACGCGAAACCCTGATGGCGCTGGGCAACCAGAACCATCCACCGATGGAGGCAGCGCCCGGCACCTACGTGCATATCCGCTGAAGCGGTATGCCACGCCAAAAAGGCCTGCGCGGCATGCCCGCATCCCTCATCCGGCGCTTCGCGCCACCTTCTCCCTAAGGGAGAAGGACATGAGAGATGTCGCTACGCGACTTTTACTAAAGGGATGGCCGGCTGCACGCCGGCCGGTTATCGTCAGCCCTTCGCGCCCAATCGAACAAGAAGCCAAGGATGAAAACCCGCGAGCGCATTCTGCAAACCGCCCTGCTGCTGTTCAACGAGCAGGGTGAGCCCAACGTTTCCACACTGGAAATCGCCAACGAGCTGGACATCAGCCCGGGCAATCTCTACTACCACTTCCATGGCAAGGAGCCGCTGGTACTGGAACTGTTCGAACGCTTCCAGAGCGAGATGGCGCCTTTGCTCGACCCGCCAGCCGAAGCCCAGCTGGACGTCGAGGACTACTGGCTGTTCCTGCACCTGATCGTCGAGCGCCTGTCGCAGTACCGCTTTCTCTTCCAGGATCTGTCCAACCTGGCCGGGCGCCTGCCAAAACTGGCGCGCGGCATTCGTCACTGGCTGAACGCGCTGAAACGCACGCTGGCCTCCCTGCTCGCCCGCCTGATGGCCGACGGCCAACTGAACAGCGGCACCCAGGCGCTCGGCCAACTGGTCGAGCAGATCACCCTGACCCTGCTGTTCTCCCTCGACTATCAGCGCATCCTCAACCAGGAAGGTGAAGTGCGCCTGGTGGTGTACCAGATCATGATGCTGGTCGCGCCGCACCTGAACCAGCCCTCACGCAGCACCGTCGAGCACTTGGCGCAGCGCTATCTGGAAGCCTGATGCGCAGCCGTGCGCACGCCAATGACACGCTGGGAATGTAGGGCGGGTGCAACCCGCCAGAGCGCAAATGGCGGGTTACACCCGCCCTACAAAGCCGAGACGCATCCACGGTTGCTGCGCATGGCGCACCCTGCGACCTGAAACGAAAACGCCCGGCGCTAGGCCGGGCGTTTTCAGTCCTGAGAAACTCAGGACGGGGTGGCTGGAGTTGCCGGGGTGGCAGCCGGAGCCGGTGCAGCGGCCGGCGTTGCAGCGGCGGCCGGAGCCGGTGCCGGTGCTGCCGGTTTCGGCGCAGCTGCCTTGGGTGCTGCCGGTTTCTTCGCAGCCGGCTTCTTCGCTGCAGCAGGCTTGGCTGCTGGCTTAGCTGCAGGCTTGGCGGCGGCCGCAGGCTTGGCAGCGGGTTTCGCTGCGGCCTTGGCTGCCGGTTTCGCCGCAGGTTTAGCTGCCGGCTTGGCGGCTGCAGGTTTCGCGGCAGCCGGTTTGGCAGCGGGCTTGGCTGCAGCTTTGGCAGCAGGCTTGGCGGCCGGCTTCGCAGCAGGTTTGGCAGCTGCTTTCGCGGCAGGTTTGGGCGCAGCTTTGGCAGCAGGCTTGGCGACCGACTTGGCCGATACGCCAGTGATTTTCTCCAGCTGCTTGGTCAGGCTGTCGACCTTGTCATTCAATGCCTTGACCTCGTTGCGGCTGGGCACGCCCAGACGCGAAATGGCATTGTTCAGACGCTTGTCGAAGGCCTCTTCCAGCTCACCCCATTTGCCGATTGCCCTGTCCTTGACCTCATCGACCTTGGACTTGGCGGAACCGACCTTGGAACCGACGCCGGCTTTCACCGCGCCAACCTGTTTGTCGACTTCGCTCTTGGCCTGCTTTTCAGCCTTCTCGCCGTCCTTGACCAGCGTGTCGAACAGCTTGGTGCCGTCCTTGCTGACCTTGGAATAAGCGCCCAAGCCTGCCAACCAGATCTGACGCGAGTATTTCTCGACCTCGCCGATCCAGGAGCTGGTCTGTTTCTCGGTTTTCTTCTTAACAGCCATCCTGATCTCCTTATTTGGTACGCGCGACATGCTCGAGCAACGCGCTCAGCTCATCCAGCTTAGCAGAGAGTGCTTCAACATCCTGCTTGGACGGAATGCCGATACGGTTCAGAGCGGAAGCCACACGAGTATCGAAAGCCTTCTCGATCTTGTCGAGCTGAACTTCGACCTTGCCTTTAACACTGGTGACATTGCTATTGACCGACTGCTTGACCGATTCGATCTGGCTGTTGGCGGCTTCTACCTGCTCGTCGACCAGCTTCTTGCCTTTGCTTTCGACGCCTTCACCGGCCTTGACCAGCTCTTTGAAGTATTCGGCCCCCTCGACACCCGCCTTGGCGTAAGCGCCCAGGCCAGCGAGGTAGATCTTGCGGGCATAGCCCTTCACGTCGTCGAACAGACCGGCTTTGTCTTCGACCACGGCTTCTACTTTTTTCTTCACGGCAACTTTCGACATGGTGCACCTCACGCGCTTTGACAGTTAGCGGAAACGCCCACGGAATGCAGGCTTGGGTACACCCTAAGGAGAAAAATTAGAAATCGCATACTAGGAACAGGCGACAGCATGCATGTTCAATGCGACCCAATGGCGGCGGGCACAGCGCACCCTACTGGCTTGCCGCTGCTCTCAGGCCAGCGATTTGTCCAGCACCTGCTCGATCTCGCGCTGGATCATGCCGCCCATGGGCGACAGCAACAGCCCGAGCTTGAGCTCCACACGCACAGTGTCTTCACCCACCGCGATACTGCCGTCGGCACCGCTGCGCTTGAACTCCAGGGTGTCGCCGTTCCAGCGATAGCGCACGTCGTACTCGCTGGCCAGGCGCTCGGCCAGTCGTTCGGCCTTCTCGCGGGCGGCCTCGCGACCGAGGGAATGGGATCGTTCGACACGAATACGGGACATGGCAACTCCTTGAACTGGCGGCGTGCCGCACGGCTGCGGCATGAGGTCACATCACTCTACCAGCCCATCGGGCGAGCGGGCACCCAGGCAAGACAAAGGCGCCAGGCGCCTTTAGAATGGTGCGGTTTTCTACCCGGTGAGAGCGACATGAGCGATCCACGCAAGGCCCAGGAGCAGGAACCCACCACCCACTTCGGTTTCCAGGATGTGCCGGAAAGCCAGAAGGCGGAAAAAGTGGCCGAAGTCTTTCACTCGGTGGCGGCCAAGTACGACCTGATGAACGACGTGCTGTCCGGTGGCCTGCATCGTCTGTGGAAGCGCTTCACCATCGAACTGTCCGGCGTGCGCACCGGCAACCGCGTGCTGGACATCGCTGGCGGCACCGGTGACCTGACCCGCAAGTTTTCCAGCATCGTCGGTCCGACCGGGCAAGTGGTGCTGGCCGACATCAACGACTCGATGCTCAAGGTCGGTCGCGACCGCCTGCTGGACAAAGGCGTGGCCGGCAACGTGCAGTTCGTCCAGGCCGATGCCGAGAAGCTGCCGTTCCCCGACAACCACTTCGACGTGGTCACCATCGCCTTCGGCCTGCGCAACGTCACCCACAAGGAAGGCGCCCTGCGCTCGATGCTGCGCGTGCTCAAACCCGGCGGTCGCCTGCTGGTGCTGGAGTTCTCCAAGCCTGGCAACCCGCTGCTGGCCAAGGTCTACGACACCTACTCGTTCAGCTTCATGCCGCTGGCCGGCAAGTTGATCACCAATGACTCGGAAAGCTACCGCTACCTGGCCGAGTCGATCCGCATGCACCCGGATCAGGAAACCCTCAAGGCGATGATGGTCGACGCCGGCTTCGAGCGCGTCACCTACCACAACATGACTGGCGGCATCGTCGCCCTGCATCGCGGCATCAAGCCTTAATGCTCATCACGGGCTTGCTGGCGGGCGTCGAGGCGGGCCTCAACCGCGCCCTGCGCCTCGATGGCACGGCGTTGCCGCGTCTGCAGGCACTGAGTGGCAAGGTCATCGCCATGCAGTGCCAGAACCCGGCACTGGAGCTGTTCATCCTGCCCAGTGGTGATGGCCTGCAACTCGCCGCACAGTGGCATGCACCCGCCGACTGCACGCTCACCGCACCTGCCGCCAGCCTGCTGCGCCTGGCCCTGAGCCGCGAGAAAACCGCCATCCTGCACCGCCCGGAAGTGTCGCTCGATGGCGACAGCGCGGTGCTGCTGCAACTCGCCGGTATCCTGCAGGATCTGGAGCTGGACTGGGAATACGAAATCTCGCGCTGGCTCGGCCCGGTGGCCACTACCCTGCTCGCCGGTCACCTGCGCAGCCGGGTCAATCTCGCCAGCCACGGCGCCGCCAGCCTCAAGCAGAATCTGGCCGACTACCTGGCCGAAGAATCACGCACCCTGGTGGGCCAGCGCGAAGCCGATGCGCGTTTCGCCGAGCTGGATCAACTCAAACTCGCCCTCGACCGCCTGGAAGCACGCATCGAGCGCCTCACTTCTGCCAATAAGTCCGACGCATGAAGCTGCTTGCCGTTCGCCGCCTGTTGCGCATCCAGCGCGTAGTCATCCGCTATCAACTGGACGAGATGCTCTTCGAGCTACCGCTGCCATTCTGGCTGCGCGCGCTGTCCTGCCTGCTGCCCTGGCGCTGGCTGCCGCGCAAGCCGCTGGAGCTGTCGCGCGGCGCACGCCTGCGTCTGGCGCTGGAAGACCTGGGGCCGATCTTCATCAAGTTCGGCCAACTGCTGTCCACCCGCCGCGACCTGCTGCCGCCGGATATCGCCGATGAGCTGGCGCGCCTGCAGGATCAGGTACCGCCCTTCCCGGAAGATCAGGCCATCGCCCTGATCGAAGCCCAGCTTGGCGCCCCGGTGAGCGAGCTGTTCGCCCGCTTCGACAGCCAGCCCCTGGCCTCGGCCTCGGTGGCTCAGGTGCATGCCGCGCAGCTGAAAAGCGGCGAGCAGGTGGTGGTCAAGGTGGTGCGCCCTGGCCTCAAGCCGGTGATTCGCCAGGATCTGGCCTGGCTGTTCCTGATCGCCCGTATCGCCGAGAAAGCCTCGGCCGATGCCCGCCGCCTGCGCCCGGTGGAAGTGGTCAGCGACTACGAAAAAACCATCTTCGATGAACTTGATCTGCTGCGCGAAGCAGCCAACGCCAGCCAGCTGCGGCGCAACTTCGACGGCTCGCCACTGCTCTACGTACCGCAGGTGTACTGGGACCTGTGCCGCCACCAGGTGCTGGTAATGGAGCGCATCTACGGCATCCCGGTGACCGACCTGGCGACCCTGGCCGACCAGCGCACCGACATGAAACTTTTGGCCGAGCGCGGCGTGGAGATTTTCTTTACCCAGGTGTTCCGCGACAGCTTCTTCCACGCCGACATGCACCCCGGCAACATCTTCGTCAGCACCCGCACGCCGTGGAGCCCGCAGTACATCGCCATCGACTGCGGCATCATCGGCAGCCTCACCGACGAGGACCAGGACTACCTGGCGCGCAACCTGATCGCCTTCTTCAAGCGCGACTACCGCAAGGTCGCGCAGTTGCACATCGACTCGGGCTGGGTACCGGCCGACACCAAGGTCAACGAGTTCGAGGCGGCGATTCGCACCGTGTGCGAGCCGATCTTCGAGAAACCGCTGAAGGACATTTCCTTCGGCCAGTTGCTGCTGCGCCTGTTCCAGACCGCCCGGCGCTTCAACATGGAAGTGCAGCCGCAGCTGGTGCTGCTGCAGAAGACCCTGCTCAACATCGAAGGCCTCGGCCGTCAGCTCTACCCCGATCTGGATCTGTGGAGCACCGCGCAGCCCTTCCTCGAACGCTGGATGCGCGAGCGCATCAGCCCGTTGCACCTGCTGCGCAACCTGCAGCAACAAGCCGAGCAGGTACCGCACCTGTCACAGATCGCCCGCGACACCCTGGAGCGTCTGCAGCAGCCGGTACAGGTCCAGACCACTGCACCGCGCGATCACTGGCCACTGCGCCTGCTTGGCGCGGCACTGATCGGCGCCGGCGCCATGCAAGGCCTGGCACCACTGCTGGCCACCTGGCCAGCCTGGCTGATGGTCGGCGGCGGGCTCTATCTGATACTGCGCCGATAGCCAGTTGGCTGCGGCACTGGCACACTTGAGGAATTCACGGGCCGAGGCCCGACGCAACAGATACGGAATACCGATGAACGATTGGCTCGACGAAATCCACTGGAACGAAGACGGCCTGGTGCCGGCCATCGCCCAGGACTACCAGACTGGCCGCATCCTGATGATGGCCTGGATGAACCGCGAATCCCTTGCCCTCACCGCCAGCGAGCAACGCGCCATCTACTGGTCGCGCTCACGTGGCAAGTTGTGGCGCAAGGGCGAGGAATCCGGCCATGTGCAGAAGCTGCACGAGCTGCGCCTGGATTGCGACGCCGATGTCATCGTGCTGATGGTCGAACAGCTGGGCGGCATCGCTTGCCACACCGGTCGCGAAAGCTGCTTCTATCGGGTATACGAGAATGGCGGCTGGAAAACCGTCGACGCAGTGCTGAAAGATCCGCACGCCATCTATGCAGGACACAGCCATGAGTGACACCCTGAGCCGCCTGGCCGAGGTACTGGAGTCGCGCAAGGGCGCAGCGGCCGACAGCTCCTACGTCGCCAGCCTGTATCACAAGGGTCTGAACAAGATTCTGGAAAAGGTCGGCGAGGAATCGGTGGAAACCATCCTCGCCGCCAAGGACGCCGCCGCCAGCGGTGACTGCAAGGACCTGATCTACGAAACCGCCGATCTGTGGTTCCATAGCCTGGTCATGCTCGCCGCCCTCGGCCAGCATCCCCAGGCTGTACTGGATGAACTGGATCGCCGTTTCGGCCTCTCCGGCCACGCGGAAAAAGCCGCGCGACCGCAATCCGAATAAACCTTCATTACGGAGTACATATCATGGGCTTTGGCGGTATCAGCATCTGGCAACTCCTGATCATCCTGCTCATCGTGGTCATGCTGTTCGGCACCAAGCGCCTGAAAGGCCTTGGCTCGGATCTGGGCGACGCGATCAAGGGTTTCCGCAAATCGATGGATAGCGGCGAAGCTGAAAAGCCAGCCGTGGAAGAGCCCAAGGGCCAGACCATCGATGCCCAGGCACGCAAGGTCGAAGAGCCAGCGAAGAAAGACTAAGCCATGTTCGACATCGGTTTTACCGAGCTGCTGCTGGTCGGTCTGGTGGCCCTGGTGGTGCTCGGCCCCGAGCGCCTGCCAGGCGCCGTGCGTACGGCCAGCCTGTGGATCGGCCGGATCAAGCGCAGCTTCAACTCGATCAAGGCCGAGGTGGAGCGCGAGATCGGCGCCGACGAGATTCGCCGTCAGTTGCATAACGAGCGGATTCTCGAACTCGAGCGGGAAATGCAGGCGATGAAGCAGGACATTCTCGGCACCGGCAAAAGCGACGATCCGCCAGCGGAGAACAGCGCCAAACCGACTGCCGACACGGCACCGAGCGTTCAGGACAAGAATCCCCAGCCATGAGCAATAATCCACAAGCCGACCAGGAAATGCCTCTGGTCTCGCACCTGGCCGAGCTGCGTACTCGCCTGTTGCGCTGTGTAGTGATCATCCTGCTGATCTTCGCCGGCCTGTTCTACTTCGCTCAGGATATCTACGCCCTGGTCGCTGCGCCGTTACGCGCCTATCTGCCAGAAGGCGCGACGATGATCGCCACAGGGGTCGCCTCACCGTTCCTGACGCCATTCAAGCTGACCCTGATGTGTGCGTTGTTTCTCGGCATGCCGGTGATCCTGCACCAGATCTGGGGCTTCATCGCGCCGGGTCTGTACACCCATGAGCGACGCATCGCGGTGCCGCTGCTGATTTCCAGTATCTTCCTGTTCTACGCCGGCATGGCCTTCGCCTACTTCGTGGTGTTCCCGATCATGTTCGGCTTCTTCGCCAGCGTGACCCCGGAAGGCGTGGCGATGATGACCGACATCGGCCAGTACCTGGATTTCGTCCTGACGCTGTTCTTCGCCTTTGGCGTAGCCTTCGAGATCCCTATCGCTACCTTCCTGGTTATCTGGATAGGTCTGGTCGACGTAGCGACTCTGCGCAAGAGCCGCCCCTACGTCATTGTCGGCTGCTTCGTGGTCGGTATGGTGCTGACGCCGCCGGACGTGTTCTCGCAGACCCTGTTGGCCGTGCCGATGTGGCTACTGTTCGAAGCCGGTGTACTGGCTGGCGCGCTGGTCAAGCGCAAGCGCGACCAGGAACACGCCGAAGAAGAAACCAAGCCCGAAGACCAGCCACCCGCACCGCTGCCGTGAACCTGCTGCTGCTGGAGGACGCCGACTTCGTCGGTGGCGAGCGGGCACGCCTCAGTGGCAGGCGCCTGAAACATCTACATGACGTGCATCGCGCCGAGACCGGTGATCGCCTGCGCGTCGGTCATCTTGGCGGGCTGATGGGCGAAGGCCGACTGATCGCCCTGGATGCCGAGCATGCCGAACTGCATGTCAGTCTCGACCAGCCGCCACCGGCCAAGCTACCGCTGACGCTGATCCTCGCCCTGCCCCGCCCGAAGATGCTCAAGCGCGTGCTGCAGACGGTCAGCGCCATGGGCGTGGCGCGCCTGGTATTGGTCAACAGCTACCGGGTGGAGAAGAGTTTCTGGCAGACACCGTTTCTCGAGGCCGAGGCCATTCGCGAACAGCTGATCCTCGGTCTGGAACAGGCGCGCGACACGGTGCTGCCCGAAGTGAGCATCGAGAAACGCTTCAAGCCCTTCGTCGAGGATCGCCTACCAGCCCTGGCAGCCGGCACGCTTGGCCTGACCGGCCACCCCGGTGATTACCCGACCTGCCCGCGTGCCGTCGAGCAACCGGTGACCCTGGCCATCGGCCCGGAAGGCGGCTGGATTCCCTACGAAGTCGAGCTGCTGCGCGAAGCAGCAGGCCTGCAACCGGTGCAGCTGGGCGAGCGCATTCTGCGGGTGGAGACGGCAGTGCCGGCATTGCTGGCCAGATTGTTCTGAACGCCCCAGCAGACGTAGTGCGGACCGGAGCGCCGGCCGCTGTAGGGCGGTCCGGAGCGCCGGCCGCTCGTAGCGTCAGCGAACAGTCCGCCATAGGGTACGACTCGGCGTACTGCCTGCGGCGAGTACGCCCTACTCATACCCGCAGGCCACGCCTCAAACCTCAAGCAGAAAGGTCACCGGCCCATCGTTGACCAGGTGCACCTGCATATTGGCACCGAAGCGTCCGGTGGCGACCTGCGGGTGCTGGGCTCTGGCCATTTCCACCAGAGCATCGAACAGCGCAGCGCCCTGCGCGGGCGGCGCAGCGCTGGAGAAGCTGGGGCGCATGCCGCTCTTGGTGTCGGCTGCCAGGGTGAACTGCGAGACCAACAATAGCCCGCCTTGCACGTCCGTCAGCGAGCGATTCATCTTGCCCGCCTCGTCGCTGAACACGCGGTAGTTCAGCAGCTTGTGCAGCGCGCGGGACAGACTGGCCTGATCGTCCTGCGGTTCGATGCCGACCAGCGCCAGCAGGCCCTGATCGATGCTGCCAACCACCTCACCTGCGACCTCCACCCGTGCACCGCTGACGCGCTGGATCAGCAGCTTCATGCATCCTCCGGCGGCAGGTCGAGCAGGCGCCGGGCCATCTGTTCGGCAGCGCGGATCAGCGCATCGGTGATACCCGGTTCGGCCGCCGAGTGGCCGGCGTCACGGATGATCTGCAGCTCGCTGTTGGGCCATGCCTGATGCAGCGCCCAGGCATTATCCAGTGGGCAGATCACGTCGTATCGGCCATGCACAATGATGCCCGGCAGATGGGCGATCTTCGGCATGTCACGGAGCAGCTGGTTAGGCTCGAGGAAGGCGTCGTTGACGAAGTAGTGGCACTCGATACGGGCGATGGACAGCGCCCGATGCGCCTCGCTGAAGCGCTCGACCACCTGAGTGTTCGGACGCAGGGTGGCAGTGCGCCCCTCCCAGGTCGACCAGGCCTTGGCCGCATGCATCTGGGCGATCTGGTCGGTACCCGTCAGGCGCTTGTAGAAGGCCTGCATCAGGTCGCCGCGCTCCTCGACCGGGATGGGCGCCACGTAATCCTCCCAGTAATCGGGGAACAGGCGGCTGGCGCCTTCCTGATAGAACCAGCTGAACTCCTGCGGCCGACACAGGAAGATGCCGCGCAGGATCAGTCCATGCACGCACTGCGGATGCGCCTGTGCATAGGCCAACGCCAGGGTCGAGCCCCAGGAGCCACCGAACAGCACGAACTTGTCGATGCCCAGATGCTCGCGAATACGCTCGATATCGGCGATCAGCGCCTGGGTGGTGTTGTTCTCCAGACTCGCGTGCGGCGTCGAACGACCACAGCCGCGCTGGTCGAAGGTGACGATGCGGTACAGGGCGGGATCGAAGTAACGGCGGCTGGCAGAATCGCAGCCGGCGCCGGGGCCGCCATGAATGAACAGTACCGGCAACCCATCCGCAGAGCCGCTCTCGTCGATGTACAGCACGTGCGGTTGCTCGACCGCCAGTTCATGGCGAGCGTAGGGTTTAATCTCCGGGTACAAAGTCTGCATGGTTGGCTCCTGTTGGCTGGGCTACAACTGCCGTGTTCCACTCTGCCCGGCATCATAACCATGAAAAAGGAGTTCAGCATGTCGATGCGTCATCTGGCTTGGTCGCTGTTTATGTCCTTCACCCTCCTGCTCGCCGGCTGCGGCGGCGGTGACGACCCGCAGGCCGCTCTGGAGGCGGCCGTTCAGCAGTTGCAGGACAACATCGAGGCCAAGAGCACCGGTGCAGTGCTGAAGCAGTTGCATGGCGACTTCCTCGCCCGCCAGGAGCTGGACCGCGAATGGGCCAAGCGCACCATGACCCTGCTGTTCCTGCGCCACAAGAACATCAAGGTCATCGCACTGGGCAAGAACAGCTGGATCGACGCTGCGATCAGCAGCAAGGGCTATACCGAAGCTCAGGTAGGCCTGAGTGGCGCCGAGGGGTTTATCCCCGACAGCGCGCGGCACTATGCGGTGCAGCTGGAATGGTGGCTGGAAGATGATCAATGGAAGCTGGCGCGGCTGGACTGGCAATGAGCCGCCCGCGGACAGGCCGCGGGCGCTCAAGCATTACCAATTCCAACTGAGCCCGAGGTTGATCCCGTGCTGGCGATCGCTGGTACCGCGGAAGCCGTAGCTAGCGCTCAGCTTCAACTCCTGCCCCACGGCATGCTGGATCCCTAGGCTGGCCAGGGTCTGGCCGGAAGCCGGCGCATGGCCCAAAAGTTCAAATGCATTGCCAGGCACCGAGTTGAGGCCCATCTGCAGGTAGCGTTCGTCATCCTCGAATTCGCGCTCACGGGCGATCTCGGCAAACAACTGCGTTGCGTCATTTAGCTGATAGTTGGCCTGCAGGCCTAGCCCCAGACGTCGACTATCTCGATCCTGGTCGCCAAATGTCAGCGCCGTCGAACGATCGCCCTGCTCGTCGTAGCCGTCCACGTCAATCCGCGCCCAATCGGCGCTGATAAAGGGACTCACGCGCCAGCCAGTGCCCGCGTTGGCCAGGTCGTAGCCGATGCGCGTCGACAGTGCGTAGAGTGTGCCATCGGTATCGCCCTTCTCGCGTCGTTCGGCGACACCCAGCGCAAATTGCCGGTTCAGGTCGCTGTAGTCCAGCTTGCCCAGGCTCAGGCTGGCATCGCCCCACAGGCGCTCCTGCTGATATTGTGCAAAGGCACTGAGCAGATAGCTGCGCAGGTCATACTCCGAATCGCCATCGGTTTCCAGTTCCTGACGCTGCAAACCCAGGGATAGCCCCAGACGCCAATGCTCGGCCAACCGGTAGCTGCCACCAAGATGGATGCCCAGGCCATCGCTGTCGGCGCCACTGACGGCGTCATCGCTGTCATATTGCTGACGCATGCCGCTGGCAGCTACGAAGCCACGCCATTGGCTCGTTGCTTGCCATAAACCGCGATCCGCCTGCAGCTCACTGCGCAGTTGTTGCTGATGGGCATTCAGGCTGGCCATGGCCATCTCTGGCAGCAGGCTTACTTCCCAGGGGGCGGAAAGAATGGAATGAATGTAGTCGGCACTTATCTGCTGCACCGCAGCCGTGGGGTGTACGCCGTCGTTGAACATCAACCGATCAGGATTTGGCGTCAATCCGCCGATTCCCCAGGTCGGATCGGCCAGGCAACCACTACCGCTGAAGCACACATCGGCCTGTGCAACCGCAGGATCGAAACCATAAGCGCCCAGGTCGGCCTGCACCTCTTCCAGCAAGGTACGGAAATTGAGGCGGATGACATTGCCGCCCAGCGCCGCGAGCTGGGTGCCCAGTTCCTCGTTAAGCAGTGCGGAGGCGTTGGACCAGGCGCCGCGAAATCCCGTGACGAACCCCGCGGGCGACAGCCCGACATCCGGCAGGTCGGAGACAATGATGGTTCGTGCACCAGCCTGCTGCAGCGCCGCCACCCCCGCGACCAGATCGCCAGCGGCCAAGGCGGCACTGGCCCGGTCTGTCACCACGAACTGGAGGACATCGTTGCCGCCGCCATTCAGGTAGAACAGCGCATTCGGATCTACCCGCGGCACATCCACCAGATAGCCGTTGCGGGTACGGCTGATGCCACCGCCGGCATCCACCACCGAGCCATTCACCGCGCTGATCGAAGCAAGAATCTGATCGGTACGATAACCGCCAACGGCATAGTTGGTGCCATCCGGATTGCCCGTGAGCAGTTGCGGCAGGATGGGGGTCGACGGTAGCGCCTGCAACCCGAGCAAAGATGCCAGACGCTGGGTGACCACGCGATCGGCATACTCGGTGTTGTTGGCGAGGTAGTTCGGCCCTGTACGGTTGGTGAACCGCAGTCCTCCCGTGGGGTTGCCGGCCAAGAGCGGGCTACCGACATCCGGAAACTGGCCACTATCACTGAGCGAATCGCCAAAGACGATCAGCTGTGAATAGGGCATGGCCTCCACTGTGCTCGCAAAGCCTGCCAATACCACGGCAGCAGCCAAGGCTTTCAACGGGTGGCTCATGGTGCGCTCCTTTTTATTATGTTGCCCAGCACGGGCAAGCCTAGGATTCTAATGAGGCACCGTGCGCTCAGCGCTCCCCCAAAAGGGTGAGTCGAAAGCCAATCGATCAGGCGAATGCCAGCATATTTTTACCAGCCATAAGCATGCCCCTGGATCCAACCGGGTACTGTCCTAGCCGGCTACGCACCTGCTGGGTCGCAGGCCGGATTAAAGCGCCGGATCAGTCAGCCTGGCGCCAGATCAGGTCCGAGGTGACGTAGCCCTGCTCGCGCGCGACGCTGAGCAGCGTGTCGCGGGTTTCCTGATCCACCTCAGGGGTGCGCGAGAGCAGCCAGAGGTACTTGTGCTCCGGGTGACCGACCAGCGCCACGCGATAGTCCTCGTCGTGGTAGATCACCCAGTAGTCGCCCTTGATCGGCAGCAGCTTGCTGGCCCAGTTATCGAAGCGCACCCACAGCTTGTCGGTTTGCCCTTCGACCTGAGGCTCGGCGACGCCCTTGGCCTCGATCCACTCACCGTCCTTGTCGCGGCAGCGGTTGGTCACGTCGATGCGGCCATCGTCACGCAGACCGTAATGCGCTTCGGACTGCACGCAGTTGCGCTGGAAGAACATCGGCAGGCGCGCCAGCTCGTACCAGGTGCCCTGGTAGCGCTGCAGGTCGACCTGCATGGTCTGCGGTGGCGGTTTGGGGATGCTGCCGGTACCGGAATTGGCGCAGCCGGCGAGGGCGAGAATGGCGCTGGCGATTAGGATCGAACGCATGGAAGCTCCTGTTTACTTGAGTCCCTTGCCGGAGAACAGCATGACCTTGTCCCCGGCGTACTGGACACTGATATAGGCCTTGTCGTCGCCCCAGGTGCAACTGGTCATCCCCAGTGCGCCGGCACACTCACCGGGCGCGCCGAGCAAGCTTTCCACTTCCTGCTTGCTCATACCGGCCTTGAGCTTGGAGTAGTTTTCCTGATTGACCTTGCTGCAGGCGGCGAGCAGACAACAGGCGAGCAACGCGACGATACGCATCGACATGGATGAGGCTCCTGATGGGAAGGTGCCAGCAAGCTTGGCATAGCCGGCGACGACTTGCCCGCTTGGAGTTCAGAAACGCGAGCCAGGTTCCCGCAGGAAGGCCTGTTCTTCGTCAGTGCAGGCGCGACCGAGAATGGCGTTGCGATGAGGAAAGCGACCGAAACGGGCAATCACCCGCTGATGGCGCTCGGCGAAATCGAGGAAATTGGCGAACAATGGCCGTTCATCGACAGCGGCTTCGTTCAGCAGATCAGCAAACAGCTCGACCGCACGGTCTTGCAAGGGCAGATCTTCGGCGTGCTCGAAGACCAGATAGGCAAACACCCGCTGGATCGGCGTCAGCCTAAGATCCCAGCCACGCTCAAGGCCGTTCTGCAGCAATGGGCGAGCCCGGCTGTCGCCGGCAAAGGCCCGCGGCGTATCGCGAAAGATCATGCGCGGCAACTGATCGAGCAGGATCAGCTGTGCCAGCCAACCCTGCGGGTCATCCAGCCAATCCTTGAGATCGCCAGCCAGCGCCCGCTCGACCAGGGCGCCGAACCGCGCCTCTGCCTCACGATCCTGGCTGTCGCGCTTGCCGAACCACAAACCCTGGCGCGCTGCGGCGACTTCGGTAGCGCTGCCTTCGGCACCGAACCACCAGTCGAGCAGCGGTTGCCAGGCGCTCATCAGTTGCGGTGGTAGGCGGTGATACGCAGCACTTCTTCCTTGGAGCCGAGGAATACCGGCACGCGCTGGTGCAGGGAAGTGGGCTGGATATCGAGAATACGCTGGTTACCGTCGGTCGCAGCGCCACCGGCCTGTTCGATGATCATCGACATCGGGTTGGCCTCGTACATCAGGCGCAGCTTGCCCGGCTTGTCCGGCTCGCGGGCATCACGCGGGTACATGAACACGCCGCCACGGGTGAGGATACGGTGCACGTCGGCCACCATCGAGGCGATCCAGCGCATGTTGTAGTTGCGCCCCAGCGGTCCGGTTTCACCGGCCAGCAGCTCGGAGACGTAACGCTGCACCGGGGCTTCCCAGTGGCGCTGGTTGGACATGTTGATGGCGAATTCCTTGGTCGACTCCGGCACCTTGATGTTGTCGTGGGTGAGCACGAAGCTGCCGAGTTCACGATCCAGGGTGAAGCCTTTTACGCCATCGCCCAGGGTCAGCATCAGCATGGTCTGCGGGCCGTAGATGGCGTAGCCGGCAGCGACCTGCTGGGTGCCCGGCTGGAGGAAGGCGTCCTCGCCCAGGTCACCGGTTTCACCGTTGCGCTCGGGGCTGCGCAGCACCGAGAAGATGGTGCCGACCGAGACGTTGACATCGATATTGCTGGAGCCGTCCAGCGGGTCGAATACCAGCAGGTAGGCACCTTTCGGGTACTTGCCAGGGATCTGGTAGGCGTTGTCCATTTCCTCGGAGGCCATGCCGGCCAGGTGGCCGCCCCACTCGTTGGCTTCGAGCAGGATTTCGTTGGAGATTACGTCGAGCTTCTTCTGCACTTCGCCCTGCACGTTTTCGCTGTCCAGGCTGCCCAGCACGCCGCCGAGGGCGCCCTTGGACACCTGGTGGCTGATCGCCTTGCAGGCCCGCGCCACGACTTCGATAAGGAAACGCAGGTCGGCCGGGGTGTTGTGGCTGCGAGTCTGCTCGATCAGGTAGCGGCTCAGGGTGACGCGGGACATGGACGGCTCCGGAAAGGGGAAAAATCGCGCGCAGTTTAACCCGAGTCGCCGCGCAATGCTGCCTGCCGGGATGGATGGCTGAGATCGGCGCCTGCCAGCAGCCCGCAAACACGATTGCGCCCGTCGCGTTTGGCCTGGTACAGCGCGGCGTCGGCAGCCTGCAGCAGCTCGTCGAGTGCCTGCCCCTGCTCAGGCCAATGGGCCAGGCCGGCAGACAGGGTCACGCGCTGATCGCCGCCACGGGTGGCGACATCGCGAGTCGCCAGTTGCGCGCAGATGCTCTGCAGGCGCTCGCTGGCCTCGCGCGGATCAGCGCCCGGCAATATCAGCAGAAACTCTTCGCCGCCGATACGAAACACCGCATCGGTGCTGCGCAGGTTGTCCAGCAGGTGCTGCGCGACGGCCTTGAGCACGTCGTCGCCGACCAGATGGCCGCATTCGTCGTTGAGGCGTTTGAAGTGATCAAGATCGATCAGGGCCAGCGCCAGTGGCAGGTTCTCGCGCTGCGCCCTGGCCAGCTCGCGCTCGAAGAACTCATCCAGATAACGACGGTTGTACAGCCCGGTCAGCGGATCGCACAGGGCCTGCTCGCGCAGTTGCTCGTGCAGGCTGGAGATGGTGCGCAGACGCTCCTCACTCAGCGCCAGCGCCTCGGCCAGCTTGAGTTCACTGAGGTGGCGCTGGGTCACGTCACGGATATAGAGCATATGGCCAAGCAGGGTCGGGCCATGGCGGGTGGCGCGCTGGATGGCGCGCACACGCACCTCGTAGTAGCGCGCGGCGCTGGTCAGCGTCAGCGGCAGGTCCTGCTCGGGGCCGTTGTGCTCTTGCAGCAACTGCTGCAGATCGGCACCGAAAACCGGCCACTGCCCCAACTCGGTGCCTTGCCATCCCGATTGCAGGCCTGCCAGTTTCAGCGCCGCCGGGTTGGCCTCGATCACGCGCCCACGCGGGTCGATCACCAGCACCGGATCGAGCAAGGCTTCGAGCAGCAGATGACGGGCCACCGGCAACAGGTCGAACAGGCGCACCCCGACGATCAACCAGGAAAAAGCAATCAGGGTGAACGCGAAACTGAAAGGCGTCGGGTCGAAGCCGAACAGCGTCCAGCCGAATCCCACATAACCGATATTGGCCACCCAGGGCACCGCGGTGACCAGCACGAAGGCCAGATAGTGGCGGCGATGCAGCCCCTGACTCAACGCCGCGGCACGCGTCACCACGCCCATGCAGAAGGCCATGAACAGGTAGACGTAGACGGCGGTGGCGTAGAACAGCGGGCCATGCTCGTAGCGCACCGGCGCACCCAGGCTGGCGTCGACCGGCGCACTGCCAGCCCCGTAGAACAGACCATGCCAGGGGTTGCTCAGCGCCAGCCCCCAGACCAGCAGCGGCACCAGGCTCAGCCCGAGGATACTGCTGCGTGCCAGAGGCGCGCGCATGCTGTTGACGTATTGCCAGAGGAAGACCGCCCAGAACGTCGGCGTGGCAACGATGCCGGGCCAGGCCATGCTGGCCCAGAACATCTTGCAGTCAGCACTGAGGAAGCTCATCTCAAGAGCCGCGGCGCCCATCCACCACAAGCTGGCCAAGTGCAGAAGGATAAAGCTGTCACGCCCCGGGAAGTCGCGCTGCCGGGTCACCCAGTGCGCCAGCAGGATCACGCCGAGGCACACCAGCAGCGTCACCAGCACAGGCGCCGAGAAACTCCAGCCGGAAGCCATGCAGGCCTGCATCAGCGACTCCTCCGCATTCCCGGCGAAGCAGTGCGTGAGTCGCATACGCAAGCGACACGAGGCGACTGGGCGATGACGCGAATCGAAATACGCAAGGGCCTTCCTGACCTTCAATGCTGGATTGGCGCGGGGCGCCTAAGATACTGCAAAAGCCCTGCCGCATCTGGGCTTTATTGGCCCATGCCTCTCAGGCGTCTGGTGGGCGACGCAGCACACTGGCGGCCATCGCCGCCAGCAACCCAACTCCCACCAGCAGTACAGCCCAGAGTCCCCAACGCTGCCAGTCCTGACCGGCGCTAACTTGTGATTCGACTGCAGCGGCAAGCGGCTCGGCCAACTCGGCACGACCAAGGCTGACAAGTCGTTCAGGCTGATAACCGGGGATCAGGGTGTGCAGCGGCAATGCTGCCGACTGCGCACTCGGGCTACCCAGCGCCAGCCGATAGGGCGGCTCGCCACGGGCGAGAAACACCAGTTGCGTGGCGCGTAGCGCTACCTGCATGCGAGGCGTATCCGCGCCCAAGCCGCCCCCTCGCGCATCCACCTGCACGCGCAGCTGGCGCACCGGCCAACCGGGCAGGGTCAACTCATCGTTCACCACTTCACGCCCAGCCTCAGGCAGACGATAAAGCACCCCGCTTGTCAACTGACGCCAGGCACCCTGGTCGCTGCTGCGCGCCTCGAAGCGCAGTGGCGCCAGCGTGTTGCTCTGTTCCAGTTCGATCCGCAGTCGCTCCAGAGGCAATGACAAGGGCAACTGCCACTGGTACTGCCCCTCGGCGTTGGTCTGCGCCGGCATGGGCTCGGACCACACCAGCGGCGCTGCCTGATGAGCCTGCCGTTGACTGCGCAAGGTAACAGCCTGCAGTTGCGGGGCCCGGGCTGGGTTGCTCCACAGCAGACGCAGATAACGGGCACGCTGCCCTGGCAGTTCGACCTGACGCTGATCGATACGCTCATCGGCGAAGCTCAGACGCGCCAACTGCCCTTCTCCCCAACTACGCCAGTGCTGCAGGTCGTCACTGGCCTCGATGCTGAAGCGCTGAAATCCTTCCTCTGCCCCGCTCCAGTCCAGATTCAGACGCACCAGCGGCGCATCAATGGCGCTGGCATCGAGCAACCAGCCGCGCAGTTGCTGCTCGCTTTCGGCCGGTGCATCGCCGCGCAGTTCGATCAGCGTGCCAGTGGTACTGCGCTCGACGCGCAGCGCGGGTATTTCCTGGGCATCGGCGCGGCCCCGCAACGGAAACCAGCGCACGCCATGCTCCTGTTCCTGCTGCACGGTCTCGCTACGCCCCGGAATCAACGCATAGGCCTGCATCAGACCATTGCTGTCGAATACGCGCAGATCACGCAAATCACCATGCCCGGCGGCAAGGTGAGCAGCGAAGGGCAGCTCCAGGCGATACCAGGGGCCCTCACCAGCAAGTTGCAGGGCAGCGCTGTGCCGATAGTCCTGAGGTGTCTCACTGGCCTGGCTGAGCGCACTCAACGACAACCCCAGGAGCAGGCCCCAACGGATGAAGTTCATACAGCAGACTCCTGTTCGTCAGCAGCCGACTTTTCGGCCTTGCGCGGCGGTAGCGGGGCGAAATAGCCGACCACCAGCAACAGCACCCCGACGCCGATGAACGAGACGATGCGCTCCAGGCCGCCACGATTACCCAGCTCGACGAAGAACAACTTGGCTACCACCAGGGCGATCAGCGCAGCACCTACCAGCCACAGCTCGCGGCGTACGCGTAGATGCCCGAAGAGCATCAGCGCCAGGGCGATCAGGGTCCAGACGATGGACAGCCCGGCCTGCACCAGCATCGAGTCGAACAACGCCGGCGTCTGCCAGGGCACACCGCCCCATTGGTGCGCGGTACGCATCACCATCACGGTCAGCAGGGCGAACAGCGACAGTCCTGCGACGCCCTGCACCACTTGCTGTGCACGCGCAGGTTGCAGGCCAAAGCGCGGCAACGCATCACGTGCCCAGACAAACAGCGCGCCCAGGCACAGCAGCAAACCTAACTCCAGTGGATTGAACAGCGGCAGATAAGGCAGCGGATCGCTATCACCGGCGCTATTGGCATTGGCCAGCCAGAACCAGACGAGCATCAATGCCGCTAGAGGCGCCGCCGCCCACAGTCGGTATTCACGCTCGAAACTGGCCACCGGCCAGGGTAGGCGACGTGCCTGCGCCATTGCCCACAGGTAAGCGGTCGGCAGCAATGCCCAACCCAACCAGCGCCAGGCGTTGTAATGATCGGCCAGGCTCAGCAGCAGGTAGCGCAGTTCCAGCGCCAGCACGCCGATCAGCAACCAGCAGCCGAGCACATGGGCGACGCTGGCCGCCCTGCTCGGTAGTAGATCGCCCAGGGACCGCAGGATAAGCAGATGCACCGCGATCACGGCAGCCCAGCCCAGCCAGCCGAAATTCGCGGCTGGATGGTAAAAAGGATGCCAGGCATGGATCAGGACCAAGCCCGCAACCGGTGCCAGCAGGCTGCATAGCACCGCCAACTCGCGCCAGCGGGTGCGTAGCGCCAGCAGCATCCAGACCAGCGCCGACAGCGCAGCCAGTACCAGCAACATGCTGGCCTGCATGTTGTCGCTCACGAAGCGCAGCACCTCACTGGCCAAAGCCAGGGCCCACCAGGCCGCCCCCCAGGCCAGCAACAGCTGGCCCAGGCGCTGCAGGCTGACGCCGTCGATGCCCGTATCACGGCCGCTACGCGCCAGCCCCTGCAGGCGCCAGGCGCCGATCTGCGCGGCCAGGCCGAGCACGGCGGGCGTCCAGAAGCCGGTGTGCGCCAGCGGCGACAAGCCCTCGCCACTGATACCCGACAGCAGCAACGGCCCGGCAGCAAGGAAGGCCAGGCCAGCGAAGACCTGCAGCGCCAAGCTGAACAGGAACGCCGCGCGCTGTTGCAGATACAGCGCCAGCCACAGAATCAGCAGGCCCGTGCCGCCCCACACAGCGGCAGCCGCCACCCAGGGCAGGACGAACAGCACCGCCAGGTTGATAAATACCAGGCCCAACAGCATCACCATCGACAGGGCGCCGAGCAGGCGGCGATTCTCGCGGATCTGCGGATCGCGCGCCGCCAGTAGCATGCCGGCGATCAGCCCCAGTCCCACCATCGACGCAGCCAGCAGGCCGAACCAGCCAGCACTGAAGCTGCCACTGCCAAACAGCGAATCCAGCGCCATCTGACCGAGGAACAGTAGGCCGCCGAACAACTGGATGGCGAAGGCGCTGTAGACGAAGCTCGGCGCAGCGATACGCAGGCCGACGAACAAGGTCGCAAGGCCTGCCAACGCCCAGGCGATGGCGGTGCCGGGCGCCTCGAACAGCAGCGGTGCGATCAGATAGACAAACGCCAGCCCGGCCAACCCCAACCAGGGCAGCAGGCGGATTTCCCAGGCGTTGGCCGCCTGCGGCGCCTGGCGTAGCTGCCAATAGCTGAACAGCAACGCCGAACCGAGCATCAGCGCGCCCAGCGGCGAGCCGTCGAGCAGGCTGCCATAGCCATGCTCCAGGCCACTGACGAAAGCCAATGCCGCGCCCACCTGCAGCAGCAGGGCGAACGCACGCGCCAGCGGCCGTCCCTGACGCAGACCCAACCAGAAGATGCCGGCGCCTTCCACGGCCCAGGCCGCCGCCGTCCAACGGGCATCGAGACCGAGCGGAATGGCCAGGCTGGCGAACACCACGCCGAGCGCCAGACAGGTTTCCACCAGCAACAGTGCTCGCTCGCCAGCGCGCGCCTTGAGTACGCGCGCCAGCAGCAGATAGAACAGACCGAGGCCGAGGGCGCTGAACGCTGCGGCGAACTCGATATGCCGCACCAATGCGACTTGCAGACCGAAGCCGATCAACGGCGGGCCGAACAACGTGGTGGCATCGACGTAGTCGCCACGCCGTAGCGACCAGCGCAGCAGCTCGTCACGCGCCTCGGGCGCATCCGCCGCGTCACGCAGGGTGCGGCGGGCGAACAGCAGGCCGATGGCCACGTACATCAAAAAGAACAGGATCAGGAACGGCTCGGTGCTGCCCAGCAGTTCCGGTGTGTAGGAACGCAGCCCCCAGGCGAAGCCGATGCCGAAGGTGCCGACGAAGCCGATCAGGTTGAGCAGGCGCCAGGCCTTGAACCAGGCGATGGCAAAGATGCCGGCGTTGAGCAGGGCAAAGTAGGAAAACAGCGCGACATGGTTGCCGCTGCCGGTGGAGGTCAGGATTGGCGCGGCGAAACCACCGAGCGCCGCTGCAGCAGCCAGGCCCAGGGCGTTCTGCTGCACGGCGAGAATTGCCGAGAACAGCGTCACTGCCACCAGCAGGCCGAGGGCCATGCCCGGATCGAGCAGCGGGTGCAGGCGCATGGCGGCGAACACCGTCAGGTACAGCACGGCGATGCCGGTGCCCTGCAGCACCAGGGCGTAACCGGGATTGCGCCGGCGCAGCCACCAGCCCAGGCCGAGCAGGGCCAGGGCACTGGCCGCCACGCCCATGTAACGCAATTCCACCGGCACTTCGACGCCTTCGGTGGCGTAACGCAGGAGGAAAGCCAGGCCGAGGAACAGCAACACCACGCCGACTCGCAGCACGGTGTTACCGCCAAACAGCCAGGCCTTGGCGGCAGCAATACCACGCTCGATCAGGTTCGGTTCTCGCGGCGCTTGCTCGCGCCAGGGGCTTTGCTGCGCTGCCGGTTGCGGCTGGTGAGCAACCTGAGCAGCCAGTGGCGCAGGTTCTGCGACAGGCTGCGATGTTTCGATTTCAGGCAGTGGATCAAGTGTCCAGTCCAGCTCGGGCTCTTCAGCAACGACCGGCTCGGACTGGGCCTCGGGCGCGGAACTGGCGACAGGTTCAGCAGACGCGGGAACCGGTTCAGGTTCGCTTCGCTCGCCCTGCTCGACCTTGACCAGGCGCTCGTGGATGGCGCGGGTGCCGCGCTCAAAGCGCTCGGCGAAGTCCTTGAGCTGCGCAGTCAGCTGCGCATTGCGCGTCTCCAGCCCTTGCAGACGCAGCGCCTGGCCCAGGCTGAGGCCGATCAGACCGCCAAGAAGCGCACCCGTGACCGATTCGCTGACGCCCACGCCGAGCACCAAACCGACCAGCATGAAAATCCATTGCATGCGTTATGTCCCAATCCTGAGAAAGAAGTCGCCTCACGTTCCGGCTGGCCGCCCGAGACGAGCCACAGTATAGGAGCCGCGCCGACCCACACCCAGAGAGACGACTGCCAAGCCGTTCACAGGCACAACGCAAAGCAATCAGCCGCCAGCCGGTGCTTCACAAACGCCCCGCGCCCGCTATCATCGCCGCCCCGTGACCGTAGGGCGGACTCGGGAGCGAAGCGAACAGTCCGCCGCACAAGACAGGCCTACCCGAGCATCATGATAAAACCCCGCCTGATAGCCGCTGCAGAGATCGACCGCCTGGAAACCTGGGCCAAATACACGGCAGACATGTGCCATAGCTGCATGTCCACCTGCTGCACCATGCCTGTGGAAGTACGCCTGAACGATCTGATCCGCCTGGAGCTGGTGGACGAGTTCGAGCGCAGCGAGCCGCCGAAGAACATCGCCAAGCGCCTGCAGAAGGACGGCATCGTCGAGCGCTTCAACCAGAAGTCCGGCATCTTCACCCTGATCCGCATGTCCAACAACGACTGCCTGTTCCTCGATCGCAAGACGCGGCTGTGCACCGTCTACGACAAGCGTCCGGACACCTGCCGTCATCACCCAAAGGTCGGCCCACGGCCGGGGTATTGCGCGTACAAGCCAAAGTAGTCGAAGAGGTACCGGGCGAATCTGGCGTCCAGCTCGCCTGATATACCGAATTCGCCGCGGGGCGCGGCTCCTACGCAAGCACGAGCAGCCCCGCCGCCCTGTAGGAGCCCCGCCCCGGGGCGAAGCTTGCTAGCGGCGCAGGCCTATAACCAGGCCAACGCAGACCGGCTGTGGCAATCCCTGATGCTCGCTGGTCAGCTGCGCGACCTTGTCGGCCACCTGAGCGTCGAACGGCGCCGCGCGGCCGGCGGCGCTGTCGATATTCATCAGCATCTGCTCGCTTTCCGCCAGGCTGGCGTCCTCGCCAGGTCGATACAGCGCATGGTGGATATGCAGGCGTTTGGCGTCATGCGCCAAAAGCTGCGTACGCACTTCCACCGGCTCGCTCTCCTTCACCTCCGCCAGGAAGTTGAGGTGACATTCCAGGGTGTACAGGGTGTGCCCGGTACGGACGCGACCTGCCTCGTCCAGGCCCAGCACGTCCATCAGCGCATCGGTGGCGTGGCTGAAAATCAGCAGGTAGAAGGCATCGCGCAGATGGCCGTTGTAGTCGACCCAGTCGGGGGCAACACCGGTGCGGTAGGTGGTAAGTGGTTTGTTGCACATTTCAGTGCGGCTCCTGAAGCGGCCCTCTTCCCCAGCCCCCACTCTGTGCCCCAGCCCTTCGCAGAGCTCAGGTCGCAACAGCGGGCGAAGCAGTGCTTCGCTGTTCCCGCTTTTGCCCCATAAATGGGAGAGGGGAGCTAGCTCGGAGCGGCTGGATATTCTGGCGTAGGGTGCGCCATGCGCACCGGGAGTGACTCGATTACTCGGCGAACTCGAAGCCATGCTTGGCCTTGGTCTGGCGGATCGCCTCCAGCACCGCCAGCAGGCAATCGTCGCGATAGCGCTCCAGGGCATCCAGGCTGCGTTCGCCCTGCTGCTCAGTGGTGCCTTCGACCACCGCGTCGATCAGCCCTTCGGTCAGTTCCGGCGCCTCGAGGTACGTCCAGGGCAGCTTCAGCGCCGGGCCGAACTGGGCCATGAAGTGACGCATGCCGGCCGTGCCGCCGGCCAGGGTGTAGGTCAGGAAACTACCCATGAACGACCAGCGCAGGCCGGCGCCGAAGCGGATCGCATCGTCGATCTCGCCGGTGGTTGCCACGCCGTCGTTGACCAGGTGCAACGCCTCACGCCACAACGCTTCGAGCAGACGGTCCGCGATAAACCCTGGCACTTCCTTGCGCACATGCAGCGGGCGCATGCCCAGCGATTGGTAGACCTCGATGGCGGCCTGCACCGCCTCCGGGGCGGTCTTCGCGCCGCCCACCACCTCCACCAGTGGCAGCAGATACACCGGGTTGAACGGATGGCCAACCACGCAGCGCTCGGGGTACGCGGCATCTGCGTAGAACTCGCTGGGCAGCAGACCCGAGGTGCTGGAGCCGATCAACACATCGGGACGGGCGGCGGCGCTGATCTTCGCGTGCAGCTCGCACTTGAGCTCGAGGCGCTCGGGGGCGCTTTCCTGGATGAAATCGGCATCGCGCACGCAGTCCTCGATGGTGCTGACGAAACGCAGGCGCTCCAGTGCGGCGCCGGGCGCCAGGCCCTGTTTTTCCAGCGCCGGCCAGGCATTGGCCAGACGGGTGCGCAATGCAGCCTCGGCGCCAGGCGCCGGGTCCCAGGCGATCACGTCGAGGCCATGGGCCAGGGCGCGGGCGATCCAGCCGGCGCCGATCACGCCGGTGCCGAGGGCGGCGAAGGTCTTGATATCGGTAACGAAGGGCATGGTGGGTTCCTTGCGGGTGTAGCCCGGATGCAATCCGGGGATGGCAGGTGAAATTTCCCCGGATTGCATCCGGGCTACGGTTGTCGCGGCTAAAGCCCCTCCCACAAGAGCAGCGCAAATCTGTGGGACGGGCCGGGCGGCGCTCCGCGTCAGCCGCGGCGCTTGAGCTTCATCTTTTCCCGCCCTTCGGCCGGGGTCAGCGCACGGCCGCCGAGGCGTTCGATGATCTCGATGGCGCGCTCGACCAGCTGACCGTTGCTGGCGTGCACGCCGCGATCCAGCCAGATGTTGTCCTCCAGCCCTACCCGCACGTGGCCGCCGAGCAACATGGCCTGGGCAACCATGGGCATCTGCATGCGGCCGATGCCGAAGCCGGCCCAGGTGATACCCGGCGGCAGGTTGTCGGCCATGGCCTTCATGGTCGTGGTGTCGGCCGGCGCGCCCCAGGGGATGCCCAGGCACAGCTGGATCAACGGGTCGTCCAGCAGCCCTTCCTTGATCATCTGCCTGGCGAACCACAGGTGGCCGGTGTCGAAGATTTCCAGCTCGGCCTTCACCCCCAGCTCGGTGATGCGCTTGGCGCCGGCGCGCAGCTGCGCCGGGGTGGAGACGTAGATGAAATCGCCGTCGCCGAAATTCAGCGTGCCGCAGTCCAGGGTGCAGATTTCCGGCAGCAGTGCTTCGACATGCGCCAGGCGGGTGAGCGGCCCGACCAGATCGGTGCCGGCGCCGAACTCCAATGGCTGCTCGCCCCGGCCAATCTCCAGATCACCGCCCATGCCGGCGGTGAGGTTGATGATCACGTCGGTGTCGCTTTCGCGAATGCGCTCAACCAACTCGCGGTACAGCGCCACGTCACGGCTCGGCTTGCCGGTCTGCGGGTCGCGCACATGGCAGTGGGCGACGGTGGCGCCGGCCCTGGCCGCCTCGATGGCCGCGGCGGCGATTTCCTTGGGCGTGACCGGGATCGCCGGGTGCTTGCCGACGGTGTCGCCAGCGCCGGTCACCGCGCAGGTGACGATAACCTCGTAATTCATTTTCGACTGTCCTTTCCAGAGGCGAACGAGTGCCGACGGCAGGGCCGCAGGCGTTGTGCAAAAAGGGAATTGGCGCCGAATAGACCGGCGCCGTGCTATCAGTTGCCGGCGACCAGCGCGGCGTTGGCGGGCTTGCCGTCGAGCGTGGTGACGCCCTCGAGCCAGGCTTCAACCACCTGCGGGTTGGCCTTGATCCAGTCACGCGCCACCTGCGCTGGCGCCTTGCGATCCATGATCGGCTGCATCAGCTCGGCCTCCTGCTCGCTGGTAAAGCGCAGGCTGGTGAGCAGACGGTTGGCGTTGGGGCAACGCTCGGCGTAATCCGGCGCGGTGACGGTGGAAACAGTGGCGGCGCCATCGTTGGGGCCGAACACGTCCTCGGTGCCGGTGAGGTAGGTGATCTGCATCGACAGGTTCATCGGGTGTGGCTTCCAGCCGAAGAACACCACCGGTTTCTCGCTACGGGCGGCGCGGCCGACGGCAGCGAGCATGCCAGCCTCGCTGGATTCCACCAGCTTGAAGCCACCCAGACCGAACTGATTGGAGTCGATCATCTTCTGGATCGCGGTGTTGGCACCCGAGCCGGCTTCGATGCCATAGATCTTGCCGTCCAGCTCGTCCTTGAACTTGGCGATATCGGCCAGGGTCTTCAGGCCCTTGTCAGCGGTGTAGCTGGGCACCGCAAGTACCGCCACCGCATCGCTCAACGACGGCTCGGCAGCGACCTTGACCGCGCCAGCATCGAGGAAGGGTTTGATGTTGTCGTCCATGATCGGCTTCCAGTAACCGAGGAAGGCATCGATCTGCCCTTTCTGAATACCGGCGAAGATGATCTGTTGCGACGCCTGGGTCTGCTTGGTTTCGTAGCCGAGGCCCTGCAGCAGTTCGCTGGCGACGGCGGTGGTGGCGACCACGTCGGTCCAGCCGACGGCGCCGATGCGAACGTTCTTGCAACTGGCGTCGTCGGCCAGCAGGGAGGTACTGAACAGGCTCAGGGTGCAGCACGCGGCCAGCGCGGTAAGACCTTTCATCTGGGTGCTCCTCATCGATTCACAGCGGTTTTATTTCGTTCTTCTAGAGGCCTGCCAACGGGCAGAACCCCCACCGTGCTCGGGGATATCGTCTCCCGATGAAAACACCTTACGCTTCGATTTCACGCCTCATTCGCACTTGAGCGACTATTTATTGACCTATACCGACTTTCTGCTTGCATGAAAGCCATGCTGGCCCATTAATCTTTCCGATATGCCCGTAGCCCAATGCAATCCGGGAATCCGCCCCGGATTGCATCCGGGCTACCTGCCACCCTGCACCGGCGTTGTGACCTGCATGCCCCAGACCTTCTGCTTACTGCTGCTGCCCGGCTTTTCCATGATGGGCCTGATGTCGGCCATCGAACCGCTGCGCGTGGCCAATCGCTTTCGCGGCGAGTTGTATCGCTGGCGCCTGCTCAGCCAGGACGGCAATGCCGTGCAGGCCAGCAACGGCATGTCGCTCAACGTCGACGACGGCCTGGAACTGCCCGCTGACACCCAGGCGCTGTTCGTGGTCGCCGGTTTCGAGCCGCTGGCCCACTACGACCATCACCTGGCGCACTGGCTGCAACGGCGCGAACCGGAACTGGCAGTGCTCGGCGCCATCGACACCGGCAGCTTCGTGCTGGCCGAGGCCGGGCTGTTCCAGCACCAGCGCCTGACCCTGCACTGGGAAGCCATCGATGCCTTTCGCGAACGCTACCCGACGCTGCTGGTCACCCAGGAACTGTTCGAGATCGACGGTAAACGCATCACCAGCGCCGGAGGCACCAGCAGCCTCGACCTGATGCTCGGCCTGATCGGCAAGGAACACGGCGAGCCGCTGGCGGTGCAGGTATCCGAACAGTTCGTGGTCAGCCGCATCCGCACCCGCCTGGATCACCAGCGCATGCAGGTGGCCAGTCGCTACGACCTGCACAACAAGAAGCTGGTGCGGGTGATCGGCGAAATGGAGCGCCAGTGCGAGCAACCGCTGTCCACCGAGGCGCTGGCCGAGTTGGCCGGCATCACCGTGCGCCAGTTGGAGCGGCTGTTTCGTCATCATCTGGATACCACGCCTTCGGCCTTCTACCTTGACCTGCGCCTGGACAAGGCGCGCCAGTTGCTGCGCCAGAGCGATCTGAACGTGCTGGAGGTGGGCCTGGCCTGCGGCTTCGATTCGGCCTCGTACTTCTCCCGCTGTTATCGCAAGCGCTTCGCCGCCAGCCCCAGCCAGGATCGCCACGAACGACCAGCCTGAATGCACACCTGCCCGTAGGAGCGGCTTCAGCCGCGAAGCTTTCCATGTCGCGTTCTTTCGGTATGGACCGCGCCCCCCGCCCCTTCGGGTCGGATCGCGGCTGAAGCCGCTCCTACAGGGGGATACCGCAGGCCGGGATGCATCCGGTCTCATAGCACTCGCGCCAACCCCGCAACGAGCAGCGATTGAACGCACACCTGCCAGTAGGAACGGGATGCCACATGCAGAGCCACATATCCGTCCACGACCTCGGCTTGACGCTTTCGGCAAACCCCCAGTCGTTTTTGCACCGGGTCGCCCTGCCCCCCAGGGATAAGCTCTCCCCAAAGCGCCGACAACCGACTCGGTGCATCCGTTTAGGGGACAAGCCTGATGAGCCCAGCCGAATTGCACGCCGACAGCATCGTCATCGACGGTCTGATCATCGCCAAGTGGAACCGCGAACTGTTCGAGGACATGCGCAAGGGCGGCCTGACCGCGGCCAACTGCACCGTATCCGTGTGGGAAGGGTTCCAGGCCACGGTGAACAACATCGTCGCCAGCAATAACCTGATCCGCGAGAACAGCGACCTAGTCATCCCGGTGCGCACCACCACCGACATCCGCAAGGCCAAGGAACAAGGCAAGACCGGCATTCTCTACGGCTTCCAGAATGCCCACGCGTTCGAGGATCAGATCGGCTACGTCGAGGTGTTCAAGCAGCTCGGCGTGGGCATCGTGCAGATGTGCTACAACACCCAGAACCTGGTCGGCACCGGCTGCTACGAGCGCGACGGCGGGCTTTCCGGCTTCGGCCGCGAGATCGTCGCCGAGATGAACCGCGTTGGCATCATGTGCGACCTGTCCCACGTCGGCTCCAAGACCAGCGAGGAACTCATCCTCGAGTCGAAGAAGCCGGTGTGCTATTCCCACTGCCTGCCCTCAGGCCTGAAAGAACACCCGCGCAACAAGTCCGATGAAGAGCTGAAGTTCATCGCCGACCACGGCGGCTTCGTTGGCGTGACCATGTTCGCGCCGTTCCTGGCCAAGGGCATCGACTCGACCATCGATGACTACGCCGAGGCCATCGAATACGTGATGAACCTGGTCGGCGAAGACGCCATCGGCATCGGCACCGACTTCACCCAGGGCCACGGCCAGGACTTCTTCGAGTACCTGACCCACGACAAGGGCTACGCCCGGCGCCTGACCAACTTCGGCAAGATCGTCAACCCGCTGGGCATCCGCACCGTCGGCGAGTTCCCCAACCTCACCGAGACCCTGCTCAAGCGCGGCATGCCCGAGCGCGTGGTGCGCAAGGTCATGGGCGAGAACTGGGTAAGGGTACTGAAAGACGTCTGGGGCGAGTAAGCCCTTCCACCCCAATTTCTGTAGGAGCGGCTTCAGCCGCGATCTGTCCCGAAGGGACGGCATGCCCTGAAGCTTCGCGGCTAAAGCCGCTCCTACAATTCGAACTCAGGAGTTTCCGTACATGGCCACCCACGCCCCCGAAATGCCCATCGCCGTCGACGACGAAACCGGCGTCTGGACCACCGACGCACTGCCGATGCTGTATGTGCCGCGCCATTTCTTCGTCAACAACCACATGGGCATCGAGGAAGTGCTCGGCGCCGACAAGTACGCCGAGATCCTCTACAAGGCCGGCTACAAGTCCGCCTGGCACTGGTGCGAGAAGGAAGCCGAGTGCCACGGCCTCGAGGGCGCCGCGGTGTTCGAGCACTACATGAAGCGCCTGTCGCAGCGCGGCTGGGGGCTGTTCGAAACGCAGAAGCTCGACCTGGAAAGCGGTCACGCCGAGGTCAAGCTCAAGCATTCGGCCTTCGTCTACGTGTACGGCAAGGTGAACCGCAAGGTCGACTACATGTTCACCGGCTGGTTCTCCGGCGCCATCGACCAGATTCTGGCCGCCAAGGGCAGCCCGATCCGCACCGTCACCGTGCAGGAATACAGCGGAGCCGAGGACGGCCACGACGACGGCCTGTTCGTCACCCGGCCACTCTGAACCACCCATAAGAAATCCGTGGGAGGGCCGGGCGGCGATCCGTTTTAGCCGCGACGCCAGCACCTCCAGCGGAACCGCTAGAGCGCTTACCGTGAGGATGCCGTAATGGCCTTCGAAGCAATGTTCCAGCCGATCCAGATCGGCAAGCTGACCATCCGCAACCGCGTGCTCTCCACTGCGCACGCCGAGGTCTATGCCACCGACGGCGGCATGACCACCGAGCGCTACGTGAAGTACTACGAGGAGAAGGCCAAGGGCGGCATCGGTCTGGCGATCTGCGGCGGTTCGTCGGTGGTGGCCATCGACAGCCCGCAGCAATGGTGGAGTTCGGTGAACCTGTCCACCGACCGCATCATCCCGCACTTCCAGAATCTCGCTGACGCCATGCACAAGCACGGCGCCAAGATCATGATCCAGATTACCCACATGGGCCGCCGCTCGCGTTGGGACGGCTACCACTGGCCGACCCTGATGTCGCCGTCCGGTATCCGCGAGCCGGTGCACCGCGCCACCTGCAAGACCATCGAGGTCGAGGAAATCTGGCGGGTCATCGGCAACTACGCCCAGGCCGCCCGTCGCGCCAAGGAAGGCGGTCTCGACGGCGTCGAACTGTCCGCCGTGCACCAGCACCTGATCGACCAGTTCTGGTCACCGCGCGTGAACAAGCGCACCGACGAATGGGGCGGCACCTTCGAGGGCCGCATGAAGTTCGGCCTGGAAGTGCTCAAGGCCGTGCGCAAGGAAGTCGGCGACGACTTCTGCGTCGGCATGCGCATCACCGGCGACGAATTCCATCCGGACGGCCTGTCCCACGAGGACATGAAACAGATCGCCGCCTATTACGACGCCACCGGCATGCTCGACTTTATTGGTGTCGTTGGATCAGGTTGCGACACCCACAACACCCTGGCCAACGTCATCCCCAACATGAGCTTCCCGCCGGAGCCGTTCCTGCACCTGGCGGCCGGCATCAAGGAAGTGGTCAAGGTACCGGTGCTGCACGCGCAGAACATCAAGGATCCGAACCAGGCCACGCGCATTCTCGAAGGCGGCTACGTCGACATGGTCGGCATGACCCGTGCGCACATCGCCGACCCGCACCTGATCGCCAAGATCAAGATGGGCCAGATCGACCAGATCAAGCAGTGCGTCGGCGCCAACTACTGCATCGACCGCCAGTATCAGGGGCTGGACGTGCTGTGCATCCAGAACGCCGCCACCAGCCGCGAATATATGGGCGTGCCGCACATTATTGAAAAGTCGACAGGTCCTAAGCGCAAGGTGGTGGTGGTCGGCGGCGGCCCGGCCGGCATGGAGGCAGCACGTGTCGCCGCCGAACGCGGCCATGACGTCACCCTGTTCGAGAAGCAGGCCAGCCTCGGCGGGCAGATCAACCTCGCCGCCAAGGCGCCGCAACGCGACCAGATGGCCGGCATCACCCGCTGGTTCCAGCTGGAGCTGGCGCGGCTGGGCATCGACCTGCGCCTGGGCACCGGCGCCGATGCCGCGACCATCCTCGACCTGCGCCCGGATATCGTGGTGCTGGCCAACGGCGGCCACCCCTTCCTCGAGCAGAACGAACACTGGGGTTCGGCCGAAGGCCTGGTGGTGAGCAGCTGGGACGTGCTCGACGGCAAGGTCGCGGTCGGCAACAACGTGCTGGTGTACGACACCATCTGCGAGTTCACCGGCATGTCGGTGGCCGATTTCATGGCCGAGAAAGGCGCCAAGGTGGAGATCGTCACCGACGACATCAAGCCCGGCGTGGCCATCGGCGGCACCAGCTTCCCCACCTACTACCGCAGCCTGTACCCCAAGGAAGTGATCATGACCGGCGACCTGATGCTGGAGAAGGTCTACCGCGAGGGCGACAAGCTGGTGGCGGTGCTGGAGAACGAATACACCAGCGCCAAGGAAGAGCGCGTGGTCGACCAGGTGGTGGTGGAGAACGGCGTGCGGCCTGACGAATCGCTGTACTACGCGCTCAAGCAGGGCTCGCGCAACAAGGGCCAGATCGACGTGGAAGCGCTGTTCGCGATCAAGCCGCAGCCTTGCCTCTCCGAGTCGGGCGACGGCTACCTGCTGTTCCGCATCGGCGACTGCGTGGCCCAGCGCAACACCCACGCAGCGATCTACGACGCGCTGCGGCTGTGCAAGGACTTCTGACGAGTGCTCCCCTCTCCCCCTGGGAGAGGGGCCGGGGGTGAGGGTTTCTCGGGCGACGCTGACTGCTCGCCCCTCACCCTAGCCCTCTCCCGGAGGGAGAGGGGACCCGTCCTGCGTTGATTTTGCGGTCCCTTCAAGGAGACCAGATGATGTTGAATACCCTACTCCCCATCCTGCTGTTCGCCGCCCTCGGCCTGGCCGTGCTCGGTGCCGGCAAGCGCTTCTTCATGTGGCGGCGCGGCCGCCCGGCCAAGGTCGACTGGCTGGGCGGCCTGCTGGCCATGCCACGGCGCTATATGGTCGACCTGCACCATGTGGTGGCCCGCGATAAATACATCGCCAACACCCACGTGGCCACCGCCGGCGGCTTCGTCCTGGCCGCCGTGCTGGCCAACCTCGTGCATGGTTTCGGCCTGCACAGCCGCATCCTCGGCTTCGCCCTGCTGGGCGCCACGGTGCTGATGTTCGTCGGCGCGCTGTTCGTCGCCAAGCGCCGGCGCAACCCGCCGGCGCGGCTGTCGAAGGGTCCGTGGATGCGCCTGCCGAAAAGCCTGCTGATGTTCGCCGCCAGCTTCTTTATCGCCACGCTGCCGGTTGCCGGGATTCTGCCAGCCGACTTCGGCGGTTGGATTCTGGCCGCCGTGCTGGCAGTCGGCGTGGCCTGGGGCGTGTCCGAGCTGTTCTTCGGCATGACCTGGGGCGGGCCGATGAAGCACGCCTTCGCCGGTGCCCTGCACCTGGCCTGGCACCGCCGTGCCGAGCGCTTCGGCGGCGGTCGCTCCACCGGCCTGAAAGCCCTGGATCTGGACGACCCCAAGGCGCCACTGGGCGTGGAGAAACCCACCGACTTCACCTGGAACCAGTTGCTCGGCTTCGATGCCTGCGTGCAGTGCGGTAAGTGCGAAGCGGCCTGCCCGGCCTTCGCCGCCGGCCAGCCGCTGAACCCGAAGAAACTGATCCAGGACATGGTCATCGGCCTGGCCGGTGGTAACGACGCCAAGTTCGCCGGCAGCCCCTACCCGGGCATCCCGCTCGGCGAGCACAGCGGCGGCCCGCACCAGCCGATCGTCGACCTCAATGGCAAGGCGCTGGTGGAGGCCGAGACCCTGTGGTCGTGCACCACCTGCCGCGCCTGCGTCGAGGAATGCCCGATGATGATCGAGCACGTCGATGCCATCGTCGATATGCGCCGTCATCTCACGCTTGAGAAAGGCTCGACGCCGAACAAGGGCGCCGAAGTGCTGGAAAACCTCATTGCTACCGATAACCCGGGCGGCTTCGCCCCCGGCGGCCGGCTGAACTGGGCCGCCGACCTCAACCTGCCGCTGCTCGGCGAGAAGCAAGAGACCGACGTGCTGTTCTGGGTCGGCGACGGCGCCTTCGATATGCGCAACCAAAGAACGCTAAGGGCCTTCGTAAAGATCCTCAAGGCTGCCGACGTCGACTTCGCCGTGCTCGGCCTGGAAGAGCGCGACAGCGGCGACGTGGCTCGCCGCCTGGGTGACGAAGCGACCTTCCAGCACTTGGCCAAGCGCAATATCGCCACCCTGGCCAAGTACCGCTTCAAGCGCATCGTCAGCTGCGACCCGCACAGCTTCCACGTACTGAAGAACGAGTACGGCGCCCTCGGCGGCCACTACCAGGTGCTGCACCACAGCACCTTTATCGACGAGCTGGTACGCAAGGGCGCGCTGAACCTCGGCCAGAGCAAGGCCGCCAGCGTCACCTATCACGACCCCTGCTACCTCGGTCGCTACAACGGCGAGTACGAAGCCCCCCGCGCCGTGCTCAAGGCCATCGGCATCGAGGTCAAGGAGATGGAACGCTCGGGCTTCCGCTCGCGCTGCTGCGGCGGCGGTGGCGGCGCGCCGATCACCGACATCCCCGGCAAGCAACGCATCCCCGACATGCGCATGGTCGACATCAAGGAAACGGGCGCTGAGCTGGTCGCCGTTGGCTGCCCGCAGTGCACCGCAATGCTCGAAGGCGTGGTCGCCCCGCGCCCGGAGATCAAGGACATCGCTGAGCTGGTCGCCGAAGTGCTGATCGAAGCCACCGAAGTACCGGCCAAACGCCCGACCACCAAGCGCGAAGCGGCGGAGGTGCAGTGATGAATGCGACCGACGTAGGGCGGGTGCAACCCGCCAGCATCTGTTCGGCGGGTTACACCCGCCCTACGCACAGCCTGGAGGCCCTGCAATGAGCGACATCATCCGCCGCGACCCACGCGCCGACTGGATCGCCCGCAACCGCCTGCATCCACTGCATGCTTCGATGCAGAAGGCCGAAACCAGCTGGATGGGCCCCAATGGCATCATCCGCAAGAACCCGCACGTCATTGCTGCCGGTTTCGTCGGCCCGGCCGGGCTCAAACGTATCGACCGTAGCGGCGCCCAGCAGGGCACCAGCGGCAAACGCAGCAGCGCCAGTGTCGAGGTGCAACTGCCGCTGCATGTGGTCGAGCAACCGGTATTCCACATCTGCGTGGTGCCGGACATGGTCGGCGGACGTCTGTCCAGCCATGACAAGGACCTGCTCGGCCTGGCCCGCAAGCTGGCCGGCGACAGTGGCGCCGTGCTCGCCGTGCTGTTCGGCGAGGACAAGGAAGGCGCTTTCGACACGGCCGGCGTCGACCGCCTGCTGCGCATCGTCGGCGATGCCTTCGACGGCTACGCCCCGGAAGCCCGCGTGCTGGCCCTGAGCGCCGTGGAAAGCCAACTGGCACCGCGCTACTGGCTGCTGCCCGACAGCCGCACAGGTGGTGGCGAGCTGGGTCGGCGCCTGGCCGCCAAGCTTGGTGAGCGCCCGGCTACGCGCGTCTGGCAGGTCGCTGGCGAGCAGGCCATCGGCCGCGCCGGCAGTGGCCAGCAGGATATCCAGCGCGCCCTGCCCCGCTTGATCCTGGCCGCTGCCGAATGCGCCGAGCCGGTCAGCGAGACTCGTCATGAAGCCCGCCCCCTGGAGTTGGGCGAGAAGATCGCTCACAGCCTGTCACGTATCGAAGATCTCGGCCCGGTGGCCGTGGATCCAGCGCAGATTCCCATGGCCGAAGCTGAGTTCATTCTCTCCGGCGGCAATGGCGTGAAAGACTGGAAGCTGTTCCATCAGGCTGCAATCGCTCTCGGCGCCACCGAAGGCGCCTCGCGCGTGGCGGTCGACGACGGATTCATGCCGCGTAACCGCCAGGTTGGCGCCACCGGTACCTGGGTCACCGCCCGCGTCTACCTGGCCGTCGGTATTTCCGGCGCCATCCAGCACCTGCAGGGCATTGGCGCCTGCGACAAGGTGGTGGCGATCAACATGGATCCGGGCTGCGACATGATCAAACGTGCCGACCTCTCGGTGATCGGCGACTCGGCGGCGATCCTTGCGGCGCTGATGGAGCGCGTCGCCGCCTGGCGCCAGGAAGGAAAACGTGATGCGGCGTAGCCCGGATGAAATCCGGGTTCACCACCAGCTTTCCCGGATTGCATCCGGGCTACGGGGACACCATGACTGATCTGAATATCGTCGCCCTGGTCTCGGTCGGCGCCCACCCGACCTCGGGTCGCCCGCGGCGTGCCGAGCAGGACGCCCGTGCGGTCGAGCTGGGCCTGCGTCTGGCCGGACAGAACCTGCAACTGCTGCATGCCGGCGACCCTCAGGCCGAAGCCCTGCGCGGCTACCTGGGTATGGGCCTGGAACAGCTCGATGTGCTGGAACAGCCCGAAGGTGCCGACGCCCTGCCGCTGCTGGTCGACTATCTGCAAGGCAGCCGCACGCAGCTGGTACTCACCGGCAGCCAGGCGGAAACCGGCGAAGGCTCCGGCATGCTGCCGTTCCTGCTGGCCGAGCGTCTGGGCTGGCCGATGGTGGTCGGCCTCGCCGAAGTGGAGAAGGTCGAGAATGGCGTGGCCCAGGTGCTGCAAGCACTGCCGCGTGGCCAGAGGCGCCGGCTCAAGGTACGCCTGCCCTGCGTGGCCAGCGTCGACAACGCCGCTCCGGTCGCCCGCCAGAGTGCCTTTGGCCCGGCACGGCGCGGGCAGATCGAGGCTCATGAGGTGACGGTGGTGGACGACCTGCTGCTGGCCGGCGCCACCTTGCAACCGGCCAAACCACGGCCCAAACGCCTCAAGGTGATCAGGGCGAAAACGGGGGCGGAACGGATGAAGGCGGCCACGGCCAAAGCCAGTGGTGGTGGCGGCCAGGTGCTCAAGGATGTCTCGCCACAGGAGGGTGCAGAGGCTATCTTCAAGCTATTGATCGAAGAAGGGGTTCTGCGCTAACCGAGGGTTGAAGACCAACTGCGCAGCGCCTGCCTCGCCACAAGGAGCCACGACCATGATGCATGCCGATCTGATCGACCAGGAAGACTTCCGTGAGCGCCTGATCGCGCTGGGCCTGAGCATTCCACCAGGCGTGACGCCCGAGCAGGCCTGCGAGCTGGCCGTCAGCGGCCTCAGCGCAGAACGCGCTGTGGCCCTGCGCCATCTGGTGGAAGAACTGCTTGGCGGCAGCGCCACCCTGCTGCCCAACGTACGCGAAGCCATCAGCCGCCATCTGCTGCCAGCGCTGGTGCCGAAGCCGGCTTCGGCTTGATCGATCCCACGGCGCACCCTACGCGCGGAGATCAGCCGTAGGGTGGGCTTCAGCCCACCAAAGGCATGCATGGATGGGATCAACCAAAAATCGGACTTCCAATCCATAAGGGTGACAGTGAAGCCGGAAGGCCACAGAGTGGTGGGCTAAAGCCCACCCTACATCCGGCGCAGACGGCTTTAGCTGCGACGCCAAATAAAACGGGGCGCCACTGGCGCCCCGTTTTCATTGCTGCTCGATTCAGATGCGTACGCTGGCGAAGGTCGACTCGCCTTGAGCACGGTTGAGCGCCAGCACCGCGCTGGAGTTGACCTGATGCTCGGGAATCGGCAGCAACATCACCAGGTTGTTGCCCTGTTGACCGGCACGCTCGTCGCGCGGCGGAATGCCGAAGTACTCGCGGTAGCACTTGGAGAAATGCGGGGTGGAGACGAAACCGCAAACCGAGGCCACCTCGATGATCGACATGCTGGTCTGCTTGAGCAGCTGGCGCGCACGAATCAGGCGCAGCTTGAGGTAGTAGCGCGACGGCGAGCAGTGCAGATACTTCTGGAACAGGCGCTCGAGTTGACGACGGGAGATGTCGACGAAGCAGGCCAGCTCGTCGAGGTCGATCGGCTCCTCGAGATTCGCCTCCATCAGCGCGACGATTTCCTGCAGCTTGGGCTGGTTGCTGCCAAGCATGTGCTTGAGCGGCACACGCTGGTGATCCTGCTCGTTGCGGATGCGCTCGTAGATGAACATCTCGGAGATACCGGCAGCCAGCTCGCGGCCATGCTGCTGGCCGATCAGGTGCAGCATCATGTCCATCGGCGCGGTGCCGCCAGAGGAGGTGTGGCGATTGCGGTCGATGGAGAACAGGCGAGTGGTGATGGCCGCACGCGGGAAGGCTTCCTGCATCGAGGCCAGGCACTCCCAATGCACGCTGCAATCGTAGCCGTCGAGCAGACCGGCCTTGGCCAGCGCCCAACTGCCGGTGCACACCGCACCGAGCAGGCGCCCCTGGCGCGCCTGCAACTGTAGCCAGCTGACATGCTCACGCTTGACGCTGTGTTGAATATCCACACCACCACAGACGATCACCGCATCCAACGCCGGAGCACTTTGCATGGCGGCGTCCGGGGTGATCTGCAAGCCATCACTGGCGCAGACCGGCAGGCCATCATGAGTCAGGGTGTGCCAGCGAAACAGCTCCTTGCCGGACAGCTGGTTGGCCATGCGCAGGGGTTCCACCGCCGAGGCGAGGGAGATCAGGGTGAAGTTGTCCAGGAGCAGGAAGCCGATGGACTGGGCGACACGGTTCTGGGGTTGCGCCCCTTGGCTGAACTGCGACATTGATGGAACCCTCTCACGCTAAGCACGGTGTGAGCCCAATTAGAAGTGGGCCTCTGTTTTATCCTGGCCAGGTTTGAAAACCGGGCGGCTATGCATCTCTACGCAAAGGTCATGCCTAAATTGATCAAGCGTTCAATAAAAACTGAACCTTCAATGCATGGCGCGCCAGACGGACTCCTTGCCCCTGTTTTCAGGGTTTGCGAAACGCTCTCAAAGCCTCTTTGCGCAAGGCTTTGAGCATTTCGGTAGCACAGACTGAGCGGCCTGCTACGGCGTCTCTGGCTGTCAGTAACGGACGAGCGGTAACAACAGCGACCGCTCGGTCACACCTGAGGAAATCGATGTCCGCAAGCGTCGCACCAAAAGCTCGCGAAGCGGCGGCTTTGCCAGAATCGCTGCACCAGCAAAGGTCACCGCTCGCTGGCGTGCCAGCCGCCAGGAGCACATGGAGAAGAACAGCCTGACGAATCCGCAACAGGTTCGCGATGATCCAACTTTCGCCAGCGCGCCCAGCTCTCCAACCGACTCATGCATATCCAATCACGCCGCGCTGAACCGTCCGTGTCGGGGTCTTTTCTCGACATGCCGGTGTCGTTTCTCGCCCAGGGTGCGGCCCACCTCTTGCTGTGAAATAGCCAATTGCCCGCTCCAGGAATCTTCCAGCGGCTCCAGCCGCCCGAACAGAGGCACACCCCATGAACAGATTTGCTCGCTGGCTGCTGGTGATCGCCCTCACCTCCTCCACCGCCCTGCACGCCAAAGAAGCCGAGCGCTGCGAGCTAGTGCGCCTGAGCGATGTCGGCTGGACCGACATCACCATGACCACCGCCGTTGCCCGTCTGATACTGGGCGAGCTCGGCTATCGCACGCAGATACGCCGCATGTCGTTGCCCGATACGTATCGCGGATTGTCCGAAGGCCAGCTGGACGTGTTCCTGGGTAACTGGATGCCGGCCCAGAGTGAACTGGTGCAGCCTCACCTGGACAGCGGCAGGATCGAGAAGCTGCACACCAACCTGCCGACGGTGCGTTACACCCTGGCGGTACTGACGCCAGGCTACGAGGGCGGACTGAAGGATTTCGCCGACATCCATCGCTTCAAGGACGAACTCGGTGGGCAGATCTTCGGCATCGAACCGGGCAACGAAGGCAACGAGATGGTCAAGGGCATGATTCGCGACAACACCTTCGGTCTGGCAGGTTTCAGCCTGGTCGAGTCGAGTGAAAGCGGCATGCTCAACCATGTCGAGCGTGCTCAACGCCTGGGCAAATGGGCGGTATTTCTCGGTTGGGAACCGCACCCGATGAACGAGCGTCTGAAGATGAACTATCTGGCCGGTGGTGATGATTATTTCGGCCCCAATTACGGAGCGGCGCAGGTCAACACAGTGGCACGCGGCGGGTTGAGCGCGCAGTGCCCCAACCTGGCTCGGCTTTTTCGCAATATGACCTTCACCATCAGCGCAGAAAACCAGTTGATGAGCACCGTACTGGAAGGCAATACCAACCGCCGTCGCGTGGCCAAGCAGTGGATCGAAGACAACCCGCAGATGATTGCGGCCTGGCTGGAAGGCGTGACGCGCTATCAAGGTGGCCCTGTCAGCAAGGTGTTCGACGTATCACTGGCAGAAAATGACTGATAAATTCGACGAAATAGCCGAGAAAAACCAATAAAAATGGCAGACAACAAAGATCACCTGGCAGCTCGAAAGGGTTTTCCATCGTCTTGTCGAGAATCACGCCCAGGTTCGCGACATGAACCAGGCGTGACCAACCGGTCACATTGCGCCGCCTTTCGATTTTTCAGCGACTTTCGGCACTACAGCACCTTTCGCTGTAAATTTTTTTCAACATCGCCGCAGCCCCCGCACTACGCCGCCTGCGCCTCGCCTGAAGAGCTGAAAACCAGCACCGGCGCGGCTTTCAGCCTTGGCCAAGGGACGAAAAAGTCTGTTAAGGTTTTTAAAGCACGCTCTCGAAAGCGCTTCTCGATGCTCACATCGAGCGCTATTCGAAACGGCATCACACAGTGCTTTCAGGAGCCCGGAAAACGGCGAGAACATGGAAAAACACGGGGTGTGACGGACCATGTCGTCGCCCAACACGTCAGGGTCGCAAACCGATAATTGCGCAGACCCCAAGACTATATCGTTGAGTCAGCCGATAACGTCGCTGCCGCTTCCCGAGGGGAACGGCAGACTGGGGCTCACCGCCCCGGACCGAAGAACATACAAGCGCTGGCCCACCATCGATAGGGCGCCAGCCCAACAAGAAATTTCGGATGTACGCATGCGCCAGGACGACGCATGAATCCCCAAGGGAATGGGCTTCGAAACACTGCCAGAGGGTTTGGAAAGCGGTTTGCAGCACGGCAAGACAGTGGTCACTCATCAACAGGTTGCAACGACGCAGCGGGCAATTTTTGCCACCAGCCGCGTGCGCTGCAGCGTGCCCGAGCGCCACACTCGACGCCTGCCGCGAAACGTTCGCCAACCTCGAAACTCAGCAAACACCCACACAGGTATCAGAGGCCTGACACAGCTGATCTACGCTTCTACGATGCGTGCCCAGCCGTGCCAGCGCGAACTGGATGCCGATTGAAGGGGAAACGTCCCATGCAGTCTGGAAAGATCGTGGTCGAACACCTGTACAAGGTTTTCGGCCCCAACCCACAAGAAGCCATCGACCTGCTCAAGGAAGGCTGGAGCAAGGAGAGGATTCTGGCCGAGAAAGGCGCCGTGATCGGCGTCAGCGATGTGTCGTTCAGTGTCGAAGAGGGCGAGATCTTCGTCCTCATGGGCCTGTCCGGCTCTGGCAAATCCACCCTGATCCGTCTGATCAACCGCCTGGTCGAACCCAGCGCCGGTGACGTCTACATCGATGGCCAAAACGTGGCCAAGCTGCCGCAATCGCAACTGATCGACCTGCGCCGGCGCGACATGAGTATGGTCTTCCAGTCCTTCGCCCTGATGCCTTCGCGCAGCGTGCTGGATAACGCGGCCTTCGGCCTGGAAGTGGCCGGCACCGGCCGCAAGGAGCGCGAGAAGCGCGCCATGGAAGTGCTCAAGCAGGTTGGCCTGGACACCTTCGCTCACAAGTACCCGCACGAACTCTCCGGCGGCATGCAGCAACGTGTAGGCCTGGCCCGCGCGCTGACGGTCAACCCGTCGATGATCATCATGGACGAGGCATTCTCCGCCCTCGACCCGCTCAAGCGCCGCGAGATGCAGGACGTGCTGCTGGAGCTGCAGAAGACCCATCGCCGCACCATCATCTTCGTCTCCCACGATATCGAAGAAGCCATGCGCATCGGTACCCGCATCGGCATCATGGAAGGCGGCAAGCTGATCCAGGTCGGCACCCCGCAGGAGCTGATCGAGAAGCCGGCCAACGAGTACGTGCGCAACTTCTTCGACACCGTCGACACCAGCCGCTACCTCACCGCCGGCCAGCTCAAGGCCGACAGCGTGCCGACCTACGTGCACAACGGCAGGGCGCCGGACGCGGCAATGATCTGCAAGGAGCTGCAGGCGCTGGACAAGCACTACGCCTTCATCGTCGACGAGGACAACCATTTCCAGGGCTCCATCAGCCTGGAGAAGATCGCCCTGATGGTCGACGGCGACGAGCCCAGACCACTCGAAGCGGATGCGCTCAAGCAGGTGGTGCCGGTACCCGAGGACATGCCGCTGGAGCACGTCATCACGCGCCTGGTGGACAACGAAGGTCCGATCCCGGTGGTGGACGCCGAAGGCCATTACTGCGGCGCTATCAGCAAGGGCCGTCTGCTGACCCGACTGCAGGGGGAATCCCATGAGTGACAAGAAACTCGACCTGGGTAGCTGGGTCAACGACGTCGTCCAGCACCTGCTGGACAACTACAGTGGTGCCTTCGACAGCATCGGCAAACTGGTCAGCGGTTTCTCCGAAGGCATCGAAGCCTTGCTCATGCTGCCGCCGGCCTGGCTGCTGATCGCCATCTTCGTCGCCCTCGGCCTGTGGCGCATCGGCGCACGCTTCGCGGTATTCACCGCCGTGGCCTTCATCCTGATCGTCATGACCGGCTTCTGGGAGCAGACCGTGGTCACCCTCGGCCTGACCTTCTCCTCGACGTTGATCAGCCTGCTGCTGGGCATCCCGCTGGGCATCTGGGCTGCCAAGAGCGAGCGCGTGGCGACCATCATCCGGCCGATCCTCGACTTCATGCAGACCATGCCGGCGTTCGTCTACCTGATTCCAGCGGCCATGCTCTTCGGCCTCGGCCGCGTGCCCGGCATCATCGCCACGGTGATCTTCGCCATGCCGCCAGCGGTGCGCCTGACCAGCCTGGGCATTCGCCAGGTGAACAAGGAAATCGTCGAGGCCGGCCAGTCCTTCGGCTGCACCAGCCGCCAGCTGCTGTTCAAGGTACAACTGCCCAACGCCATGCCGTCGATCATGGCCGGGGTCAACCAGACCATCATGATGGCCCTGTCGATGGTGATCATCGCCTCGATGGTCGGCGCCGGTGGCCTGGGTAACGATGTACTGGCGAGTATCCAGCGCCTGGACATCGGGCTAGGCTTCGAAAGCGGCATGGCCGTGGTGCTGCTGGCGATCATTCTCGACCGCATCACTGAAAGCTTCGGCACCAAGCAGACCGCCCGCGGCGGCATCTTTGCCTGGTTCAGCGGCAAGCTGCAGCGCCAGTAAACATTTTTTCACTTCACAGGGAACCGCAGATGAAAATGATCAAGACCACTGCCGCCATCGGCCTGCTGTCCTGCGCACTGATGCAGGGCGCCATGGCCGCGGAGCCGGCGAGCTGCAAGCAGGTGCGTTTTGCCGAGATTGGCTGGGCCGACATCGCCGCCACCACGGGTGTGGCCATGACCCTGGTCGAAGGTCTGGGCTATCAGCCGCGCAAGATCATGGCCTCGGTCCCCATCGCCTTCACCGGCGTGAAGAGCGGCCAGGTCGATGTGTTCCTCGGCTATTGGGCACCGTCGATGGACTCGGTGATCGAGCCATTCCTCAAGGACGATGGCGTCAAGGTACTGCCCAAGGCCAACCTCGAGGGTGCCAAGTACACCCTGGCCGTGCCGACCTACGCGGCCGAAGCCGGCCTGAAGAGCTTCCAGGACATCGCCAAGTTCAAGGATCAGCTGGGCGGCAAGATCTATGGCATCGAGCCGGGTAACGACGGCAATCTGCTGATCGACGGCATGATCAAGAACAACCAGTTCGACCTCGGCGACTTCCGCATGGTCGAGTCCAGCGAAGCCGGCATGCTGGTGCAGGTATCGCGCGCGATCAGGAAGAAAGAACCCGTGGTCTTCCTTGGCTGGGCACCGCACCCGATGAACACCCAATACGACATCACTTACCTCTCCGGCGGTGATGACGTGTTCGGTCCCGACTACGGCGCGGCCAAGGTCTACACCGTGGTACCGCCGGATTACGAAGCGCGCTGCGTCAACGTCGGCAAACTGCTGAACAACCTGCAGTTCACCGTCGAAATCGAAAGCCAGCTGATGGAAAAGGTCCTGGAGAAGGAAAACCCGCAGAACGTCGCCAAGGAGTGGATCAAGGCCAACCCGGCGATCCTCGACCAGTGGCTGAGCGGCGTGACCACCTTTGACGGTCAGGACGGCGTTGCCGCCGTGAAGAAACACGTCGGGCTGTAACAGGCCGCGACCCGATTCGGGCTCGAACCTCAGGGTTCGAGCCCGGAAACCTCCTCGTAAACCACTAGCGGCTGCTTTCTGGCCGTGATGGGGAGGATTTGCCCGCGAACCGGCAATCTGCTGCGCAACACGGATTCGCAAGGCCCGCAATGAGAACGAGCCAGTCAACGATCTTGCAACTGCCACTCACTGATGGAGCACAACAAACATGCGCATAATCAAGCATCTCTGCCTCGGCGCTGCCGCCCTGGCCATCGGCATGGGCAGCGCCCTGGCCGCCAACAAGCCCACCTTGAAGATCGGCTACGTCAACGGCTGGGACGACAGCGTCGCCGTCACCCACGTCGCCGGTGAGATCCTGCAAAGCAAACTCGGCTACACGGTCGAACTGAAGCCGGTCGAACCCGCCATCATGTGGCAGGGCGTGGCCCGTGGCGACCTCGATGCCACCCTCTCCGCCTGGCTGCCGGCCACTCATGGCGAGTACTTCGAGAAGCTCAAGGACAAGGTGGAAATCCTCGGTACCAACTACTCCGGCGCCAAGATCGGCCTGATCGTGCCGGACTACGTCGAAGCCAAGACCATCGAGGATCTGGAGAAATACGCCAAGGACTTCGACGGCAAGATCACCGGCATCGACGCCGGTGCCGGCGTGATGCGCCGCACCGAAGACGCCATCAAGGAATACAACCTGACCAGCATCAAGCTGATGCCGAGCTCGGGCCCGGCCATGGCCACCGCCCTGACCCGCGCCGAGAAAGCGCAGAAGCCGATCGTGGTCACCGGCTGGATTCCGCACTGGATGTTCGCCAAGTGGAAACTGCGCTTCCTCGAAGATCCGAAGAAAGTCTTCGGCGACGACGAGCGTGTCGACACCGTGGCCAACCCGGCACTGAAAGAAAAAGCCGCCGACGCTGCCGCCTTCCTCAGCAAGATTTCCTGGAGCGGCGAAGAAGTCGGTTCGGTGATGCTGGCCATTCGCGAAGGCGCCAAGCCGGACCAGGCCGCCAAGGACTGGATCGCCGCCAACCCGGAGCGCGTGGAAAGCTGGCTGAAGTAAGCCGCACTCGCTGCATGCCATCGAAGCGGGCCTCTGGCCCGCTTCGTCGTTTTGCAAGGCCGCGTGCGCCACGGGTACCGAGGCAAGGCGGTGCGCAGGGCGCTCCCACGAAATCGGTACCCCGCCCCCTCACCCGCTCTCCCACCTCGTTTGATTGATCGAACGATCAAAATCCGCCTAGACTCCGGTCCAACTTCCCCCGCTGGAGACACCCATGCCCAAGGTCGGCATGCAGCCCATTCGTCGTTCGCAGTTGATTGCCGCCACCCTGGAAGCCATCGACCAGGTTGGTATGGCCGATGCCAGCATCGCCTACATCGCCCGCCTGGCCGGGGTCTCCAACGGCATCATCAGTCACTACTTCAACGACAAGAACGGCCTGCTCGAAGCCACCATGCGCCACCTGATGCAGGCACTGCGCGATGCCGTGGCCGAACGACGCCAGGCGCTGAGCGACGACAGCCCGCGCGCCCACCTGCGCGCGATGATCGACGGCAACTTCGACGACAGCCAGGTCAGCGGCCCGGCGATGAAGACCTGGCTGGCATTCTGGGCCAGCAGCATGCACCAGCCGGCCCTGCGCCGCCTGCAGCGAGTCAACGACCACCGTCTCTACTCCAACCTGTGTGGCCAGTTTCATCGCGCGCTGCCGCAGGATCAGGCGCGCTTCGCCGCCCGCGGCCTGGCTTCGCTGATCGACGGTCTGTGGCTGCGCGGCGCGCTTTCCGGCGAAGCCTTCGACACCGAGCAGGCGCGCCGCATCGCCTATGACTACCTAGACCTGCAGTTGAACAAAGCTCGCTAGCCTGTCGCGAAGGCGCATCGGGGGCGGCCGTCCATTTTTGAGTTTGGTGGGCTGAAGCCCACCCTACAGCCCACCCAGGCCAATCTACGGGCTTCGGGCAACGCCTCGTAGGGTGTCGCGGGGCCACCTTGGCCGTGCGCACCAGCCTCCCCCGCATCCCCAAACGTCCCGAACGGAAATTGCACACAGCCAAAGCGGCGCCAAGGACAAGTGGCGCCCGCCATGTCGCGTTTGGCTGCGCCTTGTCGTTTTTATTGATTGATCGTTCAATTTAAATAAAATAGGCTGTTCTCCAAGCAGATTGCCAAGTGCAGAGGACAGCCCATGCCCCGTTTCGCCGAACAGCAGCTCTACATCGGTGGCCAGTACGTCGCCGCCAGCAGTGGAGAAACCTTCGACAGCATCAACCCGGCCACCGGCGAGGTGCTGGCCAAGGTGCAGCGCGCCAGCCAGGCCGACGTCGACCGGGCCGTGGCCAGCGCAGCCGAAGGGCAGAAGGTGTGGGCGGCGATGACCGCCATGCAGCGCTCGCGCATCCTGCGCAAGGCGGTGGACATCCTCCGTGCGCGCAACGATGAACTGGCCGAGCTGGAAACCCTCGACACCGGCAAGCCACTGTCGGAAACCCGCTACGTCGACATCGTCACCGGCGCCGACGTGCTGGAGTACTACGCCGGCCTGATCCCGGCCATCGAGGGCGAGCAGATCCCGCTGCGCGAAACCTCCTTCGTCTATACCCGTCGCGAGCCGCTGGGCGTGGTCGCCGGCATCGGCGCCTGGAACTACCCGATCCAGATCGCCCTGTGGAAATCCGCGCCGGCCCTGGCCGCCGGCAACGCGATGATCTTCAAACCCAGCGAAGTCACCTCGCTCACCGCGCTGAAACTAGCCGAGATCTACACCGAGGCCGGCCTGCCAGCAGGCGTGTTCAACGTGCTCACCGGCAGCGGTCGCGAAGTCGGCCAGTGGCTGACCGAGCACCCAGGCATCGAGAAGATTTCCTTCACCGGCGGCACCATCACCGGCAAAAAGGTGATGGCCAGCGCCTCCAGCTCCAGCCTCAAGGAAGTGACCATGGAGCTGGGCGGCAAGTCGCCGCTGATCGTCTTCGAGGACGCCGACCTGGACCGCGCCGCCGACATCGCGGTGATGGCCAACTTCTACAGCTCCGGCCAGGTGTGCACCAACGGCACCCGCGTGTTCGTGCCACGCATGCTGCAGGCGCGCTTCGAGGCCAAGGTACTGGAGCGAGTCAAACGCATCCGCCTCGGCGATCCGCTGGATGACGCCACCAACTTTGGCCCGCTGGTGAGCTACGCGCACATGGATAGCGTGCTCGGCTACATCGAGAAGGGCCGCAGCGAGGGCGCACGCCTGCTGATCGGCGGCGCGCGCGTCACTGATGGCGACTATGCCAAGGGGGCCTACGTCGCGCCGACCGTATTCACCGACTGCCGGGACGACATGACCATCGTGCGCGAGGAAATCTTCGGCCCGGTGATGAGCATCCTCATCTACGACAGTGAAGAGGAAGTGATCCGCCGCGCCAACGACACCGACTACGGCCTGGCTGCCGGCGTGGTGACTCGCGATCTGAACCGCGCGCACCGGGTGATCCACAAGCTGGAAGCTGGCATCTGCTGGATCAACACCTGGGGCGAATCGCCGGCCGAGATGCCGGTGGGCGGCTACAAGCAGTCCGGTGTCGGTCGCGAGAACGGCCTGGTCACCCTCGGCCACTACACCCGCATCAAGTCGGTGCAGCTGGAAATGGGCGATTACGCCTCGGTGTTCTGAATCCAGTGTTGTGGGAGCGGCCGGGCGGCGCACCGCTTCAGCCGCGAAAAGCATCGCGGATAAATCCGCTCCTACAAAAAAGTCGCCGCCCCGTAGCCCGGATGCAATCCGGGAACAGTCACCGCGTTTTCCCGGATCGCAACCGGGCAGCAGGAGGAGCCATGTCGCAAGAGTTCGATTACATCATCATCGGTGCCGGCTCGGCCGGTAATGTCCTGGCCACTCGCCTGACCGAAGATGCAGACGTCAGCGTGCTGCTGCTCGAAGCCGGTGGCCCCGACTACCGCCTGGATTTCCGCACTCAGATGCCCGCCGCCCTGGCCTTCCCCCTGCAAGGCCGGCGCTACAACTGGGCCTACGAGACCGACCCCGAGCCGCACATGAACAACCGCCGCATGGAATGCGGGCGCGGCAAGGGCCTGGGCGGCTCATCCCTGATCAACGGCATGTGCTACATCCGCGGCAACGCCATGGACTTCGACAACTGGGCCAAGGCCAAGGGCCTGGAAGACTGGACCTACCTCGACTGCCTGCCCTACTTCCGCAAGGCGGAAACCCGCGACATCGGCCCCAACGACTACCACGGCGGCGACGGCCCGGTCAGCGTGACCACGCCCAAGGCCGGCAACAACCCGTTGTTCCACGCCATGGTCGAGGCCGGCGTGCAGGCCGGATATCCACGCACGGACGATCTCAACGGCTATCAGCAGGAAGGCTTTGGCCCTATGGATCGCACCGTGACCCCGGAAGGTCGCCGCGCCAGCACCGCGCGCGGCTATCTGGACCAGGCAAGGGCGCGTCCCAACCTGACCATCGTCACCCACGCCACCACCGACCGCATCCTCTTCGACGGCAAGCGCGCCAGCGGCGTCAGCTACCTGATCGGCAACGCCAACGAGCCAACCATTGCTCGTGCTCGCCGCGAAGTGCTGCTGTGCGCTGGCGCCATCGCCTCGCCGCAAATCCTGCAGCGCTCCGGCGTCGGCCCCGCCGCGCTGCTGCGCGAGCTGGATATCCCGCTGGTACATGAACTGCCCGGCGTCGGCCAGAACCTGCAGGATCACCTGGAGATGTACCTGCAATACGCCTGCACCGAACCAGTGTCGCTGTACCCCGCGCTCAAGCTGCTCAACCAGCCCGGCATCGGCGCGCAATGGCTGTTCGCCGGCAACGGCATCGGCGCCAGCAACCAGTTCGAGGCCGGCGGCTTCATCCGCACGCGCCCGGAGTTCGCCTGGCCCAACATCCAGTTCCACTTCCTGCCGGTGGCGATCAACTACAACGGCAGCAACGCGGTCAACGAGCACGGCTTCCAGGCTCACGTCGGCTCGATGCGCTCGCCCAGCCGCGGGCGCATCCAGCTCAAGTCGAAGGACCCGCGCCAGCACCCGAGCATCCTCTTCAACTACATGAGCGCCGATCAGGACTGGCAGGAGTTCCGCGACGGTATCCGCCTGACCCGCGAAATCATGGCGCAACCGGCACTGGACCCGTACCGTGGTCGCGAGATCAGCCCCGGCGCGCATGTGCAGAGCGACGCCGAGCTGGATGCCTTCATTCGCGAGCATGCCGAAACGGCTTTCCACCCCTCCTGCTCGTGCAAGATGGGCGAGGACGACATGGCGGTGGTCGATGGTCAGGGCCGCGTGCACGGCCTGCAGGGCTTGCGCGTAGTGGATGCGTCGATCATGCCGGAGATCATCACCGGCAACCTAAACGCCACCACCATCATGATCGCCGAGAAGATCGCGGATCGGATTCGCGGGCGCCAGCCATTGCCGCGCAGCAATGCGCCCTATTTCGTCGCGGGCGAACGCCCGGTGCGTGGTACGCCGCTGCGCAGCCAGCAAGACAGGTTAGTCGGGTAATTCCTGGCGGATCATCCAGTGGCCCTCGGGCGGCATCAGCCGGCCGAGGTCGAAACGATCCAGTGAGTCGGCGTCGAGCATTTCGATCTGCGGGCTCACCAGTTGCGGCAGCTTTTCGCCCTGCAGGCCACGAACGGCCAGGTCCAGGGCGATGCGCGCCTGAATCACCGGTGAATCGGTGGGTGCAGCCAGTACCTGACCCTCGCGAATCTGCTCCAGCACCCGCTCGGTGGCATAGAACGACAACACCTGCGTCTCAGAACCGATATTGCGCACCAACTGCGCGGCGAAGGCCGCGGCTTCGGCATTGGCGATCAGATAATCGAGACGTGGATGCTGCTTGAGCAGGTCCCGCGTCAGCTGCGCCTGACTAGTGCGATCCACTGGGGCATAACCACCATGGGCCAGGGTCACCCTGGTGCCAGGCAAGGCATCACGCAGGCCGCGCTCGGCATCCTGCACCCAGCCAGCATCGGCAGGGCCGGGTAGCCAGCCGACCTGAATCGGCCGCCCTTCACTGATACGCACCAGATACTTGAGCGTGGCACGCGTCATGTCGGCGAAGTCGACCCGTGAATGCGCGCTGAGCCCTGGGCATTCCAGGCGATTGACCAGATCGATTACCGGCCGACCGGCCTTGATCTGCACTTCTGCTGCGCTACACAGGTCATAGGTGTTGATACTGGCCACGACGAAGGCATCGGCGCCCTCGGCTACACAATGCTCGAACTGCTCCACTTGCACATCGGCATACTCGTAGCCACCGGCTTCGTAGATCCCCAGCCGCACGCCAAGGCGTCTGGCTTCCTGATCCAGCCCCCAGGCCACGCCCCACCAGTAGCGGTCCTTGCCATGGGGCAGCAGCGCACAGATACGCCAGGGCTGGCTGGCCGCTGGCAAAGGCCGGTAATCCAGCATGCGGCCATCGGCACGTACCGGATAAGGGAACCACTCGGCCGCCAGCAGCGACTGGCAAGCCAGCGAAAGCAACAGAGTCAACCAGCGCATGACGCCGTCCTTAGCCCTTGCGGGGCGATGGGCCAGTCACCCCAGCGTAGCACCACCTCGGACCTGCTTGCACGTTGGCAACCCGCAGTTGCCCGGGCTCGGTCGGCGGCCTAGAGTGGAGCGCACAGACCATGAGAACAGCATGACCAACCCCACCCTGCTCGACCCCAGAACCGCCCGCCTGCTGCCCTGGATAGTCGCCATCGCCTTCTTCATGCAGACGCTGGATGGCACCATCCTCAACACCGCATTACCGGCCATGGCCGCCGACCTCGGCGAAAATCCATTGCGCATGCAGTCGGTGGTGATCGCCTACATGCTTACCGTGGCCCTGCTGATCCCGGCCTCGGGCTGGATCGCCGACCGCTTCGGCACGCGGCGCATCTTCTTCGGCGCCATCGCCCTGTTCAGCCTCGGCTCGCTGCTCTGCGCACTGTCGGAGTCGCTGAGCATGCTGATCGGCGCACGGGTCATCCAGGGCCTGGGCGGCGCACTGATGATGCCGGTCGGGCGCCTGGTGGTTCTGCGCGCCTATCCGCGTTCGGAGCTGGTGCGGATCATGAGCTTCATCACCCTGCCCGGCCTGCTCGGCCCGCTGATCGGCCCGAGCCTGGGCGGCTGGCTGGTGGAGGTGGCCAGCTGGCACTGGATCTTCCTGATCAACCTGCCGGTGGGGCTACTCGGCTGCTGGGCAGCATTGCGCCATATGCCCGACCTGCGCGGCCCTGAGCGCAGCCGCTTCGATAGCGTCGGCTTTCTGCTATTCGGCGCCGCCATGCTGCTGATCACCGTAGCCCTGGAGGGGCTCGGCGAACTGCACCTGCCGACCATGCGTGTGGTGCTGCTGTTGCTCGGCGGCATGGCCTGCCTGGCCGCCTACTGGCTACGCGCCGGGCGCATCGAGCAGCCATTGTTCGCACCCAAGCTGTTCCACACCCGCAGTTTCGCCGTGGGCATCATCGGCAACCTGTTCGCCCGCCTCGGCAGCGGCGCGCTACCTTTTCTCACGCCGCTGCTGCTGCAACTGGCGATGGGCTATTCGCCGGCCCAGGCCGGCATGAGCCTGATTCCGCTGGCACTGGCGGCCATGGCAGCCAAACCCCTGGCCAGGCCGCTGATCGAGCGCCTCGGCTACCGCAACATCCTCACCAGCAACACCCTGCTGCTCGGCGCCCTGATCGCCAGCCTGGCCCTGGTCGACGCACAAACCTCGACCTTGCAGCTGATCATCCAGCTGAGCCTGATCGGCGCCTGCAACTCGCTGCAGTTCACCGCGATGAACACGGTAACGCTGATCGACCTGGACAACCGCGACGCCAGCAGCGGCAACAGCCTACTGTCGGTGGTGGTACAGCTGGCGATGGGCCTTGGCGTTGCATCGGCGGCGGCGCTGCTCAGCGGTTTCAGCCGCGAGCTGGGCGACAACGGCCATGTGCTGGAGGCGTTCCAGGCGACCTACCTGTGCGTTGGCCTGCTGTCGATGCTGGCAGCGGCGATCTTCCTGCAACTGGACACGAAAGATGGCCGTAGCGGGCGCAATATCGAGGTTTCAGCGGACGAATGAGCGGGCCTGCTACACTGCCGGCCTGTTTCTTCACCCCCGAGCTCTTGCCGTGACCGCTACTGCCTTCGCCAGCCTGCCCATTTCTGCCGCCATGCAGGCCAATCTCGCCGCCATCGGCTATGCCGAGATGACGCCCATCCAGGCCGCCAGCCTGCCGCTGATTCTCAAGGGCCGCGACCTGATCGCCCAGGCCAAGACCGGCAGCGGCAAGACCGCCGCCTTCGGCATCGGCCTGCTGCATCCGCTCAACCCGCGCTATTTCGGCTGCCAGGCCATGGTGCTGTGCCCGACACGCGAACTGGCCGATCAGGTGGCCAAGGAAATCCGCCGCCTGGCCCGTGCTGCCGACAACATCAAGGTGCTTACCCTCTGCGGCGGTGTGCCTTTCGGCCCGCAGATCGGCTCGCTCGAGCATGGTGCGCACGTGATTGTCGGCACGCCGGGACGAGTGCAGGAGCATCTGCGCAAAGGCACGCTGAAAGTCGATGGGCTCAATACCCTGGTACTCGACGAAGCCGACCGCATGCTCGACATGGGCTTCATCGACAGCATCAGCGAAATCATCGAGCAGACCCCGGCACGCCGTCAGACTCTGCTGTTCTCCGCCACCTATCCGCCCGCCATCGAGCAGCTTGCCGCACGTTTCTTACGTAGCCCGGAGCGGGTCGAAGTGGAGGCGCAGCATGACGACGGGCAGATCGAGCAGCGCTTCTACGAAATAGCGCCGAGCCAGCGTATGGAAGCGGTCAGCACCCTGCTGCGGCATTTCCGCAAGCAACCGACGGTGGCCTTCTGCGCCACCCGCCAACAGTGCGACGAACTGGCCGCACAGCTGGAGGCCGAGAAGATTTCCGCCGCCGCGCTGCATGGCGATCTGGAACAGCGTGATCGCGATCAGATTCTCGCGCTGTTCGCCAATCGCAGCCTCAGCGTGCTGGTGGCCACCGACGTCGCAGCGCGCGGCCTGGATATCGCCGGGCTGGAAATGGTGATCAACGTCGAGCTGTCGCGTGATGCCGAGGTGCATATCCACCGCATCGGCCGTAGTGGTCGCGCTGGCGAGAAAGGCCTGGCACTGAGCCTGGTGGCCCCGGCCGAAGCTGGTCGCGCCCAGGCCATCGAAACCCTGCAAGGCAAGGAACTGGCCTGGTACCCGCTGCCTGCAGCAAAGGCGACGGGTGAGCCGCTGCTGCCGCCGATGCACACCCTGTGCATCGGCGCCGGACGCAAGGACAAACTACGCCCCGGCGATATCCTTGGTGCCCTGACCGGCGACGCCGGGCTGCCCGGTAGCCAGGTCGGCAAGATCGCCCTGTTCGACTACCAGGCCTATGTCGCCGTCGAACGCGACGTCGCCCGCCAGGCGCTCAAGCGCCTCACTGAAGGCAAGATCAAGGGCAGAACGCTGCGTGTGCGTCTATTGTAAGAACCTGCTCGCGACCTGCTGCGCGTCGGCGCCACTGCGTTAAAAACAAGCTCGGATGCTCATTTACCGCTCGTAAAGTCGAACGCGACTCCGACCGCTCCGCGCTTGTTCTTGCCGGACGCTCTGGCTCGCAAGATCGCGAACAGGCTCTTAGGTTGGTATAAAGAATCAAACGGCCTGGGCCGGAGTTACCCATGCGCAATATTCTGGTCATTGAAGACAGCCCACTGGTACTGAAGATCCTCGAGCATCTGTTCCGTCAGGAAACCGATCTGGAGCCGATCTTCTGTGCCTCACTGGCAGAAGCGGAAGTCATGCTGGAGACCTCTGCGGCGCTGTTCTTCGCCGCCATCGTCGACCTGCACCTGCCGGACGCACCGGACGGCGAAAGCGTCGATCTGGTGATGCGCTACCACCTGCCGTGCATCGTGCTCAGTGGCAGCTACAACGAACAGCGCCGTGACGATCTGCTGATGAAAGGCGTGGTCGACTACGTACTCAAGGAAAGCCAGCATTCCTACGAGTACGCCTTCCGCCTGCTGCACCGGCTCGATCACAACAGCCATATCAAGATTCTCATCGCCGACGACTCTGCGGCGCAGCGTCACTACATTCGCCACATCCTCGAGCCACACCACTACCAGATAATCGAGGCCAGCGACGGCAAGGAGACCCTGCGCCAGCTCAATGAGCATCCAGATATCGACCTGCTGGTGCTCGACCATGCCATGCCCGGCGTCAGCGGTTTCGAGCTGGTCAAGCTGCTGCGCCAGAAACTGCGCCTCAATGACCTGATCATCATCGGCGTGTCCGCCGACCCCAAGGGCTCGCTCAGTGCGCAGTTCATCAAGCACGGTGCCGACGACTTCCTGCGCAAACCCTTCTGCCCTGAAGAGCTGAACTGCCGGGTAATGTCGACCCTGGAGCGACGCGACCTGTTGCGCGCACTGAAGAAGGCCGCGCAGTTCGATGCCCTGACCGGCCTGAACAACCGCCGCGCCTTCTACGAACAAGGCATGCAAATACTGCAGAAGGCGCAACGGGAAAGTCGCGAGGTCAGCGTGGCGATGCTCGATCTCGACCACTTCAAGCAGATCAACGACGGCTTCGGTCATGCCAGCGGCGACAGCGCCCTGGTGGTGTTCGCCCGGGCGATGAGCAATGCCTTCCCCGACATGCTGCTGGGTCGCCTGGGCGGAGAGGAATTTGCCCTGCTGACCCTGCATGGCGCGGATCATGTGGCTCAGGCACTGGATAAACTGCGCCGACAGTGCGCCGGCCTGCATTACGCCGTCGGCGCGCCCGCGCTATCGTTCAGCGCAGGCCTCTATCAGGGTGAACCCGAGGACCTGGAGACCCTGCTGCATGAAGCCGACATTCGCCTGTACCGGGCCAAGCAACAGGGCCGTGCCCGCACCGTACTGGCCTGATCAGGGGCTGTGGCGCTGCAGCGTTGCGGCATAGCTGCCATCGTCGCTCATGGCCCGAATCGCCGCATCGAAACGCCGGGCAATGTCGCGATGCTGGGCCAGACTGCGCCGCACCAGGATATGCAGGCCGTTCTCGCTCAAGGGCAGTGGCAGGAACTCCAGTTCATCGCGGATGGCACTCAGCTTGTTAGCCAGCAGGTGGCGCGCGACCAGCTCATCCTCCAGCGCCAGCTGCACGCGCCCGGCATGCAGCATCCGCGCGGCGATTTCGAAACTGCCGACACCAACCTTGAGCAGCTGCGGATCGCTGTCGAATTCCCTGGAATAGGCATAGCCCCTGACCACCGCGATGTTGTGCGGGTAGAGATCGGCCAGGGTCTCGAACTGAATGTCGCTCCCTTTGCGCCGCATGAAGCGGATACGGTTGACCAGATAGGGCTGGGAGAAATAGCCATACTCGCTGCGATCGGCGCTGTACCAGGCGTTGATCAGTACATCGTAATCGCCACGCTTGAGCCCCAGCACCGCACGCTCCCAGGGCACCTCCACGTAGCTGGTGGTGTAGCCGGCACGGGCGAGCGCCTGCTCCACCAGATCACTGGCCAGACCTTTGCCGGGCAACCGTTGATCATTGAACGGCGGCCAGGGGTCGGCCACCAGGCGCAACAGCTCGGCCGAGGCCAGTGCCGGCGACAGCAGCAAGAGCAATAGCCAGGCACGTACTGCGGGCATTGGTGGCGATCCATCCGAAATGATCAGTTCTAGTGATAGCAGGCACAACGCCACTCGTCACTGTCTCATATCTGAGACAGTCAGGCGGGCGTTATACGCTTGCCAGTCACACCGCGACAGAAGCGTCGGCCCAGAGCGGCTTCGGGTAAACTTCAGCGGTTTTCGCGCAGCGCTGGCTGCGTCAGCGATTCACCTGAGGACATTTCGTGTTGCAAACCGACGTACTGATCATCGGCGCAGGCGCCGCCGGCCTGATGTGCGCAGCCACCGCCGCAGCCCGTGGCCGCCGCGTGCTGGTGCTCGACCATGCCAACAAGGCCGGCAAGAAGATCCTCATGTCCGGCGGCGGGCGCTGCAACTTCACCAACCTGTACTGCGAGCCGAACAACTTCCTTTCCGGCAACCCGCACTTCTGCAAGTCCGCCCTGGCGCGCTTCACCCAGTGGGACTTCATCGGCCTGGTGGCCAAGCACGGCGTGCCCTACCACGAGAAGAAGCTTGGCCAGCTGTTCTGCGATAACAAGTCCAGCGACATCCTCGAACTGCTGCTGGCCGAATGTGCCGAGGCCGGGGCACAGATTCACCTGGACACGGCAGTACACAGCATCGAAAAAACCGCAGGCGGCTTCCTGCTGCAAAGCGATCTCGGTGCCGTAGCCTGCCAGTCGCTGGTGATCGCCAGCGGCGGGCTGTCGATCCCGACCCTCGGCGCCACCGGCTTCGGCTATCAGGTAGCCAGGCAATTCGGTCACGAATTGCTGCCGACCCGCGCCGGGCTGGTGCCTTTCACCATCACCGACCCGCAGCTCAAGACGCTGTGCACGGAGCTTTCCGGCACCTCGGTGGAGGACTGCCGGGTGAGCTGCAATGGCCAGAGTTTCGTCGAGAACATCCTCTTCACCCACCGCGGCTTGTCCGGCCCAGCGATCCTGCAGATCTCGTCCTACTGGCAGCCGGGCGATACCGTGCATATCGACCTGCTGCCACATATCGATCTGCCCGAATGGCTGGCCACCCAGCAGCGCGAACGTGGCAACAGCGAGCTGAAAACCCTGCTGGCCGAACTGTTCACCAAGAAGATGGCGACCCTGCTGGTCGACAGCTGGTTCAGCAACAAGCCGCTCAAGCAGTACACGCCCTGCGAGCTCAAGACGATTGCCGAGCACCTGTCCGACTGGCAATTGGTGCCGGCCGGCACCGAAGGCTACCGCACGGCGGAAGTGACACTGGGCGGGGTGAATACCGATGAGGTGTCATCCAAGACACTGGAGTCGCTCAAGGTACCGGGGTTGTATTTCATCGGCGAAGTGCTCGACGTCACCGGCCACCTGGGCGGCTTCAACTTCCAGTGGGCCTGGGCGTCGGGCTACGCCGCCGCGCAATACGTCTGAGGCTAAAATATTGCGCCCCATTTGACGGTGCAGCGGGAACTGCCGACGCGGCGCAGACTCTGCTATGAACAGCAGATGCAACGCTGCAATCACAGGGACGACGCCGCTTCATGACTCTCGAACAAGGCCTGATTTTCGTCATTCTCGTTGCCAGCATGGGCTTGTTCATCTGGGGCCGCTGGCGTCATGACGTGGTAGCGCTGGGCGCGCTGTTGGCGTGCGTGATCGTCGGCCTGGTGCCGGAGCGCGAGGCCTTTGCAGGTTTCGGTCACCCGGCGGTGATCACCGTCGCCTGCGTACTGGTGCTCAGCCATGGTTTGCAGCGCACGGGGGCGGTCAGTCGACTGGCCCAACGACTGCTGCCCAGCGGCGCTGGCGTGCTGCTTTCCATCGCCGCATTGACCGGCCTGGGCGCGCTGCTCTCGGCATTCATGAACAACGTCGGCGCCCTCGCCCTGCTGATGCCCATCGCCCTGCAGATTGCTGCACGCCTGGAGCTGCCGCCGGGGCGCGTGCTGATGCCGCTGGCCTTCGGCACCATCCTCGGCGGCATGACCACGCTGATCGGTACACCGCCGAACCTGATCGTCTCCAGTTTTCGCGCCCAGCATGGCAGCGGTCCCTTCGCCATGTTCGACTTCAGCCCGGTCGGTGTCGCCGTGGCACTGGCCGGCGTGCTGTTCATCACCCTGCTCGGCTGGCGTCTGGTTCCCAAGCGCGAAGTGGGTAACGCCGCCAGCTTCGACACCGGCCATTACCTGACCGAGGCGCGGGTCAAGGAAGGCGGCAAGGCCCAGGGCAAGACCCTGCGCGAAATCGAGCAGTTGCTCGACGAGGCCGACGCCCAGGTGGTGGCCATGGTGCGTAACAAGCTGCGCCTGACTGCGCCCAACCCGCGGCGTGTACTGCAGGCTGATGATGTGCTGGTGATCGAGGCCGACCCGCAGGAGTTGGGTGAAGTACTCGGCCAGCTGGACCTGTTGCTGGAGGCCGAGCGCGAAGCCAAGGAGGCCGAACAGAAAGAGGACAAGGAGGGTGAAACCGAGAAGAAAGCCAGCAATGACGAAGACCGCGCCATGCAGGAACTGCTGGTCAAGCCCGACTCGTCACTGATCGGTCGCTCTGCCAGCAGCACCCGTTTGCGCAGCCGCTATTCCATCAACCTGCTGGCTATCTCCAGGCAGAGCCATCGCTCGATCAAGCGCCTGCGCTCGACCCTGATCCAGAGCGGTGACGTGTTGCTGATGCAGGGCAGCGCCGAGGATATCGGCGAGTTCGCCAGCGACTATGACTGCGTGCCGTTAGCCGCACGCGCCATCAACATTCCCGATCCGCGGCAGGCCAATCTCGCGCTCGGCATCATGCTCCTGGCCATCGCTGCCGCCGCCTTCGGCCTGCTCTCGGCCGCGATCGCCTTCGCCTGTGGCGTACTGGCCTACATGCTGCTGCGTCTGGTGCCGCTGCGCGCCGTCTACGAGTCCATCGACTGGCCGGTGATCGTGTTGCTCGGGGCTTTGATGCCGGTGGCCGGTGCGATGTCCGCGACGGGCGCAGCCGATCTGCTGGCACGCCTGCTGATGGAGAACCTGGCACAGGGCAACGCCATCATCACCCTGACCCTGTTGCTGGTGGTGACCATGACCCTGTCGGATTTCATGAACAACGCGGCGACGGCTGCGGTGATGTGCCCCATCGCGCTGAGCGCCGCCAGCCAGCTCGGCGTCAGCCCGGACTCGCTGCTGATGGCCGTGGCTATCGGCGCCTCCTGCTCGTTCCTCACGCCCATTGGCCACCAGAACAACACCCTGATCCTCAGCCCCGGTGGTTTCCGTTTTGGCGACTACTGGCGCCTGGGCCTGCCACTGGAAATCCTCGTGGTGCTGATCAGTGTGCCCATGCTGCTGTGGATCTGGCCGTTGTAATCATCCACTCAAGCGTTCGGGGTGATGCCGAGCACCACGTCGAAGCGGGCGACCTGCTCGTCGGTCTGCCCGCTCACCGGCACGAAGGGCACGACCAACAGTTCGCGCAAGCGTGGGTCGCGGATAGCGTTGAGCAGGCCATCGCGCTGATTGAGCGGTTCGCCTTGGACATAGCACTGGGTGGAGAAACGCGGCAGGCCGGGCAGGGTCACCGCCAGATGGATATGCGGGGTGCGGCCGGGATAGGGCACCGGGCGGATAGTGCGAAAGCGATAGCGCCCATCGGCTGCGGTGGTGAAACGGCCATAACCCTGGAATCCGGGATCGAGCCTCTGGCGGTCACCGCCGCGACTGTGCAGGTAGATACCGTTGACATCCACTTGCCAGATTTCCACCCGCGCCCCCGCCAGTGGTCGACCACCCGCATCGAGGATCGAGCCGTGCAGTTGCACGCGAATCCCGCGCGCCTCTGCGGCCTGGCCGTCGACTCGCACCAGGTCGTTGTCGTTATCCAGCGGTAGTTGGTCGGGGTAGAAGGGGCCAAGCGTCTGCCGTGGCGTCAGCAGGCGCTCGGCCAGCGCCAGTGCCGGGCTGGCCAGCAAAGCGCCGCCAGCGGCGAAGAGGAGATGACGACGGCTGGACATGGTCTTTCCTCCGTAGCGCGCAGCCTGGGTGGCCCTATGACAGATGTTCCAGCACCCCGGCAGCCGATTGAAAGGGCAGACCGTGGGCCTCGGCCACGTTACCGCAGGTGATCGCGCCCCTGGCCACGTTGAGCCCGTTCAGCAGATGCACGTCATCCTGCAAGGCGCGGCGTGTGCCCTTCTGGGCGAGCGCCACGACGAAAGGCAGGGTCGCGTTGTTCAGGGCCAGGGTCGAGGTACGTGCCACCGCGCCGGGCATGTTGGCCACGCAATAGTGCACCACATCATCGACCACATAGGTGGGCTCGGCATGGGTCGTGGCGCGGGAGGTCTCGGCGCACCCACCCTGGTCGATGGCGACATCCACCAACACTGCACCGGCCTTCATCTGCCGCACCATGTCCGCTGTGATCAGCCTGGGGGCGGCAGCTCCGGGAATCAGCACCCCGCCAATCACCAGATCGGCCGCCAGCACCTGCTCGCGCACCGCCGCGCGAGTGGAGTAGAGCGTAGTGATGCGATTGCCGTACTGGGCATCGAGCCGGCGCAGCGCGTCGACGCTCTTGTCCAGCACCGTGACATCGGCGCCCAGGCCGACCGCCATGGCCAGGGCATGACTGCCGACCACACCGCCGCCGAGAATCACCACCTTGCCCGGCGCCACGCCTGGTACGCCACCCAGCAATACGCCACGCCCGCCGCGGGCCTTTTCCAGACAGCCGGCACCGGCCTGGATCGACATGCGTCCGGCCACTTCCGACATCGGCGCCAACAAAGGCAGGCGGCCCTGCGCATCGGTCACCGTCTCGTAGGCGATGCAGGTGGCGCCGCTGGCCATCAGCTCTTCGGTCTGCGCCCGATCCGGCGCCAGGTGCAGGTAGGTAAACAGCGTGTGGTGGGCTCGCAACCTGGCGCGCTCCACCGCCAGGGGCTCCTTGACCTTGACGATCAACTGCCCCTGCTGGAACACCTCGGACGAACTCTTGGCGATCTGCGCGCCCGCCCCGAGGTAATCCTCGTCGGCGAAACCGACAGCGGCACCGGCATGGGTTTCGATCCAGACCTCATGACCGAGCGCCGTCAGCTCGGCCACCGACTGTGGCGTGAGGCCGACTCGGTACTCGTGGTTCTTGATTTCCTTGGGTACGCCGATTCGCATAACCATCTCCAACCATTGCGGGCCAACAGTCTGAAGTCTAGGAAAGCGTGAGCCAGCTCACAGGAAATTCCACGAGAAATTTCGTCCGTCCGTCACTGCCCGAACAGCACGCGCCGCGCCTCTGCGGTGAGCAAGGCCTGCGGATCGGCGTTCACCTGTTCTACCAGCGCGTAGGCACGCTGTACCGCAGGGCGTGCATCGATGCGTTCGAGCCAGGCGGCCATGTTGGGGAAGTCCTCCAGTTTCTGTTGCTGCATCTTCCACAGCTTGGCCCAGGGATAGATGGCCATGTCGGCGATGGAATAATCGTCCGCCACGTAGTCGCGCCCGGCCAGCTGGTGGTCCAGCACGCCGTAGAGGCGCGCGGTTTCCTTCACGTAGCGGTCGATGGCATACGGAATCGGCTCCGGCGCGTAGCGCACGAAGTGATGGTTCTGCCCTGCCATCGGGCCAACGCCGCCCATCTGCCAGTACAGCCACTGCAACACGGTGAAACGCGCGCGTGTCTCGCGCGGCAGGAACTGCCCGCTCTTGTCGGCCAGGTACTCGAGAATCGCCCCGGACTCGAACAGGGCGATGGGCTCACCGCCATCGGCCGGCGCATGATCGACGATGGCCGGAATGCGGTTGTTCGGTGCGATCTTGAGAAACTCGGGTGCGAACTGCTCGCCCTTGCCGATATGCACCGGAACGATGCGGTAGTCCAGCCCGGCTTCCTCGAGAAAGATGCTGACCTTGTGGCCGTTGGGCGTGGTCCAGTAGTACAGGTCGATCATTGCTTTTCCTCCACGTGGATCGCGGCCCGCTTGACCGGGCCGTGAGTCGCTTCATACGTCTGCAGGATGCGCGCGAACCAGGCGCCCAGCGCCGAATCCTCGGCCCAGGGTTGCGCGCCCAGGCACCAGGCCCAGAACAACATGCCAGCCAGCAGGTAGTCACAGCCGCCAGGGGCATGGCCTTCGAGGAAGGGCTGATCACGCAGCCACATTTCCAGCGGCGCCACGCCTTCACGGAACGACCGCTCACCGCCCTGCGGATCGGCGAACGCCTCCAGGCTCATGCCCAGCGCCTTCTCCCGGCTACTGCGGAAATACTCGCGGTCGGCCGGGTCGATCACCTGCCAGACCCGCGGAATCAGCAACTTCAACAGCGGCACACGCACCATATGAAAGCTCAGGCGCTCGACCAGGCGGGCGCGCTCGGCAGCCAGCGCGCCACCGAGCAAGGGACGTTGTGGATAACGCTGATCGAGGTGGGCGAAGATCGCCAGACTGTCATGCACCGTTTCACCTTCGTCGATCAGCACCGGCACCAGTTTCTGTCCGGAAAAAGCGATCAAATCCTTGTCAGTGAAACGTGTCGGCCGGCTCTGCCAGTCCAGTCCCTTGTGCGCCAGCGCCAGACGTACGCGCCAGCAGTAAGGCGAGAACACCAGCTCAGGATCGGCGCCGCATAACTCGAACAATTCCCGCATATCACCTCCAATTAAAAACCGATCAGTCCAGAATAAAGCGAACAAAACCCAGCGCCGGATTGCTCAGGCGCAGTCCAGGCTGGTCATCACCACTGAAACGGTGGCGCGGATCGAATCCGCCGGCACCGCGGATTTCACCTGGGTGCGCAGCCCGCTCATCACACATTGCAGATAACTGGCGCGAGCCGCGAGGTCCCTGCCGTTGCTCAACTCCCCGCAGGCCACGGCGCGTTCGAGCGCCTGTTCGAAGACCTGGCAGATACCCGCGGTGGCCTGTCGCAGAACCGGCACCAGCGCCGGCTCCGACAAGGAGAATTCATTGGCCACGTTGACCAGCATGCAGCCACGCGGCACGCCGTCAGGGCCATCATCTTCGAGCACACTGAGCAGGCGCTCGCGGATGAAAGCGAGCGGCGAGGCACTGGCGTCAAGCTGCTCCAGCAACAAGGCTCGGCGCTGCGCTACGTAGCGGCTGAAGGCAGCGACGAACCAGGCCTGCTTGCTCGGGTAGGTTTGATACAGGCTGCTCTTGGACAACCCGGTGGCCGCCTGCAGGTCCTGCAGCGACGCGGCTTCATAACCGCGTTGCCAGAACAGCTGCATGGCGTTTTCCAGGGCCCGGTCCGGGCAGAAGCTCTTGGGGCGTCCACGTGTCGTCATGCGCGCAATTTAGAACCGATCAGTTCTAAATTCAAGCCTTGGGCTCCTTCAGATCGACGATGCCGCGCAACAACTCCACCGGCAGCGGAAAGACGATGGTCGAGCTCTTGTCACTGGCGATATTGCTCAGCGTCTGCATATAGCGCAGCTGCATGGCGCCGGACTGGCGGCCGAGCATCTCGGCGGCCTGCATGAGTTTTTCCGAGGCCTGCAGCTCGCCCTCGGCGTGGATCACCTTGGCCCGCCGCTCGCGCTCGGCCTCGGCCTGCTTGGCGATGGCGCGGATCATCGACTCGTCGAGGTCGACGTGCTTGATCTCGACGTTGGCCACCTTGATGCCCCAGGCGTCGGTCTGCGCGTCGAGCACCTGCTGGATGTCGAGGTTGAGTCGCTCGCGCTCGGCGAGCATCTCGTCCAGCTCGTGCTTGCCGAGCACCGCGCGCAGGGTGGTCTGCGCCAGCTGGCTGGTGGCGACGTGGTAATCCTCGACCTGGATGATCGCCTTCTGCGCGTCGAGCACGCGGAAGTAGACCACCGCGTTGACCTTGACCGAGACGTTGTCGCGGGAGATCACGTCCTGGGTCGGCACGTCCAGCACTATGGTGCGCAGGTCCACCCGCACCATCTGTTGCATGCCGGGCACCACCAGGATCAGCCCCGGGCCCTTGACCCGCCAGAAGCGGCCGAGCTGGAACACCACGCCGCGCTCGTACTCGCGCAGGATGCGAAAGGCCGAGGCGAGCAGGGCCAGGACGATGATCGTCAGCGAGAGAAAACTCAGTTCGAAACCCATCAGTGACCTCCTTGGGGCGGCGGTTCATCCACCGCGCTGACCTGCAGTTGCACGCCCTGGCGTGCCGTCACCCGCACCCGCTGCCCGGGCCGCAGCGGCTCGCTGCCCTGCACCTGCCAGCGTTCGCCCTGCAGCGCCACCCAGCCGCTGCAAGGATCCTCGGCCTGCACCGCGGCGACCGCCACCAGGCTGCCGACCAGGCCGCTGTCGCCGGCCACCTGCTGGCGCCGCCTGGCCTTCAACGCCATGCCGAGGATGGCCAGGATCAGCCCGGCGCTGGTCAGCGCCAGGGTGACGATCAGCGCCAGCGGGATGCCGAAGCCCGGCACGTCGGTGTCGATCAGGATCAGCGCGCCGAAGACGAACGCCACCACGCCGCCGATGCCGAGCACGCCGAAGCTGGGCAGGAAGGCCTCGACGGTGATGAAGGCGATGCCGAGCAGGATCAGCGCCACCCCAGCGTAGTTCACCGGCAGCAACTGCAGGGCGTAGAGGGCGAGGATCAGACTGATGCCACCGAGCACGCCGCCGATGCCGCTGCCCGGGTTGGAGAACTCGAAGAACAGGCCGTAGACGCCGATCATCATCAGGATCAGCGCCACGCTGGGGTTGGTGATCACCGCCAGCAGGCGAGTGCGCCAGTCCGGCGCATGGCTGATCAAGGGCGCGCCGGCGGTAGCCAGGGTGACTTCGACGCCTGCGGCCTGCAGGGTCTTGCCGTCCAGCTGGCGCAGCAGGTCGCTCAGGTCCGTCGCCAGATAGTCGATCACCTTCTGCGCCAGCGCCTCTTCGGCGGACAGGCTGACCGCCTCGCGCACTGCCTGTTCAGCCCACTCGGCATTGCGCCCGCGCATATTCGCCAGACCACGAATGTAGGCGGCCGCATCGTTGACCTGCTTGGCGGTCATGGCATCGACCGAGCCCTTTTCGCCTTGCGCGGGCTTGTCCGTCTCGCCCTTGTCAGCCCCCTCTGGTTTGCTCGGCGAGCCCGGCATGCCGATGGCCACCGGCGTGGCGGCGCCGAGGTTGGTCCCCGGCGCCATGGCAGCGACATGGCTGGCGTAGAGGATGTAGGTGCCGGCGCTGGCCGCCCGCGCACCGCCGGGGGCGACGTAACTGGCCACGGGAATCGGGCTGGCGAGGATCGCCTTGATAATGGCGCGCATGGAGCTATCCAGGCCGCCGGGCGTGTCGATCTCGATCAGCACCAGTTGCGCGCCCTCGTCCACCGCCTTGGCCAGACCGCGCACCAGGTAGTCGGCACTGGCCGGGCCAATCACCCCATCCACCTGCAAGCGCACAACCGCGCCCGGCGCCGCACTCGCCCCCACCGAACCGCAGAGGATCAGAGCACACAGACATAGACGCAACCAGCCAGGCAACACGTTCGACTCCCAGGCCCCCAGTGATACCGGACAGGTGGCGGAGGGCCTTTATTGAGCATAGTCCATGCTCCAGCGGGTCCCGCGACAGGGCTGGCGGATGTGCTACAGGGGATGTACTGCTCGCTGCAGGAGCAGTACATCCGCGAGACGCACGACGAAATTGCGAAAGGCGCCAGGCCAAACAGATTGCCGGCAGACAGATACCCAGTGACTGGCCAGTTCCGGTAGGCTGCTCAGATCTTTTTCGACCAGACGCCCTATGCCCCGACCTCGCCTTCGCCAATCACTGCGCCGCCTCTGGGCACTGGACAAGTTCAGCGCCAGCCTGCGGGTATTCATAGCCCTCGCCGGAGCACTGGCGCTGTGCTGGTGGCAGGGCTGGATGCATGGGCTGATCCCACTGTTTCTCGGCATCATCGCCAGCGCCCTGACCGAGACCGACGACAGCTGGCAAGGCCGTCTCGGCGCGGTGCTGGTCACCCTGGCCTGCTTCAGCGCGGCGGCCTATGCGGTGGAATTTCTCTTTCCCTATCCCTGGTTGTTCGTCATCGCCCTGGCCTTTTCCGCCTTTTGTCTGACCATGCTCGGCGCACTCGGTGAACGCTTCGCCACCCTGGGTTCCGGCACGCTGATCCTCGCGGTGTACAGCATGATCGGCGTCGAGCAGCGCGGCGGCGTCGCCGGCCTGTGGCTGGAGCCGCTGCTGCTGGTAGCCGGCGCCGCCTGGTACGGCCTGCTATCGGTGATCTGGCACGCGCTGTTCGCCCATCAGCCAGTACAGCTCGCCCTGGCCCGGCTGTTTCGCGAACTGGGCAAGTACCTCAAGCTCAAGGCGGCGCTGTTCGAACCCGTGCGCCAGCTGGATGTGGAGCAACGCCGTCTGCAGTTGGCCCAGCAGAATGGCCGCGTAGTCTCCGCACTCAACGCGGCCAAGGAGATCATTCTGCACCGGGTCGGTGGCGGTCGGCCGGCACCGAAGGTCAATCGCTACCTGAAGCTGTACTTCCTCGCCCAGGACATTCACGAACGCGCCAGCTCGTCGCACTACCCTTACAACGAACTGGCCGAAGCCTTCTTCCACAGCGATGTGCTGTTTCGCTGCCAGCGCCTGCTGCGCCTGCACGGCGAAGCCTGCCAGCGCCTGGGCAGCGCCATCGAATTGCGCCAGCCGTTCGAATACCGCGAACTGTGCAGCCAGGCCCTGGAAGACCTGCATGCCTCGCTCGACCACCTGCACCTGCAGAGCAACCCAGCCTGGCGCCGCCTGCTGCGCTCGCTCGGCGCTCTGGCCGGCAACCTCGCCAGCCTCGACCTGCTGCTCGGCAGCGCCAGCAACCCTGACGCCCTGGCCGATGAGCAGGACAGCAGCCTGCTGGATCGCGAACCGCATTCGTTGCGCGAGGTCATCGAGCGCATCGGCCAGCAACTGACTCCCACCTCGCTGCTGTTTCGCCACGCGCTGCGCCTGTCCATTGCTCTGGCTGCCGGTTACGGCCTGCTGCACCTGATTCATCCGACCCAGGGCTACTGGATTCTGCTGACCACCCTGTTCGTCTGTCAGCCGAACTACGGCGCCACGCGTCTCAAGCTGGTGCAGCGCATCGTCGGCACCCTGATCGGCTTGGGGTTGGGCTGGGCATTGATCGACCTGTTCCCCGACCCACGCATCCAGGCCCTGTTCGCCGTGGTCGCTGGCGTCGCCTTCTTCGCCACACGCAGCACGCGCTACACCCTGGCCACGGCGGCGATCACCCTGCTGGTGCTGTTCTGCTTCAACCAGATCGGCGATGGCTACGGCCTGTTCCTACCGCGCCTGGTCGACACCCTGCTCGGCGGCATGCTGGCCGGGCTGGCGGTGTTCCTGATCCTGCCGGACTGGCAGGGCCGGCGCCTGGGGCGCATGTTGGCGAACACACTGAGCTGCAACAGCGCCTACCTGCGGCAGATCATCGCCCAGTACGCACACGGCAAGCGTGACGACCTCGGCTACCGCCTGGCCCGACGCAACGCGCACAACGCCGACGCGGCACTGTCCACCACCCTCGGCAACATGCTGATGGAGCCTGGGCACTTCCGTAAGGACGCCGACCTTGGCTTTCGCTTTCTGGTGCTGTCGCACACCTTGCTCAGCTATCTCTCCGGGCTCGGCGCCCATCGTGGCGAGCAATTGCCGCAGGCGGCCCAGGCACAATTGCTGGAACAGGCCGAAGCGCTGGCGAGCAGCCTCGATGAAATCGCCACCGGCCTGCGCGGCGAGCAGCCGCTGGCCATCCACAGCGACGAAGAACAGGCACTGGCGCAAAGCCTGGAGCAGATTGCCGACGACGTCGACGAACGCCAACGTCTGGTGCAGACGCAACTGGCGCTGATCTGCCGCCAGCTGGCGCCACTGCGCACCTTGGCCGCGCATCTGCAGAAGGATCGCCACTAGCAGGCTCATGGGGCTTTCTGCCACTATCTGACGACGCCTAGCTCCCAGGCCTTGCCCATGCCAGCCAACCGACACACCACCCTCGCCTACCTGGTCTCGTTGCCGGGTCTGCTGCTGGTGTGCAGCCTGCTTCTGGTCAGCCAGATTACCCTCGCCAATACGCGCCTGAGCGACAGCAGCGCAGCACAGGATCTCTACGGCCTGGTCGACTTTCTCGCCGATCCCCAGAGCGCCCTGAGCCTGGACGACGTTCGCGCTGCCGATGCCCCTTTCCAGCCCTCGCTGAACCGCCGTGACCTCAGCTTCGGCTACGTGCCGGGGGTGATCTGGCTGCGCCTGGCGCTGCAATCGGATGCCCAGCAAACACGCGTCTGGCGCCTGGAACTGAATTACGCCTCGCTGGACGAGGTGCGTCTATACGACATCGGCGCCGATGGCGTGCGCGAGTCGCGCAGCGGCGACACCGTGCCCTACGCGCAGCGCAGCGTCGGCCATCGCAACCCGGTATTCGAGATCACTCTGCAGCCCGGCGAGCAACGCACGCTGTACCTGCGCGTCGACTCGCGCGGCAGCATGACCCTCAGCGGCGCACTGATGTCTTCGCGCGATTTCGAGCAGCACAGCCAGAACGGCTACCTGATGCATGCCATCTACTTCGGCGTGCTGATCGCCTTGGGGCTGTACAACCTGCTGCTGTTTCTCGCCCTGCGCGAGCGGCCTTTCCTCAACTACGTGCTGTTCATGTTCGCCTTCGCCCTCAGCGTGCTGTCGCTCAATGGTCTTGGCGCGCAGTATCTGTGGTCCGAAGCGGCGCCCTGGAGCAACCGCATGCTGCCGGTCAGCCTGACGACGGCAGCGCTGCTGTCGGTGGTGTTTGCGCGCAGCTTTCTCGACACCCGCCAGTGGCTGCCACGCTGGGACAAGGGCCTGCTGCTGCTGTCCATCGCCATCGGTGCGGCCGTCTTGGCCAGTGTGTTGCTGCCACTGCAGCGCGCGCTGCAGCTGATGTCGCTGACCGGCCTGATCGCCACTCTGACGCTGCTGCTGACCAGCTTCGTCTGCATTGGCTACCGGGTGCCCGGCGCTCGCCTGTTCGCCCTGGCCTGGCTGATGCTGCTGACCGGCGCGGTGCTGCTGGCGCTACGCAACTTCGCCCTGATTCCGTCGAACTTCCTTACCCTGTACGCCATGCAGATCGGCTCGGGGCTGGAGATGATCCTGCTGTCCTTCGCCCTGGCGGCACGCTTCAACGAGCTCAAGCGCCAACGCGAAGCCGCGCTGCAGCTCAACGAGCAGATCCTCGCCAAGCGCGTCACCGAACGCACCCAGGCCCTGGAACAGGCCAATCAGCGCCTCAGTGAGCTGGCCCTGCAGGACCCACTGACCGGCCTGCCCAACCGCACCGCTCTGCAACAACACCTGGATCTGGCATTGGCACGCAGCCTGCGCCGCAACGAACTGCTCGCGGTGATGCTGATCGACCTGGACGGCTTCAAGCCGATCAACGACCAGCACGGCCACGGTTACGGCGACCTGGTACTGGCTGAGGTCGCACAGCGCCTGAGGCAGTACGTCCGCGATACCGATCTGCCAGCGCGCCTGGGCGGCGATGAGTTCGTGGTGATCTGCGAGAACGTGCAATCTGCCGAGGATGCACAGGACCTGGCCAGGCGTCTGCTGGAAGGACTGGACACGCCGATGCATCTGGAAGATCGTGCCGTACGCGTCGGTGCCAGCATCGGCATCGCCCTGAGTCGTGGCGCCGACGACGCCACCCGCTTGATTCGCCTGGCCGATGCAGCCATGTACCGAGCCAAGGCCGAAGGTCGCAACCGCGTGCGCCTGGCCAGCCCAGCTATCTGAAAATGGGCCGCAGCCCCTCTCATCATCGCCAATCGATACCGCACCATGGACAAGAATCTGCTGCTGCAAGACGTGCTCACCCATCTGCAGACCGACCTCGAACAGGCCAGTCTCGCCGCCCTCAGCGCCCATGAAGCGGCCACCCACGAAGAGAACGTCGCCGAGAACAAGTACGACACCCTGGGCCTGGAGGCCGCCTACCTGGCCAGCGGTCAGGCGCGCCGCGTCGAAGAACTGCGCCAGACCCTGATCACCTGGCGCCAATTGCGCCCGCGCCCCTTCGATATCGAGCAGGGTATCGAGCTCGGCGCGCTGGTTCAGCTTGCGGCCGAGGATGGCCACGAACAATGGCTGTTCCTTGGCCCACCAGGCGCCAGCATGAAACTGCAACTGGCCGACCAGACCATCCAGGTGCTCGGCAATACCGCACCGCTCGGGAAATTGCTGCTCGGCAAGAAGCCTGGCGACGAGATAAGCCTGCCAGTAGGGAGTCGCCAGCAAATTTTCGAGGTGCTGGCAGCCACGTAAGCGGAACTATCTGGGCTAGTGTTGGTAATTAGCGATGAACACCACGCCTAGCGAGAGCCACTACCATGGAAAATCCAGTCCACAGCCTGCCAGCCCTGTTCAAGCAACTCGGCCTGCCTGACGATGCCGCCAGCATCAACGCCTTCATCAGCACCCATTCGCCGCTGCCGGATGCCTGCAAACTGTCCGAGGCTCCGTTCTGGACGCCGGCGCAAGCCGCGCTGCTGCGCGAAGAAATTCTCGAAGACGCCGACTGGGCAGAAGTAGTCGATCAGCTCAACCTGCGCCTGCACGGCTGAGCTCACAGGTCAGCGCATCGGCTGCTCAGTTGGCCGCCGTCATCTCGCGCCAGGTCAGGTACATGCGCAGGTCGAATTCGATCTGCGCATAGCCCGGCAACATGTGATCGCACAGCTTGTAGAAGGCCTTGTTGTGCTCGCTCTCTTTGAGGTGTGCCAGTTCGTGCACCACGATCATCTGCAAGAAGGCCGGCGCGGCGTCGCGAAACAGCGAGGCAACGCGAATTTCCTTCTTCGCCTTGAGCTTGCCGCCCTGCACCCGCGAGACCGCCGTGTGCAGGCCGAGGGCGCGGTGGGTGAGGTCGAGGCGATTGTCGTAGAGCACCTTGTCGATAGCCGGCGCGTTCTTCAGGTGTTCCTGCTTGAGCGCCATCACGTAGCCATACAGCGCCTTGTCGCTCTGCACTTCATGCCGGCCCGGATAGCGCTGCGCCAGGTAGTCACCGAGCCGATCATCGGCGATCAGCTGACGAACCTGCTGCTGCAAGGCGACCGGATAACCCTGTAGATACTTCAACGCTACGATCCCACATTCATCTGGACCGTCAGTGTAACGGATGCGGCATTACTCGCTGGGCACCACACGCAGCAGACGCCCCTCTGGGTTATCGGTGAGCAGATAGAGCGCACCATCCGGCCCGCTGCGCACATCGCGAATCCGCTCGCCCAGCTCTTCGAAGAGGATTTCCTCACCGGCCAGCATGCCGTCACGGACACGGATGCGGCGTACGCTGCGCTCGGCCAGGGTGGCCGCGAACAGGTCGTCCTGCCACTCGGGGAACAACTCGCCGCGATACAGGGTCAGGCTCGACGGCGCTACCGAGGGTGTCCAGTGCAGCAGTGGCGCGGTCAGCCCCGGCAGCTCGGTGTAGGGGCTGACGCGCGCACCGGTGTAATCGATACCGAAGGTTGCCAGCGGCCAGCCATAGTTGTTGCCGGCCTCGATCAGGTTGAGCTCGTCACCCCCGCGTGGGCCATGCTCATGGCTGTACAGGCGATTGTGCTCGGCATCGAAGAAGATGCCCTGCACGTTGCGGTGGCCGAGGCTGTAGATCTCCGGCGCCGCGCCGTCCTGGCCGATCAGCGGGTTGTCCTGCGGTACGCTGCCGTCACGGTTCAGACGCACGATCTTGCCCAGGTGGTTGGCCGGGTTCTGCGCCTCTTCACGCCAGTCGAAACCGTCGCCCAGGGTCAGCACCAGGGTCTTGTCGGCGAGAAAGGCGATGCGCCCACCGTAATGCGCGGCGCCGGCCTTGAGCGGCTGGGCGGTGAACAGCACTTCGAAGTCGTGCAGTTCGTCATCCACCAGGCGGGCACGCGCCAGACGCGTGTTGTTGGCCTCCAGCGAGCCGTGCGCGTAGGTCAGGTAAAGCCAGCGGTTGTTGCTGTAGTCCGGGTCCAGCGCCACTTCCATCAGCCCGGCCTGGGCAGCGATGAAGACTTCGGGCAGGCCCGCCAACGGCTTGGGATCGACACTGCCGTCGGCTTCGATGATGCGCAGGCGCCCGACACGCTCGGTGACCAGCATGCGTCCGTCCGGCAGGAAGGCCACGGCCCAGGGATTCTCCAGCCCTTCGCTGAAGGTTTCGATGCGGTAATCCAGGGCCAGCAGCGGCGTACTGACGAACAGGGCGCAGAGCATCAGCGCGCGGGTGCTTCTCAACATGGGCAACGCCTTGTCACAGAGAATCGGAAGAAGTCGGCTGCGTCCGGTAGCGCACCCGCCGACCGAGCAAGCCGAACAGCAGCGCACCAACGCTGCCGCAGGCCATCAGTCCGAGCGTGCCGAACGGGCTGCGGTCGGCGGCGATCAGCGTCGGCATCGGTGCCAGCGCATTGGCCAGCGCCAGCGCCGTCCAGATCGCTGCCGCGCCCGCCAGCACGAAGATCAGCCACCGTAGCGACGGCATGCGCCGCGCCAACCAGGCAGCCAGCGGCAGGGCGAACAGAAAGCCCAGCGCACTGAGCAGGGCGAAGGTCGGCGCGAAACCGAGCAGATCGAGACAGGTGGTGCCAACGCGCACATCCAGCGGCATCGGTGCACCGAGCGCCTGCAAGGCGGCGAGGTTGGTCTGGGTCTGAAAGATCGAGGCAAGCAGCGAGGCCAGCAACACGGCGAGGAGGAAAGCGAGCAACAGACGTGGCTTGCTGGACATGGGGGGCAGTTTCCCGGAACGACAGTGCGCGAATTATGGCGCACCCCACCCACCGTTATGCCCCAGGTGTTTTACAGGGTTTTACCTGCGCCAGACCCGGTTCGATCGAAAACGGCAGGGATCGAAAGCACAATGATAATGACTTTATATTGGCGCCAATAAAACGACAGACGGTCATCACGCTTTCGCCCCGGTTGCCGTTATAAAGCGCGCCACGAGCGCACTCGCTGCTCGTGACAGGCAGCCCTGCCACCCTTCTAGCTCGCGTGTCACACGCCGGAACGCCAAGTAAGCCGTTACTGACTCCTGGATGAGATGTGCCCCCGACTGAAGTTTCCGTTTCTCAGGAGCTTTGAACATGATCGAACTCGCCATGTGGAATCTCAGCATTCCAGTCGGCGTCCCCGCGACCACCATCGAGACCCGCGTTCTGGCCGGTGGTTATCAGGATCACTATTTCCAGTCCAAAGATGGCGCCATCTTCTTCTGGTCACCGGTCAACGGCACCACCACCGAAAGTGCCAGCTATCCACGCAGCGAACTGCGCGAGACCTACGCCGATGGCAGCCTGCGCAACTGGACCTACCCCGGCGCCGACCATTTCCTGCGCGCCCCGCTGAGCGTCAGCCAGGTGCCGTCGACCGGCAAGATCGTCATCGGCCAGATCCATGCCTACAAGAGCTCGATGCCGCTGCTCAAGCTGGAGTACCAGTACAAGACCAAGACCGCCAGCGGCAACATCGTCGCCAAGGTACGCATGACGCCGAATGCCGAGATTCAGACGGTAACCGTGGCCAGTGGCATCGCGCTCAATCAGGCGTTCAGCTATGCGATCAACCTGAAGCCCGACGGCACCCTGGCGATCCAGCTCGACAGGACCAGCTGGAGCACCCGCCTGGACTCATCCTGGGCGGCCAAACCGCTGTATTTCAAGGCCGGCGTCTACACCCAGGACAACACCGGCTACGAGACCGAAGCCGGCGCTGCGCGCTTCGACCAGTTGAGCATCGAGCATCGCGCGTTGCTCAGCACAGCGCCCTGAGCCCCAAACGCCAGGCATGAAAAAGCCGCGACGCTTGCGCAATCGCGGCTTTCGGCTGGTCCGGGCGGGCGTTGGCCCGCGCCGGATCAGTTGACCTTGGCGTTCAGCTCGCCGCTGGCATAGCGCTGGTACATGCCTTCCAGGGAGATCGGTTTGATCTTGGAGGCGTTGCCAGCGGTGCCGAAGGCTTCGTAGCGGGCGATGCAGATGTCACGCATGGCGACGATGGTCTTGGCGAAGAACTTGCGCGGATCGAACTCGCTCGGATGCTCGGCCATCATGCGGCGAATGGCACCGGTAGAGGCCAGACGCAGGTCGGTATCGATATTGACCTTGCGCACGCCGTGCTTGATGCCTTCGACGATTTCCTCGACCGGCACACCGTAGGTTTCCTTGATGTCGCCGCCGAATTCGTTGATCACCTTCAGCCATTCCTGCGGCACGGAGGAAGAACCGTGCATCACCAGGTGGGTGTTGGGGATGCGCTTGTGGATTTCCTTGATGCGCTCGATGGAGAGCACGTCGCCGGTTGGCGGCTTGGTGAACTTGTAAGCGCCGTGGCTGGTGCCGATGGCGATGGCCAGGGCATCGACCTGGGTCTTCTTGACGAAGTCGGCGGCCTCTTCCGGATCAGTCAGCAGTTGGCTGTGATCGAGTACGCCTTCGGCGCCGACGCCATCTTCTTCACCGGCCATACCGGTTTCCAGGCTACCCAGGCAACCCAGTTCGCCTTCCACGGACACGCCGCAGGCGTGGGCGAAGGCTACGGTCTGCTGGGTTACGCGGACGTTGTAGTCGTAGTCGGCCGGGGTCTTGCCGTCTTCCTTGAGCGAGCCGTCCATCATCACCGAGGAAAAGCCCAGCTGGATGGAGCGCTGGCACACGTCAGGGCTGGTGCCGTGGTCCTGGTGCATGCACACCGGGATGTGCGGGAACTCTTCGATGGCAGCCAGGATCAGGTGGCGCAGGAAAGGCGCACCAGCGTACTTGCGGGCACCAGCGGAGGCCTGGACGATGACCGGAGAATCGGTCTTGTCGGCGGCTTCCATGATGGCGCGCATCTGCTCGAGGTTGTTGACGTTGAAGGCCGGCACGCCGTAGCCGAATTCGGCGGCGTGGTCGAGCATCTGGCGCATGCTGATAAGTGCCATGGTGTTTCTGTCTCCCGGTTTGGAGGTCGTTAATCGTGCAAGCCTGCCGCAGGGGCAGGCGTTGTTCAAGTTTCCTGAAGCTGGGGCATGCCCACAGCTCTTGTCTCGGCGTCGCCGAGGATGTTACGGGGCCTTGCAGCCGCGGCCTATCAGGTCATCGGTCGCCGTCCAGTAGACCAGGCCTTCCTCACCTTTGGTGTGGAAGGACAGACGCCCGTCACTGTACAGCGCGCCAGATCCTGCCGGCTCCTGAGTCAGACGATAGACGATGTCGTCACCGCCCAGGCGCACATCCACCTGGTCGACGCTGCCGTTGGCGAAGCGCCACAGCACTTCGGTCTGGCTGTCGCATACCCAGCGATTCCATTGCTCCGGCGCCGCCGGCTGGCTGCTGCAGGCCGCCAACAACGTGGCGGCGACAGCAAGCCCCGCCAGTCTGATTCCGCTCATTGCCTCTCCTCGTCAGCAACGCTGTTCCGGTGCCGCGCCAGTGGGTTGACCACTGCTTTGCTCGACACGCTGATCATCCTGAGTGGTCGGGGTTTCGATCTGCGCCGGGCTGAATACCTCGCAGGCCACCTCCCGACCGCCACCGGCACAACCGGCCAGCAACATACCAATCACGCTCAAAGCGGCTAACTTGTCCATGACATGACTCCTTGTTCGATGATCCGGTTTTCTACAGACCACCCGTTCACGTCAGGGTTTAATCCGCGGCGGGTGAAGGACTCTCCCTCACCCTAGCCGGTGTTTATTGCGCGCGTTGCTCCAGCACTTGCACGGCCGGCAGCACCTTGCCTTCGACGAACTCGAGGAAAGCGCCGCCGCCAGTGGAAATGTAGGAAATCTTCTCGGCCACGCCGTATTTGTCGATGGCCGCCAGGGTGTCGCCACCGCCAGCAATGGAGAACGCCGGGCTTTCAGCGATGGCCAAGGCCAGGGCCTTGGTGCCGTTGCCGAACTGGTCGAACTCGAACACGCCGACCGGGCCGTTCCACAGGATGGTCTGCGAAGCCTTGAGCATCTCGGCGAACATCGCCGCAGTCTGCGGGCCGATGTCGAGGATCATGTCGTCTTCAGCCACGTCCTTGACCGCCTTGATGGTGGCTTCGGCGTCTTCGGCGAAGGCCTTGGCCACCACCACGTCAACCGGCAGCGGTACGCTGACCTTGGCCGCGATGGCCTTGGCGGTGTCGACCAGATCAGCCTCGTACAGCGACTTGCCCACCGGCAGGCCGGCAGCAGCGAGGAAGGTATTGGCGATGCCGCCGCCGACGATCAGCGAGTCGCAGATATCGGCCAGGGAGTTGAGCACGTCGAGCTTGGTCGACACCTTGGAGCCGGCGACGATGGCCAGCATCGGCCGCGCCGGTTTGTCCAGGGCCTTGCCCAGCGCATCCAGCTCGGCAGCCAGCAGCGGGCCGGCGCAGGCGACCTTGGCGAACTTGGCCACGCCATGGGTCGAGCCCTGGGCGCGGTGAGCGGTACCGAAGGCGTCCATCACGAACACGTCGCACAGGGCAGCGTACTGCTGGGCCAGTTCGTCAGTGTTCTTCTTCTCGCCCTTGTTGAAGCGCACGTTCTCCAGCAGCACCAGCTCGCCGGCCTTGACCTCGACACCACCGAGATAGTCCTTGACCAGCGGCACGTCGCGGCCGAGCGCCTTGCTCAGGTAGGCGGCGACCGGCGCCAGGCTGTCTTCCTCGCTGTAGATGCCCTCTTCCGGACGGCCCAGGTGCGAGCAGACCAGCACGGCAGCGCCCTTCTCCAGCGCCAGCTTGATGGTCGGCAAGGAGGCGAGGATACGCGCGTCGCTCTTGACCACACCGTCCTTCACCGGGACGTTGAGGTCTTCGCGGATCAACACGCGCTTACCAGCGAGGTCGAGGTCGGTCATCTTCAGAACGGTCATGGATCAGTCCTTCACAAAGGCTGGTTGTACGGAGGAAGTGGATACAGCGAGAAAATGTTCGGCGACATCGAGCATGCGGTTGGCAAACCCCCACTCGTTGTCGAACCAGGCCAGCAGGTTTACCAGGCGCGGGCCGGACACGCGGGTCTGGCTGCCGTCGACGATGGCCGAATGCGGGTCATGGTTGAAGTCGCAACTGGCGTGCGGCAGCTCGGTGTAGGCCAGCAGCCCCTTGAGCGGGCCACTTTCTGCCGCCTGACGCAGCACGCGATTGATCTCTTCGGCAGAGGTATCGCGTGCGGTCTGCAGGGTGATGTCCAGGCACGAGACGTTGACCGTCGGCACGCGGATGGCCTTGGCCTGGATACGCCCGGTAAGTTCCGGTAGCAGACGCTCGATACCCCGCGCCAGGCCGGTGGACACCGGGATCACCGACTGGAAGGCCGAGCGCGTGCGGCGCAGGTCTTCGTGGTGATAGGCATCGATCACTGGCTGGTCGTTCATCGCCGAGTGGATGGTGGTAATGGAGACGTACTCCAGACCCACCACCTCATCGAGAAGTTTCAACAACGGCACGCCGCAGTTGGTGGTACAGGACGCATTCGACACCAGGCGCTCGGCACCGCTCAGGCACTGCTGATTGACCCCGTAAACCACGGTGGCGTCGATATCCGCCTCGCTGGCCATCGGCTGCGACAGCAGCACGCGCGGCGCACCGGCTTCGATGAAGCGTTGCGCCTCGGCACGGGTGACGTACTGCCCGGAGCACTCGAGCAGCAGATCGATGTCCAGCGCTGCCCAGTCAATGGCCTCAGGCTCGCTCTGACGCAGCACCTTCACGCAGTCGCCGTTGATGTGCAGACAGTCGCCATCGACCTTCACCTCGCCGGGAAAGCGCCCGTGAGTGGAGTCGAAGCGGGTCAGGTATTCGATGCTGGCCTGATCGGCCAGGTCGTTCAGCGCGACGATTTCCAGGCTCGCTGAATTGCCACGCTCGTGCAGCGCGCGCAGCACGCAACGACCGATACGGCCATAACCGTTGAGGGCGACACGATAGGGGCGATTGGACATAAGAGGTCTCGGATGAACGTAGGGTGGATCGCGCTTCATCGATCCACCGGGCGCTGTAACGGTAGATGAACAGGGCGCCAGTTACGCGCCCCGATCCACCGCTACAGCGTCGTTCTCAACTCAGGCGTCCAGCAGTTCTTCGGCAGTGGCGACGATGTTGTCGACGGTGAAGCCGAAGTGCTCGAACAGGGCCGGCGCCGGGGCCGACTCGCCGAAGCTGGTCATCCCGATGATGCGACCTTCCAGGCCCACGTACTTGTACCAGTAGTCGGCGTGCGAGGCCTCGATGGCGATGCGCGCACCGACCTGCAGCGGCAGCACGTCCTGCTTGTAGCCGGCGTCCTGAGCGTCGAACACGCTGGTGGACGGCATCGACACCACGCGCACCTTGCGCCCGGCGGCGGTCAGTTTGTCGTAGGCAGCCACGGCCAGGCCGACTTCCGAACCGGTGGCGATCAGGATCAACTCCGGCTCGCCAGCGCTGTCCTTGAGCACGTAGCCACCGCGCGCGACATCAGCCAGTTGCTGGGCATCGCGCGGTTGGTGCGGCAGGTTCTGACGGCTGAACACCAGGGCGCTCGGGCCGTCGGCGCGCTCGATGGCGTACTTCCAGGCCACGGCGGACTCCACGGCATCGGCCGGGCGCCAGGTGTCGAGGTTCGGCGTACCACGCAGGCTGGCCAGCTGCTCGATCGGCTGGTGGGTCGGGCCGTCTTCGCCGAGGCCGATGGAGTCGTGGGTGAACACGTACAGCACGCGCTTCTTCATCAGCGCGGACATGCGCACGGCGTTGCGCGCGTATTCCATGAAGATCAGGAAGGTGGCGCCGTACGGCACGAAACCGCCGTGCAGGGCGATGCCGTTCATGATCGCGCTCATGCCGAACTCGCGCACGCCGTAGAACATGTAGTTGCCGGACGCGTCTTCAGCGGAGACGCCCTTGCAGCCCTTCCACAGGGTCAGGTTGGAGCCGGCCAGGTCGGCCGAACCGCCAAGGAACTCCGGCAGCAGCGGACCGAAGGCATTCAGCGCGTTTTGGCTGGCCTTACGGCTGGCGATGGTCTCGCCCTTCTCGGCGACGTCCTTGATATAGGCAGCGGCCTTCTCGGCGAAATCGGCCGGCAGCTCACCGGCAATACGGCGCTTGAACTCGGCAGCCAGCTCGGGATGGGCAGCGGCGTAGGCGGAGAACTTGTCGTTCCAGGCGGCTTCGGCGGCAGCGCCGGCGGCCTTGGCGTCCCACTCGGCGTAGATCTCGGCCGGGATTTCGAACGGGCCATGATTCCAGCCCAGCGCGGCGCGGGTCAGGGCGATTTCGTCGTTGCCCAGCGGCGCACCGTGGCACTCTTCCTTGCCCTGCTTGTTCGGCGAACCGAAGCCGATGGTGGTCTTGCAGCAGATCAGGGTCGGTTGGTCCACGCTCTTGCGCGCGGTCTCGATGGCCATCTTGATCTCTTCGGCGTCGTGGCCGTCGACATTGCGAATCACCTGCCAGCCGTAGGCTTCGAAGCGCTTCGGCGTGTCATCGGTAAACCAGCCCTCGACTTCACCGTCGATGGAGATGCCGTTGTCGTCGTAGAAGGCGATCAGTTTGCCCAGGCCCAGGGTGCCGGCCAGCGAGCAGACTTCGTGGGAAATGCCTTCCATCATGCAGCCGTCGCCGAGGAACACGTAGGTGTTGTGGTCGACGATCTCGTGGCCTTCACGGTTGAACTGCGCGCCCAGCACCTTCTCGGCGATGGCGAAGCCGACGGCGTTGGCGATGCCCTGGCCGAGCGGGCCGGTGGTGGTCTCGACACCCGGGGTGTAACCGTATTCCGGGTGGCCCGGGGTACGGCTGTGCAGCTGGCGGAACTGCTTGAGGTCTTCGATGCCGAGGTCGTAACCAGTCAGGTGCAGCAGCGAATAGATCAGCATCGAGCCATGACCGTTGGACAGCACGAAGCGGTCACGATCGGCGAAGTTCGGGTTGCTCGGGTTGTGCTTGAGGTAGTCGCGCCACAGCACTTCGGCGATGTCCGCCATACCCATGGGGGCACCGGGGTGGCCGCTGTTGGCTTTCTGCACGGCATCCATGCTCAGGGCACGAATGGCATTGGCTCGCTCACGACGGCTGGGCATCGCTGAATCTCCTACGGGGGCTGCTTCTGAATGAAGGGGGCGAAAAAAGACGCCTATTTTCGCCCAGCCGGCCCCCATGGGGCAATGACAGATGGTCGTAGAGACCAAATCAGCCCGCCTGCTCGCTCAGAACGCTCACCGCCGGGCTGCCCGGTCCGCCCAGACAAGGTGCCTGAAACAACTCGCCATGCCAGACGCCGGCGAGCGTGCGACTGAACACCAGCGTCCAGACCGCCGCCAGTTGCACCGCCAGCAGCAGACCGATGAAGGCGAACAGGCTCAAACCGGTCACGGCCTGCAGTTCAAAGGTGGCCAGGGCGAATACGCCCAGCGGAAAGGTAAAACCCCACCAGCCGAGGTTGAACGGCATGTTGTCGCGGATGTAGTGACGGGTGAACAGCGTGGCGATCACCAGCCACCACAGCCCAGCGCCCCATAAGGCCAGGCCGCCGATCAGACCGAGATCCCGCGCCAGCTCGGCGGCGCTGACCAGCGGCGTACCGGCAAAAGCCAGCGGTGCCGCCTGGCCCATGCTGAGCAAGCCCAGACAGCCGGTAGCCAGCGGCCCCAGCGGCAGCCAGCTGGTGGCAGCAAAATCGGTATCCGGCAATTTGTGCAGGGCCAGGCGCAGCAACACCAGAGTGATCAGCGAGAACGCCAGCGACAGCGACAATCCCCAGAGCACGAAACCGGCGACCAGCAACTGTTGCGCCGCCTCGGCCGCCAGATGCGGCGCCAGCGCCCCTGCCGTGCTGGCGGCGACCTCCGGTGCGACGATAGGTAGCAGCCACACCGCGGTGAGCTTCTCCAGCGCATGATGCTGGCGGGTGAACATCAGATAAGGCACCAACAAGGCGCCGAGCAGCGCCAGCGCCGCATCCAGCCACCACAGCGCATGGGCCAGCGCGTAAATCCCCTCGCCCCAGCGCGGCACGCCGAACAGCAGCAAGCCCTTGATCAGCACCGCCAGGCCCATGGGAATGGCACCGAGAAACATCGACTGCACCGGATGCAGCAACATCGGCCAGATGGTTTCGCGAAACAGCGCCAGGCGCAGCAGAAACAGCAGGCTGAACAGCGCGAACAGACCGACCGCGACAAACCACAACCCCTCGGCAAGCATCGACAAACCCGGCAGATGCCAGGGCAGATGAGCGATCACCAGCGCCAGCACACCGGTGCCCATGGTCATGGCAAACCAGCTGGGCGTGAAGTGACGGATAAAGGCGAGCGGCTCGGGTAAACGACTGAAGGGGCGTGGCATGAGTCGGGTAGTCCCGTGACATGAGTGATGGCGCAAGGGTAAGAATTGGCTTGCCATATGAAAAATACATATTCAGCATTTAACCCATACCTTCTATTTATGTATCAACCATGAATCTGCACCATCTCAAGGTCTTTCTGGCCGTGGCAGACGCCGGCAGCATCAGCGCCGGCGCCGAACGCCTGCACATCAGCCAGCCGGCCGTGACGCGGGAGATTCGCGACCTCGAAGCCAGCCTCGACCTGCGCCTGTTCGATCGCCAGCCACGCGGCGTGCGACTGACCGAAGGCGGCCTGCGCCTGCATGACTATGCGCGACGCATCTTCGCCCTGGAGCGCGCCGCCGAACGCGACCTGCGTGACTTCGCCCAGCTGGAGCAGGGCGAGTTGCATCTGGGCGCCAGCGCCACGCTCGGCGCCTACCTGCTGCCGCCACTGCTTACCCGTTTTCGCGCTCTGCATCCGCAGATATTCGTCAGCCTGGAAGTAAGCAACACCGACGTCGTGACCCGACAACTGGACGAAGGCCGCATCAGCCTGGGCTTCGTCGAAGGCTCGTTCGCCCAGGCCGACTACGCGCATCGCCTGCTGGCGCGCGATGCCCTGCTTCCGGTGGCATCGCCGCTGCACCTGCTGGCCAGGGCCGATCGCCTGCGAGCCAGCGACCTGCAGGCGTACCCGCTGTACATGCGCGAACCCGGCTCCGGCGCCCGCGCCAGCATCGAGCAGGCCTATCGCGACCACGGATTGGAGCCACAGGCCGGCATGGCCATCGGCAGCACCGAAGCGCTCAAACGCCTGCTCGCCGACGGCCAAGGCATCGCCTGGCTGTCGCAGCGGGTGGTCGAACGTGAACTGGCCAGCGGCGAACTGCAGCGCTTGGCAGTGCAGGACCTGCAGATCGAGCGTGAACTGCATGTGCTGTGGCGACTCGGCACCAGCCTGAGCCCGGCTCCCGCCGCTTTTCTGCAACTGAGCCAGACGCCAGGCTAGCCTCAATACCAATATCAAAACTTTTTGATATTGGTATTGCTGTATGAAAAATGACCGACTAGACTGCGCCCCCATGACCCTGCGCGCACCCCAGTTGGATTTCGACCCCTGCGACGAGCTCGCCGCCCTGTGCAAGGCCGGCGGTGATCCGCTGCGCCTGAACGTGCTGCGCGTGCTGAGCAACGATTCGTTCGGCGTGCTGGAACTGGCGCAGATCTTCGCCATCGGCCAGTCGGGCATGAGCCATCACCTCAAGGTCCTGGCCCAGGCCGGCCTGGTGGCCACCCGCCGCGAAGGCAACGCGATCTTCTACCGCCGTGCGCTACCGGGCGGCCGCCTGCATGCGGCGCTGCTGGAAGAGATCGACGCACTGCCGCTGGCGGGCGAGGTGCAGGCGCGCATCGCCGCCGTGCACCAGCAACGCGCCACCGTCAGCCGCGACTTCTTCGCGCGCATGGCCACCAGCTTCCAGGCCCAGCAGGATCTGATCGCCGGTTTACCGCAGTACCGCGACAGCCTGCTGGCCCTGCTCGACGCCCTGCATTTCGCGCCGGGCGCCACGGCATTGGAGATCGGTCCTGGTGATGGTGCCTTCCTGCCCGAACTGGCGCGGCGCTTCGCCCAGGTCACGGCCCTGGACAACAGCCCGGCGATGCTCGAACTGGCCAGCCAACGCTGCACCGCCGAGGGCCTGGACAACGTCGAGCTGAAACTGGCCGATGCGCTGCAGGACGAGCAACGGCCCGCTGACTGCGTGGTGCTGAACATGGTGCTGCACCACTTCGCCACGCCGGCCGAAGCCTTTCGCAAGCTGGCCGCCTTGGTCGCCCCCGGCGGCAGCCTGCTGCTCAGCGAGCTGTGCAGCCACGACCAGAGCTGGGCGCGCGAAGCCTGCGGCGACCTGTGGCTCGGTTTTGAGCAAGAAGACCTGGCGCGCTGGGCGACGGCCGCCGGCCTGACGCCCGGCGAAAGCCTCTACATCGGCCTGAAAAACGGCTTTCAGATTCAGTTACGGCACTTTGCCAAACCCGATGCGCACAGCGCCTTCAGCCTCCGGCAAGAAAGGAACCGATAGATGAGCGAATATTCCCTGTTTACCTCCGAGTCCGTGTCCGAAGGGCATCCGGACAAGATCGCCGACCAGATCTCCGATGCGGTGCTCGACGCCATCATCGCCCAAGACAAGCACGCCCGCGTGGCCGTGGAAACCCTGGTCAAGACCGGTGTGGCCATCGTCGCCGGTGAAGTCACCACCAGCGCCTGGGTCGATCTGGAGCAGATCGTCCGCGACGTCATCTGCGATATCGGCTACACCAGCAGTGACGTCGGCTTCGACGGCGCCACCTGCGGCGTGCTCAACATCATCGGCAAGCAGTCCCCGGACATCAACCAGGGCGTCGACCGTGCCAAGCCGGAAGATCAGGGTGCCGGCGACCAGGGCCTGATGTTCGGCTACGCCAGCAACGAAACCGACGTGCTGATGCCGGCACCGATCCGCTTCTCCCACGCCCTGGTCGAGCGCCAGGCCGAAGCCCGCAAGTCCGGTCTGCTGACCTGGCTGCGCCCGGACGCCAAGTCCCAGGTCACCTGCCAGTACGAGAACGGCAAAGTGGTCGGCATCGACGCCGTGGTGCTGTCCACCCAGCACAGCCCGGACGTCTCGCTGCCCGACCTGCGTGAAGCGGTGATGGAGCTGATCATCAAGCACACCCTGCCGGCCGAACTCCTGCACAAGGACACCCAGTTCCACATCAACCCGACCGGCAACTTCGTAATCGGCGGCCCGGTGGGCGACTGCGGCCTGACCGGGCGCAAGATCATCGTCGACTCCTACGGCGGCATGGCCCGCCACGGTGGCGGTGCGTTCTCCGGCAAGGACCCGTCCAAGGTCGACCGCAGCGCTGCCTACGCTGGCCGCTACGTGGCCAAGAACATCGTCGCCGCCGGCCTGGCCGAGCGCTGCGAGATCCAGGTGTCCTACGCCATCGGCGTGGCCCAGCCGACCTCGATTTCGATCAACACCTTCGGCACCCACAAGATCGCCGAAGACAAGATCATCAAACTGGTGCGTGACGTGTTCGACCTGCGTCCGTACGCCATCACCAAGATGCTCGACCTGCTGCATCCGATGTATCAGGACACCGCTGCCTACGGCCACTTCGGCCGCACGCCGCAATCCAAGACCGTCGGCGAAGACAGCTTCACCACCTTCACCTGGGAGCGCACCGACAAGGCCGCCGATCTGCGCGCCGCCGCTGGCCTGTAAGAAAGCCCCTGAAAAAGCCCCGCCAGATCGCTCTGGCGGGGCTTTTTCGTGCCTGAGGCTTATTTGCCGAACATCGAACTCAGGCCCTTGAGCGCATCCTTGGTGGCATTCAGCTGGTCAGGTGCGGCAGCCTGAGTGGAAGCATCGGCCTCGGCGCTCAGACGCTCACAGCCACCATCGAGCGCAGCCAGGTTTTCATTGGCCTTGTCGTTGCCAGCCAGTGCTGCCAACTGCTTGAGCTGAGCCAGACCGTCCTGATTGGCAGCCATCTGCTCCTGACATTTGGCCTGGATCGAGGCGACCTCGGCAGCGTGAGCAGGCAGAGCGGCGAAAGCCAGAGCGGCGAAACAGGCAACGGAAACAATACGCATCAGTGAAGACCTCTAAGGGTTGAGGCCCGGCTGTCCATGCGCCCCCGCCGGGCAAATCCATTTGTTTGGGGGTTGAAAAGGCGCGCGAATTTATCACCCAGATAGCCAGGCAACAAGAAAAAACCGAACAATATCCGAGATTTAGCTGCCAAGGCTGAGCGAATGCCCATCCAGCTGCTAGGCTCAGTGAGTACCTTTGAGCAAGGAAGCTCCGCGATGAAACTCGCCCTGCTGCTATTACTCCTTCCGCTGGCTGCCCAGGCCACCCCCTGCCCCGACTGGCCTGCCAGTCGCGCCAATTCCGAGCTCGCCGCACTCAGTCAGCAGATCGCCGAGTGGGACGACGCCTACCATAACCAGGGCCGCTCGCTGGTGGCTGATGAAATCTATGACCAGGCCCGCGAGCGCCTGCAATCCTGGCATCGGTGCTTTCCGACCGCCCGCACGGCATTGGCAGACCCTCTGGCTGGCAGCAGCGGAACGATCGCGCACCCGGTGCCGCAGACCGGGCTGCGCAAACTGAACGATGCAGCAGTCGCCGAATGGATCAACACCCGCGACGACCTGTGGATTCAGCCCAAGGTCGACGGCGTCGCGGTCACCCTGGTCTACCGAGACGGCGTGCTGCGACAAGCCATCAGCCGTGGCGACGGACGCCTTGGCCAGGACTGGACAGCCCGCGCGCGGCAGCTACCGGCCATTCCCGCACGCCTGCAGCAGCCGCTCGATGCCGTGTTGCAGGGCGAGCTCTACTGGCGCCTGGACGGCCACGTGCAAGGCCGCGACGGTGGGGTTGGCGCCCGCGGCAAAGCGGCAGGCCTGATGGCGCGACAAACGCTCGACCAGCAACAGGCCAGTGCCATCGGCCTGTTCGTCTGGGATTGGCCGGATGGCCCGGCGAACATGCCTGAGCGCCTGCAAGCCCTGCAGAGACTGGGTTTCGGCGACAGCCTGCACTACACCCAGCCCCTGCAGGACGTAAAGGAAGCCCGCAGTTGGCGCCAACGCTGGTTCGATCAGCCACAGCCGTTTGCCAGCGATGGTGTGGTCCTGCGTCAGGGCACGCGGCCATCCGGAGCGCGCTGGCAGGCAGAAGCGCCGCACTGGGCGATTGCCTGGAAATACCCGGCCGGCCAGGCGCTGGCCGTGGTGCAGGCGGTGGATTTCAGCATCGGCCGTACTGGACGTATCACGCCGATCCTGCGTTTGCAGCCGGTCGACCTCGACGAGCGGCGCATCAGTCGGGTCGCTCTCGGCTCGCTGCAAACCTGGGAGAAGCTGGACATACGCCCCGGCGATCAGGTGGCGATACGCCTGGCCGGCCTGACCATTCCACGCCTCGACCAGGTGATCTGGCGCAGCCCGGAGCGTGCAATAGTGCACGCTCCCGATCCCAGTCGATACCACGCCATGAGTTGCTGGCGACTCAGCAGCGAATGTCAGCAACAGTTCCAGGCACGCCTGAACTGGCTCGCCGGCAAACAGGGGCTGAACCTGCCCGGCGTGGGACCGGGCACCTGGAGCACGCTACTGGCGGGGCAGAAACTGGAGGGTCTGCTCGATTGGCTGGCACTCGATAGCGAACACCTGCAACAGCTGCCCGGTATCGGCCCACGGCGCGCCTCGCAGCTGCAGCAGGCCTTCGCCCAGGCCCAGCAGCGCTCACTGCAGCAATGGCTGCAGGCGCTCGGGGCACCAGCCGGTTTCCAGCTCGGCGCGGAAGATGACTGGGCCACGCTAGTGGCTCGCAGCCACGCCGAGTGGATGCAGCAACCCGGCATGAGCCAGAACAGCGCCGAGCGCCTGTTGGCGTTCTTCAGCCACCCGGAGGTTCAGCGCCTGGCCGCGCAACTGCAGGAGGCCGGCACCGTCGGTTTCCTGCCGCAGGAAAATTCACCGCGCGGTTGACCCAGGTCAGCAGATGGCTCAATCCGGTCGAACCTCGCGCAACAACCAGGGTCACTTCGAAGTAGACCTTCACGAGGACAGACCATGATCCGTCAAACCGCTTTGCTCGGCCTGCTGCTGGCCGCCAACCTGAACGCCACACCGCTTCTGGCCGCCGAGGGCGATAGCGGCTGCGCCGTCAAACGCCAGGTGCTCCAGGAGAAGATCGACGCAGCGCACAAGAGCGGCAACTCGCGAGAGCTGGATGGACTGCAACGAGCACTGGGCAATGTCGATGCCCATTGTGATGACGCTTCGCTGCACAAGGAGCGCCTGGCCAGCGTCAAGGAAGCCCGGGAGGAAGTGCAGGAGCGCGAGATGGATCTGCGTGAAGCCATGGCCAAGGGCGATCAGGAGAAGATCGCCAAGCGTCAGGCCAAACTGGCCGAGGCACGCGCCGAACTGCAGCAGGCCGAGGCCGAAGCACGCGCCGATCAGTAAGCGCGAAACGCCTTGTGGCACGCCTCGCAACTGTCCTCGACGGCCTGCACAGCCGGCTCCAGCTCGGAGCGACGTAGCGGCGGTGCGGTCGTGGCCTGTACCAGTGCGGCAGTGGCCTGCTCCAGATCACGCGCCATCTTCTGGAACTGCTCCTGGCGCTGCCAGACCTCGGCACTGGCCTTGCTGCGCTCGTCGTCCGCCACCTCGGGGAAATGCTGCCAGGGCTCGTGCGACAGGCGCTCCAGCTCGCCAGCACCGCTGATGAAAGCCGATTCATCGTAGGGAATGCGGCCGCGCAGCATCCCACCGAGGTCTTCGCTGACCTTGAGCATCTCCTTGAACGCTGCCTGACGCATGCCCAACGGCGAGTTGGGGTCGACCCCACCACAGGCGGCCAGGGTCAGGCAGACGCAGGTGAGCAGCAGGAGTTTCTTCAGGGTCATCGACACGACTTCCGGGCGACAAGGGGCCGCTAGTATCGCGGCTCACCCCGGTCGGGCCAAGCGACCTCTTGTCACAACAGCTGTCGTTTGTACGCGTTGGTCAGCCAGGGTTCAGGTACGGAAGCGCCCCAGTTGGCTGTTGAGCTGCTGCACCTCGCCCTGAATCTGCGCACTGACCTGCACCACGCTCTCGGTCTCGCCCTGGCTGCGCTCGGCCAGGCTGGAGATGTGCGTTACCCGCTGGTCGATCTCCTGCGCCACCTGGCTCTGCTGTTCTGCGGCCGTGGCGATCTGCGCGTTCAGGGCATTGATGCCATCCACCGCCCCGACGATGGTCTCCAGGGCCTCACTGGCCTGACGAATGTGCTGAAGGTTGCCGTCGGCCAGGGCCGCGCTGCGCTGCATCGCCAGAACCGCATCACGCGCACCGCCCTGTAAACGCTGGATGATCGCCTGGATTTCACCAGTCGATTGCTGGGTGCGACTGGCCAGGGTGCGCACCTCGTCGGCGACCACGGCGAAGCCACGCCCTGCCTCACCGGCGCGTGCGGCCTCGATGGCCGCGTTGAGCGCCAGCAGATTGGTCTGCTCGGCGATGCCGGTGATCACTTCGAGCACCTTGCCGACACCACCGGTTTCGACCTCCAGGCGCTGTATCTGCTCGCCACTGCGCTGCAGCTGTTCCACCAGTTCGGCGATCTGCGCCGCACTACGCTGCACCACCTGCTGGCCGCTCTGCGCACAATCATCGGCACTGCGTGCCGACTCGGCTGCATGGGCAGCGTGACGCGCCACCTCCGCCACGGTGGCGCTCATCTCGTTCATCGCGGTGGCGACCTGATCGAGATCCTCGTACTGGCGCCGCACACCATCGCCCGCCGACTGGGCGGCGCCGACCACATTGCCGACATGCTCGCCGGTATGCTCGCCGCTGCGCTTGACCTCCGCCAGCAAGCCACGCACCTGCTCCTGCATGCGGTTGTAGCCGGCGAAGATGCGGCCGATCTCGTTGTCACCCTGACGACCGTCCAGGCTACGCGTGAAGTCGCCGGAGCCGACCCGGGTCAGCGCCCCCTCCACCGCATTGAGGTTGTGCATCAGCGGGCGCAGGCCGAACTGGCGGCCCAGCACCACCAGCGCCAGAATGCCCAACACGCAACCGAACGCCAGCCACATCTGGCGGCGCTGGCTGCCTTCAGCGTGCGCGGCCATCAAGCCGACGGCCTGGTTCATCTCGCGCAGCAGCTCGACCGACTGCTGCTCCAGGGCCTTGAGGTCGACTGCCGCATCGCCCGCAACCACACGCTGCAGCTGCGTACGAAAGCCCTGCCAGAGACCACCGACCTTGTTCATCTGCGCCTGGACGCTGGGCTCGGCGATGGCACTGATATTGCGCGCCGCGTTGCCACTCAGCAGGTCGCGATGGGCGGCGTCGAACTGCGCCATGGTGGCTTCCAGCGTCGCTGCAGGCAGGACGCCTTCACGCTGCAACAACGCCTCCTTGGTCATCTTCTGGCTGAGCATGCGCTGCGCGCCAGCAACATTGATGGTCTCCGGCGATACCGACATGCTCAGGTACAGTGCCAGCGAGGCGACCACCGCGAGCAGAAACATCAGCGCATAGGAAAACAGAAATTGCTGATTCAGCGTGCGCAGGCCGATGGCACAGAGCAAGCGGTCGAAAAAGGCAGTGGCGGACATGAGAGGCTCCCTGGCAGACGGCGGGAAACCCCGCCAAATAATCGGGAGCAAGCAAGAACGCGGCCAGCGGCCAGCCGCCCTATAGGCTGATTGACCTTGTAAAACGCACCAGAACGGCGCAATGACTGATCAGCCACGCGCCTTTCTAGCTCATCGTCACAGCCAGCTGCAGATATCGGCTAGGCGGACACCACGAACAGCGCCGCGATCAGCCCCATCCCGGCGAACCACACCAGCGAGCGCACAGGCCCCCAGCCAGCCAGATAGCAGATGAAATACAGCACACGGCTGACGATGAATGCCACGGCCAGTTGGTCGAGCAGCCCCTGCTCGGCACCGCCGGCCTGGTGCGCGATGATCACTGCGGCGGCGAACGCCGGAGTCACCTCGAAGCCATTGAGCTGGGCGTTGTTGGCGCGCTTGCGCCAGCCCTCCAGGGTACTCAGGAACGCGCGCGGATCCTGATTGGCGCGCGGTCCGTAGCCGGGGCCAAGGAACTTGGCTGTGGCGGTGCCCAGGTAGGGCAGAAAGATGGCGATCAGCACGCACCAGTAGGCGAGGGTCATGGTGTGGCTTCACTCGAAAGGTCGGGAAGCCAAGCCTGAGCGAGCACCCCTTTACCGTCCATGGCCGCACCCGCCAATGATGCCGGCGCTTCGGCCAAGCCGGCAGCCATCCGCGCCAGTGGCGCTCAGTCCGTGAAGCGATCTCTGGCGTAGGTGATCGCGCACTTGCCATGCGGCTGCGGCTGACCGTCCTCGCCCAGATTGACGAACACCAGCTTGTCGATGGTCAGGATGCTCTTGCGGGTCACCTTGTTGCGCACTTCGCAGCGCAGGGTGATGGAGGTGCGGCCAAACTCGGTAGCAGTGATGCCCAGCTCGATGATGTCGCTCTGACGCGCCGAACTGACGAAGTTGATCTCGGAAATGAATTTGGTCACCACGCGCTGATTGTCGAGCTGGACGATGGCGTAGATCGCTGCTTCTTCATCGATCCATTTCAGCAGGCTGCCGCCGAACAGAGTGCCGTTGGGGTTGAGATCCTCGGGCTTGATCCACTTGCGAGTATGGAAATTCATGCAGTGTCCTCCGTGCCAGATTGGGCGCCCATGATGCGCCCGCAGCGCTGCGTTTGTCGTTGCATCGCTGGCTATGACGATCATAGCCAGGCAAATGCGACGGAAAGCCTTGGGCTGCGCCGCGCACACGGCTATAATTTGCCGGTTTCACGCAACCGGCACCGCTCCGGTTGTGCCCGCCACCTGTCCGAGGGGCGCTGCAGCAGGGCAACCTGTCAGGCTCGGATGGGGCGTTAACCATACGCATCAACGGCGCCCATTCGCAGACAACGAATGGAGAGCTTTCATGAGCGCTTTCAACGACTACAAGGTCGCCGACATTTCCCTGGCCGATTGGGGCCGCAAAGAGCTGATCATCGCCGAATCCGAGATGCCGGCACTGATGGGCCTGCGCCGCAAGTACGCCGCCAGCCAACCGCTGAAAGGCGCGAAGATCCTCGGCTGCATCCACATGACCATCCAGACCGGCGTGCTGATCGAGACGCTCACCGCCCTGGGCGCCGAAGTACGCTGGTCCTCCTGCAACATCTTCTCCACCCAGGATCAGGCCGCTGCCGCCATCGCCGCTGCCGGTATCCCGGTGTTCGCCTGGAAGGGCGAGACCGAAGAAGAGTACGAGTGGTGCATCGAGCAGACCATCCTCAAGGACGGCAAGCCGTGGGATGCCAACATGGTGCTCGACGACGGCGGTGACCTGACCGAGATCCTGCACAAGAAATACCCGCAGATGCTCGAGCGCATCCACGGCGTCACCGAAGAGACCACCACCGGTGTGCACCGTCTGCTCGACATGCTCAAGGCCGGCACCCTGAAAGTCCCGGCGATCAACGTCAACGACGCGGTCACCAAGAGCAAGAACGACAACAAGTACGGCTGCCGCCACAGCCTCAACGACGCGATCAAGCGCGGCACCGACCACCTGCTGTCGGGCAAGCAGGCGCTAGTCATCGGCTACGGTGACGTGGGCAAGGGCTCGGCGCAGTCGCTGCGTCAGGAAGGCATGATCGTCAAGGTTTCCGAGATCGACCCGATCTGCGCGATGCAGGCCTGCATGGACGGCTTCGAGCTGGTTTCGCCGTACAAGAACGGCATCAACGACGGCACCGAGGCCAGCGTCGACGCTGCTCTGCTGGGCAAGATCGACCTGATCGTCACCACCACCGGCAACGTCAACGTGTGCGACGCCGGTATGCTCAAGGCCCTGAAGAAGCGCGCCGTGGTGTGCAACATCGGTCACTTCGACAACGAGATCGACACCGCCTTCATGCGCAAGAACTGGGCGTGGGAAGAGGTCAAGCCGCAGGTGCACAAGATCCACCGCACCGGTGCCGGCACCTTCGATCCAACCAACGACGACTACCTGATCCTGCTGGCCGAAGGCCGTCTGGTGAACCTGGGCAACGCCACTGGCCACCCGAGCCGGATCATGGACGGCTCGTTCGCCAACCAGGTGCTGGCCCAGATCTTCCTGTTCGAACAGAAGTTCGCCGATCTCTCCGCTGAGAAGAAGGCCGAGCGCCTGACCGTCGAAGTGCTGCCGAAGAAGCTCGACGAAGAAGTGGCGCTGGAAATGGTCAAGGGCTTCGGCGGCGTGGTCACCCAGCTGACCAAGCAGCAGGCCGAGTACATCGGCGTGACCGTGGAAGGCCCGTTCAAGCCGGACGCTTACCGCTACTAATGCGTAGGGTGGGTAAGCCCCTTGCTTATCCACCGCCGACTTCCCGCAAGGTGGATGGAAAAACGCCATCCACCCTACGTCTCCAAGGCTAGAAACCCTATGAGCCAAGAACGCCGCTACAGCTTCGAATTCTTCCCCACCAAGACCGAAGCCGGGCATGAAAAACTGATGGACGTGGCGCGCCAGCTGGCGACCTACAACCCCGATTTCTTCTCCTGCACTTACGGCGCCGGCGGTTCGACCCGCGACCGCACCCTCAACACCGTGCTGCAGCTCGATGGCGAGATCAAGGTGCCCACCGCCCCGCACCTGTCCTGCGTCGGTGACAGCAAGGCCGAACTGCGCGAGCTGCTGAACCTGTACAAGAATGCCGGCATCAAGCGCATCGTTGCCCTGCGTGGTGACCTGCCATCCGGTATGGGCATGGCCAGCGGCGAGCTGCGCTACGCCAATGAACTGGTCGAGTTCATTCGCACTGAAACCGGTGATCACTTCCATATCGAAATCGCCGCCTACCCGGAGATGCATCCGCAGGCGCGCAACTTCGAGGACGACATCGCCAACTTCGTGCGCAAGGCCAAGGCCGGTGCCGACAGCGCCATCACCCAGTACTTCTTCAACGCCGACAGCTACTTCTACTTCGTCGAGCGCGTGCAGAAACTGGGCGTGGACATTCCGGTGGTGCCGGGCATCATGCCGATCACCAACTACAGCAAGCTGGCGCGCTTCTCCGACGCCTGCGGTGCGGAAATCCCACGCTGGGTACGCAAGCAACTGGAAGCCTACGGCGACGACGCCGACAGCATTCGCGCCTTCGGCGAACAGGTCATCACCGAGATGTGCGAACGCCTGCTGCAAGGCGGCGCGCCCGGTCTGCACTTCTACAGCATGAACCTGGCTGGCCCCAGCCTGGCCATCTGGAACAATCTCAAGCTGCCGCGTTAGCAGGCCGCTTACTCACAGGCTGCCCACCCTGGGCAGCCTGCTCGCTTCGCCCTCCCGCCTTGCCGCCGAAGGATCGCCCCTCATGCTCAAACGCACCAAGATCAACGCCTCAGTCAGCCCCAAGGGCAGCCTGGAAACCCTCTCGCAGCGCGAAGTTCAGCAACTGCGCGAAACCGGCTCCGGTAGCGTTTATCGCCTGTTTCGCCAGTGCGCACTGGCGATCCTCAATACCGGCTCGCACAGCGACAACGCCAAGACCATCCTCGAGGCCTACCCGGACTTCGAAGTGAAGATTCACCAGCAGGATCGCGGCATCCGCCTGGAGCTGATCAACGCGCCGGCCGACGCCTTCGTCGATGGCGAGATGATCGCCAGCACCCGCGAGATGCTGTTCAGCGCCCTGCGCGACATCGTCTACACGCAGAGCGAGCTGGAGAACAAGCGCATCGACCTGGACAGCTCCGAAGGCATCACCGATTACGTCTTCCACCTGCTGCGCAACGCCCAGACCCTGCGCAGCGGCGTGGAGCCGAAGATGGTGGTGTGCTGGGGCGGCCACTCGATCAGCACCGAGGAATACAAGTACACCAAGAAGGTCGGCCACGAGCTCGGTCTACGCGGCCTGGACATCTGCACCGGCTGCGGCCCGGGTGTGATGAAGGGGCCGATGAAGGGTGCCACCATCAGCCACGCCAAGCAGCGCAACCTCAAAGGCCGCTACCTGGGCCTGACCGAACCCGGCATCATTGCTGCCGAAGCGCCGAATCCGATCGTCAACGAGCTGGTGATCCTGCCGGACATCGAGAAGCGCCTGGAAGCCTTCGTCCGCGTCGGCCACGGCATCATCATCTTCCCCGGCGGCGCCGGCACTGCCGAAGAGTTCCTCTACCTGCTGGGTATCCTCACCCACCCGGACAACCAGGACCTGCCCTTCCCGGTCATCCTTACCGGCCCGAAGAGCGCCGGGCCTTATCTGCAGCAGCTGCATGACTTCATTGGAGCGACCCTCGGGGAGGCCGCACAGCAGCGCTACCGCATGATCGTCAACGACCCGGCCGAAGTTGCCCGCGAGATGGCCGTCGGCATCAAGGCCGTGCGCCAGTTCCGCCGTGAGCGCAACGACGCCTTCCACTTCAACTGGCTGCTGAAGATCGACGAAAGCTTCCAGCACCCGTTCGAGCCGACCCACGAAGCCATGGCCAGCCTCAACCTCACCCGTGAGCAGCCGTTGCATCACCTGGCCGCCAACCTGCGTCGTGCGTTCTCCGGCATCGTCGCGGGCAACGTCAAGGAGAACGGCATCCGCCTGATCGAGGAGCACGGCCCCTACGAGATTCGCGGTGAAACCACCATCATGCGCCCGCTGGATCGCCTGCTGCAGGCCTTCGTCGAGCAGCACCGCATGAAGCTGCCGGGCGGCAGTGCCTATGAGCCCTGCTATCGGGTAGTCGACTGAAGCTGCGCAAGACGCACTTTCACGGCACCCGCAAAATCGCTAATCTGGCGCTATGCCATTATTCCAGCGCCAGATTATCGCCACTCTTTTACTGTGCTGTTGCGCCTTCGCCGCCCGCGGCGAAACGCTGCGCCTGGTCACGGATGCCTGGGCGCCCTACGTCTACGAGGAAGACGGCCAGGCCGCTGGCCTCGACTACGAGATCACCCGCGAGGTGCTGCAGCGCCTGGGGGTAAAGCTGGACCTGCAGTTCCTGCCGTGGAAGCGCTGCCTGCTGGAGCTGGAACTAGGCAATGCAGACGGCATTCTGGATATTTTCCATCTACCCGAGCGCGAAGCGAGCATGCTCTTCGTCGAAGAGCCGCTAAGTGACGTCGAACTGGTGCTGTTCTACGCACGTAACCGCCCCTACCCCTATGAGAGCCTGAAAGACCTGCGCGACCTGGTGATCGGCATCTCGCCAGGCTACTGGTACAACGACGAAACCTTCCGCAATTCGCCCTTGTTCAGTCGCGAAGAGGCTCCGACTCACGAGGCCAATCTGGGTAAGCTGATCCGCCACCGCGTCGATCTGGTCATCAATGACCGTCGCGCCGGCCTCTATCTGACCACCCAGATGGGCTTGCAACAGCAGGTCGACTACAACCGCAAGGCGGTCGGCCATGACCGTCTATACCTCGCGCTGCGTCACGACCCTGCCCTGGCTAGCCTGGCCAAGGACTTCGCTGACGAACTGCGCCGCTTCAAGCGCGAACCTGCCTATGCCCAGCTGCAGCAGCGCTACGCCAACCCCGATCGGCTCAGGCCGTGAACCAACCGACAGGCTGGTAGCTGCGCAAGGCCTCAGCTCTGTTATACTCGGGGCTTCCCGCCAGGCTTGCGCCCGGATGCTAGCTCCCAGAAGCCAGCAGTACCGGACGGGATCACGCCCCCCACGTGTGATTCAAGCCAGGCTCTACACCTCCAGGGCCACGCCCTCACTTAGTACAGGATTGCTCATGTCCTTTGCCTCCCTCGGTCTCTCCGAGGCTCTAGTCCGTGCGGTCGAGTCCGCCGGCTACACCCAGCCCACTCCGGTGCAACAGCGGGCCATTCCCGCCGTGTTGCAAGGTCGCGATCTCATGGTGGCGGCCCAGACGGGTACAGGTAAGACGGGCGGTTTCGCCCTGCCGATCCTCGAACGCCTGTTTCCGGGCGGTCATCCGGATCGCGAACAACGTCACGGCCCGAAACAACCGCGCGTGCTGGTGCTGACACCCACCCGCGAACTGGCCGCCCAGGTGCATGACAGCTTCAAGGTCTATGCCCGCGATTTGAAATTTGTCAGCGCCTGCATCTTCGGCGGCGTTGGCATGAACCCGCAGGTCCAGGCCCTGGCCAAGGGTGTCGACGTGCTGGTGGCCTGCCCCGGGCGCCTGCTCGACCTGGCCAACCAGAAGGCCATCGACCTGTCTCATGTCGAAATCCTCGTGCTTGATGAAGCCGACCGCATGCTCGACATGGGCTTCATCCACGACGTCAAGAAGGTGCTGGCCAAACTGCCGGCGCAGCGCCAGAACCTGCTGTTCTCGGCGACCTTCTCCAAGGACATCACCGACCTGGCCGGAAAGCTGCTGCGCAACCCCGAGCGCATCGAGGTCACGCCGCCGAACACCACGGTCGAGCGCATCGAACAGCGCGTGTTCCACCTAGCCTCCAGCCACAAGCGTGCCCTGCTCGCCCACCTGATCACCCAGGGCGCCTGGGAACAGGTGCTGGTGTTCACCCGCACCAAGCACGGCGCCAACCGCCTCGCCGAATACCTCGACAAGCACGGCCTGCCGGCCGTCGCGATCCACGGTAACAAGAGCCAGAACGCGCGCACCAAGGCCCTGGCCGACTTCAAGGCGAACCAGGTGCGCATCCTGGTGGCCACCGATATCGCCGCCCGCGGCCTGGATATCGACCAACTGCCGCACGTGGTCAACTTCGAGCTGCCCAACGTCGAGGAAGATTACGTGCACCGCATCGGCCGCACCGGCCGCGCCGGGCGTAGCGGCGAGGCGATCTCGCTGGTGGCGCCGGACGAGGAGAAGCTGCTCAAGAGCATCGAGCGGATGACCAAGCAGAAGATCCCCGACGGCGACCTGATGGGCTTCGATGCCAGCACCGTCGAGGCCGAGCGCCCGGAAACCCGCGAACCGCGCCAGCCGCGCGGGCAGAAGCAGCCCAAGGCGCAGAACGCCCAGGGCGGCGACAAGCCCAAGGGCGAGCGCCATGGCGTCGGCCGCAAGGACAAGGGCAAGGACAGCGGCAAGGAGCAGAAAGCCAAGCCGCAACAACAGGGTCAGGGCCAGAACCGCCGTGGTCAGCAGCCGCGCAACCAGAGTCGTGGCGCTGCGCCGGCTGTTCCACCATTGCCTCCGGACCGCGACCCGGAAGAGTTCCTCGACGACGAAATCGATAATTTTGGCAACCGTGCCGATTACGTACCGGTGCAGAACAAGCCGCAAGGTCGCGGCCGTCGTTCAGGCGGTGGGTCGGCTGGCAATGGCGCTGCTCAGGGCCAAGGCCAGAGAGCCAACAGCAACAACAGGCAGCCCCGCAGCAACGCTGGCGCCCCCCCCGCTAAGAATCGTGGCCAGGGTGGTCAGGGCCGTAACGGCGGTGGCCGCGGCCGACCGGCGGACGGTCGCATCACCTCGCTGGATCGCGACGAGCTGCCACGCGCCGAAGCGGCCGTGCGCAACCCGCGCGAAAAGCAGCCGATCATCGTGCACAAGGGCTCTCGCCTGGATCGTTTCCCCAGCGCCGAGCAGCTCGACGAGTTGAGCAACAGCACTCGTCCACGCAGCGAGAAGCCGGCGCTGCTGACGCGTAACCGCGAAGAGTAAGCTGCCGCGCTAACGAAAACGCCACCCCATGGGGTGGCGTTTTTGTTGCTGCCGACAGAGTTAGGATAAACGGCTAAATAGCCCTCTCCCGCCCTACGGGCGAATCAGCTGGCCGCAAGCGGCCGTCTTCTTTACTGACGAATGCCTTCTACGGAAATGATCAGCTCGACGGTTTGCGAAGCCGGGCCGAGATCCATGGAAATGTCGAAGTCCTTCAGCGTCAGGGTAGTGCTGCCTTCGAAGCCAGCGCGGTAGCCACCCCACGGATCCTTGCCTTCGCCAATGAACTTGGCAGCGATCACCACCGGCTTGGTCACGCCGTTCAGGGTCAGGTTGCCGGTCACGTCGGCAGTGCCTTCGCCAGTGGACTTGACCGAAGTGGATTCGAAGGTGGCAGTCGCGTGCTTGCTCGCATTGAGGAAGTCGGCGCTGCGGATGTGCTTGTCACGTTCGGCATGGTTGGTGTCGACGCTGGCGGTCTTCAGGGTCACGTTGACTTTGCTGGCCTCGGGGTTGGCGGCATCGAAGCTGAACGTGCCGTCGAAGTCCTTGAAGGTGCCGTACAGCCAGCTGTAGCCCAGGTGGCTGATCTTGAAATTGACGAAGGCGTGCTGGCCTTGCTTGTCGATGGCGTAATCGGCCGCCATGGCCTGGCCGCCGATCAGAGCGGAGCCCAGAACCAGTGCAGCGAGGGCGTTCTTCAACATGGGGTGTTCTCCTTGCGAGGTTGTCGATCTAGATGGGCATGAGCCCGGTTATGAATTGCTTCAGCGCCCGAACATCCGCAGCAGGGTGCTGTCGCGGTCGATGAAATGGTGTTTGAGAGCGGCCAGGCCATGCAGGCCGGCGAAAATCACCAGACCCCAGGCCAGGTATTCGTGAATCGCCCCGGCAATGTCTTCCTGTTGCGCGATACCGGTCAGGGTCGCCGGCACACTGAACAGGCCAAACACCTCGATACCACGGCCATCGGCGGTGGAAATCAGGTAACCGGAAATCATCACACCGAAAAGGCCGAGATAGAGGACGCCATGACCCAGCTTGGAAGCCAGGCGCGTGAGCCGGCCATGGCTGGCCAGGGCTGCCGGCGCTGGGCTGCACAGGCGCCACAACACACGCAGCAACATTACGGCGAACAACAGGATGCCGATGCTCTTGTGCAGGTCAGGTGCACTCTGGCGCCACGGGTCGTAGTAGCTGAGCCCCACCATCCAGAAGCCGAGGGCAAACAGACCGAACACGACCAACGCCACCAGCCAATGCAGCACGACGCTGACCAGACCATAACGAACAGAGGTATTGCGCCATTGCATGGGAGGCTTCCCTAATTCAGTTCCGAGCAAGACTAACGACAAATATATCGATTAAAAGCGGAAAATTTCGCTATGAAACATCGAGAAATGCGATGTTTCATTTCGACTTCCTTTCGCCGACCAGTTTAGTTCAACGCGCTCGTTGCAGAGTTCATCGGCAGCAGAACGGACGGTGCATGGCACCAGACCAGCGGCAGCGAGCACGTCTCACTGGCAGCTTCTGGTAGGCTGTGCCGCCGAACCCTGGGAGATTTCGCATGAGCCTGAACGACCACTGGATGCAACGCGACCTCGACGTGTTGTGGCACCCCTGCACCCAGATGAAGGATCACGAGCGCCTGCCACTGGTGGCGATTCGCAAGGCCTCAGGCGTATGGCTGGAGGACTTCGACGGCAAGCGCTACCTGGACGCGGTCAGCTCCTGGTGGGTCAATGTGTTCGGCCACGCTAACCCGCGCATCAACGCGCGCATTCGCGATCAGTTGAATAGTCTCGAGCACGTGATGCTCGCCGGCTTTACCCACCAACCGGTCATCGAGCTGTCCGAGCGCCTGGTGCAGATCACCCCGGCTGGCCTGAACAAGGTGTTCTACGCCGACAACGGCTCCTCAGGCATCGAAGTGGCGTTGAAGATGAGCTTCCACTACTGGCTCAATAGCGGCCAGGCGAGCAAGAAGCGCTTCGTCACCCTGAGCAACAGCTATCACGGCGAAACGGTCGCAGCGATGTCGGTGGGCGACGTGTCGCTGTTCACCGACACCTATAAACCCCTGCTGCTCGACACTATCAAGGTGCCCAGCCCGGACTGCTACCTGCGCCCCGAAGGCGTGAGCTGGGAGGAATACTCGCGCCTCATGTTCGCCCATATGGAACAGACCCTGGCCGAGCATCATCATGAGGTCGCAGCAGTGATCGTCGAGCCGCTGATCCAGGGCGCCGGCGGCATGCGCATGTACCACCCAATCTACCTCAGGCTTTTGCGCGAGGCCTGCGACCGCTATGGCGTGCACCTGATCCATGACGAGATTGCCGTCGGCTTCGGCCGCACCGGCACGATGTTCGCCTGCGAGCAGGCCGGCATCACCCCGGATTTCCTGGTGTTGTCCAAGGCACTGACCGGTGGCTACCTGCCAATGGCTGCGGTGCTGACCACCGATGAGGTCTACAGCGCGTTCTACGACGACTACGCCACCCTGCGCGCCTTCCTTCACTCGCATACTTACACCGGTAACCCGCTGGCCTGCGCCGCTGCGCTGGCGACCCTGGACATCTTCCGTGATGACGATGTGATCGAGCGCAACAAGGCCCTGGCGGCGCGCATGGCCAGTGCCACCGCGCACCTGGCCGAGCACCCGCATGTGGCCGAAGTGCGCCAGACCGGCATGGCCCTGGCCATCGAGATGGTGCAGGACAAGGCCAGCAAGACCGCCTACCCCTGGCAGGAGCGACGTGGCCTGCGCGTCTACCAGCACGCATTGGAACGTGGCGCGTTGCTGCGCCCACTGGGCAGCGTGGTGTATTTCCTGCCGCCCTACGTCATCACGCCCGAGGAGATCGATTTCCTCGCCGAGGTGGCCAGCGAGGGTATCGATATCGCCACACGCTCGTCCGTCAGCGTGGCCGTGGATGACCGCTTTCCCGATCATCGCGATCCGGGTTGAGCGAGCCATAAGCGAAGCCCGGTGGGCACGGCGCGCCGTGCGAAAACGCGGCGCCCTTGCCGTAGGGTGCGCCGTGCCCACCAGCGCTTTAAACTTGCCGCTTCGAACTTACCGCCTGCAGCTACCCTTATGCGCCTATCCCGCTTCTTTATTGATGCCCCGCTCTCCCTCGGCCAACACGACCTGCCCGAGGCGCAGGCCCATTACATAGGCCGCGTGCTGCGCCACGCAGTGGGGGACGCCGTGCAGTTGTTCGACGGCAGCGGCCAGGAATACCTCGGCGAGCTGATCGAAGTGGGCAAGAAGAGCGTGCGCGTCGAACTGCGCGAAGCCATCGCCGGGATGAGTGAATCCCCGCTGCGCATCCACCTCGGCCAGGGCCTGTCGCGCGGCGAACGCATGGACTGGGCCATCCAGAAAGCCACCGAGCTTGGCGCAGCGGAGATCACACCGATTGTTTCGGCGCGCTGCGAAGTACGCCTGAAAGACGAACGTGCCGACAAGCGTATGGCCCACTGGCGCCAGGTGGCAATCAGTGCCTGTGAGCAATGCGGCCGCTCGGTGCTGCCGCTGATCAACCCACCGCTGGAACTGGCCGCCTGGCTGCAGCAGATCGAAGCCGACCTGAAGCTGGTGCTGCACCCGATCGCAGCTCCCCTGCAAAGCCACGACAAACCGAACAGCCTGGCCTTTCTGGTCGGCCCGGAAGGCGGTTTGAGCGAAGCAGAAGTGGACCAGGCCAAAGCCGCCGGCTTCCATGCCGCCCGCCTGGGGCCACGCGTTCTGCGCACGGAAACGGCCCCCGTGGTGGCCATGAGCGTCGCCCAACAGCTCTGGGGCGACCTCCAGGCGTAAAATGTCGCCTTGGCGTAACAAAATGTGACCTCAAGAGATTGCAAGACAGGCAGTCTTTGTCATGCTCTGCGCGCCGCTCGCGCGACCCGCTCACCAGCAACCTGCGCGCGGCCGAGGCCGGCGCCCCGCAGCGTCGTTCCTCTTCCAATAACAAATCAACGGGCTTCGGCCCCGCCCAAAAGGCGGCCGCATGCCCAGGAGCATTGCATGAACGAACTGGTCTCGACCATAAACGGTCTGGTCTGGAGCCCGGCGCTGATCTATCTATGTCTTGGCGTTGGTCTCTACTTCTCCCTGCGCGGCCGCTTTCTACAGGTTCGCCACTTCAAAGAAATGATTCGCCTGATGTTCACCGGCAAGACCGATGAACATGGCATCACCTCCTTCCAGGCCCTGACCATGACCCTCGCTGGTCGTGTCGGTACCGGCAACATCGCCGGTGTGGCCACTGCGATCACCTTCGGTGGTCCGGGTGCCGTGTTCTGGATGTGGATGGTGGCGTTCCTCGGCGCCAGCTCGGCATTCGTCGAGTCCACCCTCGGTCAGGTCTACAAGGAAAAGCTCAACGGTGAATACCGTGGCGGCCCGGCCTTCTACATCGAGCGTGGCCTGGGTCTGAAGTGGTACGCCTGGCTGTTCGCCATCGTTACCGTGTTCGCCTGCGGCCTGCTGCTGCCGGGTGTGCAGGCCAACTCCATCGCTTCCAGCGCGCAAACAGCCTTCGGTATCGACCCGAACGTCACAGCGGCGGCACTGGCCGTACTGATCGGCCTGATCATCTTCGGCGGCGTCAAGCGTATCGCCCACTTCACCCAGGTGGTCGTACCGTTCATGGCGCTGGGCTACATCCTGGTAGCGATGGTCATCATCCTGCTGAACATCGAGAAGCTGCCGGAAGTCTTGCTGCTGATCGTCAAGAGCGCATTCGGCCTCGAGGCCGGTTTCGGCGCCATCGTCGGCATGGCCATCCAGTGGGGCGTCAAGCGCGGTGTCTACTCCAACGAAGCAGGCCAGGGCACCGGTCCGCACGCTTCGTCGGCCGCCGCTGTCAGCCACCCGGTCAAGCAGGGCCTGGTTCAGGGCTTCTCGGTCTACATCGACACCCTGTTCGTCTGCTCCGCCACCGCCTTCATGCTGCTGATCACTGGCCAGTACAACGTGCAGGCCCCGGATGGCAGCGCGATGTTCACCGGTATCGCCGGCGTAGCCGCAGGCCCGGGCTACGTGCAGACCGCGATGGAGAACATGATGCCCGGCTTCGGTAACGCCTTCGTTGCCATCGCCCTGTTCTTCTTCGCCTTCACCACCATCCTGGCGTACTACTACATCGCCGAAACCAACATTGCCTACATCAACCGCAAGGTGAAGCGCCCCATCCTCACCCTGCTACTGAAGTTCGGCATCATCGCGGCTACCGTGTACGGCACCGTGCACACTGCCACCTTCGCCTGGGACCTGGGTGATCTCGGCGTCGGCCTGATGGCCTGGCTGAACATCATCGCCATCCTGCTCATGCACAAGGTCGCCTACAAGTGCCTGAAGGACTACGAGCAGCAGTTGGACGAGGGCAAGGACCCGGTCTTCCACCCGGAGAAGCTCGGTATCAAGAATGCCGACTACTGGGGCACCAGCACCTCGGAAGAGAACCTGACTATCGAGAAGGGCGAGTTGCAACAACCGCAGCGCTGATAGCCGCACAGCAGTAACGAAAAAGCCCCGGCCAATGCCGGGGCTTTTTCATGGGCGAGGTGATCGCACCGGGTCGGTTCAGATCAGGCCAGCATCGGCGAGCAGTTGCTCCAGTGCAGCCAGATCAGGAATACGCACCACCTCCTCACCAACGCGCGCTGCACCCAGCTCCAGAGGCGCCAGCTCGACATCGGCGCCTTGCAGCTCGCTACCGACCTTCAGCGAGCGCGGAATACCCTGCACCAGCAGCGCGATGAACTTGACCTTGGGGCGACCGCCCAGGGCGTTGATCACCGCAACGCGGGCACCACTGGCGACATGCGCCTGGCCGCCGCTGGCGGCCTCGAAGGAGAGCAGCGGCAAGCGCAGATCACGCCAGGCGATCTGGCCGAGAAACCAGTCGGGAGTGCCTTCAGTGACCTGCGGCGCGCGATAGGGGATCAGCTCAGCCACCGCCACGTTGGGCAGCAGCAGGGTGCGGTCGGCCAGAGGCACCAGCAAGCCGGTGAGACTGGCGGCGCTGTTCTGGGTGGCGACGGCTTGGCTCATTGAAACGTCCTCAACTGCAATGTTCGGCGAGGTGATTGACCAGCGCCACGGCCAGCTCACGCGGGTCGGCACTGAAGCTGCTGTAACCGCCCTCGCGCAGGCTGTCGGGCATGCTCGGGCTGGCGCAGCTGTCGGCGCGCTGGGTCCAGATCAGGCCACCCTGGCGTTTGACGTAGGCGGCGGCGGCGCTGCCATCGCTGCCCATGCCGCTGAACGCGATCACCCCACACTGGGCACCGAACTGCTGCGCCAGGTTGAGCATCATCTGATCGATGGAAGGACTGTAGGGCTCCGGCCAGCCGCGTTCGGCGATCTGCATCGCGCCGTCTTCGGCAAAGCCCAGCTCGTTGCTGATCGGCACCACCACCACCTCACCACAACGCACCGGGTCGCCATGACGTGCCGAGTTGACGTGCCACTGACTGTGCCGACCGACCGCCTGCGGCAATGCCGCCTCGAAACTGGCGCCGATGTGTTGGGCATAGATGAAACCGATGGGCAGGCCACCCGGCAGGGCATCGAGAAATGCCTTGACCGCCGCCGGACCACCCAGCGAGGCAGCCAGCAGCCATACCTGACGGGCCGGCTCGCCAGCTTTCAGCGGCGTATTGGCCAGTGCTTGCGGCAGCTCCAGACGCGCCGGACGCTGCGCTTCGTCGAGCAGTGCCTGCAGGCTCGGCCCGACCGCCTGGGTCGGATCGCCGACCAGGCGCTTGAGCTTGCCGAACAGGCTGCGCTCCCAACGCGGGTAGTTCTCCGAATGGCGCTCGGGGGCATGGCCCTCGCCGAACAGCACCGGGGCACTGACACGCTCGAGCAGGCTGTCGACCAGCGGCGAATCTTCCGACTGGGCCAGGTCCACCAACCACAGGTCGGTCTCGCAGGCTGCCAGCTGCTCCTCATCGAGCCGCGCCGGGTCGCTGTTGAGCACCACCTGATAACCACCACCGGCCAATGCCTGCTGTAACACATGGCGCTGCAGCGAGGTGTCGGCGATTACTGCGATACGCGCGGAGGTTTTGTCTGTCATGTCCGTTTGACCCGATGGCTATCCACCAATTGAGCGATGGTGTCGAGCAGCAAGGACTCCTGATAGGGCTTGCCGAGGTACTGATTGACGCCGATGGACATGGCCCGCTCGCGGTGCTTCTCGCCGGTACGCGAAGTGATCATGATGATCGGCAGATCCTTGAGGCGCTCATCGTGGCGCACCAGCGTGGCCACCTCGAAGCCGTCCATGCGCGGCATCTCGATGTCCAGCAGCATGATGTCGGGCCTGTGCTCCTGCAGCTGGGCGATGGCATCGACCCCATCCTTGGCGGTGACCACATTCATGCCATTACGCTCAAGCAGACGGCTGGTGACCTTGCGCACGGTGACCGAGTCGTCCACCACCATGACCAGCGGCGGCCGGTCGGCCTCGACCTCTTCATTGGCCGCAGCCTGACGCGAAGCCAGACGCGGCATCAGCTGATTCTGCAGATGTGCATGCAGCACACGAATGGTCGCCAGCAGATCGAGAATCACCACCACGCGGCCGTCACCGAGGATGGTTGCACCGGAAATCCCGTGCACCCCGGCGAACTGCGGGCCGAGGCTCTTGACCACGATTTCGCGCGAGCCGGCCAGGCTGTCCACCTGCACCGCCACGGCGTGCTCGCTGGAACGCACCAGGATCACCGGCAGCGGCAGGCTCTGGCCCACCAGCTTGGGCTGCTGACCGTTGTTCAGCAGATCGCCCAGGTACTTCAGTTCGTAGGCCTGTCCGGCATACTCGAAACGCGGCGCATCCGGTGCGTAGTAGGCCTCCAGCTCGAACGGCGACACCCGCACGATACCCTCGATGGTGTTCAGCGGGATGGCGTACAGGTCCTCGCCGGAGTACACCATCAGCGCGCGGTTGACCGACACGGTGAACGGCAGGCGGATGGTGAAGCGGGTGCCCTGGCCGACGGCCGAATCGATGCTCATCGAGCCGCCAAGCTGCTTGACCTCCGAATGCACCACGTCCATGCCGACGCCGCGGCCGGAAATCTGCGTGACCTTCTCGGCGGTGGAGAAACCGGCCTCGAGGATGAACTGGAGGATCTCGTGGTCGGTCAGGTCGCTGTCGGCATCCATCATGCCGCGCTCGATGGCCTTGCGCCGCACCGCGTCGAGGCGGATGCCGCCGCCGTCGTCGTCGAGGGTGAGGACGATGTCGCCGCCCTCACGACCGAGGTTGAGGCGGATGGTGCCGGTTTCCGGCTTGCCGACGTCGCGGCGCACGGCAGTGGGCTCGATGCCGTGGTCGACGGCGTTGCGCAGCATGTGTTCCAGAGGCGCGACGATGCGTTCGAGCACGGTACGGTCCATTTCACCCTCGGCGTTGCCGACGACGAACTCGACCTGCTTGCCCAGCTCGCCGGCCACCTGACGCACGATGCGGCGCAGACGCGGCACCAGGCGGTCGAACGGCACCATGCGGGTGCGCATCAGACCTTCCTGCAGCTCGGTGTTGACCCGCGCCTGTTGCAGCAGCAGGGTCTCGGCGTCGCGGTTCTTCGCCGCCAGGGTTTCCTTCAAGTCGAGCAAGTCCGAGGCCGACTCGAACAGTGCACGGGACAGCTGCTGCAGTTGCGAGTGGCGGTCCATCTCCAGTGGGTCGAAATCTTCATAACCGGCGCGTTCGGCCTCGGCCTGATAGCGACTGAGAATCTGCGCCTGGGTCTCGGTGTCGAGACGGCGCAGTTGGTCACGCACGCGGTCGATGGTCGCTTCCATCTCGCTCAGGGTGAAGCCGACATCGCTCACCTGTTGCTCGACACGGCCACGGAAAATCGAGGTCTCACCGGCCAGGTTGACCAGGCCTTCGAGCAGCTCGGCAGGTACCTTGACCAGCTCCTGTGGCGCGCGGCGGGATGCCGCCTCCAGCGCTGCCTCCTGCGCACGCTGCACGAACGGCAGCACCTTCGGTGCCTGCAACTGACTCGGCACGTCACTGGCAGCAATGATTGGGTTGAGCAGATTGTTCGCCGGCGCCGCGGCTGGTTCGGTAACCACTGGCTCATCGCCGAGGCTGGCGCTGAGGCGCTGGCGCAGCACATCGAGCTCGTTCTGCAGCCCTTCGAAACCGGACTGCACATCGAGCAGCAGACTTTCCGGCCAGGGTGCCCCCTGCTGCAGCGCCTCGCTGAGATGCTGCTCCAGGTCGTGGCTCAGATCGCCAAGGCGCTTCTGCCCGGCCAGGCGTGCGCCGCCCTTGAGGGTGTGCAGCGTGCGCAGCATCTCGTCGATGGCGCTGACATCATCACGTTGTTCTTCCCAACGCCCGATCGCCGCCTCCATCGCTTCGAGCAGGTCATCGCCTTCTTCCAGGAAGATATCGAGGATGTCGCTGTCAGCCTCTTCGGCTTCATCGCTCTCGACCACAGCCCTGAGTTGGACTGCCGACGGCATGCTCAGTTGCTCGTCAGGGTTGGCACGAAAGCGCTTGATCGTCTCGATCAGGGCATGGCCCTGCGGCACCGCGCGCTGACCACGCACGGCTTCAAGCATCTCGGCCAAACGGTCGTGGCAGGCCTGCAGCAGGGTAAACAACTCCTGACTGGCTCGCAGGCGACCGCCACCGAGCCCCTCGTAAAGGAATTCCAGCTCATGGGCCAGATCACCGATTTCACGAATCTCGGCCATGCGCGCACCACCCTTGAGGGTGTGCAGGTCACGCTGCAGGGCTTCCAGCTCCAGACTGTTGTCGACGTCGCCCATCCAGCGCTGCAGAGCGGCACCGGCACTGTCGATGATGTCGAAACCTTCCTCGAGGAAGATTTCCACCAGTTCGGGATCGCGCTCTTCATGCCAGTTGGCCAGCGTCGTGCCTTGTGGCTTTGACTCTGGCTCGACGATAGCCTCGGCCAGCGCTGGCAGTTCGTCTTCGGGCAACACCAGCTCGACTTCGTCGATCAGCGGCAACCCTGCCTCAGGCTCTGCCTGTGGCGCTTCGTCGAGCACGATGTCGTCTTCGACCAGTGCCAGAGGCGGCAGCTCGAAGCTATCGGGCTCCACCGTTTCGATCGACTCGACGAGCTCGTCGTCCAGCGCCGGTTCAACCTGAGCCACGGCGGCCGACAGACTCTGCGGCGTGCCACCCTGGCGGAACTGACGAATTGCCTGAATCAGGTCGTCACCAGAGACCAGCGGCTGGCGGGCCTGCAACTGATCGAGCATCTGCGCCAGGCGATCATGGCTTTGCTGCAACAGGCTGCCCAGCGCTGGCGAATAGTTGTAACGGCGGTCGACCAAGCCCTCGTAGAGCGACTCCAGTTCGTGGCCAAGATCGCCAATCGGGCGAATCGCGGCCATCCGCGCACCGCCCTTGAGGGTGTGCAGGTCGCGCTGCAGCGAGGACAACGGCATGGTGTTGTCCGGCTCACTGAGCCAGCGCTCCAGCGCCTGACCGGCGCTGTCGAGAATATCCACAGCCTCTTCGAGGAAGATCTCGACCATTTCCTCATCGAGGTCGGCGTCGACAGGGCTGAAACCCAGTTCGGCCTCGGCCTGCAACTCCAGGCCAGCGTCCTCGAAGATTGCCGGTTCGGCGAGCGTCTCTTGCCACTGCGCTGGCTCGGCCTCAGCTTGCTCCAGCTCTGCAGTGGCCTGGTCCAGCTCGATGATTTCCAGCCCCTCGACGCCAGGCGCCAGCAAGGCCAGGGTATGCGGATCGATGGCTTCGCTGAGCAGCTCACGCAGCGCCTGTACGCGCTCGGGTTGCGGGCTGACCTGCAAGGCCGCAGCGACCTGATCCATCATGCCGATCAGCGCTTCGTGAGCCTTTTCCGCTTCGTCGAAGAAGCGTTCGCTAACGGCCAGGCTGCCTTCCTCGACGGCACCATAGAGATCCAGCAGGGCCTCGCAGAGCTCGTCGATCTGCGGCAGCTCGGCCATTTCGGCGCCACGACCGAGCGTGGTCAGCTCTTCCAGCAGCGCAGACAGCTCCTGGCGCTCGGACGGATGCTCGCGCCATTTACGCAGCAGGTCCTCGGCATCCAGCAAGATGTCCATGCCTTCGGCGAGGAAGATGCTGATCATCTGCGGATCGCGGCTTTCGCCGCTCTGTGCCATGCGCTCGTCTTCGGCATTGGCCAGACGCTCCTGATGCAGCGCCTGGACCCGGGCAAGGAATGCCTCGGCGCCGGGAATAGGTGCCAGAGGCTGAGTCTCGAGATTGTCGAGCCCGATACGGAACACGCCCTCAGCGCTGCTCAACAACTCGGCGGCCGCCAGATCCACCTGAATCAGGTTGGTCTTGAACTCCTTGACCAGCTTCTCCAGCGGCGCAGCGATTTCTGCCACCGGCAGGATGCCGGCCATATAGGCACTGCCCTTGAGGGTGTGCAGCGCACGCTGCAGGTCGTCGGTGACTGGCTGCGGTAGCTCCTGGGCGCAATCGGCGAGAAAACCCACCAGGGTATCCAGATGGGTTTCCGCCTCGTTGCGGAAGATTTCCAGCAACTGTGGGTCAAGGGGCTCACCATTGAGAGACTCGCTATCGAGCGGTTGGTCGGTGACCGACTCGACCTGCTCGACGACCTCGGTAGCGTCGTCAACGCCCACGGGCTCGGCTACCTGCTGGGCGGCCGGGGCGTCAGATTTTGGGGGCGTCAGACCCTTGGCCAGGGCATGCGCGGTGGCCGCCAGTAGATCGACATCGTCACGCTGACGCTGAGCCTTGGCGGCGAACTCGTCGACCAGCGCCGGCATCAGCGCCACTACGTCGAGCACCACCTGCTGCACCGCTGCACTCGGTTCGATGCTGCGGTCCAGCACGCGGTTGAGCAGGTTTTCGATGGACCAGCCCAGCTCGCCGATGATCAGCGCGCGAACCATGCGGCCGCTGCCCTTGAGCGTGTGGAAGGCCCGACGCACTTCGATCAGCGCGTCCTTGTTATCGGTATCGGCCTGCCACTGCGGCAGGTACTCGCCGATGGTTTCCAGCACCTCGCCGACTTCTTCGATAAAGACTTCCAGCAACTCTTCATCCACCGGCTCTTCATCGGCAGGCGGCGGCAACAGGCTCGGCGGCACATCGGCGGCAGGCGGATTGATCGCCTGTACCGGTGCGGCCATCACGTCAGCCATTGACAGCGGCTTCTCTGCCACTGGCTCCTCGACCTGGATGTGCGGCGCGCTGGGCAGCTCGACTTCCGGCAGCTCCAGATCGGCCAACTCCAGCTCGTCCCACTGATTCGCTTCGGCCAGTTGCTCCAGGCTCAGCTCTTCGAGCTCCAACGCCGGCTCGGCCTGGGCGTCGAACAACGGGGCGGCAATGATCTCTTCGCTCTGCGCAATGGGCAGCTCTTCGAGTTCGCCGAGTTCGAAGGAGAAGGTCTCGACGCTCTCGCTCACTGCCGGCAGGTCAGGCTCGACGTCGACCAGTTCCAGCTCGGCAACGGCCTCGTCAGGTGCATCGACCGACTCGAAGGCCAGCGGCTCGATCTCGGCGAGGGGCTCTTCGAGCTGTTCGTCCTCGGCGCCCAGCAGTTCGATTTCCTGCAGCGGGTCAGCCAGCGGCGCCAGGCTTTCCTCCTGCGGTTCGACGCGGTCGAGAATCGACGGCTTTTCCTTGAGCGGATAACCCAGTGCTTCCAGGCTCTCCTCGGCGACGTCGAGAATCAGGTCGCCCTGCGTGCCGTGGTCCTCGGCCAGGCGCTCGAGGTAATACTCGACGCTGGTAATGGCGTCTGCCAGGGTGTCCAGGCTCTGCCAGTTGGGCACAGCCTTGCGCGCCAGCAACTGTTCCTGAATGTAGCGGTTGCAGGCATTGAGCAGGTCGGCAGCGCGCTGCAGCGGAATCATCGCCAGGCCGCCACGAACCTGCGTCAGCAGGCCGGGGACACGTGCCAGATGCTCGTGATTCCACTGCGAAGCGATGAACTCGATGATCGCGTCCTTGGCCTGCTCCAGACCGTTGCGCGCCTCTTTGATCACCAACTGATGAATCTGCGCCACATCGGTGGTGGGCAGGTGGCTCTGTTCGTTCTTGCTGTCGTCGCTCGGCCCGACCATACCGGCCAGCGTCGCTTCGACGTAGAGCAGCGCACCGGCGACGTCCATCAGCACGGCATCGTTGGGCTCGCGCTGGCCGAGGGACAGGCCGTGAATCACGTCAATCTGGTCGAGAATGACCTTGCGCGGCTGGCCGAAACCGAGCACTGCGAGGGTATCGGCGATCTGCTTGAGCGGCGCCAGCAGGGCATCCAGCTCACTGGGTTGACTGCGATCACTGCGCACGAACAGGTCCAGGCTGTCCTTGACCCGCACCAACTCTTCGCAAAGAGCCGCCACCACAGAACGCATGGCATCGCGGTCAGGACCTGCCAGACGGGCACGTTCCTCATCCACCACTTCGTTGTCGGGCAGCGCTTCGTCGAGACGATACTGCTCCTTCAGGGCGCGAATACGCGGCGACTGCGCCGGCGCCTTGGCCACATAGAACAACAGGTTCTTGGTCAGTTCGTCGCTAGCGGGCTGGTTGATGCCATCGGCACCCTGCTCGACCAGGCGCTTGAGTTCCTTGTCGACCTGACGCAGCAAGGTACGCACCGACGTACCGTTGACCACACTGCCGTTGGCCAGACCTTCGACCATGCCGGAAGCGATCTGCCACAGGCCGCCCAACGGGGCGTCCTTGCACAGCGTTTCCAGACGAGCGAAGACGCGCGCCATGTAACCGAGATTGGTCGCCAGGTCCTGATTGCGGATCACGCCGACCAGGGCCATTTGCAGCATCTGCCGCAGCTTGCGCAGCAGCACCGGAAGCTCGGCGGTACGCAGGCGCGCCAGGCTATCGGACGGCAACGCCGGCAGGCGTGCGGACATGTCAGGCGAGAACAGGCTGGTTTCCGACAGCAGCTTTTCGCCACGGGCGGCGCGCAGATCGTTGAGCAGCGGCAGCACGACCATGGGCAGGTCGCGGCGAGCGGTCTGGATGCGGTCGAGGTACACCGGCAGTTGCAGAATGGCCTGCATCAGCACTTCCAGGGCTTCGCCCTGGTTGGCCACGCGACCTTCCATCAGTGCCTTGGCCAACTGCTCCATTTCCTCGGCGAGCAGAGCCGCGCCGTAGAACTCGACCATCTGCAAGGTGCCGTGAACCTGGTGCACGTAGGTCAAGCAGAAGCGCATGCGCGTAGGGTCCTGCGGGTTCTCGACGAACGCCTCCAGGGCTTGCCGCGCCTGCTTCAGGGTTTCCCCGATCTCGCCTTTGACCCACTCCAGGGCGACATAATCATGCCGATCACCCATAGCCACTCCACTCATAAACTTGGCCTTATCCCTTGCGGGTAAACGCCAGAACTCGCTCGTCGGCCACCGGCACCAGTTGCGGGTGCTGCCAACCGGCTACTTCGCCCACGCCCACGACCAGCAGGCCACCCGGCGCCAGGCTTTCGGCCAGGCGATTGAGGATGTCGCGGCGACGCCAGCGGCGGAAATAGATCAGCAAGTTCTGACAGAAAATCACATCCATGCCGGACATCGGCGCCTTGGCCAGTTCCAACACATTGAGCTTGGCGCAGCACACGCGCGCGGCCAGGCTCGGTACCACCTTGAAGCGTCCATCGGCCTGGGCGAGAAAGTAGCGCTCGCGCAGCTCGTCACTCACCTGCTCCAGGCGTCGCGCCGAGTAGCACGCTTCGCGTGCCTTGCTCAGTGCGCCCTGACTGATATCGGTACCGGTTACTGCGAAGTGTTCGGGCAACTCGCTGCCTTGCAGAACCTCCGCGGCCTGAATCGCCAGCGAATACGGCTCTTCACCACTGGAGCAACCCACGCTCCACAATTCCCAGGGTTTGCCCAGACCCGCCGCCAGGCGCTCCTGCAGGTACTGCGAGAGCACCTCGAAGGACGGTGGATGGCGGAAAAAGCGGGTTTCCTGCACGGTCAGACGATCCAGCAGGGTCGACCACTCCACCGCGCCACGCGGCCCGTCGGTGACCTGACGGTAGTAGCTGGCGTAATCCGTGACGCCCAGTTCGCGCATGCGCGCACTCAGGTTGGTCTGCAGAAAGGCGCGCCGCTGCTCGCTGATCACCACACCGGTACGCGCCTCGAGCAGCGTCTGCCAGTCGTGAAAATCGGCTTGCGACATATCGGCCACCGGGCGCAATGCCCAAACGCCCGCTGACTGCATACCTTCGCCCTGAGTCATGGCTGTGTAGCGAAGGCTGCCGCCAGCCTCCGCACTCCTTTATCAGGCGTCTGGCAGGGTGAAGCCGGACACCGACTTGCGCATCTCACTGGCCATCTTGGCCAGGTTACCAATGCTCTTGGCAGTGGCGGTGGTACCCGAGGACGTCTGCGAGGTGATCTCCTGGATCACGTTCATGGTGTTGGAAATGTGGCCGGCCGAAGAGGCCTGCTGACGGGCGGCGTTGGAAATGTTCTGGATGAGGGCCGCGAGGGTTTTCGATACCTTCTCGATCTCTTCCAGTGCCACACCGGCGTCCTGCGCCAGGCGAGCACCGCGAACCACTTCGGAAGTCGTCTGCTCCATGGAGATAACGGCTTCGTTGGTGTCGGTCTGAATGGTTTTTACCAGCGCCTCGATCTGCTTGGTCGCCGCCGAGGAACGTTCTGCGAGGCGTTGTACCTCGTCCGCTACCACGGCGAAGCCGCGGCCCGCATCACCGGCCATGGAGGCCTGGATCGCGGCGTTCAGGGCGAGGATGTTGGTCTGGTCGGCAATGTCGTTAATCAGGCTAACGATGTCACCGATCTCCTGGGACGACTCACCGAGGCGCTTGATCCGCTTCGAGGTGTCCTGGATCTGCTCACGGATGTTATCCATGCCGGTGATGGTGTTGTGTACGACTTCGTTGCCCTTGTTGGCGATGGCTACGGAACGTTCCGCTACCGCGGAGGATTCCGAGGCGTTCGCCGATACCTGGTCAATCGACACGGCCATCTCGTTGATCGCTGCGGAGGCACCGGCAATTTCCTGCGCCTGGTGCTCGGAAGCTTCGGCCAGGTGCATCGCCGTGGCCTGGGTTTCCTGCGCAGCACCGGCTACCTGAACGGCGGTCAGGTTGATGGTGGCTACCAGGTCACGCAACTGGTCGATGGAGTAGTTGATGGAGTCGGCGATGGCACCGGTGAAGTCTTCGGTTACCGTCGCGGCCACGGTCAGGTCACCGTCGGCGAGGTCGGCGATTTCGTCGAGCAGACGCAGAATCGCCGCCTGGTTACGTTCGTTCTTCTCGGCGGTCTCGGCCAGACGACGGTTGGTCTCACGCACCATCACCAGACCGATGAGGATGATCGAACCCAGCGCCAGGGCACCCAGCACGTAGCCGAACAGAGTATTGATGGCACGGCCCGAGGCCAGGTCTTCGAAACCGACGGCCAGTTCGGACGCCTTGTCCAGCAGGGTCTGCGAAACGGTGAAGATGGAGCTGGCCGATTCACGCACCTGGAACAGTTCTGGCGAGGTCTCGAGAATCTCGTCCACCGAACCGGATACGAATTCGAACAGCTCGGAAATCTCGGCCAGACGCTCGAGAGCTTCCTCGTCGGTCACCTGGCTGATTTCCATCGCCGCGTTGCCTTCGAGCATGGCGGCCAGTACGCGACCGAACAGGCTGGCATCACGACCGAACATGTCGGCGGCCTGTACCGAGTCTTCGTCACCGGCCAGTACCTTGTTCACCGAGCCGAGAATACGCTCGGCCAGCAGCGACTGACGCTGGGCCACAGAGACCTGAGCAGCCGGTGCACCGCTTTCCAGCAGGATGTCGACCACTTCTTCGTACTCGACCTGCAATTGCGGAATGGTTTCCGCCAGGGTGGCGGCTACCTGGTGCAGCGACAGTACGGTCTGCTCACTGGCAATAATGGCGTCGGTGTTCTGCCGCAGGCTGTCCCAGTCCTGCTGCACCGCAGCCATCTGCGCTTGCACCGAAGAAGGTGCCGGAGGCAAGCCGGTATTGGCATCACCATCGGTCAGGTAACTCCAGCGCCGCTGGAAGTCGTTACGCGCTGCACGCAGCAGGCCGAATGCCTCTGCCTTGCCCGCCGCAGCCTCAGTGGCGTTGTTGGCGATACGCTGGGACAGTACGCGCAGCTCACCGGAGTGGCTGATGTACTCGGTGTCGTAGTTGGACTGGGTGTTGATGTAGGCGAAGTTCGCGAACAACAGCACGATGGAAACGATAAGCACGACGAACAGCGCTGCGATCAGCGTACTGCTCCGTGCCCCCGCCAACAAATTGCCTGCATTTAGTTTTTTCATTATCTGGCCCCCGCCTGGACCGACCGCACTACGGTTCCCATGTAACGCCAAAGAGCCGGCAAAGCCGGCCCAACCGAAAATCTACTGATAGGACACATCGAGAAAACCCGGATTGGTGGTCAGCGCATGAGGGCTGAACACCAACCAGGGTTGTTCTCGTTGAAAGACTCCGTGGATAAACGGCGCAATGCTCGCCTCGAGAGGCGGCAACTGCTCGGAAAATGCATCCACGGGAAAATGTTGCATGCCGAAAACCTCGTCGACGGTAAGGCCAGCGAAGATCTCCTGGTGGTCCACCACCAGCACTCGCCGCAGCTTGCGCAGCGGCGACAGTTCGTTACCGAAGAACCCGCACAGGTCCATGATCGGCAGCAGGCGGCCACGCACGTTGGCCACCCCTTTGACCCAGCCCTTCACACCCGGCAGCAGGGTATAGCGCGGCTCGTGCAGCACCTCTCCCACTTCCCCCATCGGCGCGACGAAGAATCGCTCGCCCATGCGAAAGCCGATGCCGCTCCAGCTCTGCACCGCCGCCTGTTGCGACGGCAGGCCAGCCGCCAAGACCCGGCAGCGCTGGTCAATCTCAAGGAGAATCTGGAAAGGAGTCTGCGCGGACATGCCAGCCTTGGCCTTCTTTTTATTTAGTACACGGACAGCACGGCATCAGCCGGCCAGTACCGCATTGAGGGTCTTCAGCAAGGTATCTTCGTCGATCGGCTTGGTCAGGTAGTCCTTGGCGCCTTGGCGCTTGCCCCAGACCTTGTCGGTTTCCTGATCCTTGGTGGTGACGATGATCACCGGGATGTGGCTGGTCTCGGCGTCCTTGGTCAACTGACGGGTCGCCTGAAAGCCGTTGAGGCCGGGCATGACGATGTCCATCAGCACCGCGTCGGGCTTTTCCTGGCGAGCCAGAGCCACGCCGTCAGCGCCGTTTTCCGCCTTGAGTACCTGATGCCCATGTTTTTCCAGCATGGCGGTCAGCTTGTACATCTCGGTCGGGGAGTCATCAACAATCAGAATTCGAGCCATGGTGTTTCCCAATACAGAAGTGGCGTACGGCGGTCAGGCCGGAACGTCAGGAGGCTTGTTCCACCGGGGTGAAGTCGGGCACGTGAGCCTTGATGGCACCGAGCAGCTCTTCCTTGCTGAAAGGCTTGGTCAGGTACTGATCGGAGCCGACGATGCGTCCCTTGGCCTTGTCGAACAGACCGTCCTTGGAGGACAGCATGATCACTGGCGTGGACTTGAAAGCACTGTTGTTCTTGATCAGGGCACAGGTCTGATACCCATCGAGACGCGGCATCATGATGTCGACAAAGATGATGCTGGGATGCGTGTCGGCAATCTTGGCCAGGGCATCGAAGCCATCGACCGCAGTGATGACATCACAACCCACTTTTTTCAGCAGAGTTTCAGCGGTGCGACGAATCGTTTTCGAATCGTCGATCACCATCACTTTCAAACCCTCGGTATGCTGTTCCATGTTCGCCCTACCATCGCCTCGGTGAGTCGTTATATTTGCGTTATCAGTATGCCTGAGGCCCAGTCTTCGATGGGGCTTGACCCAATCGTCGGGCCTTTTTAGCACACTCTCCAGATGCAATCTATAAGCCTGCCAGGGCAGCTCCACCCTTGACCGCGCGGCCCGGCCGGCGCCACCCTGACAGCCATTGTTCGGCGCGGCCAGCCCGGCCTTCGCCCTTATCCCACGGAGTTTATCCCCCATGAGCCTTCGCCTCGGGATCGTCATGGATCCTATTGCCAGCATCTCCTTCAAGAAGGACAGCTCGCTGGCCATGTTGCTGGCCGCTCAAGCACGCGGCTGGTCGCTGTTCTACATGGAGCAGCAGGATCTCTATCAGGTTCGCGGCCAGGCCCGTGCCCGCCTGCGTTCTCTGGAAGTGTTCAATGATCCGCAGCGCTGGTTCACCCTTGGTACGGAACAGGACACGCCGCTCGCCGAACTGGACGTGATCCTGATGCGCAAGGACCCGCCCTTCGATAACGAATTCGTCTACTCCACCTACCTGCTTGAGCAGGCCGAGAACGACGGCGTACTGGTGGTCAATCGGCCGCAGAGTCTGCGCGACTGCAATGAAAAGTTCTTCGCCACCCAGTTTCCCCAATACACACCAGCGACTCTGGTAAGCCGGCGTCCCGACATTGTGCGCCAGTTTGCCGATGAGCACCGTGACATCATTCTCAAACCCCTTGATGGTATGGGTGGATCGCAGATATTTCGCCACCGCGAAGGCGATCCGAATCTCTCGGTGATTCTGGAAACCCTGACCCTGCACGGCCACCAGCAGATCATGGTGCAGGCCTACCTGCCGGCTATCAAGGACGGCGACAAACGCATCCTGATGATAGACGGGGAACCGGTACCCTATTGCCTGGCACGCATTCCGGCCGCCGGGGAGACCCGCGGCAACCTGGCCGCCGGCGGCCGTGGCGAGGCGCGACCGCTGACCGAACGCGATCGCGAAATTGCCGCAGCAGTCGGCCCTACCCTACGCGAAAAAGGGCTGATCTTCGTGGGACTCGATGTGATTGGCGATCATCTGACAGAAATCAACGTCACCAGCCCGACCTGTATCCGCGAGATCGATGCCGCGTTCGACACCCGAATCGGCGAACAACTGATGGACTGCATTGCGCGCAAGCGCGGGTTAAAAGCTTGACGCAGGTGGCAGCCTGGCGCCTGCAACTTGCAGGCGCCTACTGCTACCCGGCAGACTGCGCGGCATTCGAAAGCAGACCCGATACGCGATGAACGCAGCCGCCTCCCCACAGACCGCCTCCTCCGCCACCGCCCGACCGGCGGACCGCCTGGGATTCACCCTGTTTCTCGCGGCAGCGCTGCACGCGGCACTGATCCTCGGCATCGGCTTCACCCTGGAGTCGCCGCCGGAAATCAGCAAGACGCTGGAAATCACTCTCTCGACCTTCAAGAGCGAAGAAAAGCCCAAGGAAGCGGATTTCCTGGCGCAGGACAACCAGCAGGGCAGCGGCACGCTGGAACACGCCGCAGCCCCCAAGACCACCGAACAGGCGCCCTTCCAGGACAGCGAGGTACGCAAGGTGACGCCACCCGCGACCCCGCAGCAGCCCGCCACCAAGCAGGAAGCGCCCAAGGCCGCGGTCGCCACGCGCGCACCGCAGCAGCAGAAAACCCCGGTCAAACGCGAAGAAGCCAAACCGGTTCCGGAAACGCGCCCGGCGCCGGTCTTCGATTCCGCTCAGCTGTCCGCAGAGATCGCCAGCCTGGAAGCCGAGCTGGCACAGGAAGTTCAGGCCTATGCCAAACGGCCGAAGATCCACCGCCTCAACGCCGCCTCGACCATGCGCGACAAGGGCGCCTGGTACAAGGACGAGTGGCGCAAGAAGGTCGAGCGCATCGGTAACCTCAATTACCCCGACGACGCCCGTCGCCAGCGCATCTACGGCAGTCTGCGCCTGCTGGTATCGATCAATCGCGACGGCTCGCTGTACGAAGTGCAGGTGCTGGAATCCTCCGGCCAGGCCGTGCTCGACCAGGCCGCGCAACGCATCGTGCGCCTGGCCGCGCCCTATGCGCCCTTCACCGGCGACCTGGCCGATATCGACCGCCTGGAGATCATCCGCACCTGGCGCTTCGAGCGCGGTGATCGGCTGTCGAGCAACTGAAAGAGCAGCTACAAGCCACAAGCTTCAAGAAAAGCCACCCTCGCCCACCAGGCTTCTCGCTTTTACTTGCAACTTGTGGCTTGCAGCTTGCCGCTTCAAACTACCCATCATGAAGACTTCAGCCCCCACTTCGCTCAAGCACCATTTCCTGATCGCCATGCCGCACATGGCCGATCCGCATTTCGCGCAAACCGTCACCTACCTGGTCGAGCACAACGAGCAGGGCGCGATGGGCCTGGTGATCAACAAGCCCAATGGCCTGAATCTGGCCGATGTGCTGGAGCAATTGCGCCCTGACGAAGAACCGGCAGCGCTGTGCCACAGTCTGCCGATCTTCGCCGGCGGCCCGGTACAGATCGACCGCGGTTTCGTTCTGCACCCCGCCGGCCCGCAGTTTCAGGCAACCCTGGAGTTGGGCGAGCTGGGCCTGTCGACTTCGCAAGACGTATTGTTCGCCATCGCCGACGGCAGTGGCCCGGATCGCTACCTGATCACCCTCGGCTACGCCGGCTGGGATGCCGGGCAACTGGAAGCCGAACTGTCCGAGAACGCCTGGCTGACCTGCCCCGCCGACAGCAGCATTCTTTTCGACCTGCCGTTCGATCAACGCCTCAATGCCGCAGCGGCGCGTCTGGGAGTCAACCTCAGCCTGCTGACTTCACAGGTCGGACACGCCTGATGAGTGACAAGCCACTGCGCCTGTTGCTGGGCTTCGACTACGGCACCAAGCAGATCGGCGTCGCCGTCGGCCAGGTGATCACTGGCCAGGCCCGCGAACTCTGCATACTCAAGGCACAGAACGGGGTACCGGACTGGAGCCGCGTCGAGGCGCTGATCAAGGAATGGCAGCCGGACGCCGTGGTGGTCGGCCTGCCGCTGAACATGGACGGCACGCCCAGCGAGATGAGCGCCCGCGCCGAGAAATTCGCCCGTCGCCTCAATGGCCGCTTCAACCTGCCGGCCTACACCCATGACGAGCGCCTGACCACCTTCGAGGCCAAGGGCCAGCGCCTGCGCGAAGGCCAGAGCGGCGGCTACCGCGAACGCCCGGTCGATGCCATCGCCGCCGCCCTGCTGTTGCAAGGCTGGCTAGAGGAAAACTGTCCGGGCTGAGCGAGTCGGCCCGCACCAAGGAGTTTCGCCATGCTACCGAACCCCAACGACCTGCTGCCGGCCATGGCCAGCGCCCTGACCCAGCACCTGAACCAGCGCCAGATCAGCGAGCCGCGTTTCATCGGCATCCGCACCGGCGGCGTCTGGGTCGCCCAGGCCCTGCTCGCCGCCCTGGGGCGCAATGACGCGCTGGGCGTGCTCGACGTGTCCTTCTACCGCGATGATTTCACCCAGAACGGCCTGCACCCACAGGTGCAGCCCTCCGAGCTGCCGTTCGAAATCGAAGGCCAGCACCTGGTGCTGATCGACGATGTGCTGATGAGCGGCCGCACCATCCGTGCAGCGCTGAACGAGCTGTTCGACTACGGTCGTCCGGCCAGCGTGACCCTGGTCAGCCTGCTCGACCTAAACGCCCGCGAGCTGCCGATTCGCCCCGACGTAGTCGGCGCCACCCTGTCGCTGGCGGCCAACGCGCGGGTAAAATTGTCCGGCCCCACGCCGCTGACCCTCGAACTCCAGACGCTCGCCAACTGAGACTCCCCGCGATGACGCCACTCGCCGCCAAGCGCCCGCTGCAGCTGAACGACCAAGGTCAGCTGCGCCACTTCCTCTCACTCGACGGCCTGCCCCGCGCGCTGTTGACCGAAATCCTCGACACCGCCGACTCCTTCCTCGAAGTTGGCGCGCGTGCGGTGAAGAAAGTCCCGCTGCTGCGCGGCAAGACCGTGTGCAACGTGTTCTTCGAGAACTCCACGCGTACCCGCACCACCTTCGAGCTGGCCGCCCAGCGCCTGTCGGCCGACGTCATCAGCCTCAACGTATCGACCAGCTCGACCAGCAAGGGCGAGACGCTGTTCGACACCCTGCGCAACCTCGAGGCCATGGCCGCCGACATCTTCGTCGTGCGCCATGCCGACTCCGGCGCCGCGCACTTCATCGCCGAGCACGTGTGCCCGAACCTGGCGATCATCAACGGCGGCGACGGCCGTCACGCGCACCCGACCCAAGGCATGCTCGACATGCTCACCATTCGCCGCCACAAGGGCGACTTCGAGAATCTGTCGGTGGCCATCGTCGGCGACATCCTGCACTCACGGGTAGCGCGCTCGAACATGCTGGCGCTGAAAACCCTGGGTTGCCCGGATATTCGCGTGATCGCGCCGAAGACCCTGCTGCCCATCGGCCTGGAGCAAAGCTACGGCGTGCGCGTGTTCAGCGACGCCAACGAAGGCCTCAAGGACGTCGACGTGGTGATCATGCTGCGCCTGCAGCGCGAGCGCATGCAGGGCGGCCTGCTGCCCAGCGAGGGTGAGTTCTACCGCCTGTTCGGCCTTACCGAACAACGCCTCAAGCTGGCCAAGCCGGATGCTCTGGTCATGCACCCGGGCCCGATCAACCGTGGTGTGGAGATCGAGTCGGCGGTGGCCGACGGCCCGCAGTCGGTGATCCTCAATCAGGTCACCTACGGCATCGCCATCCGCATGGCCGTGCTGTCGATGGCCATGAGCGGGCAGAACGCCCAGCGTCAACTCAATGCCGAGGAGGCCAACTGATGCGTACCGCAATCCTCGGCGCCCGCGTGATCGACCCGGCCAGCGGCCTGGATCAGGTCAGCGACCTCTATATCGATGGCGGCAAGCTGGTCGCCACTGGTCAGGCGCCCACTGGCTTCGTCGCCGATCAGACCCTCGACGCTCAGGACCTGATCGCCGCCCCCGGTCTGGTCGACCTGTCGGTGGCCCTGCGCGAGCCGGGCTATAGCCGCAAGGGCAGCATCGCCACGGAAACCCTGGCCGCAGCGGCCGGCGGCGTCACCAGTCTGTGCTGCCCCCCCTTCACCAAGCCGGTACTGGATACTTCGGCCGTGGCCGAGCTGATTCTCGACCGCGCCCGTGAAGCCGGGCACACCAAGGTCTTCCCAATTGGCGCGCTGAGCAAGGGGCTGGCCGGCGAGCAGCTGGCCGAACTGGTCGCCCTGCGCGATGCCGGCTGCGTCGCCTTCGGCAACGGCCTGGACAACTTCCGCAGCAGCCGCACCCTGCGCCGTGCACTGGAATATGCGGCCACCTTCGACCTGCAGGTGATCTTCCATTCGCAGGACTTTGATCTGGCCGAAGGCGGCCTGGCCCATGAGGGCCCGACCGCCAGCTTCCTCGGCCTGGCCGGCATCCCGGAAACCGCCGAAACCGTGGCCCTGGCCCGCGACCTGCTGCTGGTGGAACAGAGCGGCGTGCGCGCGCACTTCAGCCAGATCACCAGCGCCCGTGGCGCCGAACTCATCGCCAACGCCCAGGCCCGCGGCCTGCCGGTGACCGCCGATGTGGCGCTGTACCAGCTGATCCTCACCGACGAGGCGCTGATCGACTTCTCCAGTCTCTACCATGTGCAGCCGCCGCTGCGCTCGCCTGCCGACCGCGATGGTCTGCGCGAAGCGGTGAAGGCCGGGGTCATCAGCGCCATCGCCAGCCACCACCAGCCGCACGAGCGCGACGCCAAGCTGGCGCCCTTCGCCGCGACCGAGCCGGGCATCAGCAGCGTGCAGTTGCTACTGCCGCTGGCCATGAGTCTGGTGCAGGACGGCCTGCTGGATCTGCCGACGCTGCTGGCACGCCTGTCCAGCGGCCCGGCCACCGCACTGCGCCTGCCGGCCGGCTCGCTGCGCGTCGGCGGCGCTGCCGATATCGTGCTGTTCGATGCGCAAGCTTCGACCGTCGCCGGTGAACAGTGGTACTCCAAGGGCAGCAACTGCCCCTTCCTTGGCCATTGCCTGCCCGGCGCGGTGCGCTACACGCTGGTCGACGGGCATATCAGCTACCAGGGCTGAGCGCCATGCGAGCCCGCCATACGGCGGGCTCGCTTTCCTGTATGCCCCGCGCACCACGGTCTTCCACAGCTGGTGCGCACGGCGCACCCTACGTCCCGACGACGACCTTCCCACCCACGACACGCCTTGCGCTCGCCACGACATTGGACGAATGAGTGACTCGATGGTCATGATTCACGTCAGGTTAGGCAGCCGAAATTTTCCAAATGCCACCGCCCTATGACCCTGCTCGCGCCCAGATGCGCCGGCCCGGCGTCGCGCTGGCCTTGTTCAGGAGCTTTTGATTTATGTCGCGCTTACCTGTGATCGTGGGTTTTGGGGGTTACAACGCAGCCGGGCGCAGCTCCTTCCACCATGGTTTCCGTCGCACTGTGCAGGAGTCGCTGGAACCCCAGGCGCGCCAGGAAACCCTGGCCGGCCTGGCACAGATGATGAAACTGGTGCGCGTGGTCGATGGCCAGTACCAGAACCAGGACGGCCAAGCGCTGAGCCTCGCCGAGATCGAAAGCCGCTACGCCAAGGAAATTCTGGCCGGCACCCTGGTGCGCCGCCTCGAGAAGCAGCACCTCGACCCGGACGCAGCCCACTGGCAGAAGAGCATCAGCGTCGCCCCCGCCAATGGCGCCAGCCTGAGCTTCATCACCCAGCGCAAGCAATTGCCCGAGCCACTACCGGCCAATTGGTCGGTCGAAGAGCTCGAAGGCAACGAAGTACGCGTCACCCTGCATGACAGTTGCGAATTCAAGGTCGACAGCTATCGCCCGCTGGCAGTGAAATCCGCCGGCCAGTTGCCCACCGGCTTCGAGCCGAGCGAGCTGTACAATTCGCGCTTCCACCCGCGCGGCCTGGCCATGACCGTGGTCGGCGTCACCGACGCGCTGCGCTCGGTAGGCATCGACTGGCAGCGCATCGTCCAGCATGTCGCACCGGATGAAATCGCCGTGTTCGCCAGTTGCATCATGAGCCAGCTCGACGAAAACGGCTTCGGCGGCATGATGCAGTCGCGCCTCAAAGGCGGTCGCGTCACCGCCAAGCAACTGGCCCTGGGCCTCAATACCATGCCGGCGGACTTCATCAACGCCTATGTGCTCGGCAGCGTCGGCACAACCGGCAGCATCACCGGCGCCTGCGCCACCTTCCTTTACAACCTGCAGAAGGGCATCGAGCAGATCGCCTCAGGCAAGGCGCGCGTGGTGATCGTTGGCAGCAGCGAGGCGCCGATCAACCAGGAATGCATCGAGGGTTACGGCGCCATGGGCGCACTGGCCACCGAAGAAGGCCTGCGCCAGATCGAGGGCAAGAGCGAGGTGGATTTCCGCCGCGCCAGCCGCCCGTTCGGCGACAACTGCGGCTTCACCCTGGCCGAGGCCTGCCAGTTCGTGGTGCTGATGGACGACGAGCTGGCCCTGGAACTGGGTGCCGACATTCACGGCGCCGTGCCGGACGTGTTCATCAACGCCGATGGTTTCAAGAAGTCCATCTCCGCTCCCGGCCCGGGCAACTACCTGACCGTGGCCAAGGCCGTGGCCAGCGCCGTGCAACTGCTCGGCCTGGACGCCGTGCGTAGCCGCAGCTTCGTCCATGCCCACGGCTCCAGCACCCCGGCCAACCGCGTCACCGAGTCGGAGATTCTCGACCGCGTCGCCAGCGCCTTTGGCATAGAACAATGGCCGGTCACCGCGGTGAAGGCCTTCGTCGGTCATTCTCTGGCCACCGCCAGCGGCGACCAGGTGATCGGCGCCCTCGGTGCCTTCAAGTACGGCATCGTGCCCGGCATCAAGACCATCGACGCCGTCGCCGCCGACGTGCATCAGGATCACCTGAGCCTGTCCACCATCGATCGTAAAGTGGGTGAGCAGGCGCTGGACGTGGCCTTCATCAACTCCAAGGGCTTTGGCGGCAACAACGCCAGCGCCCTGGTGCTGGCCCCGCACGTGACCGAGCGCATGCTGCGCAAGCGTCATGGCCAGGCCGCCTTCGACGCCTACCTGGCGCGCCGCGAGAGCACCCGTGCCGCCGCAGCCGCCTATGACCAGCAGGCGCTGCAAGGCAAGCTGGACATCATCTACAACTTCGGCAACGACATGATCGACGACCAGGCGATCTCCATCACCACCGAAGAAGTGAAGGTGCCGGGCTTCGACCAGCCACTGGTGTTCAAGAAGGACGCGCGCTACAGCGATATGCTCGATTGAGCACAGCACCAACGACGCACAAATCCGTAGGAGCGAGCTCTGCTCGCGAAGCTTCTGGATCGCCAGGGTTCGCGAGCAGAGCTCGCTCCTACAGGTAAAGCGTCACCGCTGCAGGTTGCGCGCCAGCTCGATCAGCTCGCCACGCCACTCGGCTGCAGCCGGTAAGGCGAGGAACGACGGATTAAGAAAGGATTCGCGCGCCTCGTAGGTGAGCACTTCACCGGCCAGATTCAGCACCTCGCCACCCGCCCCTTCCAGCACGCCCTGCGCGGCAGCGGTATCCCACTGCGAGGTGGGCGCCAGGCGCGGATAGCAGTCGGCATTGCCTTCGGCCAGCAGGCAGAACTTCAGCGAACTGCCGATATTGGCCAGCGCCGGCTCACCGAAACGGGCAGCCAGGCCCGCGAGCAAGGTTTCCTGCGCCGGGCTGGAATGACGCTTGCTGGCCACCAGGGTGAACCCTTGCGCGGGCGCCAGACGCACGCTGATCAACTGCTCGCTGCCTGGCACCTCGCTGCGCCAGGCACCCAGCCCCGCGCCACCGTAGTAGCAGCGGCCATTGGCGGGAATGCCGACCACGCCAAAGACCACGCGGCCACGCTCGATCAGCGCGACATTGACGGTAAACTCTTCGGAGCCGGCGATAAATTCCTTGGTGCCATCGAGCGGATCGACCAACCACCAGCGCGTCCAGGCGGCGCGCTCGGCCAGCGGGATATCAGCAGCCTCTTCCGATAGCACCGGCACGTCCGGCGCCAGCGCCTGCAGGCCATCGAGCAGAATGTGATGCGCGGCCAGATCGGCAGCGGTCACCGGCGAGGCATCGGCCTTCTCCATCACGGCCACGTCGCTGCGCCAGTAAGGCAGAGTCGCCGCGCCGGCTTCGCGCACCAGTTCGATCACCCGGGGAATATAGGGATGGCTCACAGGCTGAACTCCCCGCGCTGGGTCAGCAGATCGCGCACCAAGTACAGCGCCGCCAGGGCACGCCCTTCGCTGAACTGCTCGTGCTGGACCAGGCTGGACAACTCGCGCAGGCTGATGCGGTCGACCCGCATCGGCTCGGGCTCGTCACCGGGCAGGCGTTCCTCGTAGAGATTGCGCGCCAGTACCACCTGAATCTTCTGGCTCATATAGCCGGGCGACAGGCTCAGCTCGGTGATGTACTCCAGCTCGTGCGCGCCGAACCCGGCTTCTTCCTTGAGCTCGCGATTGGCGGCGACCAGCACGTCCTCACCCGGCTCGATCAGGCCCTTGGGCAGCGACAGCTGGTAGTCATCGGTGCCGCCGCAGTATTCCTCGATCAACACCGCGTGCTCGGCATCGAGCATCGCCACCACCATCACCGCACCGTAGCCGACGCCCTTGCCCACCAGACGCTCGTAGGTCCGCTCGACGCCATTGGAAAAACGCAGCTGCAGCTCCTCGACGCGGAACAGACGGCTGCTGGCGACTATTTCACGGGCGAGAACCGTGGGTTTTTGACGCATGGAACGACTCCTTAGCAGGTCGTTGAAAACTACCTGCGTTGGCAATACTGCGTTAAAAACGCCCTCAAAATGCTCATTTACAATCGTAAACTCCGCTTTTTCGGCCGTTTTTGCCTTGTCTTGCCTGCCTCGCCGACGTTTTCAACGGCCTGCTAGCGTGACCTGGCGGGTTATCATACCGCGGCTTTTCCGATTATCCCCGGCGCAGATTGCACGTTCGCGACGCAGGCCGGCAGATTCACGACCTTCGAGCGCAAGACGACCCCATGCCCCCACTGCCCTGGCACCAGATCGACACCGTCCTGCTGGATATGGACGGCACCCTGCTCGACCTGCACTTCGACAACCACTTCTGGCTCACCCACCTGCCGCAGCGCTACGCCGAGCACCACGGCCTCAGCCTGGCGCTGGCCGAGGCCGAGCTGCTGCCGCTGTTTCGCCAGCATGCCGGTACGCTGAACTGGTACTGCACCGACTTCTGGAGCCGCGAGCTGCGGCTGTCGATCCGTGACCTCAAGCGCGAGGTCGCCCACCTGATCGCCCTGCGCGCGGATGCCGAGCTGTTTCTGCGCGCCCTGCGCGAAGCTGGCAAGCGCGTGGTGCTGATCACCAACGCGCACCGCGACTCACTGTCACTGAAACTGGAACGCGTCGAGCTGGCACCCTGGTTCGAACGCCTGATCAGCTCTCACGATTATGGCTTCCCCAAGGAAGATCAACAGTTCTGGTTCGCCCTGCGCCAGGACGTCGACTTCGACCCGGCGCGCAGCCTGTTCATCGACGACAGCCTGCCGATCCTGCGCAGCGCCGGCCGGTTCGGTGTTGCCCATCTGCTTGCCGTGCGCCAGCCGGACAGCCAGGCAGGGCCGAAGGACACCGAGGAGTTCGCCGCAGTGGAGGATTATCAGGAGTTGGTGCTGGGGCTGCCTGCGACGCCCTCGCTGTAGGAGCCGGCTTGCCGGCGATCCCGGATGATGATCGCCGGCAAGGCCAAGCGCCCCCCGCAGCACCTAAGCGCGGATTTATTCGGGAATGCGCAATACCTGCCCCGGATAGATCTTGTCCGGGTGACTGAGCATCGGCTTGTTGGCCTCGAATATCTTCATGTAGGCATTGGCATTGCCGTATTCGGCCTTGGCAATGGCGCTCAACGTGTCGCCCTTCTTCACTGTAACGAAGCGCGCTGCGGGGGCGGGCGTGGTCACGCTGATCTGGTCATCGACTTCACTGACACCGGCAACGTTGCCCAGCGCCAGGAGGATCTTTTCCTTCTCTTCCTGGCTGGCCACTTCGCCACGGGCGATGACCTTGTCACCTTCGACACTGACCTCGATGTTCGGGTTACCCAGGCCAACCTTGCTAACGTGGTCCTTGAGTGATTCGGCGGCCTGCGCCTCCTGACCCACCAGCGACTCCCAGAGCTTGACCCCGGCGTCTTTGACAAAGGCAAACAGACTCATGGCGATTCCTCTCGTTCCTTGTGAATGACCGGGCAATTCGCCCGGAGAGCAAAGTCTAGTTCAAGAAACACCCCTGATTAGCATTCGCGCATTAGAATCCGGGCAAACCAGGAGCTCCCATGGACATAAAGCAGCTGAAATTTCTCGTCGCCCTCGACGAGACCCGCCACTTCGGTCAGGCCGCTGCACGTTGCCACGTGACCCAGCCGACGCTGTCCATGCGCCTGCGCCAGCTGGAAGACGAACTGGGCCTGGAGCTGGTGCGCCGTGGCCAGCGTTTCGAGGGCTTCAGCGCCGAAGGTGAGCGCATCCTGGCCTGGGCACGCAGCCTGCTGGCCGCGCAGGATGGCCTGCTCGCAGAGGCAGCCGCCTGCCGTGGACATCTGGTGGGTACCCTGCGCCTGGGCGTGGTGCCGCTGGCCAGTTTCGACCCCATGCGCCTGATCAGTTTGTTCGCCGAGCGTCACCCTGGGCTGCGCTTTCAGTTGCACGCCCTGAGCAGCGATCAGATTCTGGAGGGCCTGGTACGTAATCAGCTCGACCTGGGCCTGTCCTATCTCGACCGACTCGACCGCGAGCACTTCGCCAGCCTGGAGCTGGCCGAAGCACGCATGGGCCTGCTCTACGATCAGCGCCACTTCCACTTCGTCAGCAGCAGCCTGCGCTGGGAGCAGTTGGCCAACCTGCCCCTGGGCCTGCTCTCCACCGGCATGCACTTTCGCCAGTCCATCGATCACAGCTTCCGTGCGCGCGGCCTGAGCCCGCAGGTTCGCCTGGAGGCCGATGCCGTGCATCACCTGACTCAAGCGGTCAGCGCCGGCCTGTGCTGCAGCGTCATGCCGCTGCCGGCGGATGGTGCGCCGACCGACGGTCACCTGCGCCTTCTGCCCATCGAGGAGGCTCATACCCTGGCACCTCAGGGCCTGATCATGCGGCGTAGCGCCCCTGCCTCACCGCTCGCGCAAGCCTGCTTCGAAGAGGCACGGGAGTGGCTGGCGGACGCTTGATAGATTTGCTCGATCAACACATCAAAGCCAACGATTAGACGCTCCTCGCCCATGGGCCTAGGCTTAGCTGTGTCAATCTGTCACAGAGCGCGCCTCGATGGCCAAGCCAGCCGCCCAGTCGCACATCGCCAGTGCCTACACCTACGCCGAACTCGGTGATGGTCGTGCGCAGCACGCTGCACTGGCCGAAGAATGTGCCCTGGCAATCAGCTACAACGACCTGAGCCAGGCCGTGATGATGGTTTCTCCCCATCATCTGGAAGATTTTGCCGTCGGTTTCAGTCTCGGTAACGACCTGATCCAGTCCATCGACGACATCTATGACATCCAGTTGCGCGGCCTCGGTGACAGCCGCGAAGCGCGCCTACAGGTCAGCAGCCGCGCCTTTTGGGCGCTCAAGCAACAACGCCGGCAAATGGCCGGCACCAGTGGCTGTGGCCTGTGCGGCGTGGATGCACTGGAACAGGCGCTACCGGCCCTGACCGCCCTGCCCGGCGCAGCGTTGCCGCCACTGGAACACCTGACCGGGCTGCGCGAGCGCATCGGTGAGCAACAACAACTGGCACGCCACAGCGGCGCGCTGCATGCCGCCCTGTTCATCGACGCCAGCGGCGAGATTCGTCTGTGCCGCGAAGACATCGGCCGCCATAACGCGCTGGACAAGCTGATCGGCGCCATCGCCCGCGAGCGTATCGACACCCTGGGTGGCTTTGCCCTGGTCACCAGTCGCTGCAGCCTGGAGTTGCTGCACAAGGCGGTACGCGCCGGCATCGACACGCTGGTGAGCCTGTCCGCGCCCACCGCCCTGACCGTGGACTGGGCGCGGCGCCACCGCCTCAACCTGATCCACCTGCCCCATCACAGCACGCCGCGGGTCTACAGCCCCGCGCCTGACGAAGAAGAACGACCATGAGCCTGCAACCCATCAATCCCCGTTACAAGCCCTACAGCGGCCCGGCCGCCGGTTGGGGCGCGCTGAATGCCGTCACCCGTTTCTGGCTGGACAGCAAACAGCCGTTCAAGAACCTGCGCGCGCTGCTCAAGACCAACCAGAACGGTGGCTTCGACTGCCCTGGCTGCGCCTGGGGCGATTCGCCCGAGGACGGTCACATCAAGTTCTGCGAGAACGGCGCCAAGGCGGTCAACTGGGAAGCCACCAAACGTCGTGTCGATCCAGCTTTCTTCGCCCGCTACACGGTCAGTCAACTGCGCGAGCAGAGTGACTACTGGCTCGAGTACCAGGGTCGCCTGACGCATCCGATGCGCTACGACGCCAGCACCGATCGCTACGTGCAGACCAGCTGGGATGACGCCTTCGCCCTGATCGCCGAGCACCTCAAGGCACTGCCGAGCCCGGATCATGCCGAGTTCTACACCTCCGGCCGGGCCAGCAACGAGGCGGCGTTTCTCTACCAGTTGTTCGTGCGCGCCTACGGTACCAACAACTTCCCCGACTGCTCGAACATGTGCCACGAGGCCAGCGGCGTCGCCCTCGGCCAGAGCGTGGGGATCGGCAAGGGCAGCGTGACCTTCGCCGACTTCGAACATGCCGACGCCATCTTCGTGCTCGGCCAGAACCCCGGCACCAACCACCCGCGCATGCTCGAACCGCTGCGTGAGGCAGTCAAACGCGGCGCCCAGGTGGTCTGCTTCAACCCGCTGAAGGAGCGTGGCCTGGAGCGCTTCCAGCATCCGCAGCACGCGCTGGAGATGCTCACCAACGGCTCCGAGCCACTCAACACCGCGTTCTTCCGTCCGGCGCTGGGCGGCGACATGGCCGCCCTGCGCGGCATCGCCAAGTTCCTCCTGCTGTGGGAGCGCGAGGCGCAGGCCAAGGGCGAACCGGCAGTGTTCGATCATGCCTTCATCGCCGAGCACACCGACGGCGTCGAGGCCTATCTGCAGTTGCTCGACGATTGCAGCTGGGAGGCGCTGCAAGCCCAGTCAGGCCTCAGCCTGCAGGAAATCGAACAGGCTGCGCGCATGTACCGCCGCGCCGAGCGAGTGATCATCTGCTGGGCCATGGGCATCACCCAGCACCACCACTCGGTGGCCACCATCCAGGAAATCGTCAACCTGCAACTGCTGCGCGGCAACCTCGGCCGCCCCGGCGCCGGCCTGTGCCCGGTGCGCGGCCACAGCAACGTGCAGGGCGACCGCACCATGGGCATCAACGACCGCCCGCCGGTGACGCTGCTCGATGCCCTCGAAAAACGCTTCCAGTTCAAGGTGCCGCGCGAGAACGGCCACAACACGGTCGAGGCGATCAACGCCATGATCGACGGCCAGGCCAAGGTGTTCATCGGCCTCGGCGGCAACTTCGCCCAGGCCACGCCGGACAGCCCGCGCACGCACAAGGCGCTGCAGAGCTGCGACCTCACCGTGCAGATCAGCACCAAGCTCAACCGCAGCCACCTCACTGTCGGCCGTGACGCGCTGATCCTGCCGTGCCTCGGCCGTACCGATATCGACCACCAGGCCGGCGGCCCGCAGGCAGTGACGGTGGAAGACTCGTTCAGCATGATCCACGCTTCCTACGGCCAGCTCGAACCACTTTCCGGCAGCGAGATGCGCTCGGAGCCGGCCATCGTCGCCGGGATCGCCAAGGCCACCCTGGGCAACCACCCGGTGGACTGGGACGCACTGATCGCCGACTACGACCGCATCCGCGAACTCATCGCCGATACCATCCCCGGCTTCCACGACTTCAACCAGCGCGTCGCCCACCCCGGCGGTTTCTACCTCGGCAACTCGGCCGGCGCGCGGCAGTGGAAGACCGCGTCCGGCAAGGCCAACTTCAAGGCCAATGCCCTGCTCGCCGACCTGCTGCCCCTGCAGGTGCGCGAAAGCGGTGAAACGCCGGATCTGATCCTGCAGACACTGCGCTCGCACGACCAGTACAACACCACGGTGTATGGCCTCGACGACCGCTACCGCGGCGTACGCGGCCAGCGCGATGTGCTCTTCGCTAACGAGGCGGACATCCTGCGCCTGGGCTTCAAGCCCGGGCAGAAGGTGGACATCCGCTCGCTGTGGAACGATGGCATCGAGCGCCGCGTCAGCGGTTTCACCCTGCTCGCCTTCGACATCCCGGCCGGCCAGGCCGCGGCCTACTTCCCCGAGGCCAACCCGCTGGTGCCGTTGGAAAGCGCCGGCGTCGGCAGCAGTACACCGACTTCGAAGTTCGTCGCCATTCGTCTGCAGGCCGCCAGCGGCGGCAATCTGCTGGGTAGTAGCGCAGCGAGCTGACAGGCGGCCAGGAACTTCCTGCACAAATCACCGGTCAATGGCGTAACGCTCGCCATTGACCGGCGAATCCTGTGATCGAGGTGTCCATGAAGTCTCTGCAACTGTTCTTTCTTTCCCTTGGCCTGAGCAGCGGCGGCTTCGCCTTTGCCGGTAGTACCGAAGCCGGTTTGGGTGGTGCCCTGGGCGGCGCAGTAGGCGCGATGGTTGGCCAGCAGGTCGGTGGCAACACCGGGGCTGCAGTCGGTGCGGGTCTCGGCGGCGCAGCCGGTAGCATGGTCGGTGCAGACCGTCGCAGCCGTACTGAAGCCGCCATTGGCGGCGCGCTGGGCGCAGCCGGTGGCAACGTCGTCGGTCAGCAGGTTGGTGGCAACACCGGCGGCGTGGTCGGTGCGGCAGTCGGTGGCGGCGCCGGTGGCGCACTGGGCAACTACATGGGCAATGCCAGCTATGACGATGACCGTCGCGGCAAGCATCACCGCCACTACCATGGCAAGAAACACAAGAAGCACCACAAGCACTGGCGCCGTCACTGACGGATGCTGAGCACCCAGGGTTCATGGCGACGACCGAAGGCCACTTCGATCTGCGCCTTGAACCCTGTTTGTTCATAACTACGCTCCCAGCCACGCGCCAGCTCGCGATAAGCATGGGGAACACTCAGGCGATCATTTTCCAGGCGAATGGTCGCGCCATAACCGGCCTCAGCACCATGGCGATAAGGCTCGATACTTCCGGCCAGTAATACCTGGCGCTGCCGATCCGGCCAGCGCTGGCGCAGTACCTGCGCATCCACGCCCGCATCCACCAGCATCAGACGGCTGGTCTGCTGCTCGACGAAGTGCAAACGACGCTGGCGATCATCACGTTCCTGCCGCAACACCTCACTCTCGGGCTTGGCATTCGATTCGGCTTGAGCAGCGACCAGTGCCTGGCGAGCCTGTTCGACCTGGCGTCGGTACAACGACCCATCCAGCTCCAGCACCAACCAGGCTTCGCGTGCTGCCTGCCTGTTCAAGGCTCGTTCATCCGTGGCAGAGAACCCCAGCTCGCGCAGCTTGGCCTCATCCAGCCAGGGCAACTGCCAGCCATCACCGGGGCGCTGCCAACTCAGTTGCAGACGCAACACCCCATCGTCCTCATCGCGCAACCAGCCACCGTAGACGCGTTGCAGCTCGCGCTCGCTGAGCAGCAGCTGCGCCTCGGGCGCGCCGCTGCGGTTGTACCAGACGCCGCCTAGGGCGACGGCATTGCTCAACAGCACCACGCTGAGAGCAAGCCAAGCTGACCGCTTCATTGCGCACCTCCCGGCGCGCTGCGCCGCCAGCGTTGCAGCATCACCAGCAGCAGCACGGCGATCAGCCCGAGCAGGAGGAAGAACAGGTAGCGCGGCAGCAACTGCCACCACCAGTCGAACAGCTTGGCGAAGAGCATGATCAACGCGAAGACCAGACCGGTGTTGACTACCTCGCCCCAGCCACGGCGAATGCCGAGCCATATCGTCAACCCGGCGAGGACGAAGCCGAGCGTCTGGTAGAACGCCTCGATCCAGCCGGTTGGCCAGGCGAGGTAGCTGCCGCCGCCCCAGTAGGAGAGCACCAGCACCGGGCCGAGGAGGTAGAGCAACCCAACCACTCGGTAGCAGGCGGCGAACCCCGCATAGCGCCGCTGATCGAGCCATTGCGGGACGAGCAGCAGCGCCGCCAGCGGCATGAACAACTCCGGCCGTTCGCCCAGCGACCACCAGTGCCAGCCTGCCCAATCACCCAGGCGAGCCGCGACGAACAGACCGAAGCAGAGCAACGCCACCACCAGCAACAGCCGCTGGCGACACTGGTAGGCCAATAGCAGCGCCAACGTTCCCCAGGGCAAAAGGGCCTTGTCCGACGGGGTGATATTGAAGATCTGCCCGAGCATCGACAGGTTCAGCACGAAGCAGACGAACGCCAGCACGGCGGCCAGCTTGGCGTAATAGCCAGAGGTGTCGCGGGCCTGTAGCCAAAAGCACAGCAGCAGACTGCCGAGGCTGCTGCCGAGGAGGATGGCGACCTGAGCGGCAGCATCGAACAGCCCCCAGAACTGGTAGAACAGGAAAAACAGCCCGGCCGCCAGCGCCAGCGCACCGAACAGCGAGGCCAGACGCATGCCCAACGATAGCTGGCGCGCGCGGGCATCGGCGTCGATGTCCAGAGTCTGCCGGTAATGGGTCAGCAATTGCCGATGATGGGCGGTGACCGCCTGTTCCTGCGCCTCGCTCAGTTGCAGCACCTGCTCGCGACGCAGCTCGTCCAGCTCCTCACGGCAGGCGGTGATGCGAGCGGCGCGCTGCTGCGCCTGCTCACGCTCGAGATCGGACATGGGCACTCCCTGGCGGATAATTGCCCACAGCCTAGCAGGCCGGGCCAGAAGGTGCGCACGGCGCACCCGGCGCGAGTTTCAATCCACCCGCAATGCCGCCATCGCCGCACGCAAGGTCTCGGGTATGGCTACGGGACGATTGCTCGCACGATCCACGAACACGTGGACGAAACGCCCAGCGGCGCAGGCCTGCTCTTCGCCCACCTTGAAGATCGCCAGCTCGTACTGCACCGAACTGTTGCCCAGCTTGCCGACGCGCAGGCCCACCTCGATGGCATCGGGGAAGGCGATGGAGGCGAAGTAATCGCAGCTTGAGCTGACCACGAAGCCGACCACCTCGCCGGCATGGATATCCAGGCCGCCTGCGGCGATCAGGTAGGCATTCACCGCACTGTCGAAGTAGCTATAGTAGGTCACGTTGTTGACGTGGCCGTAGATGTCGTTGTCGTGCCAGCGCGTGGTGATCGGCTGGAAGTGACGGTAGTCGCCACGCAGGTGTTGGGGTTGGTTCATCGATGATCCTTGGGTTGGAATCGCGGCTAAAGCCCCTCCCACAAAGCTTGCGGATCTGTGCGAGGGGCTTTAGCCGCGACCTGAATCAGTAAGCAGCCTGGTAAATGGCCAGCGCCTGCTGCTCGTTCATCTCGCGCGGATTGTTCACCAACAGGCGCTGCTGCAGCATGGCGTCCGCCGCCAGCGTGGGCAACATGACTTCGCTCACTCCGGCGTCGCGCAACCGGGTCGGCAGACCGCTGCGCTGGCTGAAACCGGCCAGGGCCTCGATCAACTGCTCGGTCTGCGCCGCCGCACTGCCGGCCCGCAACTGCTCGCCCAATACCAGTGGCGCCAGCTCGGCGTACAGCGGCGCGGCCGCCGGTGCGTTGAACGCCAGCACCTGCGGCAGCACCAGGGCATTGGACAGCCCATGAGGAATGTGGAAATGCCCGCCCAGGGGATAGGCCAGCGCATGCACCGCCGCCACCGGCGCGTTGGCGAAGGCCTGTCCGGCCAGGCAGGCACCGAGCAGCATGGCCTGGCGCGCCTCGCGGTTGCTGCCGTTGCGCACTACCTCATCGAGGTTGGCCGCCAGCAGGCGCAGGGCTTCGCGCGCCAGCAGGTCGGAAAGCGGGTTCTTCTTCAGCGCGCTGGTGTAGGCCTCGATGGCATGCACCATGGCGTCGATGCCGGTGGCCGCGGTGACCGCCGCTGGCAGGCCGAGGGTCAGGTCGGCATCGAGCAAAGCCAGATCCGGCAGCAGCAGCGGCGAAACCACGCCCATCTTGGTGGTCTCGCCGGTGGTGACGATGGCGATCGGCGTCACCTCCGAGCCGGTGCCGGCGGTGGTCGGCACCTGGATCAGTGGCAGGCGCCGACCGCGGGCATTGCCCACGCCATAGATCTCGCTTAGCGCCTGGCCGCAGTCGGGATGCGCCAACAAGGCCACCAGCTTGGCCACGTCCATCGAGCTGCCGCCGCCGAAACCGACCACCAGCTCCGCCTGCAGCTCACGGGCCTGGGCCACGGCGGCCAGCACCACGGCCTCGGGCGGGTCGGCCAGCACCTGGTCGAACACCTGCACGCCCATGCCGGCGCGGGTGAAGCACGGCAGCAAGGGTTCCAGCAGGCCCAGGCGGGTGATGCCGGGATCGGTGACGATCAGCACGCGCCGGGCGCCGCGCTCGCGACAGAGTTCGGCCAGACGCAGACTGGCGCCGGATTCGCAAAGGATCTGCGCGGTGGTGGCGAAGCTGAAGGGATGCATGGGGTGCTCCTCTTGTTGTAGCCCGGATGCAATCCGGGACCGGTCAGGCAAATTTCCCCGGATTGCATCCGGGCTACACCGCTGCGCCCGTAGCAGCCGGCTTGCCGGCGATCACAACCGGCATCGCCGGCAAGCCGGCTCCTACGGACATCTGCGCTAAAAGGCGAAACTGCCCTCATCCATGGCCATCAAACAATCCGCCCCACCCAGCAGGGCTTCGCGGTGCGCACTGGCGCGCGGCAGCACACGGCGCAGATAGAACTCGGCGCTGTGCAGCTTGGCCTGGTAGAACTCCGCCTCGCCGCTGCCCGACTCCAGCGCATCCTGCGCCCGCGCCGCGGCTTGCAGCCAGAAACCGGCGAGCAGCACATAAGCCGAGTACTGGAGAAAATCCACCGAAGTAGCGCCGATCTCCTGCGGGTCGCGCTGACAGGCGGCAATCACTTCTGTGCTTAGCTCGCGCCATTCGCCCAGACGGACCTGCACCACGCTGGCCATCTGCGCCAGGGCCGGTCGATCCGCCTCGGCATCGCACAGCTGGCTGAACTCGGCCTGCAGTGCGGACAACTCCGCACCACCGTCGCCGAGCAATTTACGACGGATATAGTCCAGCGCCTGGATGCCGTTGGTGCCCTCGTAGAGCTGGGTGATGCGACTGTCGCGCATCAGTTGTTCCATACCCCACTCGCGGATGAAGCCATGCCCGCCATAGACCTGCACGCCATGGCTGGCCACTTCCTGGCCGATGTCGGTGAAGAACGCCTTGACGATAGGGATCAGCAGCGCCGCGCGCTTGCCGGCCGCCTTGCGTGCCTCGGCCGTGTCGGCGCCGTGCTCCAGATCGAGCTGGCGCGCGGTGTAGGCGGCGAGCATGCGGCTGCCCTCGACCAGGGTCTTCTGCGTCAGCAGCATGCGTCGCACATCGGGATGCACGATAATCGGATCGGCCGCTTTTTCCGGCGCTTGCGCCCCTGTCAGCCCCCGCGATTGCAGGCGCTCACGGGCGTAGCGCAGCGCACCCTGGAAGGCTGCCTCGCCTATCCCCAAGCCCTGCAGGCCGACCTGAAAGCGCGCGTCGTTCATCATGGTGAACATGCAGGCCAGGCCCTGGTTGGCTTCGCCTACCAGCCAGCCGGTGGCACCGTCGAAGTTCATCACGCAGGTGGAGGCGCCCTTGATGCCCATCTTGTGCTCGATAGCGCCACACGACAGCGTGTTGCGTTCACCCGGTGTGCCGTCGGCGGCAGCGATAAATTTCGGCACCAGCAGCAATGAAATGCCCTTCACGCCAGCAGGCGCATCCGGCAGGCGCGCCAGCACCAGATGGATGATGTTTTCGGAGATGTCCTGCTCGCCGCCACTGATAAAGATCTTGCTGCCGCTGACGCGGTAGCTACCGTCGGCCTGCGGCTCGGCGCGGGTACGCAGCAACGCCAGGTCGGTGCCGGCCTGCGGCTCGGTCAGACACATGGTGCCGGTCCACTGGCCGCTGACCAGCTTGCCCAGGTACTGCTGCTTCAGCGTTTCGCTGCCGTGCTTGTGCAGCGCCAGCACAGCGCCCTCGGTCAGCCCGGAGTAGACGCGGAAGGATAGCGAGGCGCCCATCAGCATCTCGTGAAAGGCGAAGGCCACCAGTTGCGGAAAGCCCTGGCCGCCGTAATCCACCGGGCCGGTCATGCTCGCCCAGCCGTTGTCCACGTATTGCCGGTAGGCCTCGGCAAAGCCCTTGGGCGTGCTGACCTGACCATTCTCCAGGTGGCAGCCCTCCTCATCGCTGTTGCGATTGAGCGGCGCGACCTCGCCTGCGGCGAAGGCCGCAGCTTCCTCCAGCACGCCGTCGATCAGCTCGCGATCCAGGCCGTTGCCCAGACGCTCGCAGTGACCGGCAGCGTCGAACAGTTCGTGCAGCACGAAACGCATATCGCGCAATGGCGCCTGATAGCTCATACCCGGCCCTCCTGTACGTCGGAAAATTGCTTGCCGGCCGAGGCCAGGCGTTCGATCAGCGCCGCCGGCTGCCAATGGCCGCCAAAACGCTCGCTCAGCTGCAGCAGGCGTTGACGGATGGCAGCGACGCCCTCGCCATCGGCCCAGGCCATTGGTCCGCCGCGCTCGGCAGGAAAGCCGTAGCCATTGAGATAGACCAGATCGATATCGCGGCTATTGGCGGCAATGTTCTCCTCGAGAATCTTCGCCCCTTCGTTGACCAGTGCCAGCAGGCAGCGCTCGAGAATTTCCTCGTTGCCGATCTCACGGCGGGTGAAGCCCAGGCGTTCCGATTGCATCTGCACCAGCCCGTCGACGACAGGATCATGCTCGGCCTGGCGACTGCCGGGCGCATAGCGGTAATAGCCCTTGCCACTCTTCTGGCCAAAGCGACCCAACTCGCACAGACGGTTATCCACCTGCACCGCCGGATCATCCTGCCCCTCCCCGGCCAGTTCACGGGCACGCCACTCCAGGTCAATGCCGACCACGTCGTACATGCGAAAAGGCCCCATGGCGAAGCCGAAGCCCTGCAGCGCTGCGTCCACCTGCTGCGGCCAGGCGCCTTCGAGCAGCAGCATGCGCGCCTCGCGCACGTAGGTGTGCAGCATGCGGTTGCCGATAAAGCCGTGGCAGTTGCCGGCCACCACCGCCACCTTGCCCATGCGCGCGCCCAGCTCCTGAGCGGCCTGCAGCACGGCTGGCGCGGTCTTGCCGCCGCGGACGATCTCCAGCAGTTTCATGATGTGCGCCGGGCTGAAGAAGTGCAGACCCAGCACCGATTCTGGCCGCGTGGTGACTGCAGCGATAGCGTCGACATCCAGCGCCGAGGTGTTGCTGGCTAGGATGGCGCCTGGCTTCATCAGCGCGTCCAGCTCACGGAAGATGCGTTGTTTGAGTTCGAGATTCTCGTACACCGCCTCGATAACCAGGTCAGCGTCGGCCAGCGCCGCGTAGCCGTCCACCGCCTCGATACGTGCGCGCCGCGCGGCGGCCTCGGCCGCATCGATACGGCCCTTGGCGACATTGTGCGCCCAGGTTTCCTCAGCCATCGCCAGGCCCTGCTCGACCATCTGCGGGTTGTTATCCAACCACAGCACCTGCAGGCCGGCATTGGCCAGGCTGATGACGATACCGCGGCCCATGGTGCCGGCGCCGATCACGGCGGCGCAGCGAGGCGGCGAGACGACTTTATTCATTGTTGTTCCTCTCGTGCACGAACAGAAAAGCTTGGGTCACGATAAGCAAGCCGTTACTATTTTTGAAATTTAGTCTTGTGATACGACGTATTCAGTAGATGAATTTCAGCAACTTCGACCTCAACCTGCTGCGCGTACTGGACGCCCTGCTGCGCGAGCAGAACGTCTCGCGCGCCGCCGAACACCTGGCGCTGAGCCAGCCGGCGGTGAGCAATGCGCTGGGTCGCCTGCGCGTGCTGCTCGACGACCCGCTGTTGGTGCGCATCGGTCGGCGCATGCAGCCAACGCCGCGGGCACTGGCACTGGAGGCGCCGATCCGCAGCGCGCTGCGTCAGCTGGAGCAGAGCCTGAGCGCCGGCGAGGCCTTCGAGCCGGGCGAAAGCCGCCAGCGCTTTCGCATCGCCGTCACCGACTACGTCGAGCTGGTGTGCATGCCGCGCCTGCTCGACCGCCTCAGCCACAAGGCACCGGGCATCGGCATCGATATTTGCCACCTCAGCCCCAGCCTGCCGATGGAGGCGCTGGACAAGGGCGAGCTGGACCTGGTGCTGGGCCGTTTCGACGAGATGCCGGCGCGTTTCGCCCGCCGTCACTGGATGAGCGAGACGCTCAAGCTGGCAGTGCACCGCGAGCATCCGCTGCTGCGCCAGGGCAATCTGGATCTGGAGACCTTCCTGCACCTGCGTCACCTCTGGGTACACGGCGGACAGACCCGCGGCATGGTCGATCAATGGCTGGGGGAACAGGGGCTGTCGCGGCAGATCCTCTACACCACGCCGAACTACCTGCAGGCCGCGCATATCGTCGCCGGCAGCGAGCTGGCGGCGGTGCTGCCCACCGCCCTGGCCCGGCATTTCGCCACGCTGCTGCCGCTGCAGCTGTTCGACCTACCCTTCACCCTCGGGCCCTTCCACCTCGAAGTGGTCAGCCTGGCGCAGCGCCAGCGCGATGCCGCGCTGCAATGGTTGATCGAGGAGATCGTCGCAGTGGCCAACCCCTAGGATGTCGCGGGCCGCCACAGGCGGTGCGCACCGGCCATTCTTCAATCTACGGGTAGTGCAATGCCGGTGCGTACAGCACAGCCTATCTCTCGACTTGCCTATCGGCGCGGCCACCCAGGTACCAGCCGAGCACACCCCACAGCGCGGCGCACAGCGCGCCGACCATGGCCACCAGCCAAGCCCCGTGGCCGAGCATGTCCAGCCCCGCCTTGGCCCAGCCACTGAGGGCATCGCCGCCGCGATAGACCACGGTGTCGATGAAGTTCTTCACCTTGTACTTGCTCTCGGCGTCCAGCGGGGCGAAGAGCATTTCCCGCCCCGGCCGGACGAAGGCGTATTCACCGATGCGCCGCACGATCATCAGCCCCGCCAGCATGGCGAAGGTCGGCGCAAGTGCCAGGCCGATAAAGCCCAGGCAGACCAGCGCCGGCACCAGCGACAGCAGCACGCGCACGCCGAGCTTTTGCGCCACCCTGCCGGTGATGAATATCTGAGTTGCCAGGGCACCGGCTTGCACGACGAAATCGATCACGCCGAACACCCGCACCTGCGCGGCGCGATCCGGGAACAGTTCGGCCACCAGGCGCGCCTGCTCGAAGTAGAGGAAGGTGCTGACCGAGGTCAGCAGCAGGATGAACGCGCCGATACCCAGCAGGTAACGCGAACCGAGCATACGCGTCAGCCCGCTGAACGGATTGCCCGGCACCGGCCTGCGCGGGCTCTCGTTGGATACCGCCCCAGACCGTCCGGCGCCCTGCCGCTCGCGCCAGTCCATCAGATAGCGCTTGAGCACCATGGCCGCGCCGAGCAGCACCGCGGCCATCAGCATCAGCCCGGACTCGCCGATAGCGCCGATCAACAAGGCGCTCAGCAGCGGCCCGCACAGCCCGCCAACGCTGGCGCCCGCGGCGATGAAGGCGAACAGCCGGCGCGCCTGGGCGCCGTCGAACACATCGGCCATCAGGCTCCAGGCCACCGAGACGACGAACAGGTTGTAGACCGAGATCCATACGTAGAACACCCGCGCCAGCCACACGCTGTCGTGATCGACACGAAACAGCAGGACGAAGACCAGCAGGTTGAGGCAGAAAAAGCCGTATACCCAGTCGATAAAGTGAATACGCGGGACTTTCGAATTGAGCCAGGCGAACAGCGGGACTGCCAACAGCATGACGACGAAGGTGGCGGTGAACAGCCACTGCAGGTTGTTCACCCCGCCGGTGATACCCATCGCCTCGCGAATGGGCCGCAGCATGAAGTAGCCGGCGAACAGGCAGAAGAACAGGGCGAAGCCGGCCAGAACGGCCGCCAACTCTTCTCCTTCGGCATTGATCGCCCGTGCCAGGCGCCGGGTGAGCGCCTGCATATCAGGCGAACAACTCGATGATGCGCTGGCGCTGCGCCGCGTCAGGCAGGCGGCCCTGCCCGGCGAGGATGTTGTCAGCCATGTAACGCGGATTGGAAGTGGCCGGAATCACCGCCGTTACCGCCGGATTGGCGAGGATGAACTTGAGCATCAGTTGCGCCCAAGAGGTGACGTCCAACTCCACCGCGGCCCAGTCGGGAAGGCTTTTCCCCTTGACTCGGTCGAACAGCGCCGAGCGCTGGAAGGGCCGGTTGATCAGCACCGCGATGCCCTTGTCGGCGCAATAAGGCAACAGCTCACGCTCGGCGTTGCGCTCACCGATGGAGTAGTTGAACTGGACGAAATCCACCGGCTCCTGGCGCAGCACCTCGAGCAGGCGCTCATGGGCGGAATCCAGGTAGTGAGTCACGCCGATGTAGCGTACCCGGCCCTGCTCTTTCAGCTCGCGCAGCAGACCAAGTTGAGTGCTGGTGTCCTGCAGGTTGTGCACCTGCATCAGATCGATGGTGTCGGTCTTGAGCGCGGCGAAGCTGGCCTCGACCTGCCGCTCACCTGCTGCGCGCCCGGAGGAGGACACCTTGCTGGCCAGGAACAGTTTCTTGCGCATGTCGTCTTCTGCGGCCAATGCACCACACACGGCCTCTGCTCGTCCGTAGCTGGGCGCGGTATCCACCAGACTGGCGCCACCATTGACCAGCGCCTGCAGCACCTCGCGCAAGGGTTGTAACGCCTCGTCGGTCATCGCCACATCGTGAGTACGCGAGGTCCCCAGGCCGATCACCGGCAGCAGTTCACCAGTGCTGGGAATCGCCCGACTCAGCAAAGTGCCGGAAGCGAAGACGGATGACGGCAACCAGGGCATCAGGGCGGCTAACGCCACCAGGCTGGCGCTGCCGTGCAGGAATCGACGACGACTGGGCATGGCGTGGCTCCTCTAATCAGTGACCGGTTGGTTATAGGCACTGACCACGCTCAGACCAAGACGTTACATCCGTTGCCGATCAGGTATCGGGGAAAGAAAGCATGCCGGTGAAAGGCCTGCAGCCCGGCTATGACGGGGGAAAGAGGGGAAATACGGCAGGCCACGGACGCAATATCCGGTAACCAGAAACGCCGCTGCGCCAGGCGGAATAACGGCGCAGCGGTCGGGAAAGAGTTATCAGGCCGCGCGCGTGGCGGACTCGCTGATCAGCATGCCGTGTGACACCAGATAGCAGCGGCTGCCGTTGCGTAGCGTCATGGGGCTGCGACTGGCGATCACCCAGCCTTTGCTCAATAACTGCTCGATGTGCGCCCGCAGTGCGGGTAGATGGCGCTGTTCCTTCATGGCCGGCTCCTCATGTGATAGGTGACGCTGCACCCACTGGCTCATCCGTGACTCAGATCGCAAAATGGTAGTGGCGCAATGCCAGGAAATAAAGCGGCGCGATTGTGCAATTTCTTGTAGGACATTCGCTATAGCTCACGCCGGATCAGGGCTGCGCCAACATGCCTTGCTGCTCGCCCTGAGGGGCGGAAAACACCAGATAGTCGTCTTCGAGTTTGCCGTAACGCAGCAGCGCCAGATCGAGCAGATAGTTCTGATGCAGCTTCCAGGGCACCCGGTCACCTTGCGCCGGTAGCAGGTGCGAAGCCCGCTCGATATAGCCTGACTGCAGATCGAGAAACGGCTCCGGCCGCACTCGACCGTCAGTGTCGCGCGGGGTCACCTGACGCAGGCCGATGGCGTTCATGTGTCGGATCAGGCGGCAGAAGTACTCGCTGGAGAGATCGGCCTTGAGCGTCCAGCTGGCATTGGTGTAGCCCATCACCACCGCCAGGTTGGGCAGGTCACGCAACATGATGCCGCGGTAACCCATGCTCGTCGGTGCCTCGAAGGGCGCGCCATCGACGCTCACGTCGATACCGCCGAACAACTGCAGTTGCAGACCGGTGGCGCTGACGATCACGTCGGCAGTCAGCTCCTCGCCGCTTTTCAGGCGGATGCCGTGCGCGGTGAAACGCTCGATCTCGTCTGTCACCACCTGTGCCTTGCCCTGGCGCAGCACGCGGAACAGGTCGCCGTCGGGCACCGCACAGACGCGCTGGTCCCAGGGTTTGTAGCGGGGGCTGAAATGGCGCAGATCGACCCGCTCGCCCAGTTGGCGCCGCACCAGTCCCAGCAGCACGCGCCGCACCAGATTGGGAAAACGCTTGGCCAGCTTGTAGAAGACCAGTTGCAGGGTGACGTTGCGCCCGCGTGCCAGGCGGTACACCCAGGTCTCCGGCAACACTCGCCGCAGCGCGTTGGACAGCGCATCGCGCTGTGGCAGGTTGATCACGTAGCTGGGCGAACGCTGCAGCATGGTGACCTGCGCCGCGCGCTCGGCCAGTGCCGGCACCAGAGTCACCGCCGTGGCGCCGCTGCCGATCACCAGCACGCGCTTGTCGCTGTAGTCGAACCCCTCGGGCCACAACTGCGGATGAATGAAGGTGCCGCGGTAATCCTCACGCCCAACGAATTCGGGGGTGTAGCCGGCCTCGTAGCGGTAGTAGCCGGTGCACATCATCAGAAACTGGCAGCTCAGGCGCAGCGGCTCGGCCTCATCACCGCGCTGCACCAGCAATTGCCAGGTGGCGCTGGCACTGCACCAATCCGCCCTGAGCACCTTGTGCCGATAACGAATCAGCCCATCGACGCCATACTCACGTGCTGTTTCCTCGATGTAGCGGCGGATCGACGGACCGTCGGCAATGGCCTGCGCATCGTTCCAGGGTTTGAAGTTGTAGCCGAGGGTGTACATGTCCGAGTCGGAGCGGATGCCCGGGTAACGAAACAGGTCCCAGGTGCCACCCATGGCCTCGCGCCCTTCGAGAATGGCGAAACGTTTGCCGGGGCAAAGGCGCTTGAGATGACAGGCGGCGCCGACACCAGACAGGCCGGCACCGATGATCAGGACATCCAGATGTTCCACGGACATGGCGCACGCTCACGAAACTCGGGCAATGAGCATCACCTTAGCCCATGCGCTCGTCATTCGAACGTTGGGGTGACCGAGCGGCTTATGCGCCGTGCCGCCGACACAGTCTGAACTGCGCGACTGGCCTGGCAGACCCTGGCAGCGCTAAGCTGTCGCCATGACCACGCCATACCTGACCCCGCTCCAGACCAGCAGCACGGACGCCGCCAGCGGCCTGCGCATCGGTGGCGACTGGACGCTGGCCCATTACAGCCGACTCGAACCTCAGGTCCTGGCCCTGCGCGAACGCCTGCACGGCCGGGAAAACATCGACCTCGACGAACTGGCCGCACTGGATACCGCCGGCGCTGCGCTGCTGGTGGAACTGCTGGGCTGCGAGCGCCTGCGCCAACTGGCGCAACAGGACAGCCTCAGCGCCGAGCGCCGCGCCTTGCTGCTGGCAGTGGCAGACGCCATGGCGGGCACTCAACAGGTACAGGAACACGCCACACCTTCGGCACTGCGCGAAGTGCTCGGACATATCGGCGAGGCGGTGGAAAGCACCTGGTGCCATGGCCGGGAACTGCTCGGTTTCATGGGCCTGACCCTGAGTGGCATGCTCACCATCCTGCTGCGCCCGGCGCGCTGGCGCCTGACCTCGCTGGCGGCGCACCTGGAGCAGTGCGGCCTCAACGCCGTGCCCATCGTCGCCCTGTTGACCTTTCTGGTCGGCGCCGTGGTGGCCTTTCTCGGCGCCACCATCCTCGCCGACTTCGGTGCCACCATCTACACGGTGAACCTGGTAGCGTTCTCCTTCCTGCGCGAGTTCGGCGTGCTGCTCACCGCGATTCTCATGGCCGGGCGCACCGCCAGCGCCTTCACCGCGCAGATCGGCTCGATGAAAGCCAACGAGGAGATCGACGCCATACGCACCCTGGGCCTGAGCCCCGTCGAGCTGCTGGTGCTGCCGCGGGTGTTCGCCATGCTCATCGCCCTGCCGATCCTGACCTTCATCGCCATGCTCAGCGGCATGCTCGGCGGCGCGCTGGTCTGTGCACTGAGCCTGGACATCTCGCCGACCATGTACCTGTCGATCCTGCAGGACAGCGACCTGCTGCAGCACTTCCTCGTTGGCCTGCTCAAGGCACCGATCTTCGCTTTCCTGATCGCCCTGATCGGCTGTCTGGAAGGCTTCAAGGTCAGTGGCAGTGCACAATCGGTGGGCGAGCACACCACCTCGGCGGTGGTGCAGTCGATCTTCGTGGTGATCCTGCTCGACGCCCTGGCGGCGCTGTTCCTGATGGAGATGGGCTGGTGAGCCAGGAGACCATCATCGAGGTACGCGACCTGTGCAACCAGTTCGGCACACAGGTGGTGCATCAGCATCTGGACTTCGACCTGTATCGCGGTGAGATACTCGGCGTAGTCGGCGGCTCGGGTACAGGCAAGTCCGTGCTGCTGCGCAGCATCGTCGGCCTGCGCCAGCCCAATGCCGGCACCGTACGGGTGTTCGGCGAAGAACTGCTGAGCCTGTCGGCCGAGCGGCGCTCGCAGCTGGAGCGGCGTTTCGGCGTTCTGTACCAGCGCGGCGCGCTGTTCTCCTCGTTGACCGTCAGCGAGAACATCGCCCTGCCGCTGATCGAGCACGCCGGTCTGTCGCGCGCGGCAGCCGAACGCCTGGCCAGGGTCAAGATCGCCCTGGCCGGTCTGCCGCAGGACGCCGCCGACAAATACCCCAGTTCGCTGTCCGGTGGCATGGTCAAGCGCGCCGCCCTGGCCCGCGCCCTGGCGCTGGACCCGGACATCCTGTTTCTCGACGAACCCACCGCCGGCCTCGACCCGATTGGCGCGGCGGCCTTCGACCAGTTGATCCGCACCCTCAGCGACAGCCTGGGTCTGAGTGTATTTCTGGTCACTCACGACCTGGACACGCTCTACAGCATCTGCGACCGGGTCGCGGTGCTAGCGCAGAAGAAGGTGCTGGTGGCCGACCGCCTGGACGTGGTGGCCGCCACAGACGATGCCTGGATTCAGCAATATTTTCACGGCCCGCGCGGACGCGCGGCTGCACAGGCCGCCACCGCGGCAGGGAGTCAATGAATGGAACCCAGAGCCCATCACGTGCTGATCGGCCTGTTCACCGTGCTCACGGTGGGCGCCGCGCTGCTGTTCGCCCTGTGGCTGAACAAGGCCGGTGCCGATCGCGCCTTCACCGATTACGAGGTGATCTTCAACGAGGCGGTCAGCGGCCTGTCGCAGGGCAGCGCCGTGCAGTACAGCGGGATCAAGGTCGGTGACGTGATCAGCCTCGGCCTCGACCCGGACGATCCGCGCACGGTGCGCGCGCGCATCCGCATCGTCGGCCATACACCGATCAAGCAGGATACCCGCGCGCGCCTATCGATCACCGGCATCACCGGCCTGGCGGTGATCCAGCTGTACAGCGGCAGCCCGGAAAGCCCGCCGCTGGAGGGCAAGGATGGCCAGCCAGGCATCATCATCGCCGACCGTTCGCCACTGTCCCGACTGATGGCCAATGGCGAGGACCTGGTGGTCAATATCACCCGCCTGCTCAACCGCGCCAACCGCATGCTTTCGCGCGAGAATGCCGAGCGCGTCTCGCGCACCCTGGAGAATCTGGAGCAGGCCACCGCGGGCCTGGCCGACCAACGCGGCGAGCTGAGCGAAGCCCTGCGACAGGCCGGCGCCGCCACCCGCGAGGCGGCCGAACTGATGCGCACCGCCAACCGTCTGCTCGACGGCCAGGGCAGTCAGGCGCTGGACAATGCCGAGCGTCTGATGGCCTCACTGGAACGCAGCAGCCGCAGCATCGAGCAGTTGCTGGAAAGCAATCGCAGTGCGCTGGACAGCGGCATGCAGGGCCTCGGCGAGCTGGGCCCGGCGATTGGCGAATTGCGCGATACCCTCGGCGCCCTGCGCAGCTTCTCCCGCCGCCTGGAGCAGGACCCCACCGGCTACCTGTTGCGCAACGACAGCATCAAGGAGTTCCAACCATGAAGCGTCTGTCCCTGCTGCTGGCCGCTGGCCTGCTCAGCGCCTGCTCGATCCTGCCGCAGAGCGAACCATTGGATATCTACCTGCTGCCAGGCGCCGCGCTGCCGGGGCAAACTCAGCGCGTCGACTGGTCGTTGCGGGTCAACAGCCCGGTCAGCAACCAGCTGCTCGACGGCACGCGCATCGTCGTGCTGCCTGAGCCAGGGCGGGTCAACACCTACCAGGGCGTACGCTGGAGCGAACGCACGCCGCAGCTGCTGCGTGGCCGCCTGCTGGACGCCTTTCACGACGACGGTCGAGTTCAGGCATTGAGCAACGAAGAGCAGCGCCTGCAAGCCGACCTGGAGCTGGTCAGCGACCTGCGCAGCTTTCACAGCCAGTATCGTGACGGCCGCCCCGAGGCGCTGATCCAGCTCGACGTACGCCTGGTCGATGCCCGTGATCAGCGCATCCTCGCCAGCCGCCGCTTCAGCGTCAGCCAGTCGGCAGGTGATACGTCGATTGCTGCAGTAGTGAAAGCCTTCGGCCAGGCTGGCGATCGATTGTCCCGCGAGCTGGTGGACTGGACGCTGGCCGAAGGGCAACGCGCTAACCCGTAGGGTGCGCCGCGCGCACCGAATCCCGAGCGCCGATGGTGCACACAAGCTGGCCAGGGAGCCCGGATGCAATCCGGGGCATCGCGACCCGTATTCCCCGGATTGCATCCGGGCTATGGGACTTACCTTTGTAGGAGCGAGCTCTGCTCGCGAAGCCCTTTTCCGCAGCAATATTCGCCAGCAGAGCTCGCTCCTACAGGCCCGTCAACCACTCACGCACCTCAGCGTAAGGGTACTCTTCCAGCGCAGCGAAGCCAGCCAACTGACGCGCTTTGAGCTTGGTCAACAAGGGCGTGGTCACGCCACAGAGAAAGCGCGTCAGGCACTCGTGGCTCGGCGCGTGTACAGCGTACTGCAGGTGTTTCTCGACGAAGGCGGCGCACAGCGCCTGGGCATCGCGACCGTTCAATGACGGCAGCTCCGGTGGTGGCGGCAGGGTGGCGACACGTCCCTGGCATACAGAACAATGCCCGCAGCGCTCGGGCGCCTGTTCGTCGCCGAAGTACAGCGCCAGACGGCGGCTCAGGCATTCGCGGCTCTCGAACAGGGCGAGCATGGCCTGGATGCGGGCGATTTCGCTGGCCTCATGGGCACGGAAATGCGCGTGCAGATCGGCCGCCAATGCTTCGACCTTGAAGTCGCCATCGAGTACGGCATAGACCTCGGTCATCTGCTTGCTTTCCAGCTCCAGCCAGCCCTTTTCCTGGAAGTAGTCCAGTGCCTTGACCACCCGCGCGCGCTCGGCGCCATGGTCGCGATATAGCAGGTCGAAATCCAGAGTGCTCCAGGTGCGCGCGCGCTTCGAGCAGGCGAGGATCGCCTCGACGAACTGGCGCCGCTCGCCCTCGAACTGCGCCAGCAAGGCTTCGTCTTCCAGCAGCAGCTTGAAGCGATACTCGGCGAAGTAGGCGTAGCGCGGCGCGATGATGCCGCGCAGCTCCAGCTGCACCAGCAGGGTCTTGAGCGGCAGCGCACGGATATTGCTCAGCTCCGACAACTGGCCCAGCATCAGCTCCCATTGCCCGCCCGTGCCGACCGCCCGCAGATCGTCGAGCACGGCACGAATCCCGTCGAGCTCCGGCGTATCGCCATAGACGAAGTTCTCCAGCACGCTGAGCCCATCGCGGCTGGCCAGCACCAGGCAGTCCGAAGCCTGACCATCACGACCGGCGCGGCCGATTTCCTGGCTGTAGTTCTCCACCGACTTGGGCAGGTCGAAGTGCACCACGTTGCGGATGTCGCGCTTGTCGATGCCCATGCCGAAGGCGATGGTGGCGACGATGCATTCCAGCTCGCCGGCCATGAAGCGCCGCTGGATCGACTCGCGTGCCTCATGCGCCATGCCAGCGTGGTAGGCGCTGACCGCCAGACCGTCTCGCGCCAGGCGCTCGGCGACCTGCTCGGCGGTTTTCTGCTGGGTGACGTAGACGATGCTCGCCTGGGCACGCCGCGGCGCCAGCCATTGCTGCAGGCGCTGTAGCTTGGCGCCACCAGGTACAGGCTCGACCAGCAGATTGAGGTTGGGTCGGTAGAAACCGGTGGTGACCACGTCCGCCTCGGCGATGGCGAATTTCTCGCGCATGTCGGCGATCACTTTCGGCGTGGCCGTGGCGGTGAGCAGCAACACCTGGCCGATGCCGAACTGACGCTGGTAGTCGGGTAGCTTGAGGTAGTCGGGGCGGAAGTTGTGGCCCCACTCGGAAATGCAGTGTGCCTCGTCGACCACCAACAGTGAGATCGGTACCTGAGCGATGAAATTGCGAAAGCGCTCGTTCTTCAGGCGCTCCACCGAGATCATCAGGATCTTCAGCTCGCCGCTGCGCGCGCGATTCATCACCTCGGCAGCCTGCTCGCGGCTCTGCGCCGAATCGATGCTGGCCGCCGCGATGCCGTGGGCATGCAGGAAGGCCAGCTGGTCCTGCATCAGCGCCAGCAGCGGCGAGATGACCAGGGTCAGGTGCGGCAGGTGCAGGGCCGGCAGCTGGTAGCACAGCGATTTGCCGGAGCCGGTGGGAAAGATCGCCGCCGCTGAACGGCCGGCGAGCACGGCGCTGATCACCGCTTCCTGACCGGGGCGCAGGTGATCGAAACCGAAGACACGTTTGAGGGTAGACATGCGCTGTCACTCCATTGACCGCTGAATGGTCCCTGACCATAACGCGGTTAGGTAGGGTGCGTCATGCGCAGCGACGTATTGCAGTGCGTAGGGCGGGCTCAGGAGCGCTAGCGAACAGCCCGCCGCCATACCAGGCTCGGCCTCGCAACCTGCACCTAGCGCAGCAATGGCGTACTGCCTTCGGCGAGTACGCCCTACTCCGCTGTGTGCATCCCCGTAGGGCGGGTGAAACCCGCCACGCTGGCCACGGCGGCTTTCACCCGCCCTACGCTGTACGCTGCCTCCAACAACAACAAAGCCGCCCGAAGGCGGCTTTGTCAGAGAGCACGGGTCAGCTTACAGCTGCGGGCCGGCGTTCTTGATCGCTTCGCTGACATCGAACTTCTGGAAGTTGTCGATGAACAGCTTGGCCAGGCCCTTGGCGGCTTCGTCGTAGGCGTTCTTGTCTGCCCAGGTGTTGCGCGGGTTGAGCAGGTTGGTCTCGACGCCCGGCACCGACTTCGGCACATCCAGGTTGATGATCGGCAGGTGCTCGGTCTCGGCACCGATCAGCGCACCGCTCTGGATGGCGGCGATCACACCACGGGTAGTGGGGATGTTGAAACGCTTGCCGACGCCATAGCCACCGCCAGTCCAGCCGGTGTTGACCAGGTAGACCTTGGAGCCGAAAGCGTTGATGCGCTTGATCAGCAGCTCGGCGTAAACGCCGGCCGGACGCGGGAAGAACGGCGCGCCGAAGCAGGTGGAGAAGGTCGATTTGATGCCGCCGCCCGAACCCATTTCGGTGGAACCGACCAGCGCGGTGTAGCCGGACAGGAAGTGGTAGGCCGCCTGCTCGTTATTGAGGATCGACACCGGCGGCAGTACGCCGGTCAGGTCGCAGGTCAGGAAGATCACGGCATTCGGCTCGCCGCCCAGGTTCTTCTCGCTACGCTTCTCGACGTACTCCAGCGGGTAGGCCGCGCGGCTGTTCTGGGTCAGGCTGTCGTCGGCGTAATCCGGGGTGCGGCTGTCGTCGAGCACGACGTTTTCCAGCACGGTGCCGAACTGGATGGCTTTCCAGATCACCGGCTCGTTCTTCTCGGACAGATCGATGCACTTGGCGTAGCAACCGCCTTCGACGTTGAACACCACGCCCTCGCCCCAACCGTGCTCGTCGTCACCAATCAGATAGCGCGACTCGTCGGCGGACAGGGTGGTCTTGCCGGTGCCGGACAGACCGAAGAACAGGGTGACGTCGCCTTCTTCGCCAATGTTGGCGGCGCAGTGCATCGGCAGCACGTCTTTTTCCGGCAGCAGGAAGTTCTGCACGGAGAACATGGCTTTCTTCATTTCACCGGCGTAACGCATGCCGGCGATCAAGACTTTCTTGGCGGCGAAGTTGATGATCACGCAGCCATCGGAGTTGGTGCCGTCACGCTCAGGCACGCACTCGAAGTTGGCGACGTTGAGGATCTGCCACTCGGCCTTGCCAGCCTGGTTGTAGGTGGTCGGGTTGATGAACAACTGACGGCCGAACAGGTTCTGCCAGGCGGTCGCGGTGGTCATCTTGACCGGCAGGTAGTGCTCTTCGGCAGAACCTACGTGAACGTGGGAGACGAAGTGCTCCTGGGCGTTGTTGAACGCCGCGACGCGATCCCACAGGGCGTCGAACTTGTCGGCCGGGAACGGACGGTTGATGGCGCCCCAGGCGATCTGCGCCTCGGTGCTCGGCTCCTGAACAATGAAGCGGTCTGCCGGCGAGCGGCCAGTGCGATGACCAGTACGTACGACCAGCGCGCCGTTGGCGGCCAGTTCCCCTTCACCACGGCGAATGGCTTCTTCGACCAGTTGCGCGGCGCTGATGTCGGTGTACACGGCGTTGTTGGCTTGCGTCATGAGGGTCCCCGTCGGCCGCTGGCCGAGTCTTCCGAACGTTGTGTAGTACAGGGGCAACTGCACTACACGGTAAAAAAGTCGCGGGAGTATGCCAGAAAAGCGAACTGCTTGGCAGCCTCCGATCTGATAGAGAACGCCTATCGTTTCGAAAAGTTCATCAATGGCGCGTCTGCGACGGTGCTTCGCTACCGGCGCCGGCGAACAACTGGGCGATGTCGGCTGCGTCGAAGGCATAGCGCTCGTTGCAGAACTGGCAATCGATCACCACACTGCCACCCTGCTCGGCCAACAGCAGTTCGGCATCGCCCTGGCCAAGACTGGCCAGGGCGCTGGCAGAACGCTCACGCGAGCAGCTGCAGCGGAACTGCAGTGGCTGCTCGTCGAACAGGCGCACATTCTCTTCGTGGTAGAGACGATGCAGCAGGGTCGGATTGTCCAGACCGAGCAGCTCTTCGGCGCTCAGGGTATCGGCCAGGGTCAGCACGTGGTTCCAGCTCTCGGCGCGTTCTTCCGGCTCGGTCTGATGGTGCGGCGGCAGCTGTTGCAGCAGCAGACCGCGAGCACGCTGGCCGTCGGCCTTGAGCCAGAAGCGGGTCGGCAGTTGCTCGGAGCTGGCGAAATAGTTGGACAGGCACTCGGCCAGGTCGACGCCTTCAAGGTCGACAATGCCCTGGTAGCGCTGGCCACGGGTCGGATCGATGGTGATGGCCAGCACGCCATTGGGCATCAGGCTTTGCAGATCGGCATCGGCGCCGATCTGCTCGGCTTCATAGCGGGCGATACCGCGCAGTTCACGGGCGCTGGAGCATTCCACCATCAGCAGTGACAGCGGGCCTTCCGAACGCGCCTGCAGCACCAGCAGACCATCGAACTTGAGGGTACCGACCAGCAGGGCGGCGGCGGCCATCATCTCGCCGAGCAGTTGCGCCACTGGCTGCGGGTAGGCGTGCTTGGCCAGCACATGAGCGTAACTTTCGCGCAACGCGACCATTTCGCCCCGCACGTCGGTGTCGTCGAAGAGAAAGCGTTGACTGAAGTCGTTCATGGCGGCTGGCCCAGGGTCTGTAAAAAGGCTGGCGATTTTATGCACAAACGCCATCACAACCAAGGCCCGACCGTCATGTGCACCTGCTCACACAGCAAGAGCCAGCCCCTGAACCTCGACTGAACGACCGCACTGCTGCCCTTGTACTGCCGCCAGCACTGCCTATCATCCGCGCGCCTTGGGTAAGGCTTGTCACATATTTGCAGAGGGATCTTCCATGTCGAGCACGTTCATCAATCGTCACTGGCAGCCACGCGCCATGCTGGTCTGCCATGTCGCCGCTATCGTGCTGCTCGTCAGTTGGCTGTGGCAGCCCACTCGCGAGTTGTGGGACGCCTTCGACCTGTGGCTGTTCAAGCTGCTCAACGATCCAGTACATGCGGGCGGCCTGTGGGCACACGTCTGGGCCATCGGCAGCATGCGCCCAGTGGATGCGGGTGTCGGGGTGGTGATGCTGGCAGTGATGCTCAAGGCCGATCTGATCTTCACCGGTGCCCAGGTGCGTCGGGCCCTGTTCGCCTTTCTCATTGCTCTGACAGTCATGCTGCTGATGCGCGTACTGTTCGCCGATCTGGTCGAATACATGGGCTGGCAGCATGCCAGTCCGTCGCTGGTGGTAGAAGGCAGCGCACGTCTGACCGAGATGTTCCCGGCTTGGGAAGAGCGCTGGGACCTGAAGGACAGCGCCAGCCGCAGCTTCCCCGGTGACCACGCCTCGGTGCTGCTGATCTGGGCCTACTTCATGACGTTCTTCGCCCGCAGCTGGCGCCTGCTGCTGGTCTGGGCGATTACCGTGATCGGCATACTGCCGCGCCTGGTGGCCGGTGCCCACTGGGGGGCGGATGCCTTCGTCGGCGGCGCATTCCTCAGCCTGCTGGCCCTGGCCTGGAGCTGCTACACCCCGCTGGGTTATCGCGCCAGCGAATGGCTGGAGAAGATTACCCTGCCAATTACCTCGCGCCTGGCCAAGCTGCCGCTGCTGGGCCGCATGAGCATCGTCAGCGGGCGCTGAAGCGGGTAGCCCGGATGCAATCCGGGAGGGTCGATATGATTCCCCGGATTTCATCCGGGCTACAAACAACGCGACTCGCTCCTACAGGCTTGCGCCTAATCCTCATCCGCCCAGGGGTGGCGCAGGCCACCTTCCTGCTGTTCGTTGAACTGATGGATCTGCCGGCGCTGCTTCTTGCTCGGCCGACCATCGGTCTGCATACCCACCGCGCCAGCCTTGCGCATCGCCGCAGCCTGCTCGCGGCGCGCGATACTTTCTTCCGTCTCGCGGTACAGCAGTTGTGCCTCGGGCGCGCCGCGACGGACGCTGGATAGCGCCAGCACGACCACGGTGCGTTCATCGAAACCGGTGCGCAGCACGTATTCGTCGCCGATCTTCGGTTCCTTGCCCGGCTTGCAGCGCTCGCCACGATGATGGACCTTGCCACCTTCTATAGCCGCCTTGCACAGGGCGCGCGTCTTGAAGAAGCGTGCCGCCCACAGCCATTTGTCCAGGCGGATCTTGTCGTCGTCTTTTTCGCTCATCTCACTCTCTGAAGGGTTCTGGTATTCGCACGCACGGCAGATGCAGTTGTCACACGACGCAACTAGAATGCGCGAAATCATAGGCTTTGTCGGCCGCAGGGGACACTCTCACCTTGAAGACTTTCGACCAGCTCAGCGTGATCGGCCTACGTGAGTGGATCAATCTGCCAGAGCTCGGCATCATCGGCCTGCGTGCCAAGATCGACACCGGCGCCAGCACCTCGAGCCTGCACGCCAGTGATATCCAGCCGTTCCAGAAGGACGGCGAGGACTGGGTGCGTTTCACCGCCTACCTCGGCACCCAGGTGCAACGCCGTCATCGCTGCGAGGCGCAGATGGTCTCGGTCAAACGCATCAAGAGCTCCAACGGCCAGGCGCAGAGCCGCTACGTGATCCGCACGCACCTGGCCCTCGGCGATCGTCTGTGGCCGGTGGAATTCACCCTGGCCTGTCGCAAGACCATGCGTTATCGCGTACTACTCGGCTCCAAGGCGCTGATCACCGGCCAACTGGTGGTCAATCCGGCACTCAGCTATGTGCAGGACAAACCCTCACTCTCCTCGTCCCTTCCAGGTGCCCAATGAAGATCGCCGTGCTGTCGCGCAATCCGCGTCTGTATTCCACCCGCCGTCTGGTGGAGGCCGGCCAGCAACGGGGCCATGAAATGGTGGTGATCGACACCCTGCGCGCCTACATGAACATCGCCAGCCACAAACCGCAGATCCACTATCGCGGCCAGGCCATGGACGGCTTCGATGCGGTGATCCCGCGTATCGGCGCCTCGGTGACCTTCTATGGCTGCGCGGTGTTGCGCCAGTTCGAGATGATGGGCGTCTACCCGCTCAACGAGTCGGTGGCCATCAGCCGCTCGCGCGACAAGCTGCGCGCTCTGCAACTGTTGTCGCGCAAGGGCATCGGCCTGCCGGTGACCGGCTTCGCCCACTCCCCGGACGACATTCCCGACCTGATCCAGATGGTTGGCGGTGCGCCGCTGGTGATCAAGGTGCTGGAAGGCACCCAGGGCATGGGCGTGGTACTGGCCGAAACGCACAAGGCGGCCGAATCGGTGATCGAGGCCTTCCTCGGCCTCAAGCAGGACATCATGGTCCAGGAATACATCCAGGAAGCCGGTGGCGCCGACATTCGCTGCTTCGTGGTCGGCGACAAGGTGATCGCATCGATGAAGCGCCAGGCCAAGGCCGGCGAGTTCCGCTCCAACCTGCATCGCGGCGGCAGCGCCAGCCTGATCAAGATCACCCCGGAAGAGCGCATGACCGCCGTCCGTGCAGCCCGCGTGATGGGCCTGAACGTCGCCGGGGTGGACATCCTGCGCTCCAACCATGGCCCGCTGGTGATGGAAGTGAACTCCTCGCCCGGCCTGGAAGGCATCGAGACCACCACCGGCAAGGACGTCGCCGGGATGATCATCCAGTACCTGGAAAAGAACGCCGAACCCGGCCAGACCCGCACCAAGGGCCGCGGATGAGCCCAGTGTTCGACGGTCGCCTGGCGCTGATCGCGCCGGCCTCTGCCATCGCCGAAGACGTGCTCGAGGCGACCCTGGCGCAGCTCGACGTGCTGGGTATCCGCTACCACCTGGGCAGGCACGTGCGCGCCCGCCATCGCTACCTGGCCGGCACGCCGGAGCAACGCCTGGAAGATCTGCACCAGGCCTTCAGCCTGCCGGATATCAGCGCCGTCTGGTGCCTGCGTGGCGGCTATGGTTGTGCACAACTGGTGGCGGATATCGACTGGGCGCTGCTGCGCCTGGCCAGCCCGCGCCCGCTGATCGGTTTCTCCGATCTGTCGATTCTGCTCGAAGCCTTTGCGCAGCAGGGTCTGCCAGCCATTCATGGGCCGGTGGCCACGGCGCTCGGCCATCAGGTGCTGTCGGCGCCCGGCGGCCAGCGTGAACGCCTGGCCTCGATGCAGGCGCTGTGGAGCCTGCTCAAGGGCCAGCACCGGCAACTGCCACTGCGGCATATCAGCGGCCCGCAACATGTCATCGAGGGCACCTTGCAGGGCGGCAACCTGACGGCCCTGGCCAGCGCCTGCGGCACCCACGCCGAGCTGCGTCTGGCCGAGGATTCGATCCTGATTCTGGAGGACGTCGGCGAGCCCTACTACCGCCTGGAGCGCAGCTTCTGGCAACTGCTGCACAGCTTCGCCGGCAAGCGCCCGCGTGCGGTGTGCCTGGGCAGTTTCACCGACTGCCCGCGGCGCGGCGTGCACCACAGCCTGGAACAGATCATCGGTGAGTACCTGGCGCCGCTGGGCGTACCGCTGTATGGCGACCTGCCCAGCGGCCACGGTGACGCCAATTATCCCTGGCCCTACGGCCAGCGGGCGCGGATCGGCGCTGACAGCCTGAGCTGGTAGCGCGCTTTAGCGCGGGCGCGCCTGCATCCAGGCAAGAAACTCGCTCTCCATCATCGGCCGGCCGAACAGATAGCCCTGGCCCAGGGAGCAGGCCTGCTCGCGCAAAAATGCCAGCTGGCTGTCGTGTTCGATACCTTCGGCCACGCACTCCAGGCCCAGGTTGCGCGCGATCATCAGGATGGTCTGCACCAGCATGCGCCCACTCGCTTCGCCGTCGAGATCGGCGACGAAGCTGCGGTCGATCTTCAGCCGGTCCAGCGGCAGACGTTTGAGGTAGGTGAGCGACGAGTAGCCGGTACCGAAGTCGTCGATGGCGAAGCGCACGCCCTGCGCCTTGAGCTGCTGCATGTTGCCGATACAGCGCTCGACATCTTCGAGTAGCACGCCCTCGGTGATTTCCAGCTCCAGCGACTGCGCCGGTACGCCGTGATCCCGCAGGCATTGCTCGACACGCTCCACGCAGCCAGCCTGACGCAGTTCACGCGGGCTGAGATTGACCGCCAGCACCAGTTGCGGCCATTGCGCCTGCCAGCGCGCCAGCGCCGCACAGGCCTGCTCCAGTACCCACTGACCAATGTCCTGGATCAGCCCGGTTTCCTCGGCCAGGGGAATGAACTGATCCGGACCGATCTCACCACGCTCGGGGTGCATCCAGCGCAGCAACACCTCGGCGCCCGCCACGCTGTTGTCAGCCAGCATCAGCTGCGGCTGGAACACCAGCTGCAGTTGCTGACGCGCGATGGCCTGACGCAACTCGCTCTGCAACTGCAGGCGTTGGTCGATGGCAACCTGCATCTCCGGGGCGAAGAAATGCAGGGCGTTGCGTCCGGCATGCTTGGCCCGGTACATGGCGGTATCGGCCTGCTTGAGAATGTCCGAGGCCTGCTGCAGGCCCAGCGGGTGCAGGGCGATGCCGATACTGGCGCTGATCGCCAACTCATGGCCGTCGATCAGGCAACTGCCGTGCAGGCCGCGCAGCAATTTCTCGCCCACCGCTGCGGCCTGCTCGGCAACCGCTTGCGGCTCATGGCCCAGCGCTTCGAGCAGCACCACGAACTCGTCACCGCCGAGACGCGCCAGGGTGTCTTCAGTGCGCAGCTCACGAGCCAGGCGTGTGGTCACCTCGACCAGCAGGGCGTCGCCAACCAGATGACCCAGGCTGTCGTTGACCGTCTTGAAGTGATCCAGATCGATGAACAGCAGCGCGCCCAGGCTGCCCTCACGATTCTCGCGATCCATGGCGTGCTGCAGGCGATCGAGCAGCAGGCGGCGATTGGGCAGGCCGGTCAGTTCGTCGCTGTAGGCCAGGCGCTCGATCTCGCGCTGGTAACGCTGACGTTCGGAGATATCGGTGACGCTGGCGCGAATCAGCAGGTTCTCCCCCGGCATGCGCACCAGGCGCACCTCGCAGGGCAACTGGCGACCTGCGCTGTCGCGATGGCTCCATTCGAACACCGGCGCATCACCGGCGATGGCGCGGCGCAGGAAGGCCTTGCCGGCGCGGGAGGACAGCCGACCATCAGCCTGACGCAGCGGGCTGATGCTTTGAATCGAGCGGCCGAGCAGTTCATCGCGGCGATAACGAAACAGACGCAGGGCGTTCTCGTTGCACTCGACGATGCCGCCCTCCGGGTCGAACAGCAAGATCGCCTCGGGCGCGTGCTCGACCAGTGTTCGGTAGCGCGCCTCGGCCTCACGCCGGGCACTGATGTCCTCGACCAACAGCAGGAACAGCGTCTGCCGACCACCACCACCGCGCACGGCGCGCAGGCTGACACGGGTGAAGACCACCAAGCCATCGGCACGCAGAAAGCGCTTGTCCATCTCGAAGCCATCACTGCTGCCCAGCAGCACCTGCTCCACATGGGCCTGCTCGATCGGCAGATCGTCCGGGTGCGACAACTGCTGCCAACTGCTGGCGAGCAATGCGTCGCGACTGCGGCCGAGGATGCTGCACAGCTTCTGGTTGACCTCCTCCCAGCCAAAGCTCTGGGTGGTCAGTGCCATGCCGATCAGCGGCGCCTCGAAGAACAGGCGTAGGCGTTCGTCGCGCTCGCGCAACTGCGACTCAGTGCGTTTGCGCTCGCTGATGTCCTGCACCACGCCATAGATGCGTACAAGGCTGCCATCGTTATCGCGCTCGGCCATGCCGCGCAGGCGCACCAGGCGTCCGCCCAGGCGCGCGGCCAGGCGCACCTCGATATCTAGATCATCCATCCCGCTCAAGGCTGCCTGCAGGGTCTGCATGATCAGCGCCTGGCTCGGCGTGTCGTAGTAGTCCAGCACCTGCTGCAGATCGGGTGGCCCCTGCTGGATGTCGCGGTCGACGATGCGGTAGCAGCCATCACTCCAGAACATGCCGTAGTCGCTGATCTCCAGCACCCAGCCGCCCAGGTTGGCGATGTCTTCGGTCTGGCTGAACAGATGGCTCTGACGCAGTAATTGCGCGCGCTGCAGCTCGACCTTGGCCGCCAGCTCGACACGCTCGGTGACATCATGCTGCAGCCCGACGAAATGGCTGATGCCCTGCCCGTCGCGCATCGGCGCCAACACCACCTCGTTCCAGAACGGCTTGCCATCCTTACGATAGTTGCGCACCACCGCGTGGCCACTGCGCCCTTCTCGCAGGGCACGGCGCAATGGTTGCAGCTCCAGTTGGGCGCGATCCTGGCCGAGCAGGAAACGGCAGTTGCGCCCCAGCGCCTCCTCGGCGCTGTAGCCGGTTATCTGGCTGAATGCGGAGTTGCAGTAGACCAATGGCATATCGGCCTGGCGCGCATCGGCAATGGTCACGCCCAGCGGGCTGGCCTCCATCGCCAGGTTGGCACGGGTCAGTTGCTGCTGCATCTGCGCGCTGCGCGCCAGCGCCTGCCGCAGATCGCTAAGCGCACGGCCCACCAGCAAGGTGGCGCCCATCAGCAGCATGACGGCGAAGTGCAGCTGGCTACGCTGCAGATCCAGCTCACCGAAACTCGGGCTGCCGCGCAGCAGCGGTAGCGGCAGGGTCGCGGCGTACACCAGCAGCACGCCATACAGAGCACCGGCAAAGGCGTGCCGCAGCGCCAGTACCAACATGCTCAGGCCAAGCAGCGGCAGGGCGAGCTGAGCCGGCAGGCTGGCGCTGAGCAGCATCAGCAATACACCTGTCGCCAACAGCCAACCACTTGGCGAGCGACTGCTGCTCAGCGTCGGCGCGCTATCTACCAGCGGCTCGCGGGTCCAGCCGCGCGCCCGCAGCAGCGGGGTGCCGTACGCCAGCAAAGGCGCCGTCAGGGCGAGCATATTGATGGTGTCGCTCAACCAGATCGCCAGGCTGTCCTGCGCCCACTGCTCGCTGGCCTGAAAACCGGTCAGCCAGAGGTTGCTCTGCAAGCCGAGCGCCACCAAGGCGCTCGGCATCAGCACAGCGAAGGCGAAAAATCTCAGCAGATCACTCAAACGTCCCAGCGCAGGATCGAAAGGCTGACGCCGCAACAGCCACCAGCCCAGAGCAACGGCGGCGGTTTCCGGCAGGGCGTAGAGCGGCGCCCACTCCCAGGGCAGGCCCCAGAGCGGCACGCTGACCAGGGCATTGAGGTACAACGCAGGCAGCACCCGCGGCCCCCACCACAGGCACAGGGCAAGACCGAGCACCAAGGGCAGGTAACACAATGCCACCCCGTCATTCAGACGGGTCGCCAGGGAAATCCAGGTTGCCAGATGGAAAATCGGCAGCGGCAGCCACCAGGTCCAGTTGGGCAAGCGGTCGGGGAAGGCGGCGGGCATGCAGGCCTCGAATCGATGCGCTGGCACAGCATAGCTCAGCGCCAGAGCGCTTGGGAGCATATTGCCAGCACCCTGACCGTCGTCAGGACGGTCGGTCGTCAGCTACACCGCGTCGCGCGGCAACAGCAGGCCGAGCGGCAGGCGCACCCGCGCCTCCAGGCCGCCGCCGGAGCGGTTGCGCAACTCGACGCTGCCACCGTGCAGCGCGGCGATACGCCGGACTATGGCCAGACCAAGACCGGTGCCGCGCCCGCCACGCGCCCGATCACCGCGAATGAAGGGGTTGAAGATGCTGTCCAGCTCGGCCGGATCGATACCGTTGCCACGGTCCAGCACGCTCAGCACCACATAAGGTGCGTTGTAGTCGCCGGCCAGGCTGGCGACCACCTCGACGGCATCACCACCGCCGTGATTGAGGGCGTTCTCCACCAGATTGGTGAGCAGACGCTTGGTCGACACCCGGCGCAGCGGGAAAGGCGGGATCGGCTCGAGGCACAGACGCACGCGCTCGCCGTTCTGGTTATAGGGCGCCAGGGTTTCGCGCACCAGTTCGGAGAAGTCCAGCTCCTCCACCGGCTCGTCGCGCCCGTCACGGATGAAGGCGAGGAACTGATCGAGGATGGCGTCCATGTCCTCGATATCGCGCACCATGTCCTCGGTCAGCTCGGAATCGTGGTCCATGAATTCCAGGGCCAGGCGCAGGCGCGTCAGCGGCGTGCGCAGATCATGAGAAACACCGGCCAGCATCAATTCACGTTCGCGCCCGGCCTGTTCGACGTCCTCGGCCATCTGGTTGAAGGCGCGGTACACCTCGGTCATCTCGCTCGGCGTATCACCCACCGGCAGGCGCACGCTGCGCCCCTGGCCGAGCTGGCGAGCGGCATAGACCAGGCGCTTGAGCGGCGCGTTGAGCTGGCGCACGAAGATCCAGGCGGCGGCCGTGGACAGCAGGCCGATGCCGAGGAACCAGCCGAGCACGCTCCAGATCCGCTGACCGCGCAGCGGGTGCGGGTACATCGGCACCCGCACCCAGCCATCGCCGAGACTCGGCGCCCGCACCCACAGCGCTGGCGGCGTGGTCGCACGCACGCGGGTTTCGGTATCGGGGCCGAGCTCGGTCTGCATCTGCCGCTGGAAGATCTCGCTGTAGGGCCAGTGCTGCTCGCTGGCCGGCACCTTGTCCCGCGGGATGCGCTTGAGCCCGGCGGCCTGGGCGATGTGGTCGCGATCCTCGGGGTTGGCCGCCCAGTAGGCGCGCAAGGTCAGCGCCGCACCGTGGCTGTACTGGCGGTCGACCAGCACGTCCTCGTTCATCATCAGGTACACCAGAGTCAGCGCCTTGGAGAACAGTACGACCACGAGCACCAGCCAGAGGGTGCGGGCGAAGAAGCTTTGCGGGAACCAGTAGGGGGCTTTCATCAATACACAACCGTAGGAGCGAGCACAGCTCGCGAATCGAAACAACGTTTTCGCGAGCAGCGCCCGCTCCTACATGTCACTTGTTGCCGTCGGGCACGAACACGTAGCCCACACCCCAGACAGTCTGGATATAGCGCGGCTTGGACGGGTCCGGCTCGATCAGGCGACGCAGGCGGCTGATCTGCACGTCGATGGAACGCTCCAGCGCATCCCACTCGCGGCCACGGGCCAGGTTCATCAGCTTGTCGCGGGTCAGCGGCTCGCGCGCGTGCTGCACCAGCGCCTTGAGCACGGCGAATTCGCCGGTGGTGAGCATGTGCACCTGCTCACCCTTCTTCAGCTCGCGGGTGGCCAGCGACAACTCATACTCGCCGAAGCTGACGCTCTCGTCCTCGGTACCGGGTGCTCCCGGCACCACCGGCACCTGACGACGCAGCACCGCCTTGATCCGCGCCAGCAACTCACGCGGGTTGAACGGCTTGGCCAGGTAGTCGTCAGCACCCAGCTCCAGGCCCTGGATACGACTGGACTCATCGCCCTTGGCGGTGAGCATGATAATCGGCATCTGGTTGCCGGCTTCACGCAAGCGGCGGCAAGCAGAGAGACCGTCTTCGCCCGGCAACATCAGGTCCAGCACCACCAGATTGAACAGTTCGCGTGCCAGCAGACGATCCATCTGCTCGACGTTTTCCACTGCGCGAACCCGGTAGCCCTGCTCATCGAAGAAGCGCTCGAGCAAGCGGCGCAGACGGGCGTCGTCATCGACGATGAGGATCTTCTCGCCTTCGGCGACAGGGGCAGCGGACTGGGTCATGGCGTCTCCTTGGACAGCCGTACTGAGGACGGCAAGTGGCGGCATTATCGCTCAGGCGCATGGGTGGGCGCTCTAGCCATTGTTAGCAGATTTTTCCCCAACGGTTCGCAGCTCTCGCGAATGCGGTGTTTATAATGCGCCGTTTTCGTGTCTGGCCAGCATCTTTGCGGCCGCCCTGTCGCTTCAGTGGGTAGTTTTTATATGGACAGCATCAACAACCGCATCGCCGATGAACTGGGCGTGCGCCCGCAACAGGTTGCCGCCGCCGTGGCCCTGCTCGATGAAGGCTCCACCGTGCCCTTCATCGCCCGTTACCGTAAAGAAGTGACCGGTAGCCTCGATGACACCCAGTTGCGCCACCTGGAAGAGCGCCTGCGCTACCTGCGCGAGCTGGACGAGCGTCGCGTGGCGATCCTCGCCAGCATCGAGGAACAGGGCAAGCTGACGCCCGAGCTCAAGCGTGAGATCGACCTCGCCGACACCAAGACCCGTCTCGAAGACCTGTATCTGCCGTACAAGCAGAAGCGCCGCACCAAGGGCCAGATCGCCCTGGAAGCCGGTCTTGGCGAGCTGGCCGATGCGCTGTTCAACGATCCGAATCTCGCACCGGAACAGCAAGCCGAGCGCTTCATCGACGCCGACAAAGGCTTCGCCGACGTCAAGGCCGTGCTCGAAGGTGCCAAGTACATTCTCATGGAGCGCTTCGCCGAAGACGCCGCGCTGCTCGACAAGCTGCGCAGCTTCCTCAAGGACAACGCCACCCTCAGCGCCCGCCTGGTGCCGGGCAAGGAAAACGAAGGCGCCAAGTTCAGCGATTACTTCGAGCATGACGAGCCGCTCAAGGGCGTGCCGTCGCACCGTGCGCTGGCGATCTTCCGCGGGCGTAACGAAGGCATTCTCAGCGCCAGCCTGAAGGTCGGCGAAGAGCTGCCCGGCGCCATGCATCCGTGCGAGCTGATGATCGGCGAGCGCTTCGGTATCAGCGCGCAAGGCCGTGCCGCCGACAAGTGGCTGGCCGAGGTGGTGCGCTGGACCTGGAAGGTCAAGCTGTACAACCACCTGGAAACCGACCTGCTCGGCGAGCTGCGCGAGAAGGCCGAGGACGAGGCGATTGCCGTGTTCGCCCGCAACCTGCACGACCTGCTGCTGGCCGCCCCCGCCGGCCCGCGTGCCACCCTGGCGCTCGACCCGGGTCTGCGCACCGGCTGCAAGGTGGCCGTGGTCGATGCCACCGGCAAGGTGCTGGAAACCACCACCGTCTACCCGCACGCGCCGCGCAACGACTGGGACGGCACCCTGGCCATCCTCGCCAAGCTCTGCGCCAAGCACGGCGTCGACCTGATCTCCATCGGCAACGGCACCGCCAGCCGCGAGACCGACAAGCTGGCCGCCGAGCTGATCAAGAAGGTGCCGGGCTTGAAGCTGACCAAGGTAATGGTCTCCGAGGCCGGCGCCTCGGTGTACTCGGCCTCGGAACTGGCCGCCCGCGAATTCCCCGATCTCGACGTGTCCCTGCGCGGCGCCGTATCCATCGCCCGCCGCCTGCAGGACCCGCTGGCCGAGCTGGTGAAGATCGACCCGAAATCCATCGGCGTCGGCCAGTATCAGCACGACGTGTCGCAGCTCAAGCTGGCGCGCAGCCTGGACGCCGTGGTCGAGGACTGCGTGAACGCCGTCGGCGTGGACGTCAACACCGCCTCTGCCGCCCTGCTGGCACGCATCTCCGGGCTGAATGCGACCCTGGCGCAGAATATCGTCGCCCACCGCGACCAGAACGGTGCGTTCAAGACCCGCGCCGAGCTGAAGAAGGTGCCGCGCCTGGGCGAGAAGACCTTCGAGCAGGCCGCCGGCTTCTTGCGCGTGATGAACGGCGACAACCCGCTGGACGCCTCCGCGGTGCACCCGGAAACCTACCCGCTGGTCGAGCGCATCGCCCAGGACACCGGCCGCGACATCCGCTCGCTGATCGGCGATTCGGGTTTCCTCAAGCGCCTCGATCCGGCCAAGTTCACCGACGAGCGCTTCGGCCTGGTCACCGTCGGCGACATCCTCAAGGAACTGGACAAGCCCGGCCGCGACCCGCGCCCGGAGTTCAAGACCGCCGAGTTCCAGGAGGGCGTGGAAACCCTCAACGACCTCAAGCTGGGCATGGTGCTCGAAGGCGTGGTCACCAACGTCACCAACTTTGGCGCCTTCGTCGACATCGGCGTGCACCAGGACGGCCTGGTGCACATCAGCGCGCTGTCGGAGAAGTTCATCAAGGACCCGCACGAGGCGGTCAAGGCCGGCGACGTGGTCAAGGTCAAGGTGATGGAAGTGGACATCCCGCGTAACCGTATCGCCCTGTCCATGCGCATGGGCGACACCCCGGGCGAGAAAGTCGAGGGCGCGCGTGGCGGCCAGTCGCGCGCTGGCAACCGCGGCGGCAATAGCCCACGCCGCGAACGCCATTCCAGCCAGGACAAACCGGCACCTGCCACCGGCGGCATGGCCGCCCTGTTCGCCAACGCCAAGCAGTTGAAGAAATGAACATGACCGACAACACCGACAACGTAGGCGCCAGCAGCGCCTTTTCCCGCCTGCTCGGCCTGGAGATTCTCCAGGTCGGCGGCGGCGAGGCGCGCGTGCGCCTGACCCTCACCGACGAGCTGCGCAACCTGCACGGCAAGCTGCACGGCGGCGCGCTGTTCTCGCTGATCGACACCGCCATGGGTCAGGCCAGCCACAGCCTGGGCGATGGCGGCCCGAGCAGCGTGACCCTGGAGTGCAAGATCAACTACATCCGCCCGGTATCCGAAGGCAGCGTGCTGTGCCACGCCAAGGTGCTGCATGCCGGTCGCCGCACCCAGGTGGTGGAAGCCGAAGTGCTGCAGGGCGACAAGCTGGTCGCCAAGGCGCAAGGCACCTTCGCCTGCGTGTAATCGCCTGCGCTCGGTCTGGTCTAATCTGGCAAACCGTTCGCCCCTTGCAGAGTGCAGGGGCGATCCCCATATTGTGGCGACTGCCCAGTTAGGAATTGCATCTTGAGCGATCTTCTCTCCCGCCGCCTGGCTCAGCTCCGCGAGCCGGCCAACCTGTCCCTGCTGGGTGAGTGTCTGCACGGCATCGAGCGCGAATGCCTGCGCGTCGATCGCGACGGCCAGCTGGCCCTGACCCCGCACCCGCAGGCGCTGGGCTCGGCACTGACCCATGCGCAGATCACCACCGACTATTCCGAGTCGCTGCTGGAGTTCATCACCGGCACCGCCAATGATCCAGCCGCCACCCTCGCCGAACTGGACAGCATCCACCGCTTCGCCTACGACAAGCTCGATGGCGAACTGCTGTGGAGCCCGTCAATGCCCTGTGCCCTGCCGGACGAAGAGACCATTCCCATCGCCCGCTACGGCAGCTCCAACATTGGCCGCCTCAAGTACGTGTATCGCAAAGGCCTGGCGCTGCGTTACGGCAAGACCATGCAGTGCATCGCCGGCATCCATTACAACTTCTCCCTGCCCGAGGGGCTATGGCAGCTGCAACAGCAGAGCGAAGGCAGCGAGCAGAGTGCGCGTGACTATCAGTCGGCGCGCTATATCGCATTAATCCGCAACTTCCGTCGCTACAGCTGGCTGCTGATGTACCTGTTCGGTGCCTCGCCGGCGCTGGACAAGGGCTTCATGCGTGGCCGTCCGCACCACCTTCAGGAACTGGATGCCAGCACCCTGTACCTGCCCTACGCCACCAGCCTGCGCATGAGCGACCTGGGCTACCAGAGCAGCGCGCAGTCCGGACTGACTCCCTGCTACAACGACCTGGCCAGCTACACCGACAGCCTGCGCCTGGCGGTCGGCACGCCCTACCCGGCCTATGTCGAGGCCGGCATCAAGCGCGGCGACGAGTGGCTGCAGCTGAACACCAACATCCTGCAGATCGAGAACGAGTACTACTCGAGCATCCGCCCGAAACGCGTCACCTACAGCGGCGAGCGCCCGATCCAGGCGCTGATGAGCCGTGGCGTGCAGTACGTGGAAGTGCGCTGCCTGGACATCAACCCCTTCCTGCCGCTGGGCATCGATGTGGCGCAGGCGCGCTTCATCGATGCCTTCCTGCTGTTCTGCGCACTGGAAGACAGCCCGCTGCTGGAAAACGGCGAGTGCAGCAGCTGCACCAGCAACTTCCTCAAGGTGGTCAAGGAAGGTCGTCGTCCCGGCCTGCACCTGCACAGAGGCAAACAGCAGGTGGAACTCAAGGTCTGGGCCAGCGAACTGCTCGAACGCATCCTGCCGCTGGCCGAACTGCTCGATCGCAGCCAGGGCAGCAGCGTGCATATCGAGGCGTTGGCGCAGCAGCAAGCCAAGGTCGCGGATGTGGAAATGACGCCATCGGCCCAGGTGCTGGCGATTCTGCGTCAGGGCAAGAGCTTCACCGAGTTCGCTCTGCAGCAGAGCCTGCGCCACGCCGAATACTTCCGCGGGCAACCGCTTAGCGCGCAGCAGCAGCAAGCCTTCGAACAGGCCGCCCACGACTCGCTGGCCACGCAGGCAGAGCTTGAAGCGCAGCCCAAGGGTGATTTCGATGCTTTCGTCGCGGCCTACCAGGCGAGCATTCTGGCTTTGGCCGTGTAAGGCGAAGAACCGTCGACTGCGTCACAAAGCCAACCAGCGGAGCAAAAGCCAGGATGGGCGGCCACTCCCCTGGCCGCCCGGCCAGCTAGCATTGCCGGGTAAAGGACGATAGACGAGCAGCGCCCATGGCCGATGACGCCACGCCGCAATGGAACCTGGAAAGCCTGACCAAGGCCTACCAGCAAGGTTATATGGCCGGCCTTACTGACCAACCCAGGACCCGCCAGCCCTACCCTGACGAAATCCCCGCTGCGGCCTGGGAGGCCGGCTGGGACGACGGCTTCGAGCAGATGCGCCTGCAGCAGCACAGCGCCTGACGAGCAATAGCGGTTAGCATCCGCTCCGTAGGAGCGGCTTCAGCCGCGACGCTCGCGGATAAATCCGCTCCTACAGTTCGCTGCGATTCATACCCCTCACTTACAACGTCTTCTCGAATACCTTGGAATTGCGCTGGTAGTTGTACAGCGAGGCCCGCGCGGTGGGCATGCGCTCGACGCTGCTCGGCTCGAAGCCGCGTTCGCGGAACCAGTGGGCGGTGCGGGTGGTGAGCACGAACAGGGTCTTGATCCCCTGCGCCCGCGCCCTGGCCTCGATGCGCTTGAGCAATTCGTCACCACGACCGCCGTGACGGTAGTCGGGATTGACCGCCAGGCAGGCCAGTTCGCCGCAGTCGGAATCGGCGATGGGATACAGCGCCGCGCAGGCGATGATCAGCCCCTCGCGCTCGACGATGCTGAACTGCTCGATCTCGCGCTCGAGTACCTCGCGCGAACGACGCACCAGAATGCCCTGCTCTTCCAGCGGGCTGATCAGCTCGATCAGGCCGCCGACATCTTCGATGGTCGCCTCACGCAGGGATTCGAACTGCTCCTGCGCCACCAGCGTGCCGTTGCCGGTGCGGGTGAACAGCTCGCTGAGCAGCGCGCCATCGGTGGCGTAGCTGACGATGTGACTGCGTTTGACGCCGCCACGGCAGGCCTCGGCCGCGGCATCGAGCAATTCACCCTGGTAGTTGCTGCCCAGGCGCGTCAGATGCGCCGGCACCTGCTGCGGGCGCAGCTCACGCACCAACCTGCCCTGCTCGTCGAGCAGACCGTCTTCGGCGCCGAACAGCAATAGCTTGTCCGCACCCAGGTCGATGGCCGCGCGGGTAGCGACGTCCTCACAAGCCAGGTTGAAGATCTCCCCGGTGGGCGAATAGCCGAGCGGCGACAGCAGCACGATGCTGCGCTCGTCGAGCTGGCGGTTGATGCCCTTGCGGTCGATACGCCGCACTTCGCCGGTGTGGTGATAGTCGACGCCGTCGAGCACGCCGATCGGCCGCGCGGTGACGAAGTTGCCGCTGGTCAGGCGCAGGCGCGAGCCCTGCATCGGCGAAGCAGCCATATCCATCGACAGGCGCGCTTCGATGGCGATGCGCAACTGGCCGACGGCGTCGATCACGCATTCCAGGGTCGGTGCGTCGGTAATGCGCAGGTCACGATGGTAATGCGGGATCAGGCCACGAGCAGCCAGGCGCGCCTCGATCTGCGGACGCGAGCCGTGCACCAGCACCAGGCGCACGCCGAGGCTGTGCAACAGCACCAGATCGTGAACGATGTTGGCGAAGTTCGGATGGGCAACACCTTCGCCCGGCAGCATGACCACGAAGGTGCAGTCGCGGTGGGCGTTGATGTAGGGCGAAGCGTGGCGTAACCAGGTGACGTAGTCGTGCATGTAGAGATCCGTAGCGTCCAGACGTAGGGCGGGTACAACCCGCCATGAGCGATAGGGCGGGCTCGGGGCTGGCTCTCATCGTCGTTGCACGTCTTCACTCCGCGTCAGGCAATAGTGTTGGATCAACTGGCGCAGCAGCGCCACAGTGGGTTCGATGCGCGCCAGCTCCAGGTGTTCCCCGGGCTGGTGGGCGCAGTCGATATCGCCGGGGCCGAGCACCAGGGTCTCGCAGCCAAGTTGCTGAAGATAAGGCGCCTCGGTGCCAAATGCCACCGCTTGCGCGCTGTGCCCGGTCAGACGCTCGGCCAGGCGCACCAGCTCGGCATCGGCAGATTGCTCGAAGGGCGGCACGGCCGGGAACAGCGGGCCGTAGTCGATGCGCACCTGGTGCTTGAGCGCCAACGGCTGCAACTTGCCGCGAATCGCCTCACGCAGCTGCTCCGGGTCCATGCCCGGCAACGGGCGCAGGTCGAACTCCAGCGCGCACTGGCCACAGATGCGGTTGGGATTATCGCCGCCATGGATGCAGCCAAGGTTCAACGTCGGTTGCGGCACGCCGAACTGCGGGTTGTTGAACTCGCGCTGCCACTGCGCGCGCAGGCCGCGCAACTCGCCCATCACGTCCTGCATGGCCTCCAATGCACTGCGGCCAAGCGCTGGATCGGAGGAATGGCCGCTCTGCCCAAGGATGTCGATGCGTTCCATCATCACGCCCTTGTGCAGGCGAATCGGCTTGAGGCCGGTGGGCTCGCCGATCACCGCTGCGCGACCAAGAGGCCGACCAGCATCGGCCAGGGCGCGGGCGCCAGCCATGGAGCTTTCTTCATCGCAGGTGGCAAGGATCAGCAGCGGCTGCTGGAAAGGCTGATCGAGCAGCGGCCGCACGGCTTCGATGGCCAGGGCGAAGAAGCCCTTCATATCGCAACTGCCGAGGCCCACCCAGCGGTCGCCGACCTCGGTCAGCTTGAGTGGATCGGTCTGCCACAGCGCGGCATCGAAGGGCACGGTATCGCTGTGCCCGGCCAGCACCAGACCGCCGGGACCGGAGCCATAGCTGGCGAGCAGGTTGAATTTGCCCGGAGCGATCTGCTGGGTTTCGCAGGTAAAACCCAGGTCACCCAGCCAGGCGGCGAGCAGCTCGATAACGGGCGCGTTGCTCTGATCCCAATTGGGCTGGGTACAACTCACCGAAGGCGCTGCGATCAGCGCGGCGAACTGCTCTCGAAAGGACGGCAAGGGCATCGGTGCTCTCCTGGGTCGGAGCTCCATAATAGGAGCATCCAACCTCAGGGGAAACCGTCAGGGCGGAATCAGACCCCGCCGAACAGCGCGCGCAGAATGAAGAAGAAGATGATCGACAGGATCGCACCTGCCGGCAGGGTGATGATCCAGGACAGGAAGATCTTGCCGATCATGCCCAGGTTCAGCGCACCGATACCGCGCGCCAGACCAACGCCGAGAATAGCGCCGACCAACGTGTGGGTGGTGGAAATCGGCAGACCCAGACCGGAGGCACTGACCACGGTGGTGGCGGCAGCCAGCTCCGCAGCAAAACCACGGCTTGGCGTCAGCTCGGTGATTTCCTTACCGATGGTGGCGATTACCTTGTAACCGTAGGTGGCCAGACCGACCACGATACCCAGCGCACCGAGCAACAGGATCCAGCCCGGCACAACCGACTTCTCGCCTGCGGCCAACTCACCGCCGCTCTGGATCACGCCGACGATGGCAGCCAGCGGGCCGACAGCGTTAGCCACGTCGTTAGAGCCGTGGGCGAAGGCCATGGCGCAGGCGGTGAAGATCATCAGCACCGCGAACACTTTCTCCACACTGGAGAAATGGAAGGCCTTGTCGGCCTCGACATCGACATGGATGCGGCTGAGCAGGACGACACCGATCAGCATGACCAGCACACCGATACCGATCGAAAGCATGAAGCCCTCGGTGCTGGAGAGGTTCAGACCGACGTGTTTGAGGCCCTTGGTCATGGTCATCAGCGAGATCACGAACCCGGTGATGAACATGTACAGCGGCACGTAGCGCTTGGCGTTCAGGAAGGGATTATCGGTGTCGATGATCAGCTTCTGCACGCTGACGAACAGACAGAAGGAGATGATCCCGGCCAGCATTGGCGTGACCACCCAACTGGCGACGATGGGACCAACGCCACTCCAGTGCACCGCATCCATCGACACGCCGACAGCAGCGAAGCCAATCACGGCACCGACGATGGTGTGTGTGGTCGATACCGGCCAGCCACGCGTCGAAGCCACCAGCAGCCAGGTACCCGCCGCCAGCAACGCCGACATCATGCCCAGCACCATGAGGTTGGGGCTGATCATGTTGGCATCGACGATGCCGTTCTTGATCGTTTCGGTCACCTCGCCGCCAGCCAGATAGGCACCGGCGAATTCGAAGACCATGGCGATGATGATCGCCTGCTTGATGGTCAGCGCGCGTGAGCCAACCGAAGTACCCATGGCGTTGGCGACGTCATTGGCGCCGACGCCCCAGGCCATGAAAAAACCAAAAAGGCAGGCAAGCACGAGCAGAAGCAGCCCGTAGTCCGCAATCAGAGACATAATGAGTTATCCGTAGATCCCAGAAAGGACACTGGCGCTTAGCGCGCCAGCAGTTGTTCCAGTCGGTTGCCCACTCGTTGGGCACGGTCGGCGACATCGCCGATCCAGTCGATGATCTGATAGAGGAACATCACATCGACCGGAGGAAGGTCCTTCTCCAGCTTGAACAGGTTGCGGCGCACCTCGATCTGCAGGCGATCGGTATCGTTTTCGATCGAACCGAGCTCCTCGATCAGGTTTTCCACCAGCACAGCTTCGCGACCGGCGAAACCGGTCTCGAGCAGTTCGTCCAATTCGTTCATTGCCTTCAGCGCCTGAGCGCTGGCGTCCACGCTGCGCTGCACGTAGATGCGTACCAGCGGCTGCAGCGGTTGTGGAATCACCATCTGCCGGCCGAGCATCAGGCCAGCGATGTCCTTGGCACGGTTGGCGACTTTGTCCTGTACACTGAGCAGCTCAAGCAGGTCCGAACGCGGTACCGGCAGGAACAGGCTCTTGGGCAAGTGCAGGCGCACGCTTTTCTTCAGCTTGTCGGCCTCGTGCTCCAGCCGGGACATCTCCTGTTGCACCTGTTCTACCTTGGCCCAATCCTCGGCCATTATGGCCTCGAAGAAGGGCACCAGGTTCGCCGCGCACTCGTGGGCCTTGGCGATATGCTGTTGCATGGGGCCGATGGGTGAACGACCGAACAGGCTGACAAAGGGATTGATAGGCATAGGGTAAGCCCCCCGTTTTGAGAAGGCCGCAAGTATAGGGACCGGCTTCGTCATTCGCCAGCGCGCGTCATCGGTCTGTCACATTTTCATAAAAGGCGTCATAGCTCTCCACCATGGTCAAAGAAACCGAAATCAAACTGCGCGCAAGCCGCGCCACCCTGGCAGCCCTGCGCGAACACCCGCTGCTGAAGAAGCGCAACAAGAGTGGCTGGCAGCGCGGCGAGCTGTTCAATCAGTATTACGACACCCCGGACCGCGAGCTGGCCAGCGCCAAGGTCGCCCTGCGCCTACGCCGTGACGGCGAGCAGTTCATTCAGACCCTGAAGAGCCGCGGCCAGAGCGTCGCCGGCCTGTCCGAGCGTAACGAGTGGGACTGGTACCTGAGCAAGGCCAAGCTCGACCTGAAAAAGCTCGATGACAGTTGCTGGCCGGCGAGCCTGGCCGAGCTGGACAAGAAAACCCTGCAGCCTCTGTTCACCACCGACTTCGTTCGCGAAAAAGCCGAGATCGCCTGGGGCCGCGGCAAGGCCAAGGTAGTCATCGAGGCCGCGCTGGACCTGGGCAAGGTGATCGCCGGCGAGGGCGAAGAAGAAATTTGCGAGCTGGAGCTTGAACTGCGCCAGGGCGAATCCGCAGCCCTGCTGGAGCTGGCCTGCGAGCTGGCCGCCGAACTGCCGCTGATGCCTTGCGACATCAGCAAGGCTGAGCGCGGCTATCGCCTGTTCGATGCCGGCAGTTACAGTCTGAGCCTGCCGGCGCCGACATTGCATGCTGAGATGAGCCTGGACGACGCCTTCGCCGCACTCGCCTGGCATCTGCTCGGCGCCAGCCAGCGTTTGGCCGAGCAGTATCGCTGGAACGGCCATTGGAGCCTGTTGCAGCAATGGCTGGAGCAATTGATCGATCTGCGCGCCCTGCTCGCCAGCCTCGGTCAGGCCGCGCCACGCGCCAGCTCGCGGGAATTGCGCGAAGCACTCGATGCCCTGCTCGACGACTGGCGCCCGCGCCTGTCAGCTGGCCAGGACGACGACAGCATGCGGCGTAATGCACCGGCGTTATTCGCCGCAGAACTGGATGGCTGCCGCTGGGGCCTGCTGTCACTGAGGCTGTCGCACTGGCTACTGCAGCGCAGCTGGACGGTAGAGCGCAACAACCGTGGCAACCGCCAGGGTAACGCAGCCCTGGGCAACTGGCTGCCGACCCTGCTGAACGAAGAAGGCACGGCCCTGCAACTGCGCCGCTACCAGCAGCAACCGGAAGACCTGGCCGAGCAGATGCCGCGTCTGGAACGCCTGCTGGTCTGGCTGCGCCTGGCCCGTGGGGTGCTGGAAGTGCCCGAGGTCGACCGCCTGTATGGCGAGCTGAACAAGCTGTACGAACTGGCGCAGCAGGAACTGGACGACGAGCAGCGCCAACTGCGTGCGACTCAGACGCAGATCGTGAGCAGCCTCAAGGCCTGGAAGGCGTTGGTGAAATAATCGGGTACACAGCCGTGGGAGGCGCTTCAGCGGCGAGCGTGGACGTCGCGGCTAAAGCCCCTCCCACACACCCATGAAAAACGGGCCCCGCGGGGCCCGTTTTTGCTTTCAGCCAGAAGCTCAGTTGCTGCTGGTGCTGCGACGGCTATCGACGACCTGCTGCCAGGACGGCTTGGTGGTCTCGTCCATGGCCTGCTGCATGGCCTTCTTGCGTTTTTCCTCGGCGCGATGGGCGAAGAACCAAGCCAGGAAGGTGGCGAACGACACTGCCAGCAGGATCAGGCTGGCCACCGCGTTGATCTCCGGCTTAACCCCCAGGCGCACGGCGGAGAAGATCTCCATCGGCAGAGTGGTCGAGCCCGGACCGGAGACGAAGCTGGCCAGAACCAGGTCGTCCAGCGACAGGGCGAAGGACATCATCGCCCCTGCTGCCAGCGACGGCGCGATCATCGGCACGGTGATCAGGAAGAACACCTTCCATGGCCGCGCTCCCAAGTCCATGGCCGCCTCTTCGATGGACATGTCCAGTTCACGCAGACGCGACGACACCACCACCGCCACATAGGCCGAGCAGAAGGTGGTGTGGGCGATCCAGATGGTGGTCATGCCACGCTGCATCGGCCAGCCGATCAACTGCGCCATCAGCACGAACAGCAGCAGCAGCGACAGACCGGTGATCACTTCCGGCATCACCAGCGGTGCAGTGACCAGGCCACCGAACAGAGTGCGTCCCTTGAAGTGGGTGATGCGAGTCAGCACGAAGGCCGCCAGGGTGCCCAGCGCCACCGCCGCAATGGCGGTGTAGCAGGCGATTTCCAGCGAGCGCATCACCGAGTTCATCAACTGTGTGTTGTCCAGCAGGCCGACGTACCACTTCACCGACCAGCCACCCCATACCGTTACCAGCCGCGAGGCGTTGAACGAGTAGATGACCAGGATGACCATGGGCAGGTAGATGAAGATCAGGCCAGCCCAGAGCATGATGCTGGAGAAACTGAAACGCTTCATGGCCGGCCCTCCAGTTCTTTCGCCTGGTTACGGTTGAACAGGATGATGGGGACGATCAGGATCGCCAGCATCACCACCGCCAGGGCGGACGCCACCGGCCAGTCGCGGTTGTTGAAGAACTCCTGCCACAGCACCTTGCCGATCATCAGGGTCTCCGGGCCGCCGAGCAGTTCGGGGATGACGAATTCACCGACCACCGGAATGAACACCAGCATGGAGCCGGCGATGATGCCGTTCTTCGACAGCGGCACGGTGATCTTCCAGAAGTTGTTGAAGTTGCTCGAACCCAGGTCGGAGGCGGCCTCCAGCAGGCTGAGGTCGTGCTTCACCAGGTTGGCGTAGAGCGGCAGGATCATGAACGGCAGGTACGAATACACGACGCCGATATAGACCGCGGTGTTGGTGTTGAGGATCTGCAGCGGCGTATCGATCAGACCAATGCCCATCAGCAGGCTGTTGAGCAGGCCGTTGTTGCCGAGAATGCCCATCCAGGCATAGACGCGGATCAGGATCGCAGTCCAGGTCGGCATCATGATCAGCAGCAGCAGTACCGTCTGGTGCTCTTTCGGCGCACGCGCGATGGCATAGGCCATCGGGTAGCCGATCAACAGGCAGAGCAAGGTGCTGAAGAAGGCGATCTGCAGCGAACCCAGGTAGGCCGACAGGTACAGGGCATCTTCGCTGAGGAAGATGTAGTTGCCGAAATTCAACAGCAGCGTCAGCTTGTTGTCCGCCCACTGGTAAATTTCCGTATAGGGCGGAATCGCCACGTCGGCTTCGGCGAAGCTGATCTTCAGCACGATGATGAAGGGCAGCAGGAAGAACATGAACAGCCAGAGGAAGGGTATGCCGATAACGGCATGCCGCCCAGTGGGCAGATAGCGCGCCAGTTTGCTCGGTTTCATGATTGCAGTACCACGCCGCTGTCGTCTTCCCAGTACACCACCACCGGATCGTCCCAGGTCGGGCGCTTGCCGCGGCGCTCGGCGTTGGCGATGAAGCACTGCACGATCTGCCCGGAAGTGAGCTTGACGTGGTACACCGAGTGACCACCGAGGTAGGCGATGTCGTGCACGTGGCCACGGCTCCAGTTGTACTCGGGATGCTCGTGGTCATCCGGCAGCGCGGTGGCCATCAGCAGTTTTTCCGGACGCAGGGCGTAGCTGACGGACTTGTTCTCGGCGCGAGTACTGACGCCGTGACCGATGTAGATCGGCTTGTCCAGATGCGGGCAGTCGATGATCGCGTGGTCGACCTCGTCGCTGGTGATCTGACCATCGAACAGGTTGACGTTGCCGATGAACTCACACACCAGGCGGCTGGTCGGCGTCTCGTAGATATCGATCGGGCTACCGGTCTGGGCGATCCAGCCCAGGTGCATGATGGCGATGCGCTGGGCCATGGTCATGGCCTCTTCCTGGTCGTGGGTCACCATCACGCAGGTCACGCCGACACGCTCGATGATCTCCACCAGTTCCAACTGCATCTGCGAACGCAACTTCTTGTCCAGCGCGCCCATCGGTTCGTCGAGCAGCAGCAGCTTGGGGCGTTTGGCCAGGGAGCGGGCCAGGGCCACGCGCTGACGCTGACCACCGGAGAGCTGGTGTGGCTTGCGCTTGGCGTACTGGGTCATGTGTACCAGCTTGAGCATCTCGGCCACGCGCTCTTCGATCTCGGCCTTGGCCAACTTGTCCTGCTGCAGGCCGAAGGCGATGTTCTGCGCCACGGTCATGTGCGGGAACAGCGCGTAGGACTGGAACATCATGTTGATCGGCCGCTGGTAGGGCGGCATGTCGGTGATGTCGACGCCATCGAGGATGATGCGCCCTTCGGTCGGACGTTCGAAGCCGGCGAGCATGCGCAGCAGGGTCGACTTGCCGGAGCCGGAACCACCCAGCAGGGCGAAGATCTCGCCCTTGTTGATGGTCAGCGAGACGTCGTCGACGGCCACCGTCTCGTCGAACTTCTTGGTCACCCGATCGATCTTGACCAGCACCTCTTTCGGTGTCTGATCCCCCTCGAGGGCTTTTTTGTAGGCGCTGGAGGCAACAGCCATTTAGGAAAACTCCCGGAAGATTGTGCCCGACCCCTGCGGCCGGGCAGGAACGATTACTGACCCGACTTGACCTTGGTCCAACTGCGGGTCATCAGGCGCTGCACGCGAACCGGCAGCTCGGCGGAGATGTACAGTTTGTCCAGCACCGCTTGTGACGGGTAAACGGAGGGGTCGTTGCGCACCTCCTCATCCATGAATTCATCCGCCTTGGTATTGGGGTTGGCATAACCGACGTAGTCACTGACTTCGGCGATCACCTCGGGCTCGAGGAGGAAGTTGATGAAGGCATGCGCTTGTTCGACGTTCGCCGCATCGGCGGGAATGGCCATCATGTCGAACCAGAGGTTGGCGCCTTCCTTGGGAATGCTGTAGGCGATTTCGATGCCCTTGCCGGCCTCGTCGGCACGGTCGGCGGCCTGCAGGATGTCGCCGGAGAAACCGGCAGCCACGCAGATGTTGCCGTTGGCCAGATCACCGATGTACTTGGAGCTGTGGAAGTAGGTGACGTAGGGACGCACTTCCAGCAGCTTGGCCTCGGCCTTGGCGTAGTCGTCGGGGTTGGTGCTGTTGGGGTCCAGGCCAAGGTAATTGAGCATGGCCGGAATCATTTCATCACCGGAGTCGAGGAAGGCGACGCCGCACTGGCTGAGTTTCTTGATGTTCTCGGCTTCGAACAGCACGGCCCAGGAATCGATCTCTTCGATGCCGAGCGCGGCCTTGACCTTCTCGACGTTGTAGCCGATGCCGTTGGTGCCCCACAGGTAGGGCACCGAATACTGGTTACCGGGGTCGTTGGTTTCCAGCTGCTTGAGCAGCGCCGGATCGAGGTTGTCCCAGTTGCTCAGCTTGCTGCGGTCGAGCGGCTGGAAGGCGCCGGCGCGAATCTGCTTGCCGAGGAAATGGTTGGACGGCACCACCAGATCGTAGCCACTGCGGCCGGCGAGCAGTTTGCCTTCGAGGGTTTCGTTGGAGTCGAAGACGTCATAGATCGGCTTGATGCCGGTTTTCGCCTCGAACTTGGCCAGCGTCTCTTCGCCGATGTAATCGCTCCAGTTGTAGATGTGCACCTTGGGTTGGGCCAGGGCCACACCACAGACAGCGGAGGCCGCCAGGGCGATCAGAGACTTGGGCAGGGTAACTCGCACAGTATCATCCTCGTTATTGTGTGCCGCCCGAAAAGGCGCGGCACTTTATAGGAAAATCTTCCGCCGATCAGCGTCCGCTCTTGATTCTTGTCCAGTCGCGGGTCAGCCAGCGTTGCACCTCGGGCGTACGCTCCTCGGCAACGTAGAGTTTGGCCATGACCTCCTCGCTGGGATAAACGCCCGGGTTCTCGCGCACGCTCTCGTCGACCAGCTCGGTGGCCTTGAGGTTGGGGTTGGCGTAGGCCACGTAGTCGCTGATCTTGGCGATCACGTCGGGGCGCAGCAGGTAGTTGATGAAGGCATGCGCCTCATCGACGTTCTTCGAGTCCTTGGGAATCGCCAGCAGGTCCGCCCACATGGCGGTGCCTTCCTTGGGAATGATGTAGATGATCTCGTCGCTACGGCCGGCCTCTTCGGCGCGGTCAGCGGCCTGCAACACGTCGCCGGAGTAGCCGAAGGCGGCGCAGATGTTGCCGTTGGCCAGGTCGGAGATGAATTTGGAGCTATGGAAGTAGGTGATGTAAGGGCGCACCTTCATCAGCTGCTCATAGGCCTTCTCGTAGTCTTCACGCTGGGTGGTATGCGGCGACAGGCCCAGGTAGTTGACCGTCTGCGGCAGCACTTCGTCGCCCGAGTCGAGCAATGCGATGCCGCAGGAGGCGAGTTTCTCGGCGTATTGCGGGTCGAACAGCAGCGCCCAGGAATCCAGCGGGGCGTCATCGCCGAGCACGGCACGGGCCTTGGTGGCGTTCAGGCCGATGCCATTGGTGCCCCACAGGTAAGGTACCGAGTATTCGTTGCCGGGGTCGCCCGCGGCCAGGTTTTCCATGATGGTCGGGTCGAGATTGACCAGATTGGGCAGCTTGGTCTTGTCCAGTTTCAGGTAGGTGCCGGCACGTACCTGCTTGGCCAGGTAATGGTTGGTAGGCACCACCACGTCATAGCCGCTCTGGCCGGTAGCCAGCTTGCCGTCGAGGGTTTCGTTGGAATCGAAAACGTCATACACCACCTTGATGCCGGTTTCCTTCTCGAACTCGGCGATGGTGTCCGGCGCAATGTAGTCGGACCAGTTGTAGACCTTGACCACACGGTCGGCGGCCTGGGCAACAGACATACCAATGGCAGCGGCGATCAGGCCGGCCAGCAGGGTAGAACGACGCATAACGTTTCCTCTTCTCGCGATTTGGGTACCTGGCGGGCGAACCCGCCAGGCGGCGTTGCTTCGTTGCTTAGCGACCGGACTTGATCTTGGTCCAGCTGCGGGTCATGTTGCGCTGCACCGCCGGCGCCAGGTCCGGGAAGGTGTAGATCTTCTGCAGCACTTCCGGAGTCGGGTAAACGCCCGGATCGGTGCGCAGCGCCTCATCGACCAGCGGCGTAGCTGCGGCGTTGCCGTTGGGGAACTGCACGTAGTTGGTGATGTTGGCCATCACCGCCGGCTCCATCAGGTAGTTGAGGAACACGTGTGCAGCTTCGACGTTCTTGGCGTCGGCCGGCACTGCCAGCATGTCGAAGAAGGAGCCCGCGCCTTCCTTCGGAATGTTGTAGCCGACTTCCACGCCGTTCTTCGCTTCCTCGGCGCGCGCCTTGCTCTGGTAGATATCGCCCGAGTAGCCGATGGCGACGCAGATGTTGCCGTTGGCCAGGTCGGAGATGTACTTGGAGCTGTGGAAGTAAGCCACCGAAGGACGGATGGAGAGGAACAGTTCCTCGGCCTTCTTCAGCTCGTCAGCCTTGCTGCTGTCCGGGGCGTAGCCCAGGTAGTGCAGAGCGGCCGGGAGAATTTCGGTCGGGGAATCGAGGAAGGAAACGCCGCAGGCCTTGAGCTTTTCCATGTTCTCGGGCTTGAACACCAGATCCCAGGAGTCGACCGGCGCGTCTTCGCCGAGCACGGCCTTGACCTTCTCGACGTTGTAGCCGATGCCGATGGTGCCCCACATGTAGGGGATCGAGTACTGGTTGCCCGGATCGCTCGGTTCCAGGGCCTTGAGCAGGTCCTTGTCCAGGTTTGACCAGTTCGGCAGCTTGGACTTGTCCAGTTTCTGGAACACGCCAGCCTTGATCTGCTTGGCCAGGAACGGGTTGGACGGCACGACTACGTCGTAACCGGAGCTGCCGGCCAGCAGCTTGGCTTCCAGTACTTCGTTGCTGTCGAAGACGTCGTAGACGACCTTGATGCCGGTTTCCTTCTCGAAGTTGGCCAGGGTGTCTTCGGCGATGTAATCGCTCCAGTTGTAGACATGCAGCACCTTGCTGTCAGCCTGAGCAGCGCCTGCCACGGCCGCGGTCAGGGACAACGCGAGAAGGGTCTTGCCGAATGTTTTCATGCGTACAGCTCCTGTTGTTGTGTCGTTATTCCAGAGGTCGCGCAAGCCGTTCGAATGAGGCCGGCTCGTGCACTCTGGCGCAGTCTGGCAAGGTCATGGCACCGCTGACAACTTTCCGTGACTGCGGGCTTTCAGACCGACAGGTCACGCAGGGTCAGATCCAGGCACTTGCGTGCTTTCTCTACCAGCTCATCCACTTCCGCCTGGCTGATCACCAGTGGTGGCGCAATGATCATGGTGTCGCCCACGGCGCGCATGATCAGACCGTTATTAAAGCAGTGGCCGCGGCAGATCATGCCTACCGCCTTGTCACCCGGATAACGTGTACGCGTCGCCTTGTCCTGCACCAACTCGATGGCACCAAGCATGCCGACGCCGCGCACTTCGCCCACCAGCGGGTGATCCGCCAGCTCACGTAGACGACGCTGCAAATACGGTGCCGATTCTGTCTTCACCCGCTCGACGATGCCTTCTTCCTTGAGAATGCGCAGGTTCTCCAGGCCCACCGCTGCCGCCACCGGATGGCCGGAATAGGTGAAGCCATGGTTGAAATCGCCGTGCGCCGCGATCACCTCGAACACCTTGTCGCTGACGATCAGCCCGCCCATCGGCACGTAGCCGCTGGTAAGGCCCTTGGCGATGGTCATCAGGTCAGGCTTGAGGTCGTAATACTGACTGCCGAACCATTCGCCGGTACGGCCGAAACCGCAGATCACTTCGTCGGCGACGAAGAGGATGTCGTACTTGGCGAGGATTTCCTTGATGCGCGGCCAGTAGCTGTCCGGCGGGATGATCACGCCGCCGGCGCCCTGGATCGGCTCGGCGATGAAGGCCGCGACATTCTCTTCGCCCAGTTCGAGAATCTTCTTCTCCAACTGGTCAGCGGCCCAGATGCCGAAGGCCTCCGGGCTCATATCACCACCTTCACCGAACCAGTACGGCTGCGGGATATGGGCGATGCCCGGAATCGGCAGGTCGCCCTGCTCGTGCATGAATTTCATGCCGCCGAGGCTGGCGCCGGCCACGGTGGAGCCGTGGTAGCCATTCTCGCGACCGATGATGATCTTCTTCTGCGGTTGGCCTTTGCACGCCCAGTAGTGGCGTACCAGGCGCAGCATGGTGTCGTTGCCTTCCGAGCCCGAGCCGGTGAAGAACACGTGGTTCATGCCGGCCGGCGCCAGTTGGGAGATGGCATGGGCCAGCTCCAGCACCGGTGGATGGGCGGTCTGGAAGAAGGTGTTGTAGAACGGCAACTGGCGCATCTGCGTCGCCGCGGCCTCGACCAGCTCCTCGCGGCCATAGCCGACGGCCACGCACCACAGACCGGCCATGCCATCGAGGATCTTGTTGCCCTCGCTGTCCCACAGGTGCACGCCTTTTGCCTCGGTGATGATGCGCGGGCCCTTCTCGGCCAGCTGCTTGTAATCACTGAACGGTGCCAGATGGTGGGCCTGGCTCAGGGCCTGCCAGTGGGCGGTCTTGGGGTTCTTGGCTTGCTTGTTCATTACCACACCTTCTTCTGTGAACGCGGCCGGCTCACGGACTCTTGTAGAGTGGGCCGGGCGGCGATCCGCTTCAGCCCACCGAATCGGCCTGCAATGGTGGGCTAAAGCCCACCCTACACCTGCGCCGGAACTACACCGACAGCAAGAGGAACTCGCGTTCCCAGGAGCTGATCACGCGCTTGAAGTTCTCGTGCTCGGCACGCTTGACCGCGACATAGCCACGGATGAACTTCTCGCCGAGGAATTTCTCGGCGTCCTTGCAGGCTTCCATACGCTCCAGGGCGCTCTCGATGGTCACCGGCAGGCGCAGATTGCGACGCTCGTAACCGCGGCCCTTGACCGGCGCGCCGGGTTTGACCCCGCCGACCATGCCCATGTAGCCGCACAGCAGGGTCGCCGCCAGCACCAGGTAGGGGTTGGCATCAGCGCCAGCCAGGCGGTTTTCCACACGACGGTTCTGCGGAGTCGCCTCAGGCACGCGCAGGCCTACGGTGCGGTTCTCCTCGCCCCATTCCACGTTCACCGGCGCCGAGGTATCGGGCAGGAAGCGGCGGAACGAGTTGACGTTCGGCGCGAACAGCGGCAGCAGCTCGGGGATGTATTTCTGCAGCCCCCCGATGTGGTGCATGAACAGCTCGCTCATCGTCCCGTCTTCATTGGAGAAGATGTTCTTGCCGGTTTTGATGTCGACCACGCTCTGGTGGATGTGCATGGCGCTGCCAGGCTCGTCGGTGATCGGCTTGGCCATGAACGTGGCCGCCACGTCATGCTTGAGCGCGGCCTCACGCATGGTGCGCTTGAACACCAGAATCTGGTCGGCCAGGTGCAGTGCATCGCCATGACGGAAGTTGATTTCCATCTGCGCCGGGCCTTCTTCGTGGATCAGGGTGTCCAGATCCAGGCCTTGCAGTTCGCACCAGTCGTACATGTCTTCGAACAGCGGGTCGAACTCGTTGGCCGCGTCGATGGAAAAGCTCTGCCGGCCGGTTTCCGGGCGGCCGGAGCGGCCAACAGGTGCTACCAGCGGGAAGTCCGGATCGCTGTTGCGCTTGGTCAGGTAGAACTCCATCTCCGGTGCGACGATGGGCTTCCAGCCCTTCTCGGCGTACATCTGCAACACCTTCTTGAGGATGTTGCGCGGCGACAGTTCGATAGGGTTGCCCTGCTTGTCGAACGTATCGTGGATCACCATGGCGGTGGGCTCGATGGCCCAGGGCACGACGAAGACAGCGTTGGCGTCCGGACGGCAGAACATGTCGATGTCCGCTTCGTCCAGCAGGTCGTAATAGATGTCGTCCTCGACATAGTCGCCGGTCACGGTCTGCAGCAGCACGCTCTCGGGGAGGCGCATGCCTTTCTCGTCGAGAAACTTGTTGGTCGGCGAGATCTTGCCGCGGGCAATGCCGGTCAGGTCACTGATCAGGCATTCGACTTCGGTGATTTTGCGTTCTTTCAGCCAGCTCGTGAGCTGGTCTAGCTTGGTACTCATAGAGACCTCAGGGTTGTAGAACCAGCTTGAGTTATAGCGGGTTCAGCGTTGCCCCGCCTTCTCCCTGCAAGCCTCACCAAAGGCCTGAAAGAAGGCGAGATATTCGGGTGGATGCTACTAGGGGTGCGGCACCTCCGACACCCGGCATTTCACTCCACCGAAATAAAATCGCTCACCCTTTCTCACGAGCCCCGAGCCGTCTAGCTCGGGACATTGCGCGAGCCAAGCGAAACCCGCGAGTGGGCGGTGCGTTGCAGAGCAACGGCCAGGGCGCACGCCAGGGAGCGTTGCGCAGCCACGTACGCTATCGTGCAGGGTATGGAATGAGCGAACAGCCTGACGAGACAGGCCGCGCGGCGCAGAGGCCGTAAAGGAGAGATGTTGCTGCGTTGCAGCGGTCATGCTCATGACGGATGCGGCCCGCATGATGAGCGGGCTCGCCTCGTTGATGAGGGAAGAGGTCGCGTGACCGATGGTCCTGGTGCAAGCGCTGACGCCGATGGCCGGCAGGCAAAACATGAGACACCCGTATTATTGCTGTTATGGGTTTGAACCGAGCTTAGCCTTGTTCATTTTTTTACACAATAGCTCTGTAAAAAATTGAACACACCCCACTGAGCAGCCTGAAAGATCAACGCTTGGAGCCCGCTGAAAGGCCTTGAAATGCCCCAAAAATGGCCACCACGCCCCACTACAGGGCATCATTGGGCCAGCTTGACAGTAAAGTGCGTTTCGGATTGACTCACACCCATGCAGTCGCATGATTGATATATTTAACAAAAAGGTGTTGCATCATGTCGGTACCCCCGCGTGCCGTTCAGCTTAACGAAGCGAACGCGTTCCTCAAGGAACATCCCGAGGTCCAGTTCGTCGACCTTCTTATTGCAGATATGAATGGCGTGGTGCGCGGCAAGCGCATCGATCGAAACGCCCTGCACAAGGTGTACGAGAAAGGCATCAACCTGCCGGCCTCGCTCTTCGCCCTCGACATCAATGGCTCCACCGTCGAGAGCACCGGCCTTGGCCTGGATATCGGTGACGCCGACCGTATCTGCTTCCCCATCCCCAATACCCTGTGCAACGAGCCCTGGCAGAAGCGCCCCACCGCGCAGCTGCTGATGACCATGCACGAACTGGATGGCACCCCCTTCTTCGCCGACCCGCGCGAAGTGCTGCGCCAGGTGGTGCAGAAGTTCGACGACATGGGCCTGAAGATCTGCGCCGCCTTCGAACTGGAGTTCTACCTGATCGACCAGGAGAACGTGAACGGCCGGCCGCAGCCGCCGCGCTCGCCGATCTCCGGCAAGCGCCCGCATTCCACTCAGGTGTACCTGATCGACGACCTCGACGAATACGTCGACTGCCTGCAGGACATGCTCGAAGCCGCCAAGGAGCAGGGCATCCCGGCCGACGCCATCGTCAAGGAAAGCGCCCCGGCGCAGTTCGAGGTCAACCTGCACCACGTCGAGGACGCCATCAAGGCCTGCGACTACGCGCTGCTGCTCAAGCGCCTGATCAAGAACATCGCCTACGACCACGAGATGGACTCCACCTTCATGGCCAAGCCCTACCCGGGCCAGGCCGGCAACGGCCTGCACGTGCACATCTCGCTGCTGGACAAGAAGACCGGCAAGAACATCTTCGCCGCCGACAACCCGCTGGAGAACCAGCCGCTGCGCCACGCCATCGGCGGCATCCTCGACACCATGGCCGCGAGCATGGCCTTCCTCTGCCCCAACGTGAACTCCTACCGCCGCTTCGGCGCGCAGTTCTACGTGCCCAACGCGCCGAGCTGGGCGCTGGACAACCGCACCGTGGCCGTGCGCGTGCCCACCGGCAGCGCCGACGCCGTGCGCATCGAACACCGGGTGGCCGGTGCCGACGCCAATCCCTACCTGATGCTGGCGTCGATCCTCGCCGGCATCCACCACGGTCTGACCAACCAGATCGACCCGGGCGAGCCGATCGAAGGCAACTCCTACGAGCAACTCGAGCAGAGCCTGCCGAACAACCTGCGCGATGCCCTGCGCGAGCTGGACGACAGCGAAGTGCTGAACAAGTACATCGATCCGAAGTACATCGACATCTTCGTCGCGTGCAAGGAAGCCGAGCTGCAGGAGTTCGAGACCACCATCTCCGACCTCGAATACAACTGGTACCTGCACACCGTGTAACACCGAGAAAGCCGGCCGCAGAAGGCCGTGTAAAAACGTAGCGAGCGAAGGTCAGGCAAGGCAAAAACAGGCGAAGAAGCGCAGTTTACAAGTGGTAAATGAGCATTCTGAGCCTGTTTTTAACGCAGCATGGCCGAGCGCAGTAGTTTTCACACGGCCTGACAGAGCCGGCTTCTTTTTGCCTGCTAACTACTGCCTGCTCTGGCGCTCCGCACCAGGGCCAGCGGTTCGCCGTACGGCGACTGCGCTGACATGCATCAACCCCCGGCGAACAAGACCGCCGGATACTGTTGCTTTGATCAATCGGGGAGTTACTCATGCAACGCGCTCTTGCCGCCATCCTGCTAGGCCTGAGCTGCGGCCTGGCTCAGGCCGCCGACAGCATCCGTGTCTACAACTGGAACGATTACATCGCGCCGCAGGTGCTGGAGAACTTCACTCGCGACACCGGCATCGAAGTCGAATACCACACCTTCGCCAGCGCCGAGGAGTTGGCGCAAGCGCTGGAAAGCGGTCAGCCCATCGACATCGCCGTGCCCTCGCACAACGACCTGCCAGGGCTGATCGCCAGCGGCCGCATTCGCCCGCTGGATTTCAACCTGCTGCCCAACCGCACGCACCTGGACAAGCAACTGCTGAGCAAGCTGGCTGCGGTCGACCCGCAGAACCAGCACGCCGTCCCCTACCTGTGGGGCGCGGTTGGCCTGGCAATCAATACCCCACGAGCCGAGGCCGCCTATGGTGGCCCCCTGCCGGACAGCTGGAGCCTGCTGTTCGACGTCGAACAGAGCAAGCGCCTGGCCAGTTGCGGCATCAGCGTGCTGGATGCACCGGATGAAACCCTGTCGCTGCTGCTCAACTACCAGGGCCGCAGCCTGGCACGCAGCGCCCCGAGCCGCGTCGAGCGCGCTGGAGAGATACTCGACGCCCTGCGCCCGAACCTGCGCTACGTCGACAGCGAACGCTACATCGAAGATCTCAACAGCGGCGACCTGTGCCTGGCCATGGCCTGGGTCGGTGACGCCCTGGCCGCAGCCCAGGCCGGCCAGCCAGTGCGCTTCGTGGTACCGGACGAGGGCTCGGTACTGTTCGTCGACAACCTGGTGATTCCCGCCAACGCCAGCCGCCCCGATCTCTCCCACCGTTTCATCGACTACCTGATGCAGCCGCAGGTGATCGCCCAGGTCACCGCCGAGACGCTCTACCCCAACGGCAATGCCAGCTCTGCACAGTTCATCGACAGCGCCCTGCTGCAGCAGCCCGGCCTGTATCCGGATCAGGACACCAAGCGCCGCCTGTATCCACTGGAGGTTCTCTCGGAGAAACATGCCCAGGTACGCAACAACGTCTGGCAGCGCTTTCGCGACGGCAGCTGAGCAGATGGCGAAGCTTGCCTCGCCAATACCGCCTGACGTCCAATAGCACCTCGCCCACCGAGGAGCTCACCATGTCGCGCCCCGCCAGCACCCGCAAACCGCGCGCCAGCAGCCAGGCACGTATTGCCGTGATTCTCGCTGCAGCACGCGAACTGCTGGCCGAGCAAGGCGTGGCCAATCTGTCGATCTACACGGTGGCCGAGCACGCGAAGATTCCACCCTCCTCGGTCTACCACTTCTTCGCCAGCGTACCGGCCCTGCTCGAAGGCCTTACTGCAGACGTGCACGCAGCCTTTCGCGCCTGCCTGCAGGAGCCCGTCGAGCATGCCAGCCTGAACACCTGGCATGACCTGTCGCGTATCGTCGAACAACGCATGCTGGGCATCTACGCGCGCGACGCCGCAGCGCGCCAGTTGATCCTCGCCCAGCACGGCCTGGCCGAAGTCACTCAAGCGGACCACCAGCACGACATCGAACTGGGCCGCCTGATGCAAGCATTGTTCGAGCGCCACTTCCCCCTGCCGCAATTACCGACGGATATCGATGTATTCGCCCTGGCCATGGAGCTGGGTGATCGCGTCTACGCACGCTCCGTGCAACTGCATGGCGAAATCACACCACGCCTGGCCGAAGAAGGCATGCGCGTATTCGACGCCTACCTGGGCCTGTACCTGCCGGCCGCGCTGCCAAAGAGACCTGCGCCACTGGCGTAAGCCCCGCGTAGAGATCACCAGGCCACCGAAGCCAAGCCCCCAATTTCTCGCCCCATAGTTGATTGGCGCACACGGAGCCGCTGCGTCGCACATGGATTTAATTCGATAAAAATCGTATTAATTTCGCCAAATCGACAAAAGCACCTTCTAATGCCGATATTTATCGGATATAAATCGAACATCCCGCCCTGGTCGATGTTCAGCCACGGCACTCTGAATGGGCCGCCGGAGCGGCCTGCGAACGAGCCAAGAGGTGCTTCATGTCCCGTATCGTTACCGTCGCTGCGACCCAGATGGCCTGCTCCTGGGATACCCCCGCGAACATCGCCAACGCCGAGAGGCTGGTACGCCAGGCGGCAGCCCAGGGCGCCCAGATCATCCTGATCCAGGAGCTGTTCGAGGCGCCCTACTTCTGCCAGAAACCGAACGCCGACTACACCCAGCTGGCCACCACGGTGGCGGAAAATCCGGCCATCCAGCACTTCCAGAAGGTCGCTGCCGAGCTGCAGGTGGTGCTGCCGATCAGCTTCTTCGAGCGCGCCGGCCGCGCGCGCTTCAACAGCATCGCCATCATTGATGCCGACGGCAGCAATCTCGGTATTTATCGGAAAAGCCATATCCCGGACGGCCCCGGCTACCACGAGAAGTACTACTTCAATCCGGGCGATACCGGCTTCAAGGTCTGGGACACCGCTTATGCCCGCATCGGTGTCGGCATCTGCTGGGATCAGTGGTTCCCGGAATGCGCGCGCAGCATGGCGCTGATGGGCGCGGAAATCCTCTTCTACCCGACCGCCATCGGCAGCGAACCGCACGATGCCAACATCAGCTCGCGCGATCACTGGCAGCGTGTGCAGCAGGGCCATGCCGGCGCCAACCTGATGCCGCTGGTGGCCAGCAACCGCATCGGCCGCGAAGAACAGGACGGCTACGACATCACCTTCTACGGCAGCTCGTTCATCGCCAACCAGTTCGGCGAGAAGGTCGAGGAGCTGAACCAGACCGAGGAAGGCGTGCTGGTGCACAGCTTCGATCTGACCGAGCTGGAGAAGGTGCGCACCGCCTGGGGTGTGTTCCGCGACCGCCGGCCGAACCTATACTGGCCGCTTTCCACGCTCGATGGTGAAACCCCATCCGAATGAACGTAGCCCGGATGCAATCCGGGGCTTTTTCTCACGACTCCCCGGATTGCATCCGGGCTACAGGTGAAACATGACCACGCTGAACACCACGCCACGCGCCGATGGTTTCCACATGCCCGCCGAGTGGGCACCGCACAGCCAGACCTGGATGGTCTGGCCCGAGCGCCCGGACAACTGGCGCAACGGCGGCAAGCCGGCGCAGGCGGCCTTCACCGCCGTGGCCAAGGCCATCGCCCAGTTCGAACCGGTGACCGCATGCGTATCCGCGGCGCAGTACGAAAACGCACGCGCGCGCCTGGATGACGCCAACATCCGTCTGGTGGAAATCACCACCGACGACGCCTGGGTGCGCGACACCGGCCCGACCTTCGTCACCAACGCCAGCGGCGAAGTGCGCGGCGTGGACTGGGCGTTCAACGCCTGGGGCGGCTTCGACGGCGGCCTGTACTGGCCCTGGCTGCGTGACGACCAGGTGGCGCGCAAGATTCTCGAGATCGAAGGCTGCAAGCGTTATCGCACCGAAGGTTTCGTGCTCGAGGGTGGCTCGATCCATGTCGATGGCGAAGGCACCTTGATCACCACCGAAGAGTGCCTGCTGAACAAGAACCGCAACCCGCACCTGTCGCGCGAAGAGATCGAGGCCGTGCTGCACGAGCACCTGGCCATCGACACGGTGATCTGGCTGCCGGACGGCCTGTACAACGACGAAACCGACGGCCACGTCGACAACTTCTGCTGCTACGTGCGCCCAGGCGAGGTGCTGCTGGCCTGGACCGACGATGCGAATGATCCCAACTACCCGCGCTGCCAGGCCGCCATGCGCGTGCTGGAAAGCGCTCGCGACGCCAAGGGCCGCCAACTGACCGTGCACAAGATGCCGATTCCCGGCCCGATCCACGCCACGGCCGAAGAGTGCACGGGCGTCGATATCGTCGATGGCAGCCAGGAGCGCAGCCCGGAGGTTCGCCTGGCCGGCTCCTACGTCAACTTCCTTATCGTCAACGGCGGCATCGTCGCGCCGAGCTTCGATGACCCGAAGGACGAAGAGGCCCGCGCGATTCTGCAGCGCATCTTCCCCGAGCATCGCGTGGTGATGGTGCCGGGCCGCGAGATTCTGCTCGGTGGTGGCAATATCCACTGCATCACCCAGCAGCAGCCGGCGCCGCAAGGGCGCTGAACCATGTAGGGCGGGTGTAACCCGCACCGCTGCTGGCGGGTTTCAACCGCCCTACATCTATGAACGCCCGGCACATGCCGGGCGTTTTCGTTAGCGCCAACTCACTCGAACGGCTGCGGCCGCGGCGTATCGTTGTTCGACGGCGGCAGGATCGGCAGGGCGAAGCTCGGCTGCTCGCCGGTCAGGGTCTTGAGAAAGGCGGTGATCTTACCGATCTCGCCTTCGCTCAACTGCCGGCCGAGCTGCAAGCGCGCCATGATGTCCACCGACTCCTCCAGCTTCCAGTAGGCGCCGTCGTGGAAGTAGGGATAGGTCAGTTCGACGTTGCGCAGGGTCGGCACCTTGAACTTGAAGCGGTCGGCGTCCTTGCCGGTCAGGCCAGCCACTCCCTCGGCCGGATTGCTGGTTTCGTAGGGTTCGACCAGCCCCATCTTCTGGAACGAGTTGCCACCCAACGCCGGACCGTTGTGACAGGCGACGCAGCCGATGGACTTGAACAGCTCGTAGCCCTCCCGTTCGGCCTGGGTGATGGCCTGCTGGTCGCCCTTAAGCCATAGGTCGAAGCGCGAATTGGGCGTGACCAGGGTTTTCTCGAACTCGGCGATGGCGTCGGTCACTTCATCCAGGGTGATCTCGTCGGTCTTGTACACGGCCTTGAACGACTCGCGGTACTGCGGGATCGAGCGCAGCACGTCGATGGCGAGAATGTGGGTGAAGGCCATCTCCATAGGGTTGGCGATGGGGCCGGCAGCCTGTTCCTTGAGATCGGCGGCGCGGCCATCCCAGAACTGCGCGAGGTTGAGGCTGGAATTGAGCACCGTGGGCGAATTGATCGGCCCTTGCTGCCAGTTGTGACCGATGGAGCTGGGCAGGTTGTCACTGCCACCCATCGACAGGTTGTGGCAGGAGTTGCAGGAAATGAACCCCGAGCGCGACAGGCGCGGGTCGAAGAACAGCTGCTTGCCCAGTTCCACCTTGGCCGGATCGATGATCTCGGCCGCTGCGATAGGCTCGACGGGTTCGTTGGCCGGTACATTGGCCCAGGCGCTGGCGCCCAGGCACAACCCGGCCATCAGGCTCAGAGTGCGCATGTGTGTATCTCCTCAGGTATTGGCTGTTCTGGTTATGTCCTGACCATGCCCAGCGCAAACCCGGGGCGACTTGATCTACATCAAGCCGCACATGCATGCCACCTCAGTGGATATGTTTCATTTCATTTTGCAGGTGTTGATACCCAGCAGTGGATACGCCGGGCAAAAACGGAAAACACCGGTCGCCAGTGGTACCACACCGATCCAGCCCCACAGACCGCTGACCGGCCAGGCTCAGCGCGATAAGAATCAGACCTGCGGCAATGCGCAGACTGCGCTCGAGCGTTCCAACATTGGCTTTGATCGAGGTTCTCCAGGTCAACGCCCGCGCCGGCCTTCCAGCGCGGTAAAGATCAGCATCCCAGCGAGCATCGCCGCGACGAACAGCAGGGCCTGCCAGTGCCCGGTCAGCAGGATGACAACGGCCGGCCCCGGACAGATGCCAGCGATACCCCAACCGACGCCGAACAGCAGGCTGCCACCAATCAGGCGAGCATCAAGGTCACGACGCGTCGGTAACTGCATGGCGCCACCGAGCAGTGCCCTGGCGCGCCGTTGCGCCAGGTGCAACGGCAACGCCGCCACGCCGATGGCACCCACCATCACCAGGGCGAGAGACGGGTCCCAGGCACCGGCCAGATCGAGAAAGGCCAGCACCTTGACCGGGTCGGCCATACCGGCCAGCAGCAGGCCAAGGCCGAACAGCAGACCGGCCACGAATGCACTCAGTCTGGCCATGTTCAGCCCCCCAGCAGATGACGCAGGACAAAGACCGTGATGAAACCCGTGGCCATGAAGCACAGGGTCGCCACCATGGAGCGCGGCGACAGGCGCGAGATGCCGCATACGCCATGGCCGCTGGTGCAGCCGGAGCTGTAGCGCGTGCCGATGCCCACCAGCAAACCGGCGCCAATCAGCGACAGCGCGCCGCCATCGAAGCTGATCGCTGGCAAGGCGCTGAACAGCCCCCACAGCAGCGGCGCCAACAGCAGGCCGAGGAGGAACAATACCTTCTCGCCGCGCCCTTCTGCGCCTGGCTGCAGAAAGCTGCCGAGCAGACCGCTGATACCGGCCACCCGGCCATTGGCCAGGGCAAAGATGGCGGCGGCCAGACCGATCAGCGCGCCACCGGCCAAGGCCGTCCAGGGGGTGAAGCTGGCCCAGTCGATGCTCATTGCTGGCCCTCGCAGAACAGCCGATACAGGGTTTCGATCACGGCCAGCGCCGCAGGACTGCTGATGCGATAGAAGATCTGCTTGCCGTCGCGACGGGTTGCCACCAGCCCTTCACGACGCAGCACGGCCAGTTGCTGGGACAGCGTGGGCTGCTGGATACCAAGCAGCGCCTCCAGCTCACTGACGTTGCGCTCACCCTGCGACAGTTGGCAAAGCAGCAGCAGGCGATCCGGATTGGCCAATGCCTTGAGCAGTTGCCCGGCAGCATCGGCATTGGCGCGCAGTTGCTGGATATCGATGGGTTCATCCATGGGACACCTTCACTCAAAACAATATGTATTTTTATATATTGTATTTCAGGAAAGTGTTAGCACAGCTGACCAGCGGTTAAGAAGGGGACTGAACAGGCCTTACAGGAACGCGCCAATCTGCATCAACCGACGCATGCACAGCACAAATCGTGGGAGGGGCTTTAGCCGCGACAAGAGCTCGCCGCTGAAGCGCCTCCCACACGGGTATCGTCACTCCCCGGATTACATCCGGGCTACCACTGACGCCCTACAAGCGAATTCATTAGCGGAGCCCAGAAACGCAGAAACCCGCCGCAGCGGGTTTCTGGATCGAGGCCTGATGAATCAGGCGTCGGCGTCAGCGGCAGCCTGATAGGCGGCAGCGTCCAGCAGCTTGTCCAGCTCGCTGGTGTCGCTCGGCTTGAGCTTGAAGAACCAGCTGCCATAGGGGTCGCTGTTGACGCTTTCCGGGCTGTCAGCCAGCGCTTCGTTGATGGCGATCACTTCGCCGCCAACCGGCGCATAGATGTCGGAGGCAGCCTTGACCGACTCCACCACACCGGCTTCCTGGCCGGCGTTCAGTTGCTTGCCGACTTCCGGCAGCTCGATGAATACCACGTCGCCGAGGGCTTCCTGGGCGTGGTCGGAGATGCCCACGGTCACGCTACCGTCAGCCTCCAGGCGCGCCCACTCGTGGCTGGCGGCATAACGCAGATCGGCGGGGATATTGCTCATGTTTGATTCCTCGTAAACGGTGACGGCAAGTGGGCCGTCTGGACAATTTAGCAGGCCGCAGCGTCAGGGGAAGCCAGCACCGCGACCTGATGATTCAGATAAGGGTTTTACCGTTGCGCACGAAGCTCGGCCTGACCACCCGCACCGGGTACCACTTGCCGCGGATCTCCACCTCGGCACGATCCCCGGTCGCGGCCGGTACCCGCGCCAGCGCGATGGATTTATTCAGCGTAGGCGAGAAGCTGCCACTGGTGATCTCGCCCTCACCAATGCCATCAACGCGTACCACCTGGTGTGCACGCAGCACGCCGCGCTCCTCCAGCACCAGCCCCACCAGCTTGCTCGGGCAGCCGGCGGCGCGCTGCGCTTCCAGCACTGGACGACCAATGAAGTCGCGCTCGGCTGGTTCCCATGCGATGGTCCAGGCCATGTTGGCAGCCAGCGGGCTGACCTGCTCGTCCATGTCCTGGCCATACAGGTTCATGCCCGCCTCCAGGCGCAGGGTGTCACGCGCGCCCAGGCCAATCGGCGAAATACCGGCACCGACCAGATCGTTGAAGAAAGACACCACCTCTGCCGCCGGCAGCACGATTTCCAGACCATCCTCACCGGTATAACCGGTTCGGGCGATGAACCAGTCGCCTTCGGGCAGACCCTGGAATGGCTTGAGCTCGTGGATCAGTGCGGCACGGGCCTGGCTCAGCAGCTCGGAAACGCGTGCGCGCGCCTTCGGCCCCTGAATGGCGAGCATGGCCAGATCGCGACGCTCGCGCAGTTGCACGTCGAAGTCACCCGCTTGCGCATGCATCCATGCCAGGTCCTTGTCACGGGTGCCAGCGTTGACCACCAGACGGTAGCCGCCTTCGGTGAGGTAGACGATCAGGTCATCGATCACCCCGCCCTGCTCATTGAGCATGGCGCTGTACAGCGCCTTGCCGGGGTTCTCCAGGCGGGCCACGTCGTTGGCCAGCAGGCGCTGCAGGAAGGCCTTCGCCTGACTGCCGCTCACATCCACCACGCACATGTGCGAGACATCGAACACGCCGCACTCGCGGCGCACCTGATGATGCTCCTCCACTTGCGAACCGTAGTGCAGCGGCATGTCCCAGCCGCCGAAATCCACCATCTTGGCCCCCAGTGCCAGGTGCAGGTCATAGAGGGGGGTGCGCTGTCCCATGGGTTATCTCCTTCCGGGCTTGGCGAAGCGATTCAGACCCCCGAGAAGCTAGCTGCGTTGCCATTGCTGCGTTGCAGCCAGGCTCAAAATGCTCATGTGCAAAAGCACACTCCGCTTTTTCACCTGCCTGCGCCTTGCACTGGCGGCCTCGCTTACGCTTCTCGGCACGTCCGCCGGGTTACCCCGGCTCGCGAATGGCGCGCATTGTAGCCGCATGCGTCCGGGGGGTCATCCTGGCTTCAGGTCGTAGGGCGGGTGCAACCCGCCATGCCCAGACACTGGCGGGTTGCACCCGCCCTACATCGTTGTCTTGATCAACCGAAACCGCGGGCCGAACGGCGGATCAGCAGGATCACCGGCAACAGGCCGACCAGCACCAGGGTCAGCGCCGGCAGCGAGGCGCGTGCCCATTCGCCTTCGCTGGTCATTTCAAATACCCGTACCGACAGCGTGTCCCAGCCGAACGGGCGCATCAGCAGGGTCGCCGGCATTTCCTTGAGCACGTCGACGAATACCAGCAGCGCGGCCGACAGGGTGCCTGGCAGCAGCAGCGGCAGATAGACCCTGAAGAACAGCCCGAAGCTGCCGACGCCGAGGCTGCGCGAAGCCTCCGGCAGGGAAGGACGAATACGCGCCAGGCTGGTTTCCAGCGGCCCGAAGGCCACCGCCATGAAGCGAATCAGGTAGGCCACCAGCAGCGCCGCCAGGCTACCCAGCAATAACGGCTTGCCGGCACCGCCCAGTGCCGTGGACAGCGGAATCACCAGTTCACGATCCAGAAAGCTGAACGCCAACATGATCGCCACCGCCAGCACCGACCCCGGCAGGGCATAACCGAGGTTGCCCAACGCCACACCGAAACGCACGCCGCGATTCGGCGCCTGACGCCGGGCGAAAGCCAGCAGCATGGCCACACTGACGGTGATCAGCGCCGCCATGCCGCCCAGATAAAGGGTATGCAGAATCAGCCCGGCGTAGCGCTCATCAAGGTCGAAGCGACCGCGTTGCCAGAACCAGGCCAGCAGTTGCAGCAGCGGGATGACGAAGGCACAGGCGAACACTAGGCCGCACCAGGCGCTGGCGGCAAAGGCCTTCCAGCCATGCAGGTGGTACAGCGCCTTGCCGCGTGGCCGCTCGTTGGCAGGCCGTGCGGCACCACGCGCACGGCGCTCGCCATAGAGCACCAGCGCCACCGCCAGCAGCAGCAGGCTGGCCAGCTGGGTGGCACTGGTCAGGCTGTAGAAGCTGTACCAGGTCTTGTAGATCGCCGTGGTGAAGGTGTCGAAGTTGAACACCGACACCGCACCGAAATCGGCCAGGGTTTCCATGATCGCCAGGGCTAGACCGGCGCCAATGGCCGGCCGCGCCATCGGCAGCGCCACCCGCCAGAACGCCTGCCAGGGGCTCTGCCCGAGCACCCGCGCGGCCTCCATCAGGCCCTTGCCCTGGGCCAGGAACGCGCCACGGGCGAGCAAGTAGACGTAGGGGTAGAAAACCAGCACCAGCACGATGATCACACCACCGGTGGAGCGCACCCGCGGCAAGCGCAAGCCGCTGCCGAACCATTCGCGCAGCAGCGTCTGCACCGGGCCGGCGAAATCCAGCAGGCCGACGAAGACGAAGGCCAGGACATAGGCGGGAATGGCGAAGGGCAGCATCAGCGCCCAGTCCAGCCAGCGCCGACCCGGGAACTCGCAAAGGCTGGTGAGCCAGGCCAGACTGACGCCCAGCAGTGTCACGCCCACACCGACGCCAATCACCAGCGTCAGCGTGTTGCCAATCAGCCGCGCCATCTGTGTCTGCCACAGGTGCGCCCAGATCTGCTGATCCACCTCATGCCAGCTCAGCAGCAATACCGACAACGGCATCAGCACCAGAACGGCGACGGCAAGGACGATGGGGTACCAGCGACGCTGGACGGGATGCGGCACGCGGATTCCTCGACTACGCAAATGACGACGCCCCGGCTAGGCGGGGCGTCGCAGTATAACGGCAGCGCTGTGCTCGTCGATGATCGTTCCCGCGCTCCGCGTCACTAGTGTCCGGGGAAAATTGCTCATAGCTGAAGGCTTCCCATAGCAATCCTGCATTGCGCTTGGTTACGCCTTCGCTCATCGGCTTTGAGCATTGCTGCAGGCCGCTCGAATAGGCTGTATGCAAGGTGAGTGGCGAACTCGTAAATGCTACCGGCAGCACCTGATTGCCGCCGGTAAGCATGCAGCAAGAGAAACGCAAGCAGAGCACTGTAGATCTGCAGGCGCACGGCATTTTCCGAACAGCCGAAGTAGTGTTTTAGCTTCAGATGCTGCTTGATCCATTTGAAGAACAGTTCGATTTGCCAGCGCTGCTTGTAGAGTGCAGCGATTTCCTGAGCGCTGCGTTTGAAGTCATTGGTGACCAGGATCAGGTCGGATTTGTCGCTGTCACGGCTGATCCGGATACGACGCACGTCCTGCCCGAAGTAGTGATTGGGACGTTTGGTATTGAGAATTTTCTTGTTGAAGCGAATCACTTCGTCAGACTCAATATCGAGTTCAGGTGCTGACAGCGTTCCGATACACGCCACATTGGCATTTTTCTTCAGCCGGGTGACAAAGATCGAACCCGCCTGATCGATGTGGTGCCACCAGTTGTAGTCGCAGTAGCCCTTGTCGAACACGTAGGTAACTCCCGACTCGATAGGCATTTGCAGCGCATCGCTCAGGTCGTTGATGTTGGCGGGTGTGACATTCACGTAAGTCGGTGCGAGCTGCTGAGCATCCAGCCCGACATGGATCTTTAGCCCTTGAGTGATCCGCGTCTTGGTGGCAAGAGTCCAGTCATCGAACCTAGGGCCGCGTAAGGTAATGCAGGTCGAGTCGATCAAGCTGATCATCGGCGCCATCGAGCGTCTCTGCTTACGTCCAACCTGGGCCAGCAGCAACTGGCATACCGCTTTCAACGGTTCGCACGAGCGCTTTTGCAAGGCATCGCTGAGCGTCGAACGACTCAGGCTGTTGGCATTGAGATGGTAGCTATGGGGTTGCAATGACTGCGACGTCACCGCGAGCGAGCGCAGGCTTCTAGCCTGAGTCAACTGCCCGAGAAGCAGCGTAACCAACAGATCCCATGAGCTGACCTTCTTGGCATATCGGTCAGCCTGAGCCTGCTTGACCGCGGCGTTAAAGGCCGCTCTTGGAATGAATTTCAGGAGGTGGGAAAGGCGAATTGGCGAAAACATTTCAGACCACTCAAATCGAGTCTTGAAATACGATTATCAACCAATGGCCTACGGCAGCGGGGGGGCTGGAGCCTCCCCGCGTTTTTTACCGGACACTAGTGGCGCTCCGCGTGGGAATGCAGCGCTCGACGCTCCAGCGTCAGAGGCCAACAGGCGTGACGCGGAGCGCCACTGGCGACGTACCCACGCCGGAGCGTGGGCACGATCTCCTTTACTGCCAGCCGGCGCGATCCATCAGCATGGTCGCTTCAGCCTGACGCTTGCCCGCCACTTCGGTAGCGATCGAGTCAGCCTTGAAGCTGCCCCAGGCAGCCACTTCATCGGACGGTGCGACCGCCGGGTTGGCCGGGAACTCCTGGTTGACGCCAGCGAAGATGCTCTGTGCCTCCGGGGTGGTCATCCACTCCAGCAGTTTCTTGGCCTGTTCGGCATGCGGTGCATGCTTGGTCACACCGGCACCGGCCAGGTTGACGTGCACGCCACGGTCGTCCTGGTTCGGCCAGAAGGGTTTGACCTTCAGATCCGGCTGCTGCTTGTGCAGACGGCCGTAGTAGTAGGTGTTGGTGATGCCCACGTCGCACTGGCCGGCGTCGATGGCCTGCAGCAGCGCGGTGTCATCCGGGAATACGTCGGTGGCCAGGTTGTTGACCCAACCTTTGACGATCTCCTCGGTCTTCTCGGCGCCATGGGTTTCGATCAGGGTGGCGGTCAGCGACTGGTTGTAGACCTTCTTGCTGGTGCGCAGGCACAGGCGGCCTTCCCAGTTCTTGTCAGCCAGGGCTTCGTAGGTGGACAACTCTTCCGGCTTGACGCGCTCGGTGGAGTAGAAAATGGTCCGCGCGCGCAGCGACAGGCCAGTCCAGCTGTCGGTGCTGGAACGATACTGGGCGGGGATGTTGGCGTCGATCACGTCGGACTTGGTCGGCTGCAGCACGCCTTCCTGCTCGGCCTGCCAGAGGTTGCCAGCGTCGACGGTAATCAGCAGGTCAGCCGGGGTGTTGGCACCTTCGGCCTTGAGACGGGCGATCAGCGGGGCTTCCTTGTCGGTGATGAACTTCACCTTGACCCCGGTCTTCTCGGTGTAGAGATCGAATACCGGCTTGATCAGCTCGTCGATACGGGCGGAGTAGACCACCACCTCATCAGCAGCCTGAACGGCGGTTGCCAGGGTGCTGAGAGTGAATGCAGCGAGAAGCGCGTTGCGAGCCTTCATGGGACCAGCCTCTTGTGGGTGAGCAAAGTGGCTGAATAGTAGTGAATGTTATTTGCCTTCTCAACGTAAATAGCGAGACGACACGCAGCAGTTATTACAAGTTGCGTCAGTTCAGGCTCGCGCCAGCTCCGGCAGATCCCCTGCCAGCCCAAGCGCCTGACGCACGAACAGCGCCTTGGCCTCGGCCTGGCCGTCGACCAGGTCGAGGCCGACGTTGCGCAGCAGGCGCAGCGGCAGCGGGTCGGCCTGGAACAAACGCTGGAAGCCCTCCATCGCCGCCATCATCGCCAGGTTGTGCGGCATGCGCCGACGCTCGAAACGGCTCAGCACGCGCTCATCACTGAGGTGCTCACCGCGTGCAGCGGCATGCAGCAGCACCTCGGCCAGCACGGCGGCGTCGAGGAAACCCAGGTTGACGCCCTGCCCCGCCAGCGGATGGATGGTGTGCGCAGCATCGCCAATCAGCGCCAGCCCAGGCTCGACATAACGCTTGGCATGACGCTGGCGCAGCGGGATGCACAGACGGCGGTCGGCGTGCAGCACCTTGCCCAGGCGCGATTCGAAGGCCTTGCTCAGCTCGATGCAGAATGCCTCGTCGTCCAGCGCCATCAAGCGCTCGGCTTCGACCGGCACGGTCGACCAGACGATCGAGCACCAATGCTCGCCGGCAAGCCCTGCCAGCGGCAGGAAGGCCAGTGGACCATCGTCGGTAAAGCGTTGCCAGGCAGTGGCCTGGTGCGGCTTCTCGCAACGCACGCTGGTGACGATGGCATGGTGCAGATAATCCCATTCGCGCGTAGCGCAGCCGGCCAGGCGGCGTACCGCGGAGTTGGCGCCGTCGGCCGCGACCAGCAGCGGTGCGCGCAGTTGGCGACCATCGGTAAACGTCAGCAACCAGTCGTCGCCGGAGCGGCGCAGCTGCTCCAGGCGCGCGCCAGGCAGCAGGCCGATCTGACTGTCGTGCAGCCTTTCGAGCAGGGCATCCTGCACCACGCGATTCTCGACGATATGGCCAAGCGTCTCGGCATGCACGCTGGCCGCAGCGAAGTGGATGCTGCCGGTGCCGGAGCCATCCCAGACGCGCATCTCGCCGTAGGGGCAGGCACGCCGAGCGGCGATGCCCTGCCAGGCGCCCAGGCGTTCGAGAATGCGCTGGCTGGCCATCGACAGCGCGCTGACACGTGGCTCGAACGGCGCCTGGGCATCGAACGGCGACACGCTCAGCGGGCTGCCGTCGACGATCAGGATGTCCAGACCGCTGTGCTCCAGCGCCAAGGCCAGGGTACTGCCAACCATACCGGCGCCGACGATGATCAGATCCGCTCGCATATCACTCCTTAAACCCTAGGTTGCGCTGTGCGCATCATGACTCCCTGTAGATGCGCACAGCGCACCCTGCGGAGCTGATCATAGATTGCGGGTTCCCATGCCCATGGCCTGGCGGGCGAACCAGCGCTTGGCCGGCGGCAGCAGGTCGAGGCCGAGCAAACCCAGGTTGCGCCCGGCAGTCAGCAGCGGCTGCGCGTTGCTGAACAGGCGCGTCACCTGGTCGGAGAAGCCGACGGTCATTTGCTGATCGAGCTGTTGCCTTTGCTGGTAACGCTGCAGGGTGGCGAAATCGCCCAGTGTTGCCTCGCTATCGATAAGCACCTCGGCCAGCGCCAGAGTATCGCGCAGCGACAGGTTGTAGCCCTGGCCGGCGATGGGGTGCAGGCTGTGCGCGGCGTTGCCCAGCACCACCAGATGCGGACGCACCTGCTCCTGCGCCTCGACCAGGCTTAGCGGATAGAGATGCCGCGCACCCACCTGGCGCAGGGCGCCCAGGCGATAACCGAAAGCCTGCTGCAACTCGCTGAGAAAACTCGACTCGCTGGCGCGCAACAGACGTTCGGCGTCAGCCGTGGCGCGCGTCCAGACCAGTGCGCAGCGGTTGTCACTCAAGGGCAGCAGCGCCATCGGGCCGTCATCGGTGAAACGTTCGAAGGCCTGCCCGCGATGCGCCTCCAGCGGGCTGATGTTGGCAATCAGCGCACTCTGCCCATAAGGCTTGCTGCTGACGCCGATACCGAGCTGCTCACGCAGGCCGGAACGCCCGCCATCAGCGAGAATCGCCAGCTCGCAGTCGAGGCAGGTTTCGTCGTTCAGGGTCAGGCGATAGCCGTCGTCGAGCCGCTGCATGCCGACCACTTCGGCCGGGCAACGCCACTCGATCACATCCTGATCCAGCGCCTGCCACAGACAATGGCCGAGCCAGGCGTTCTCAGCTACGTAACCGAGCGCCGGTACGCCTTCCTCGATGGCCTGCAGGCGCGTGGCGCCGAAGCGGCCGCGGTCGGAAACATGAATCTGCTGAATCGGCTCAGCCCGCTGGGCAATGCTCTGCCACAGGCCCAGGCGCTCGTAGATCAACCGGCTGCCATAGGACAGCGCGGTAGAGCGCGCGTCATAGCTGGGCTGGTATTCACTGCCCGGGGCGAAGGGCTCGATCAAGGCGATACGCCAGCCACGCTGACGCGCCGTGTCCTGCAGGGCCAACGCCAGGCTGGCACCCACCAGACCGCCGCCAATAATGGCCAACTGTACGCGTGACATGGGCTCAGGCCGCCTCGGTGCGCGCGGCCGCCATCAGTGCCTCGATCTCGGCAACGGTCTTGGGCACACCATTGGTGAGAATCTCGCAGCCCTTCTTGGTCACGACCACGTCGTCCTCGATGCGCACGCCGATGCCGCGCCATTTCTTGGCAACCTTGTCGTTGTCAGGGGCGATATAGATGCCTGGCTCGACGGTCATCGCCATGCCGACCTCCAGCACGCGCCACTGCCCGCCGACCTTGTAGTCGCCGACGTCATGCACATCCATGCCCAGCCAGTGGCCGGCGCGGTGCATATAGAAAGGCTTGTAGGCTTCGCTGGCGATCAGCTCGTCAACATCACCCTCGAGCAGACCCAGATCGACCAGGCCGGCAGTGATCACCCGTACGGTGGCCTCATGGGCCTCGTTCCAGTGCCGGCCTGGAGCGATGAACTTGAATGCCTCCTCGTTGGCCTTGAGCACCAGTTCGTAGATGGCCTTCTGCTCGGGCGAGAACTTACCGCTGACCGGGAAGGTGCGGGTGATGTCGCTGGCGTAGCAGTCGATCTCGCAACCAGCGTCGATCAATACCAGGTCGCCGTCCTTGAGCGCCGCGTCATTCTCGCGGTAGTGCAGGATGCAGGCATTACGGCCGGCGGCGACGATGCTGCCATAGGCTGGCATCTTCGCCCCACCCTTGCGGAATTCGTAGTCCAGTTCGGCTTCCAGGTGATATTCGAACAGGCCGGCGCGACTCGCCTGCATGGCACGGATATGAGCGCGCGCACTGATCTCGGCAGCTTCCTTCATCACCTTCACTTCGGCGGCCGATTTGTACAGGCGCATGTCGTGCAGCAGGTGGTTGAGGGCGACGAATTCGTTTGGCGGCATAGCTCCCTGGCGCGCCTTGGCGCGGATGTGGTTGACCCACTCCATCAGCCGATGATCGAACTCCTGATTACTGCCGATGGCGTAGTAGACGCGCTCGCGGCCTTCGATCAGCCCCGGCAGGATGTCGTCGATATCGCCAATGGGGAAGGCATCGTCGGCGCCAAACTGGCTGATCGCACCGTCCTGGCCGGCACGCAGGCCATCCCACAGCTCGCGCTCGGGATCACGCTCGCGACAGAACAGCACATATTCACCATGCTCGCGCCCAGGGATCAGCGCCATCACCGCTTCCGGCTCGGGAAAACCGGTGAGGTACTGGAAATCGCTGTCCTGACGGTAGACATGCTCGACGTCACGATTGCGGATATACACCGGCGCCGCCGGCAGAATGGCGATGCTGTTGGGTTCCATCTGCGCCATCAGCGCCTTGCGCCGACGGGCATATTCGGACTTGGGGATGCTGATCAAGGCAGGCTCCGACGAAAAATCAGTGCAGGGAGGGTTTGGCAGCAGGCGCCGCAGGTTTGGCGCACTCGGTGAACAGCAGCAGCGGCGCGACACGCAGGTACTCCATCACCTCCATGTAGTCGCTCTCGCCATCCTCCGATTCTTCCAGTGCGCTCTGCACCTGGGCGATGGCGGAGAGATCCTGCAACACTTCCATGGCTTCGGCACTCAGCGCACCGTCGCGAGCGGTCAGGCCGAAGCCACCGAGAAAGCCCTGACACCACTGACCCAGAGCGACCGCGCGCTGCGCCAGCGGGGTTTCGTCATCCGGCAACAGCAGCACCACGGTGACGTCTTCGCTGCACAGCTCACCCTTGACCATTTCCTGCAGGCCGATCAGCGCCTGGCGCACGTTGTCCTGCGGCTCGCCGCCGAGCAGGTCGGCCGCGTCGAGCAGCCAGGCATCGGCGTCGAAGCCGGCGCCCGCACAGCTGCGACCAAGCAGCAGGCCGTGCAGTTCGGCAGGGGAAACGGAATGCCCGGCGCTATTGAGCAGAGCGGCGAAGGCGGCGTAGGGAGAGCTTGGAATCGACATAGATAGCTAGGCGCCAGGCGGCGCAATCTCTAGAATGGAGGCCTCGTATCCTAGCACCGGCAGACGCGGCAAGACCATCCGAGGCCGCCGGTGTGATGCCGTCATCTGCATCACACCACTGCCAAGCATGGTTTGACCCATGACGGGCGCATCTAAAAACGTAGGCGAGGCAGTCAGCACAAGGCAAAAACAAGCGAGAAACGGTCGGAGTTGCGCTCGACTTTACGAGTTGCAATTAACATTTTGAGCTTGTTTTTAACGCAGTGATGACAACGCAGGTAGTTTTTAGAGGTGCCCTGAACGGGACAGGCCTATATAGTCCAGCCAGCCATCCCATAGCGAGAGCCCATGGAAGACGCCGATCTGCACGCATTGACCGCCAAGCTGGAACTCTTGATCCAGCGTGTCGAGCAGCTAAAGGCTCACAACCGACTCCTGCTGGCGAATGAACAGGCCTGGCGTGAGGAGCGCGCCCATCTGATCGAAAAGAACGAAATGGCCCGGCACAAGGTCGAATCGATGATTTCGCGCCTTAAAGCCCTGGAGCAGGACTCATGACCCAGTCGAACACCGTGACCGTCCACATTCTGGACAAAGAATATTGCATCGCCTGCCCGCAGGACGAACGTGCCAATCTGGAAAGTGCGGCTCGTTACCTGGACGGCAAGATGCGCGAGATCCGTACCAGCGGCAAAGTGATCGGTGCCGACCGTGTCGCCGTGATGGCAGCCTTGAACATCACCCACGACCTGCTGCACAAGCAGCAGCGCCTGGATCAGGACGCCAATTCCACCCGCCAGCAGGTGCGCGATCTGCTCGACCGTGTCGACCATGCGCTGGCCGACGACCCGAGTTCCTGAGCAGCGCCATGCCTGCCAGTTCGTCGCAGGCCGCCCCGCAGACCCTCTGTTCGGGTATACTGGGCGCAACTTCCTGGGGTGTGCGCCAGTCGGTGATGTCCCTGAGCCGATACGCACAACCACGGGGGTTGCATGTTGGGGCCGGTGTGCATGTCCGCCTGACGGAAAGCCTTAACGCCTCCTGCAACCTCCACCTTGAACTTTCGGGTTCAAGGGCTAAACCGACAGCGGCACGCCGGGAAGTCATCTTTTCCAGCAGTGACCTTCAGCGCTGCTACCCGCCTCGTTCGAACCTCCTTTCATGACTACGCCCGCCACTCTCAGTCGCCCGCAACTGCGCCGCGTGCTGCGCCAGCGTCGTCGCGCGCTCAGCCGCAGCCAGCAACGTCTTGCCGCGCGTAACCTCTATCGTCAGTTGGCACAAAGCCCGCAGTTTCGCCGCGCCCGGCACATCGCCCTGTACCTGCCCAACGATGGCGAAATCGACCCAAGACCACTGCTGGCCGCTGCGCAGAAGCGCGGCAAACACACCTACCTGCCGGTGCTCAGCGCCTGGCCGCGCACCAAGATGGTGTTTCAGCGCGTCAGCCAGCGCGAGAAACTGGCGAGCAATCGCTTCCGCATCCTCGAACCACGCACGCAGCCCAAGCGCCAACGCAAGGTCTGGGCACTGGATCTGGTGCTGCTACCGCTGGTGGGCTTCGATGATCGCGGCGGGCGCCTGGGTATGGGCGGCGGCTTCTACGACCGCAGCCTGGCTTATCTGCGCATGCGCAAAAATTGGCACATGCCGACACTACTGGGCCTGGCGCATGAATGTCAGCGCGTGGAAGAACTGGCAATGGCCAGCTGGGACGTGCCCTTGCAGGCAACGGTGACGGACAAGGCGTGGTATTGAATCGAAAGATGCGGCACCGCGTTCCCTGCGGCGCTTACGCTGGCAGTCCGCGAATCAGGGCTGCTGCGTTACATTGATCAGAGCTTCGCTCTGGCGCTCCCAAAGGCTCTGGGTGTAACCCGTGGTAACCACGCCCAGGCTGAACAGTACGACGAGAACCCACAAAAGATCTGGCTTGCGTTTCATCTATTGCCTCCCCCTTCAAGGCAATGCGCGCGTTGGTCGCGCGTTATTGTTGTGTGCAATACGACGGCGCCAAGCGGTTAGCCGGGCATTGTCCGTCAGCGCCAAGCACTGTGCAATTTCCGGCGCCAACCGGCCGTCGGAGATATCCCTCAAACGAGCGTCCGCTTACGGACAGACCTGCAGGAGCAAAGTTCATGCCTTATTGGCTGATGAAGTCCGAACCCGATGAATTGTCCATCCACGACCTGCAACGAATGGGCAAAACGCGCTGGGATGGCGTACGCAATTACCAGGCGCGCAACTTCATGCGCGCAATGAAGCCGGGCGATCTGTTCTTCTTCTATCACTCCAGCTGCCCGCAACCCGGCATCGCCGGCATTGCACGTATTGCCGGCGAGATCTACCCGGACCCCACCGCGCTCGATCCGCAAAGCCATTATCACGACCCCAAGGCCAGTACCGAGAAGAACCCCTGGAGCGCTCTGGACGTCGAGTTCGTCGAAGCCTTCGACGAGGTGCTGGCGCTGCAGCACCTGAAGAACAATCCGCTACTGGCCGACCTGGCGTTGGTACAACGTGGCAGTCGCCTGTCGGTGATGCCGGTGAGCGATGCCGAATGGACAGCAATTCTCGCCATGCGTTGAGTCGCATGCGGCACTGTGCTATCACCACACAGAGCCTAGGAGTTTTTCCATGCCGGCATCCTCCCCCTGGCCGGCGCGACTTGCGCTGGCGTTCCTGTTACTGGTACTGAGCGGCGCCAGCGTTCTGCTTTGGCGTCAGATCGAGGCCGTACAGCAACAGCGTGTCGATGAGCGTATCGGCTACCAGGCACGCAGCCTGGCGCGTCAGCTGGAGAGCACGCTGCACCTGGAGGTGGCCAGCCTCGAGCGTATCGCCCGCTTGTGGAACAGCCTGGGCCGCCTGCCGCAGGCCAGTTGGGGTGAGGAGGTGGAGCGCGTACTGCGAGGCTTTCCCGCCTATCAATCCATCCAGTGGGTCGGCGACGATCTACGCATGCGCTGGCTGCTACCGGTGGCCGGCAACGAAGCGGCGCTGAATTTTCGCCTGGACCCGGAGCACCCCAATTACCCACTGGCGATGGAGGCTCGTGAGAGCGGCGAACAGCGTTTCTCCAACAGCTTCGATCTGGTCCAGGGTGGACGCGGCTTCGTCCTCTACACACCGCTGTACCGCGAGCATGACGGCACCAAGGTGTTCGACGGTTTCCTGCAGGGCGTATTTCGCGTCGAACCGCTGATGCTGCAGCTACTCACCCAGATCGATCGCGAAGCCTTCAACCTCGAGCTGCTGGAGAACGGTCACAGCCTGTTTCGTCATGGCGCAGCGGACACCGATATGCGACACGGCCTGCAACTGGGCCTGAGTCTGCTCAACAACCAGGACTTCAGTCTGCGCCTGAGCCCCACCGAGCAACTGCTCGACCAGCTCGAGTCGCCCTTGCCCGGCGTGGCGCTCGGCGCCAGCCTGGCGATCAGCCTGCTGCTGGTCGCCGCCCTGGCCCTGGCGCTGGAGAACAGCCGTCGTGCCCATGCCCTGCAACTGGCCAACCGCCGCTTCAAGCTGGAGGCCGAACGCCGCGAAGAGACCGAGCAGCGCCTGCGCGAGAACCGCGAGCGTCTGCAACTGGTGCTGGACCTGACTGACTCCAGCCATGACGGGCTGTTCATCTTCGACAGCGGCACCCGCGAGCTGCTGCACATGAATCAGGCCACCTACGCCACGCTCGGCTATCGCCCTGAACAGTTCGCCGAGTTGCTGCGCGATGATCCGGAGAAACTCCTGCCAGGCTTCCACCGCTGGCTGGAGCAGGCGCGCCAGGCGCAGCGCAACAACCTTTCGCGGATATTCCAGCGCGAGCTGATCCGCCGCGACGGCAGTCGCCAACCTGCCGAAATCAACACCCAACTGGTGCAGCTGCATGACCGCGAATACCTGATCGCCGTTTCCCGCGACAACAGCGAGCGCCTGCAACTGGAAGCGCAACTGCAGCGCTTGTCACAGCTCGACGGCCTGACCGGACTGTACAACCGCCGTTACTTCGACCAACAACTGCTGGCCGAATGGCGCCGCCTGCGCCGCCTCGACGCGCCCCTGGCGCTGCTGATGCTGGATATCGACCACTTCAAGGCCTACAACGATGCACTCGGCCACCTCGCCGGTGACGACGCCCTGCGCAGAGTCAGTGCAGCCCTGCGCGACAGCCTGCAACGCGAAGGTGATACGGCCTGCCGCTACGGTGGCGAGGAGTTCGCGATCATTCTCGCCAACACCAATCAGGAGGGTGCCGAGCAGGTCGCCGCGCGCGTCCATGCAGCCATCGCCAGCCTGGATATCCATCACCCGGCCAGCCCCTTCGGCCACCTGACCCTGAGCATCGGTATCACGGTGGTCGACCCAGTGAGCGACGAACAGCCAGGCGAACTGCTCGCCCAGGGTGATCAGGCGCTGTATCGTGCCAAACATGAGGGTCGCAACCGAACCTGCCTGTGGCAGCCCCCCGCGCTTGACCTGCATCAAGCCCCCTGAGGCGCATCTGGCAGACAATGGAAATGTCGTGAAAGCCCCCAGCCATGGGGCGCTACAGGGAAGCCGAGATGACCAACGCAAAACGCCGCCTGCCCTATTTGATCGCCGCCAGCCTGGCCTTGCTGGCGGCCGCAGCCTGGTGGCAACTGCGCCCAGCGGGGCTGGGCGAGGGTTTCGCCAGCGGTAACGGGCGCATCGAAGCCACCGAAGTGGATGTGGCAACCAAACTCGCCGGGCGCGTCGCCAGCATCGACGTCGACGAAGGTGACTTCGTCGAGCCCGGCCAGATTCTCGCCCGCATGGACACCCAGGTGCTCGAAGCCCAGCTGGCCCAGGCCCGTGCCCAGTTGCGCCAGGCAGAGAATGGCCAGATCACCGCCGCCAGCCAGATCAGCCTGCGTCAAAGCGAAAAACTTGCCGCCGAGGCCGTGGTGCACCAACGCCAGGCGGAGCTGGATGCCGCGCGCAAACGTCACGCGCGCAGCGCCACGCTGGTCAAGCGCAACGCCCTGCCTCAGCAGACTCTGGATGACGATCTGGCCCGCCTGCAGAGTACCGAGGCTGCGCTGGCCGCCGCCCGCGCTCAGGTCAGCTCGGCCGAGGCCGGTATTGCCGTCGCGCAATCGCAGGCCATCGAAGCGCAATCGGCCACCGAAGCGGCCCGCGCCAGCGTCGAGAGGCTGCAGGTGGACATCGACGACAGCCAGCTCAAGGCACCACGCGCCGGCCGCGTGCAATACCGCGTCACTCAACCCGGCGAAGTGCTCGGTGCCGGCGGCAAGCTGCTCAACCTGGTGGATCTGACCGACGTCTACATGACCTTCTTCCTGCCCGAGCGCCAGGCAGGTCGCGTCGCGTTGGGCAGCGAGGTGCGCCTGGTGATCGACGCCGCGCCGCAGTACGTGATCCCGGCCAAGGTCAGCTATGTCGCCAGCGTCGCCCAGTTCACGCCGAAGACCGTGGAAACCGCCAGCGAACGCGAGAAACTGATGTTCCGGGTCAAGGCGCGCATCGACCCCGAGCTGCTGAGCAAGCACCTGCAGCAGGTCAAGACCGGCGTACCGGGCATGGCCTACCTGCGCCTCGATCCTGACGCCGAGTGGCCCGCGCATCTGGCGATCAAGGTTCCGCAATGAACGCGCCGGTCGCACGCCTGGCTGGCGTCGGCCTGCGCTATGGCCAGACCCACGCCCTGCAGCAGATCGACCTGGCGCTGCCGGCCCGTCGCATGGTCGGCCTGATCGGCCCGGACGGCGTCGGCAAGTCCAGCCTGCTGGCGCTGATCGCCGGGGCGCGCAAGCTTCAGGAAGGCAACATCGAAGTGCTTGGCGGCGATATGGCCGATGCCCGCCATCGTCGCCGCGTCTGCCCGCATATCGCCTATATGCCGCAGGGCCTGGGCAAGAACCTCTATCCGACGCTGTCGGTGTTCGAGAACCTGGATTTCTTCGGTCGCCTGTTCGGCCAGGACGCCGCCGAACGCGCACGGCGCATCGACGACCTGCTGCGCAGCACCGGCATGGCCGCGTTCCGCGAGCGCCCAGCGGGCAAGTTGTCCGGCGGCATGAAGCAGAAGCTCGGGCTGTGCTGCGCGCTGATCCATGATCCGGATCTGCTGATCCTCGACGAGCCGACCACTGGCGTCGACCCGCTATCACGCAACCAGTTCTGGGAGCTGATCGCGCGCATCCGCACGCAGCGCCCGCAGATGAGCGTGCTGGTGGCTACCGCCTACATGGAAGAGGCCGAGCGTTTCGATCACCTGGTGGCGATGGATGCCGGCCGCGTGCTGGCCGAAGGCAGCCCGGCGGAACTGCGCGCACGCACCAACAGCGCCAGCCTGGAACAGGCCTTTATCGCCTTGCTGCCCGAGGAACGCCGCCGCGGCCATCAGCAGGTGGTCATTCCCCCCCTGCAAGACAGCAACGAGATCGCCATCGAGGCCAAGGGACTGACCATGCGCTTCGGTGATTTCGTCGCCGTCGATTCGGTGTCGTTTCGTATTCGCCGTGGCGAGATCTTTGGTTTTCTCGGCTCCAACGGCTGCGGCAAGAGCACCACCATGAAGATGCTCACCGGCCTGCTGCCAGCCAGCGAGGGCGAGGCGCTGCTGTTCGGCCAGGCGGTGGATCCACGCGACATGGCCACGCGCAAGCGCGTCGGCTACATGTCCCAGGCGTTTTCCCTGTACGGCGAGCTGACGGTGCGGCAGAACCTGGTGCTGCACGCCCAGCTGTTCCATGTACCGGCCGACGAGATCGAGCCGCGCGTCGCGCACATGGCGGCACGCTTCGACCTCGGCGAAGTCATGGACATGCTCCCCGAGCGATTGCCACTGGGCATCCGCCAGCGCCTGTCGCTGGCCGTGGCGGTGATCCACAGGCCGGAGATCCTGATCCTCGACGAGCCCACCTCGGGCGTCGATCCGGTCGCCCGCGATGGCTTCTGGCAACTGATGCTCGACCTCTCGCGCCAGGACGGCGTGACCATCTTCATCTCCACCCACTTCATGAACGAAGCGCAGCGTTGCGACCGCATCTCGCTGATGCACGCCGGCAAGGTACTCGACAGCGACACGCCGCAAGGCCTGATGGACAAACGCGGGCTGGACAGCCTGGAAGCCACCTTCATCGCCTACCTGCAGGAGGCCGTCGGCGAGCAACCGGTCAGCGAGGCGCCGCCACTGGAACAGGCGCCGCCAGCACAGCGTCAGCGTTTCAGCCTGCGCCGTCTGCTCAGCTACGCCCGCCGCGAAGCGCTTGAACTGCGTCGCGACCCGATTCGTGGCGGCATGGCGCTGCTCGGCACGGTATTGCTGCTGTTCATCATCGGCTACGGCATCAGCCTCGATGTGGAGGACCTGACCTTCGCCGTGCTGGATCGCGACCAGACCACCACCAGCCAGGAATACCACCTGAATCTGTCCGGTTCGCGCTACTTCCTGGAGAAAGCGCCGCTCTCCGACTACGCCGAGCTGGAACGGCGCTTGCGGGACGGCGATATCAGCCTGGCGGTAGAAATTCCGCCGCATTTCGGCCGCGACCTCAAGCGCGGCGCCAGCCCGCAGATCGGCATGTGGATCGACGGCGCCATGCCGACCCGCGCCGAAACCATCAAGGGCTACGTGACCGGCCTGCACCAGCATTACCTCAGTGAGCTGGCGCAGCGTTCGCCACAGCTGCAAGCCGCCAACGCCGCCACGCTTGCAGTGCGCTATCGCTATAACCCGGACGTGGAAAGCCTAAAGGCCATGGTGCCGGCGGTGATTCCGCTGCTGCTGATGCTGATTCCGGCGATGCTCACCGCGCTTGGCGTGGTCCGCGAGAAGGAACTGGGCTCGATCATCAACCTCTACGTCACCCCGGTTACCCGCCTGGAATTCCTGCTCGGCAAGCAGCTGCCCTATATCGCCCTGGGCCTGTTCAACTTCATCCTGCTGATGCTGCTGGCAGTCACGGTGTTCGACGTACCGCTCAAGGGCAATCCGCTGACGCTGCTGGCTGGCGCCCTGCTCTACCTGGCCTGCGCCACCGGCCTCGGTCTGCTCATGTCGACCTTCACCAAGAGCCAGATCGCCGCCGTATTCGGCACCGCCATCGTCACCTTGCTACCAGCCATTCAGTTTTCCGGGTTGATCTACCCGGTGGCCTCGCTGGAGGGCGCAGGCGCGGTGATTGGGCAGCTCTACCCGACCTCGCAATTTCTGGTGATCAGCCGCGGCATCTTCTCCAAGGCGCTGGAGCTGCAGGACCTGGCCAGCTACTTCTTCGCCCTGATGCTGACCATCCCGCTGCTGACCCTGCTCAGCGCCAGCCTGCTGCGCAAACAGGAGGTCTGATGGAACGCCTGGCCAATATCCTGTACCTCGGCATCAAGGAGCTGCGCAGCCTGCAGCATGACCTGGCGCTGGTGCTGCTGATCCTCTGGGCCTTCAGCATGGGCATCTACTCGGCCGCCACCAGCATGCCGGAGAGCCTGCACAACGCCGCCATCGCCGTGGTCGACGAAGACCAGTCGCAGCTCTCCGAGCGACTGATTCAGGCCTTCCAGGAACCCTATTTCCGTACCCCGGAGCGTATCGACCTGAGCGAGATGGATCGCGGCATGGATGCCGGGCGCTACACCTTCACCCTGAACATTCCGCCGAACTTTCAGCGCGACGTGCTCGCCGGTCGCAGCCCGGCAATCCAGCTCAATGTCGACGCCACCCAGGTAAGCATGGCCTTCACCGGTGCCGGCTATATCCAGAACATCGGTGCCAGCGAAGTGGCCGAGTTCGTCCGCCGCTACCGTGGCGACCTGGCGCAACCGGCGGAACTGGCACTACGCGTGCAGTTCAACCCGAACCTGACGCGCGCCTGGTTCGGCTCAGTGATGGAGGTGATCAACCAGATCACCATGCTGTCGATCATCCTCACTGGCGCAGCGCTGATCCGCGAGCGCGAGCATGGCACCGTGGAACACCTGCTGGTGATGCCGGTGACGCCACTGGAAATCATGCTGGCCAAGGTCTGGTCGATGGGGTTGGTGGTGCTGGCGGCTGCAGCCCTGTCACTGCTGCTGGTGGTGCAGGGCTGGCTGCAGGTGCCGATCGAAGGCTCCATTGCCTTGTTCCTGGCCGGGGCGGCGCTGCACCTGTTCGCCACCACTTCGATGGGTATCTTCTTCGGCACCGTGGCGCGCTCGATGCCGCAGCTGGGGCTGTTGATCATCCTGGTGCTGCTGCCGCTGCAGATCCTCTCCGGCGGCACCACGCCACGCGAGAGCATGCCCGAGCTGGTGCAACAGATCATGCTGGCGGCGCCGACCACTCACTTCGTCGCGCTGGCCCAGGCCATTCTCTATCGCGGCGCGGGGCTGACCATCGTCTGGCCCTATATGCTGGCCATTGCCGGCATCGGCGCGCTGTTTTTCGTCGCGGCGCTGACGCGTTTTCGCAAGACCCTGGCGCAGATGGCCTGACAGAAGCGGAACCGCTTCAGCCGCGAAAAGCGGCTTTTCGTAGGAGCCCCGCCCCGGGGCGAAGCTTTTCAATTGCGCCTCGCCCTGGTTCGCGGCGGGGCGCCGCTCCCATGCATTCGCAGCATCGACGCTTAACTGACTGCGCCCCCTTTCACTGAATGATCAGGTTGTTGAATAGCAGATCTTCGACGATGGGCTTGCCCTCTTCGCCATTGATCGCGTCCTGCACCTGTTTGAGCGCCTGCTGACGCAGGGTTTCACGGCCATCGGGAGCATTGATGATCTCGCTGGTCTGCGCCGAGAACAGCATCACCATCTGATGGCGGATCAGCGGTTCATGCTGCTTGAGCTTCTCCTCGGCCTCGGTGCCGCTCACCCGCAGGGACACATCGGCCTTGAAGAACTTCAGACGATTGCCTTGATCCGCCAGGTTGCCGATCAAGGCTGGCGTCAGGTTGTGATAAATCGTCGCAGGAGCCTCCTCCTTCTTTTCCGAAGAGGCCAGGGCAGGCAGGCAGATCGACAGGCTCAACAGCAGGGCGGTCAACAGTTTCACATTCGGCACTCCATCGGGGATGTGCCTAGCATAGCCATCCACAGGCCAGCACCCAAGCCCGGCGCTTATGCCGACCTATCAGGCATCGGCATGCTCGTTGACCCTCGGCGGGCGCTTTCTACACTGCATGGCACCCTGCAAGAGGAATGACCTTGATGAAAGCCCTGCTGTGCAAAGCCTTCGGCCCTGCCGACACCCTGGTACTGGAAGACCTGCCAAGCCCCGAACCGAAGAAGAACGAGGTGCTGATCGAGGTGCAGGCCGCCGGGGTCAACTTCCCCGACACGCTGATCATCGAAGGCAAATACCAGTTCAAGCCGCCCTTCCCCTTCGCCCCGGGTGGCGAGGTAGCCGGTGTGGTCAAGGCCGTCGGTGAGAAAGTCAGCCATCTGCGCGCTGGTGATCGGGTCATGGCGCTGACCGGTTGGGGCGGCTTCGCCGAAGAGGTCGCCGTGCCGGCCTACAACGTGCTACCGGTGCCCAAGAGCATGGACCTGACCACCGCGGCGGCCTTCGGCATGACCTACGGCACCTCGATGCACGCCCTCAAGCAGCGCGCCAACCTGCAACCGGGTGAAACCCTGCTGGTGCTCGGCGCCTCCGGCGGCGTCGGCCTGGCGGCGGTGGAAATCGGCAAGGCCATGGGCGCCAAGGTCATCGCCGCAGCGAGCAGCGCCGAGAAACTGGAAGTGGCGCGCAAAGCCGGCGCCGATGAGCTGATCAACTACAGCGAGCAGAGTCTGAAGGACGAGGTGAAAAAGCTCACCGGCGGCCAGGGCGTGGACGTGATCTACGACCCGGTGGGCGGCACGCTGTTCGAAGAAGCCTTCCGCAGCATCGGCTGGAACGGCCGCTTCCTGGTGGTGGGTTTCGCCGCCGGCGGTGGCATCCCGGCACTGCCGGCCAACCTGCCGCTGCTCAAGGGCGCCTCCCTGGTCGGCGTATTCTGGGGCTCCTTCGCCCAGCGCCAGCCGCAGGACAACGCCGCGAACTTCCAGCAGCTCTTCACCTGGCACGCCGAAGGCAAGCTCAAGCCACTGGTGTCGCAGACCTTCCCACTGGAGCGCGGCGGCGAAGCGATCGATGCGCTCGGTCAGCGCAAGGCCGTGGGCAAGGTGGTGGTGACTGTGCGATAGCAGTGCGTAGGGCGGGTGCAACCCGCCGAATCAATCAGTGGCGGGTTGCACCCGCCCTACCACTATGAACGCGGCGCGTAGGCGAATACGTCGGCGCGCATCTGGTGCGCATCCATCCCCGCTTCGACCAACGCATCGAGCGTGGCGTAGACCATCGCTGGCGAGCCGCTGGCATAGACGTGCAATGCCTTGAGATTCGGGAAGTCCTCGCGCACCGCTTCGTGCAGCAGGCCGCAACGACCCTGCCAGCCACACTGGTCGCTGACCACCTGATGCAGGTGCAGATTATCCAGCTGTTGCCACTCGGCCCAATGTGGCAGCTCGTAGAAATCCTCGGGCCGACGCGCGCCCCAGTACAGATGCACCGGATGGGCAAAACCCGCCGCGCGGCAGTGCTCGATCAGGCTGTGCATCTGGCCCATGCCAGTGCCGGCAGCGATCAGCACCAGCGGCCCATCGGGCAGGTCGGCGAGGTGGGTGTCACCGTAGGGCATCTGCACGCGAGCCATGCCGGTGCTGCGCAGATGCTCCAGCAGGGCAATGCTGCTGTCTTCGCGGGCGAGGATGTGCAGCTCCAACTCACGCCCGGCGTGCGGCGCCGAAGCCAGGGAGAACGCCGCCATCTCGCCATCCGGGCGCTGCAGCAGCAGGTACTGCCCGGCGTGATAACGCGGCGCCTTGCCGGCTGGGGTGCGCAGACACACGCGGAACACATCGCCACCCACGGCCTGGCATTCGGTCACCTGGCAGTTCAGCTCGCGCACCGGCAACTCACCCGGCGCCAGCACGCCATCCCAATGCAGCACGCAGTCTTCCAACGGCTCGGCCAGGCAGGTGAACAGCTCGCCGTGATCCAGCTCGGCGCCGTTCTGCCGCACGCGCCCTTCTACCAGCAAGGCGGCGCAGATATGGCAGTTGCCGTTGCGGCAGCTCTGCGGACAGTCGTAGCCCAGGCGCCGGGCGCCATCGAGAATGCGTTCGCCCGGCTGCAGCGCAAGGGTGACGCCGGAAGGTTGCAGGGTGACGTTCATCAATCGATTCCCAGCTCGCTCCACAGCGCGTCGACACGTGCCACCACGGCTGGATCCTTCTCGATGGCGCGGCCCCATTCGCGGGTGGTCTCGCCCGGCCACTTGTGGGTGGCGTCCAGGCCCATCTTCGAACCCAGGCCGGAGATCGGCGAGGCGAAGTCGAGATAGTCGATCGGCGTGTTGTCGATCATCACCGTGTCGCGCTTGGGGTCCATGCGCGTGGTAATCGCCCAGATCACGTCATTCCAGTCCCGTGCGTTGATATCGTCGTCGGTGACGATAACGAACTTGGTGTACATGAACTGTCGCAGGAACGACCAGACACCGAGCATTACGCGCTTGGCGTGGCCCGGGTACTGCTTCTTCATGGTCACCACCGCCATGCGGTAGGAACAGCCTTCCGGCGGCAGATAGAAGTCGGTGATCTCGGGGAACTGCTTCTGCAGGATAGGCACGAACACCTCGTTCAGCGCCACGCCGAGGATCGCCGGCTCATCCGGCGGCCGGCCGGTGTAGGTGCTGTGATAGATCGGATCGCGGCGACGGGTGATGCGCTCGACGGTGAACACCGGGAAGGTGTCGACCTCGTTGTAGTAGCCGGTGTGATCGCCGTAGGGGCCTTCCGGCGCGGTCTCGCCCGGATGGATAACCCCTTCTAGCACGATCTCGGCACTGGCCGGCACCTGCAGCTCGCTGCCAACCGCCTTGATCAGCTCGGTGCGATGGCCGCGCAAGAGGCCGGCGAAGGCGTATTCGGAGAGGGTATCGGGCACTGGCGTCACGGCGCCGAGGATGGTCGCAGGATCCGCACCAAGCGCGACACAAACCGGGTAAGGCTTGTCCGGGTGCTTCTGGCACCACTCACGGTAATCCAGCGCGCCGCCACGGTGGCTGAGCCAGCGCATGATCACCTTGTTACGACCGATCACTTGCTGGCGGTAGATCCCAAGGTTCTGTCGTTCCTTGTTTGGGCCCTTGGTGATGGTCAGGCCCCAGGTGATCAGCGGTGCCACGTCGCCCGGCCAGCAGTGCTGGATCGGCAGCTTGCCCAAGTCGACGTCGTCGCCCTCCTCGATCACCTCATGGCAAGGCGCGTCCTTGACCACCTTGGGCGCCATGGAAATGACCTTCTTGAAGATCGGCAGCTTGCTCCAGGCATCCTTCAGTCCCTTCGGCGGCTCCGGCTCCTTGAGAAAGGCCAGCAGCTTGCCGATCTCGCGCAGCTCGGACACCTCTTCGGCGCCCATGCCCAGAGCCACGCGCTTGGGCGTGCCGAACAGGTTGCCGAGCACTGGCACATCGAAGCCTGTGGGCTTTTCGAACAGCAGCGCCGGGCCGCCCTTGCGCAGGGTGCGGTCGCAGATTTCGGTCATTTCCAGAACGGGCGATACCGGGGTCTGGATGCGCTTGAGTTCACCGCGCTTTTCCAGTTCACGGATGAAGTCGCGCAGGTCGCGATACTGCATGCAGGAGCCTCGTGTCGGACAGGCAAGAGTCGGCCGCAAAGTTTAGCGCCGAAGTCGGGCTTTCAGAAGCGCCGGTGAAAGTGACGGATAGCAAAAGGCCGGGTTTCCCCGGCCTTTTGGCAAGCCACAACGCTTATTTGCGCTTCATCGACAAGAAGAACTCGTCGTTGGTTTTGGTGGCCTTGAGCTTGTCGATGAGGAACTCGATGGCCGCAATCTCATCCATCGGGTGCAGCAGCTTGCGCAGAATCCACATGCGCGACAGCTCTTCTTCACCGGTCAGCAGCTCTTCACGACGAGTGCCCGACTTGTTGATGTTGATGGCCGGGAACACGCGCTTCTCGGAAACACGGCGATCGAGGATCAGCTCCATGTTGCCGGTGCCTTTGAATTCCTCGTAGATCACTTCGTCCATCTTCGAGCCGGTTTCCACCAGCGCAGTAGCGATGATGGTCAGCGAGCCGCCTTCTTCGATGTTACGGGCAGCGCCGAAGAAGCGCTTGGGCTTCTCCAGGGCATGGGCGTCGACACCACCGGTGAGGACCTTGCCGGAGCTCGGGATCACGGTGTTGTAGGCACGCGCCAGGCGGGTGATGGAGTCGAGCAGGATGACCACATCCTTCTTGTGCTCGACCAGGCGCTTGGCCTTCTCGATCACCATTTCGGCAACCTGCACGTGGCGGGTCGGCGGCTCGTCGAAGGTCGAGGCAACCACTTCGCCGCGCACGGTGCGCTGCATTTCGGTCACTTCTTCCGGACGCTCGTCGATCAGCAGAACGATCAGGTGGCACTCGGGGTTGTTGCGGGTGATGTTCGAGGCGATGTTCTGCAGCATGATGGTCTTGCCCGCTTTCGGCGGGGCGACGATCAGGCCGCGCTGGCCCTTGCCAATCGGCGCGCAGAGGTCGATCACACGGCCGGTGATGTCCTCGGTGGAGCCGTTACCGGCTTCCATGGTCAGGCGCTTGGTCGGAAACAGCGGCGTCAGGTTCTCGAACAGGATCTTGTTCTTGGCGTTTTCCGGACGGTCGAAGTTGATGCTGTCGACCTTGAGCAGGGCGAAATAACGCTCGCCTTCCTTCGGCGGGCGGATCTTGCCGACGATGGTGTCACCGGTACGCAGGTTGAAACGGCGGATCTGGCTGGGCGAGACGTAGATGTCGTCAGGGCCGGCCAGGTAGGAAGAGTCGGCGCTGCGCAGGAAGCCGAAACCGTCCTGGAGGATCTCCAGCACGCCGTCACCGGAAATTTCCTCGCCGCTTTTGGCATGCTTTTTCAGCAGGGCGAAGATGATGTCCTGCTTGCGCGAACGAGCCATGTTTTCCAGGCCCATCTGTTCGGCCATGTCCAGCAGTTCGGCAATCGGCTTTTGCTTGAGTTCGGTCAGATTCATAGGAATGACGTGATCATCGAGAGGAGAAGAAAGCTGTTAGCTTGAGAGGCCGCGCCGCAGAGAAGGCGACAGGATCGCGAACGAGTTCGTATAGGAATGAATCGGCGACGGCGTGCAGAGAGCTGCATGGAGGATGCAGCGGGGTCGAATTTAACACCGTGAAAAAACAGCGTCTAGCCCCGAAAACGAAAAAACCCCGCGAATTACGGGGCCTCTTCCAGAGCGACTTGCCTCAGAGCGGTAGGGTGGGCTTCAGCCCACCAGCACGCCAACTGCAACCAGCTCGGTGGGCTAAAGCCCACCCTACTTCTTCAGCCCCCTCAGATGTTGCTGTCGAGGAAAGCAGCCAGCTGCGACTTGGACAGCGCGCCAACCTTGGTCGCTTCGACGTTGCCGTTCTTGAACAGCATCAGGGTCGGGATACCACGCACGCCATACTTCGGCGGGGTTTCCTGGTTCTCGTCGATGTTCAGTTTGCAGATCTTCAGCTTGCCTTGGTATTCCTTGGCGATCTCGTCGAGCACCGGTGCAATCATCTTGCACGGGCCGCACCACTCAGCCCAATAGTCGACCAGAACCGGACCTTCAGCCTGGATGACGTCCTGGTCGAAGCTGGCGTCGCTGACGTTGGTGATGAATTCGCTCATGAGGAGTCTCCGTATATTCGGAAGCAAAAAATTGCCGGGAGGAATTTTTGACGTCGCTTGCGACGGCCCGATGGGCTGCTGCCAAGGATGACTGGCAACCAAAAAGTGGCGACATCATAGCCCGGCTTGCCTGACACCGAAAGGCACTGGCGATTGAGCCACTCAATAGTTTCAATCACCAAGCGTGATGAAGGCTATTCCAGTGCGCAGCGCTGCCGCGCGGATGTGCTGCTGCATGGCTTTCTGTGCCGGGCCGGCGGCATGCCGGGCCAGGGCCTTGAGGATCTTGCGATGCTCCTGCCAGGTTTCCTGCGCACGCTCCGGGCGGATGAACGGCAGCTTCTGACTTTCCAGGAAGATCTCGGCGCTGGAGGTGACCAGGGCGAACATCGCCTGGTTGCCGCTGGCGGCGAGAATACGCTGGTGAAACTCGAAATCCAGCCGGTTGGCCTGCTCGAAATCGCCGGCACGCAGCTCGCGGCGCATCTGTTCGACGTTGTCTTCGAGAATATCCAGCTCCTCGGCGGTCATCACCCCGGCCGCCAGGCCGCAGGCGAAGCCCTCCAGGGCGAAGCGCAACTGAAAGGTATCGGCCGCCGACACCTGCGCGGCGAAGGGCCAGGCGAAAGCGCCGGCCGCCTCCGCCCTGGTCGGTTCCTGAACGAACACACCCTTGCCGGCTTGCACGCTGACCAGGCCCAGCGCGCTGAGCGACGACAGTGCCTCGCGCAAGGAGGCCCGGCTGACGCCGAGGCGCTCGGCCAGATCGCGCTGCGACGGCAGCGCGTCGCCGGGGCGATAGCCCTCTTCCTCGATCAGGCGGCGGATTGCCTGCAAGGCGTATTCGGGTACCGCGCGGGGAGCAGAAGCATTCATGACTGTTCGGGCCGGTCAGTCCAGTGAAGTCGCCTTTGTACGGCCATAAGGCCGCCCCAGGCAAGCGACGCCCTCTTGTGGAACAGCCCGTCACGCGGATGCACCGAGATAGATCAGAAACGCTTCTGACCAACTGGTCAGCTACCTCAACTGTTCAGACCAGTAAGACCTTGTTTCCACTCGCCTGAAACGATGAGAGCCCTTATTTCATTGAACTTGGCACAGGCGATGCACTGCACGAGCCAGGCAAAACGCTTCAGTTTTCGTTCATTCATCGGGAGTTCGACATGCGCAAATTTCACCGCACCCTGCTGGGTACCCTGTTCGCTGCCCTGGCCTTCGGCGCCAGCAGCGCTCACGCCGATGCACTCGAAGACATCAGCAAGGCCGGTGTGCTGAAGGTCGCCGTACCGCAGGATTTTCCGCCGTTCGGCTCGGTCGGCCCGGATATGAAGCCACGCGGCCTGGATATCGATACCGCGCAACTGCTGGCCGACAAGCTGGCAGTGAAGCTGGAGCTGACCCCGGTCAACAGCACCAACCGCATTCCCTTCCTCACCACCGGCAAGGTCGACCTGGTTATCTCCAGCCTCGGCAAGAACCCCGAGCGTGAAGCGGTGATCGACTTCTCCGCGCCCTACGCGCCTTTCTATCTCGGTGTATTCGGCCCTGAAGACGCCGCCATTGCCAGCCTCGATGACCTGAGCGGCAAGACCATCAGCGTCACCCGTGGCTCCATCGAAGACATCGAGCTGAGCAACGTCGCCCCGAAAGGCGCCACCATCAAGCGTTTCGAGGACAACAACTCGACCATCGCCGCCTACCTCTCCGGCCAGGTGGAACTGATCGCCAGCGGCAACGTGATGATGGTGGCCATCTCCGAGCGCAACCCCAAACGCGTACCGAGCATGAAGCTCAAGCTCAAGGATTCGCCGGTGTACGTCGGTGTGAACAAGAACCAGAGCGCGCTGCTGGACAAGGTCAACGCCATCATCGCCGACGCCAAGACCGATGGCAGCCTCGATGCGCTCAGCCAGAAGTGGCTGAAGCAGCCAATGCCGGCTGACCTCTGAGCCTGACGGAGCGTTGAGCCATGGCGTACCAGTTCGACTTCGCCGCCGTCCTGCAGCACAGCGATCTGCTGCTGCAGGGCGCGGCCTTCACCCTCGGCCTGACGGCGATCGGCACCCTGCTGGGTGTCGGTCTCGGCATCGTCGGGGCGATACTGCGCGCCTGGCGCATCCGCCCGTTCGCCCGGATATTCGGCGTCTACGTGGAGCTGATCCGCAATACGCCGTTCATCGTCCAGCTGTTCTTCATCTTCTTCGGCTTGCCCTCGCTCGGCGTACGCCTGAGCGAATGGGAGGCCGCCATTCTGGCCATGGTGATCAACCTCGGCGCCTACTCTACGGAGATCATCCGTGCCGGCATCCAGGCCATCCCGCACGGCCAGCTTGAGGCTGCCAGCGCACTGGCCATGAGCCGCTTCGAGACGTTCCGCCATGTGGTGCTGCGCCCGGCGCTGGGCAAGGTGTGGCCGGCTCTTTCTAGCCAGATCATCATCGTCATGCTCGGTTCGGCGGTGTGCTCGCAGATTTCCACCGAGGAGTTGTCGTTCGCCGCCAACTTCATCCAGTCGCGTAACTTCCGCGCCTTCGAGACCTACCTGCTGACCACCGCGCTGTACCTGATCATGGCCATCGGGATTCGCCAGTTGCTGGCCTGGGTCGGCCGCCGCTTCATCATGGGAGCCCGCTGATGGACTTCACCCTCTGGGACATCCTGCGCAACCTGCTCATCGGCTTGCAGTGGACGCTGCTGCTGTCACTGGTGGCCTTCGTCTGCGGCGGTATCGCCGGCCTGCTGGTGTTGCTGGCGCGGCTGTCGCCACTGTCGGCGCCGCGCATCCTGGCCCGTGGCTATATCGAACTGTTCCAGGGCACACCGCTGTTGATGCAGCTGTTTCTGGTGTTCTTCGGCATCGCCCTGCTCGGCATCGACGTCTCGCCCTGGCTGGCTGCGGCCTGCGCACTGACGCTGTTCACCAGCGCCTTTCTCGCCGAGATCTGGCGCGGCTGCGTCGAGTCGATCACCCGCGGCCAATGGGAGGCTGCCGAAAGCCTGGCCATGAGCCGCCTGGAAACCCTGCGCCATGTGGTACTGCCACAGGCACTGCGCATCGCCGTGGCGCCTACCGTGGGCTTCTCGGTACAGGTGGTCAAGGGCACCGCGGTGACCTCGATCATCGGTTTCACCGAGCTGACCAAGACCGGCAGCATGTTGGCCAACGCCACCTTCGAGCCGTTCATGGTCTACGGCTTCGTCGCCCTCGGTTACTTCCTGCTTTGCTACCCGCTCTCGCTCGCTGCATACCGCCTGGAAAGGAGGCTGAATGTCACTGCTTAACGTCACCGCCCTGCACAAGTACTACGGCGACAACCACGTGCTCAAGGGCATCGACCTCAAGGTCGAAGAAGGCGAAGTGGTCGCCATCATCGGCCGCAGCGGCTCGGGCAAGAGCACCTTCCTGCGCACCCTCAACGGCCTGGAATCGATCAACGACGGCGTGATCGAAGTCGACGGCGAGTACATCGACGCTGCCCGCGCCGACCTGCGCAGCCTGCGGCAAAAGGTCGGCATGGTGTTCCAGCAGTTCAACCTGTTCCCCCATCTGACCGTCGGCGAGAACGTCATGCTGGCGCCGCAGGTGGTGAAGAAGACCTCACGCGCCGAAGCCGAAAGAATCGCCCGGCAGATGCTCGAGCGGGTTGGCCTGGCGGAGAAATTCGACGCTTACCCCGAGCGCCTGTCCGGCGGCCAGCAGCAGCGCGTGGCCATCGCCCGCGCCCTGGCCATGTCGCCCAAGGTGCTGCTGTGCGACGAGATCACCTCGGCGCTCGACCCGGAGCTGGTCAACGAGGTGCTGGCGGTGGTCAAGCAACTGGCCAGCGAGGGCATGACCCTGATCATGGTCACCCACGAGATGCGCTTTGCCCGCGAAGTGGGTAACAAGCTGGTGTTTATGCACCATGGCAAGGTGCATGAGATCGGCGATCCGAAAGCGCTGTTCGCCGCCCCGCAGACCGAAGAGCTGCGCAATTTCATCGGCTCGGTGAACCTGTGAACGCGCCGGCGCCCCTACCGCTGCGCATCGAGCCGCTGACCCGCGCAGCCTTCGCGCCCTTCGGCGAGGTGATCGAAACAGCCGGCGCCCAATCCTTTCCGATCAACGCCGGCACCACCACGCGCTACCACGACCTGGCACAGGTGGAGCTGGCCGGCGAGTCGCCGCGCACTCTGGTCAACCTGTTCGAGGGCAGGGCCTGGCACGCGCCCATTGCCATCCGCATGCTCGAACGCCACCCGCTGGGCAGCCAGGCCTTTTATCCGGTGGACGGCGGGCGCATGCTGATCGTCGTTGCCCCACCCGGCGACCTGGACGAGTCGCAGATCCGCGCCTTCATCAGCGCGCCAGACCAGGGCGTGAACTACGCCCGCGGCACCTGGCACCACCCGCTGCTGTGCTTGCAATACCCCGGCCGATTCATCGTGGTGGACCGTGGCGGCGAGGGTCACAACTGCGACGAGCAGGTGTTGAAACAACCACTGAGTGTGCTGAACCTGCAGTAATCACAGGTCTAGACCAGTTTCATGCGACATCCGTATGCGTTGGCTCATGCGCTCAGTCGTGGCACGATGGCGCGGAAATCGAACGAGATGCCGTAATTATGCCCAAAGCCCCTGCCGAAAGTTTCCCCCTGATCGCTGCCATCGACCTGGGTTCGAACAGCTTTCACATGGTGCTGGCCAAGGCCGACAGTCACGAAATTCGCATCCTCGAGCGCCTCGGCGACAAAGTGCAACTGGCCGCAGGCCTGGACGACGAGCGTCAGCTCAGCGAAGAAGCGATGCAGCGCGGGCTCGACTGCCTGCGCCGCTTCGCCCAGTTCACCAACACGCTGCCGGAAGGCGCCGTACGCATCGTCGGCACCAACGCCCTGCGTGAGGCGCGCAACCGCGCGGTGTTCATCCGCCGCGCCGAGGAGATCCTCGGTCATCAGGTCGAGGTAATTTCCGGCCGTGAGGAAGCCCGCCTGATCTATCTGGGCGTGTCCCACAGCATTGCCGACACGCCCGGCAAGCGCCTGGTCGCCGACATCGGCGGCGGCAGCACCGAGTTCATCATCGGCCAGCGCTTCGAACCGCTGCTGCGCGAAAGCCTGCAGATGGGCTGCGTAAGCTTCACCCAGCGCTACTTTCGCGACGGCAAGATCACCCCGGCGCGTTATGCCCAGGCCTACACCGCGGCCCGTCTGGAACTCATGAGCATCGAACAGGGCCTGCGCCGCCTCGGCTGGGAAGACGCCGTTGGCGCTTCCGGCACCATCAAGGCGGTCGGTCTGACCATCAAGGCAGCGGGCTTGGGCAGCGGCGAGGTGACGGCCGAAGGCCTGGCCTGGCTCAAGCGCAAGGTGTTCAAGCTGGGCGAGGTGGAGAAGCTCGACCTCGACGGCATCAAGCCGGATCGTCGCGGCATCTTCCCCGCCGGCCTGGCGATTCTCGAAGCGATCTTCGATGCCTGCGACATCCAACGCATGAGCCATTCCGAAGGCGCCCTGCGCGAAGGCGTGCTGTACGACCTGCTCGGCCGTCATCAGCACGAGGACGTGCGCGAACGCACGCTGGCGGCGTTCATGGAGCGCTACCACGTCGATGTCGACCAGGCCGCCCGGGTCGAGGCCAAGGCACTGTCGGCGCTGGACAAGGTGTCCGCCGATTGGGGCCTGACCGACGACTGGCATCGCGAACTGCTGAGCTGGGGCGCCAAGGTGCACGAGGTGGGTCTGGATATCGCCCACTACCAGTACCACAAGCACGGCGCCTATCTGATCGAGCACTCCGACCTGGCCGGTTTCTCGCGCCAGGATCAGCAGATGCTCGCGCTGCTGGTGCGCGGCCACCGGCGCAACATTCCCAAGGACAAGTTCGCCGACTTCGGCGAGGAAGGCGTGAAACTGATGCGCCTGTGCGTGCTGCTGCGCTTCGCCATCCTCTTTCACCATATTCGCGGCACGCAGAGCATGCCCGAGGTGCAGTTCAAGGTCGGCGAGAACAGCCTGGAAATCGTCTTCCCTGAAGGCTGGCTGGCCGCCAACCCGCTGACCCTGGCGGACTTCGAAGCCGAAGCCGAGTGGCTCAAGCGCATCGGTCTGACGTTGAGCGTGTGCTAATACCCCAGTGCGCATGGCGCACCCTAGGGGCGCGGATCGGCCTGTAGGGCGGGTAAAACCCGCCAGGACCACAAAGCCCCCTCTCCCGCACTTCGGGCACCCCGCTCCGCGCCCCGGCCTGATCGCCAGCGATCAGGCACTCATCGGCGTAGGAAGTGCTTCGCAAAGCTACGGCACGCGGCCTCAACCCTCACCCGGCCTGCGGCCACCCTCTCCCAGTGGGAGAGGGTCATCAGATGGCCGCAAGCGGCCTTTTTAGCGCGTCACGATCACCAGTGCGGTGAGCTTCTCCAGCAAGCCGGACTGAGCGCTGCGTGGGTTCTGGTTGCCGGTGGGCTGCAGGCGCAGGTAACGACCATCGGACTGCAGCACCCAGGCCTGGGTGTTGTCGGTCAGGTAGCTTTCCAACTCCTTCTTTACGCGCATGATGAGTTTCTTGCCCTCCACCGGGAAGCAGGTCTCTACGCGCTTGTCGAGGTTGCGCTCCATCCAGTCGGCGCTGGACAGGTAGATCTTCTCGTCGCCACCGTTGAGGAAGTAGAACACCCGCGTGTGCTCGAGGAAGCGGCCGATGATCGAACGCACCTGGATGTTGTGCGAAACCCCGGCAATACCCGGTCGCAGGCAGCACATGCCACGCACCACCAGGTCGATCTTCACCCCAGTCTGGCTGGCCTTGTATAGCGCGCGGATGACCTTGGGGTCGGTCAGTGAGTTGAACTTGGCGATGATATGCGCCGGCTTGCCTTCGGCCGCCGCTGTGGTTTCCTTGGCGATCAGGTCGAGCAGGGTCTTCTTCAGAGTGAAGGGTGCATGCAGCAGCTTCTTCATGCGCAGGGTCTTGCCCATGCCAATCAGCTGACTGAACAGCTTGGACACGTCCTCACCCAGTGCCACGTCGGCGGTGAGCAGGCTGTAGTCGGTATACAGCTTGGCGTTGCCAGCGTGGTAGTTGCCGGTGCCAAGGTGAGCATAGCGAACGATTTCGCCGTTCTCGCGGCGCAGGATCAGCATCATCTTGGCGTGGGTCTTGAAGCCGACCACACCGTAGATCACCACTGCACCAGCGGCCTGCAGGCGGCTGGCCAGGGCCAGGTTGGATTCTTCGTCGAAGCGCGCACGCAGCTCGATCACCGCGGTGACTTCCTTGCCGTTACGCGCTGCTTCCACCAGGGCGTCGACGATCTCCGAGTTGGCGCCAGAACGATACAGGGTCTGCTTGATCGCCAGCACGTGCGGGTCCTTCGCCGCCTGGCGCAGCAGGTCCACTACCGGGGTGAAGGACTCGAAGGGATGCAGCAGGAGGATGTCCTGCTTGCTGACCACGCTGAAGATGTTCTCGGCGTTCTGCAGCAGCTTGGGGATCACCGGGGTGAACGGCGCGTACTGCAGGTCCGAGTGGTTATCCAGGCCAGTGATGCTGAACAGGCGGGTCAGGTTGACCGGGCCGTTGACCTGGTACAGCTCGCCCTCGGTCAGGCCGAATTGCTTGAGCAGATAATCGCGCAGGTGTTTCGGGCAGGTGTCGACCACTTCCAGGCGCACCGCATCGCCATAACGACGGCTGAACAGCTCGCCACGCAGTGCACGCGCCAGGTCCTCGACGTCCTCGGTGTCCACCGACAGGTCGGCGTTGCGGGTCAGGCGGAACTGGTAGCAGCCCTTGACCTTCATGCCCTGGAACAGATCATCGGCGTGAGCGTGGATCATCGACGACAGGAACACGTAGTTGTCGCCAGGGCCACCAACGTCCTCCGGCACCTTGATGATGCGCGGCAGCAGGCGCGGCGCCGGGATGATGGCCAGACCGGAATCGCGACCGAAGGCATCGACGCCCTCGAGCTCGACGATGAAGTTCAGGCTCTTGTTCACCAGCAGCGGGAAGGGGTGCGTCGGGTCGAGGCCGATGGGGGTGATGATCGGCGCGATCTCGTCGCGGAAATAACGGCGCACCCAGGCCTTGAGCTTGGTGGTCCAGAACCGCCGGCGGATGAAATTGATGTTGTGCTTGGCCAGCGCCGGGAACAGGGTGTCGTTGAGAATGGCGTACTGCCGCTCGACCTGCTCGTGTACCAGCTCGCTGATGCGCGCCAGCGCCTGGTGTGGCTGCAGGCCATCCGCGCCGGCCTGTTCACGGGCGAAGTTGATCTGTTTCTTCAGGCCGGCGACGCGAATCTCGAAGAACTCGTCGAGGTTGCTGGAGAAGATCAGCAGGAACTTCAGGCGTTCGAGCAGCGGATAGGACTCGTCCAGCGCCTGCTCCAGCACCCGGATATTGAACTGCAGCTGCGACAGTTCACGGTGGATGTACAGGCTGCTGTCATCCAGGCTGGGGATCGGGGCCGGCGGCGGAGTTTCCACCACTGGCGTCTCGGCGACCACCTCGGCCTGAGGCGGGTTGTTGTCGAGCACTTCGCTGTTGAGTCCTTCGCTGTTCATCGCTGGGTTCCTGAGAGCGTCATCGCCCTTGTTTTAGCAGTTCTGCCGCCCGTACGGCGAAATAGGTGAGGATGCCATCGGCACCGGCACGTTTGAAGGCGGTGAGTGACTCCAGTATGACCGCCTCACTCAGCCAGCCGTTCTGGATCGCCGCCATGTGCATGGCGTACTCGCCACTGACCTGATAGACGAAGGTCGGCACCTTGTAGGCATCCTTGACCCGCCAGAGGATGTCCAGATAGGGCATGCCGGGCTTGACCATGACCATGTCGGCGCCTTCGGCCAGGTCGGCCGCCACTTCATGCAGCGCCTCGTTGCCGTTGGCCGGGTCCATCTGGTAGCCGAGCTTGTTGCCCTTGCCGAGGTTGGCCGCCGAACCCACCGCATCGCGGAACGGGCCGTAGTAGGCGCTGGCGTACTTGGCCGAGTAGGCCATGATGCGCACGTTGACGTGGTCGGCCAGTTCCAGCGCCTCGCGGATCGCCTGCACACGGCCATCCATCATGTCCGACGGCGCCACCACCTGGGCACCGGCCTCGGCATGCGACAGCGCCTGCTTGACCAACGCATCGACGGTGATGTCGTTCTGCACGTAGCCGGACTCGTCGAGGATGCCGTCCTGGCCGTGGGTGGTGAAGGGGTCGAGCGCCACGTCGCTGATCACCCCCAGTTCGGGGAATTTCTCACGTAGCGCGCGGATCGCGCGCTGGGCGATACCGTCCGGGTTCCAGGCCTCGGCGCCGTCGAGGGATTTCTTCTCCAGCGGCGTCACCGGGAACAGCGCCAGCGCCGGAATGCCCAGCTCGACCCAGTGCTCGGCTTCCTTGAGTAGCAGGTCGATGGACAGGCGCTCGACGCCCGGCATCGACGGCACGGTTTCGCGACGGTTTTCGCCGTCGAGAACGAACACCGGCAGAATCAGATCATCGACGCTCAGGCGATTCTCACGCACCAGGCGACGAGAGAAATCATCGCGGCGATTGCGACGCAGACGGGTGGCAGGGAACAGACGATTGGCGGGGGTAACGCTCACGGCAGACTCCAGAGCCCGCACGGGCGGGCCAGTGTGACGGTTATAAGCGGGTATTATGACCAAATGATGACAATCACATGACCGCGTGCGACGGCACGTCGCACAGCCAGTCGCACATTGTGGCATGACGCGCCACCTTCCGGCTTCCTCGCGGTCAGAGTAGTCTTCAGCACCTCCTCATCGGGCGCACGGTATGCTCCAAGACCTGATCCGCCAGTTCGGCTATCCAGCATTGGTACTCGGCACCTTCCTCGAAGGTGAAGTATCCCTGCTGCTGGCCGCCTACATGGCCGTGCGCAACGTACTGGAGATCGAATGGGTGGCGCTGTGCGCCTTCCTCGGCACCTTCGCCAGCGATCAGCTGTGGTACTACCTGGGCCGCCGTCACGGCCGCGCGCTGCTAGAACGCAAACCGCGCTGGCAACCGCTGGGCGAACGCGCCAGCGCGCTGATCAAGCGTTACCCGGATCTGTGGGTGCTGTGCTTTCGCTTTCTCTACGGCCTGCGCACGGTGATGCCGCTGACCATCGGCCTGTCCGGCTATTCCTGGCGCCGCTACCTGCTGCTCGACGCCATCGGCGCCGGTGTCTGGGCCGGCGGCATCAGCCTGCTGGCCTACAGCCTGGGCAATGCCATGGGCGGCCTGCTTGAAGAACTGCGCAACTACCAGGTCATCCTGCTCGCGGCCGTGGTGCTGCTGCTTTCCCTCGCCTGGCTATACCGGTGGCGTCAGCGCCGGCGCGGCTGAACGCAGTAGGGCGTACCGGGCGGCGATCCGCTCGCCGCAGGCAGTACGCCGCTGCAGCTTCACGACTCATGTGGATATCAGGTCATGCACCAATGGCGGACTGTTCGCTTCGCTCCTGAGTCCGCCCTACGCGCGGCACCAGCCACAATCCAAGCATGCTGACTAGGCTGTAGGCGATCAGCCAGGCCCAGGCGGTGGCATCCAACGTCAGCATGCCGAGTTCGCCGGCCAGCCAGAATGCCGGCAGGTTGATCGCCAGACGCAGGCACTCCAGACGCCAGGCATGGCTGCGGTTCTCCAGCCATATGCCGATGCTGCATAGCCCCAGGGCCATCCACAGACAGGCCAGCAGCACTGCGCCTATCGCCAGTGAATCCCCCTGCGCCAGCAGCCACACGCCGGCCAGCAGGTAGCAGACGAACTGCAACAGCGCGTAGACCTGCGCGCCGCGCCCCAGCGGTACCTCGAACTTGCGGAAGTGACTCAGGTCCGCCTTGGCCTGTGGATAACGCGCCGCGACGTCGGCCGGGCGCCAACCGGTGGGCATGAACCAGATGCGCAGGCGGTCCCACCAGGCGCCGGCGCGTCTGGCGTCGTGCCACAGCCCGGCGTAAACCTGCAGGTTGGCCCACAGCGGGTTCCAGCTGGCCAGCGGCACGGTCACGCCGAAGATCACCGGCTCTTCGTCGAGCTCCTCCTGGAAGGTGCCAAAAATTCGATCCCAGACAATGAACACACCGCCGTAATTGCGATCCATGTAGATAGGATTCTGTGCATGGTGCACGCGGTGGTTGGACGGGGTGATGAACAGCCACTCGAACCAGCCCAGTTTGGGGATATGCCGGGTATGCACCCAGAACTGATACAGCAGGTTCAGGGCGGCAACGCTGAGGAAGACCAGCGGCGGCACACCGACCACGGCCATCGGCAGGTAGAAGATCCAGCCGAAGATGAAACCGGTGCTGGTTTGCCGTAACGCGGTGGAGAGGTTGTAGTCCTCGCTCTGGTGGTGCACCGCATGCGCGGCCCAGAGCACGTTGCGCTCATGGCCCAGGCGGTGGTTCCAGTAGTAGCAGAAATCGTAGAAGACGAAGGCGAAGAGCCACACCCAGAGACTGCTTTCGGACAACTCGAACAGCGCCAGCTGCTCCCAGGCGAAGGCGTAGGTCAGCAGGCCGACCACCTTGGTGAGAATCCCGGTGGCCTGGGACAGTACGCCGGCACTGAGGCTGTTAAGGGCATCGGCCAGGCGATAGGTGCGCATGCCGCGCCAGCGGTCAGCGAGCAATTCCAGGCCGATCAGCAGGAAGAAGAAGGGCACTGCGTAGAGAACATAATTCATGACTGCGCCGTATCGTTGTACTTGTGTCGGGAATGAGCTGTTATTCATCCTATGCGCAGCTTCGCCAGGCTTCGCGGCGGCAAATGACAGTCCGAGTGGCATTTGGCGACAACCCAAGAATTGGTAGTACCCGCGCCCGCTTCACGGTCGCGTCTTTCCTCACCAGGAGTCGAGCATGAGCAAGAAAGTGGCAGTGATTCTGTCCGGCTGTGGCGTCTACGATGGCGCCGAGATCCATGAAAGCGTGATCACCCTGCTGCGCCTCGACCAGCGTGGCGCCGAGGTGCAGTGCTTCGCCCCCAACGTGCCGCAGTTGCACGTGGTCGATCACTACAGCGGCGACGAGATGGACGAGACGCGCAACGTCCTGGTGGAATCGGCGCGCATTGCCCGCGGCAAGATCAAGGACGTGAAAGAGCTGCATGTGGCCGAGTTCGACGCACTGATCCTGCCCGGCGGCTTCGGCGTGGCGAAGAACCTCTCCGACTTCGCCACCAGTGGCGCGGGCTGCACCGTGCAGCCGGACGTACTGGCCGCGTGCAAGGCCTTCGTCGATGCCGGCAAGCCGGTCGGCCTGATGTGCATCGCCCCGGCACTGGCGGCGAAGATCTTCGGTGCCGGCGTGATCTGCACCATCGGCACCGACCACGACACCGCCGCCGCCCTGACCCAGATGGGCGCCGAGCACCATGAGTGCGAGGTCAGCGATATCATCGAAGACAGCCAGCGCAAGCTGGTGACTACACCGGCCTATATGCTCGCCCAATCCATCGCCGAGGCAGCGTCGGGCATCAACAAACTGGTCGACCGTGTGCTGGAGCTGGCGCACCATTGATTTTCAGGCGTCGGCATGTGGCGTTGCGCCAGAATTGACGCTGGGGTCCCGTGGGGTGGGTTGGGCGGCGTTCCGTTTTAGCCCACCTTGATTGCCATTGGTGGGCTGAAGCCCACCCTACGGGCTGGAGTCTTGAACTTTGTAGGGTGGGCTTCAGCCCACGCTCATCGATACTGAAGCTGAAGCGGAACGCACCCGAATCCTCCCGCAGGAGTCAGGCCGATCCGGCCAATGCTCAGGGCACTCCTGCATTGCCTCTGGCCAAGTCTTGCGCGGTACTGCAGCGTGGCGACAGGATTTCCCGGAGCCCCTGCCATGTCCCAGCCCTTCGTCCTCAGCCCCGACCTGCAACAGGCGGTGGCCAGTTTCTTCCAGCGCATTCCCTTCAATCAGGTGCTCGGCATCGAGCTCGATGAGCTGAGCTCCGAGCGGGTGACCATGCACCTGCCGATGAAGCCCGAGCTGATCGGCAACTTCGTCCACGGCATCCTGCACGGCGGAGTGATTTCCTCGCTGCTCGACGTCTGTGGTGGTGCCATGGCGCTGATCGGCGCTTTCGCCAACCACCAGCACCTGCCGCCAGCCGAACGCATGAGCAAGCTGTCCAAGCTCGGCACCATCGACCTGCGCATCGACTACCTGCGCCCCGGTCGCGGCCAGCGTTTCACTGCCACGGCCACGCCACTGCGCGCCGGCAACAAGGTGGCGGTGATTCGTATGGAGCTGCACAACGACGAGGGCGTGCTGGTGGCGGTTGGCACCGGCACCTATCTGTGTGGCTGACGGAGTCCGCACTCCCCGGATTTAATCCGGGCTACAACGCTGAAAATGGGTTTGCCACACGCCCCGTAGCCCGGATGCAATCCGGGGCAGCTAACGACTCAAACGCGTGAGAATCCGATCCAGCGCGTTGGCAAAAGCCTGCCGATCCTTTTCCGAATATGGCGCCTGGCCACCACCGACCTGCCCCTGCTCGCGCAGGTCGGTGAACAGATTACGCACCGCCAGACGCTCGCCCATGTTGCGCTCGTCGAACTCGCGCCCCCGTGGGTCGAGCGCGGCAACGCCCTTCTTCACCAGGCGGTCGGCCAGCGGCACGTCGCTGCAGATCACCAGCTCGCCGGGCACCGCATGTTCCACCAGATGATCATCGGCCGCATCCGGCCCGCTGGGCACCACGATCAGTTTCACGCAGGCGAAGTTCGGCCGCGCCACGGCCTGCCCGGCCACCAGCACCACTTCGAAACCCCGCTTGAGGGCGAACTTGACCACTTGATCCCGCGCCGCCCGAGGGCAGGCGTCGGCGTCGATCCATACACGCATGCAGCAACTTCCGCAGAGAAACCAGCGCCCAGTATGCCAGCAGGCGCGAGGCTCAGGCCTGGTAGAACGGCTCGCAGCGCTCACGCACGGCGCGCGACAGGTTGTCCTCGGCCAGTTCGATCAGATCCAGCTCCACCTCGTCCGGCAGCAGCTCGGCTACCAGCGCGGCCAGGCGACGCTGACCACTCACGTCGGCGCCGGAAATTGCCAACAGCAGCCGCGGCTGCGGACCGATGGCTGGATCACGCAACGCAGCCAGAAAGGCCTCACGTATGGCAAGTTGGGCACAGGCCGCTGAGAGTGCCTGCTCCAGGGTGGGGTGACGCAATACAGCCAACGCCAGATCGGGGCTGTCGGCGTAGTGAGTGGAATGGATCGAGGAAGACATGCGCGCACTCGGCAGAGGAATTGGAAGCAGCCTAGGTGCACTGAGACCAGCTGTCGTAGCGGCGGTTCACGCTATGACACAACGAGGGCGGGCAAAGCTCGCCCTCGTTCAAACCTGATTCGGCTGTCTAGGCCTGCTCGACCATGCGTCGACGCTCCCCTAGCAGGCTGCGCCCGTACAGCAGGGTGATACCGACCAGCGCCAGGCCCTGCGCCGACAGGCTCCAGGCATCGGCATGAATGCCCAGCCAGTCGAACTCGAAGAAGGCCACCGGACGCGTGCCGAGCACGCCGGCCTCCTGCAACGCGGCCACGCCATGGCCAGCGAAGACCACGGAGAGCACGCATAGCAGCACTGCGTTGACGCCGAAGAAGGCCGCCAGCGGCAGTGTGCGCGAGCCGCGCAGGATCACCCAGGCCAGGCCGATCAGCAGCACCAGCGCGGCAGCGGCGCCGACCAGCACCGCACCGTGCCCGGCAGGGCCGGCCTGCAGCCAGAGGGTTTCGTAGAACAGGATCACTTCGAACAGCTCGCGATAGACCGAGAAGAACGCCAGCATGGCGAAGCCGAAACGGCCACCACCGCCGACCAGGCTGCTCTTGATGTAATCCTGCCAGGCCGCAGCGTGGCGACGATCATGCATCCAAACGCCGACCCACAGCAGTACCACGCTGGCGAACAGCGCCGTGGCGCCCTCCAGCAGTTCACGCTGGGCGCCGCTGATGTCGATCAGGTAGGCCGCCACCGCCCAGGTCGCGACACCGGCGAGCAGTGCCAGACCCCAGCCGATGTGCACACTGCGTACCGCCTGCTGCTGCCCGGTATTGCGCAGGAAGGCGAGAATCGCCGCCAGCACCAGAATCGCCTCCAGCCCCTCGCGTAGCAGAATCAGCAGACTGGCGAAGAAGCTCAGGCTGTCGTCCATGGCGCCATCGGCCAGCAGTGCAGCGGACTTGTCCAGCTCGACCTTGGCCTGCTCCAGTGCCTGAGCAGCCTGCGCGACGCTGGCGCCATCCTGCAGCGCTTGCCGATAAGCCATCAGGGCGCGCTCGGTGGTCTTGCGCTGCGCGGCATCGAGGTTGTCGAGAGCGCTTTCGACCAGTTCGAAGCCTTCCAGATAGGCACCTACGGAGAGGTCATAAGCCTGCTCGCGATCACCCTCGCGATAAGCCTGCAGGCTGCGCTCCAGGGTCGCGCGGGTGTAACCGATGAGCTGCTGCGGACCACGCTGCTCCACTACCGGATGAGCACGCAGGGCGCGGAACGCGGCGACATCGCCGCCGGTGGCGGCGATCTCGGCAGGCGTACGCCCTGCCAGCTCGCTCATGGCGAAGCGTGTCTGGCTCTGCACCGGTGCTGTTGTGAAACCGGCGATGTAGGCAGCCAGATCCCAGCGTTGACGGTCGTCGAGCTGATCGGCGAAGGCCGGCATATCGGTGCCTTCGATGCCCAGACCGAGGGTGTTGTAGAGATCGTAAAGGCTCAGCCGATCCAGACGCGTGGCATCACGCAGATTGGCCGGTGCTGGCTCCAGGCCGATACCGGCAGGTCCATCGCCCAGGCCGGTATCGCCGTGGCACACCGAGCAATGCTGAGCGTAGAGCGGCGCGCCACGTTCCGGGTCCGGCGTCAGTACTGGGCTCTGCACCACCTGATAGAGCTCGGCCAGACGTGCGCCCAGTTTGCGGGCGGCGCCAGCAACCTCCTCGCCCGGCTGGCGCTGAGCAATCGCCTGACGCAGATTGCTGACGCCCTGCTCCAGCTCGGCGCGGCCGGCCTGAGCGGGCAAGGCGACGATCAGGCCCTGCAGTACATCGAGAAACTCCAGTTGCTCCTGATATTCACCGGCATCGATAACCTGACCGCCCGCAACGGTGGCCGGGTAATCAGCGCCGATGTAACCGATCAGGTGCAACGCCTGTGCGGCACCGTCGAGGGGCTCGCCAATGGCGAGAAAGCTCAGGCTGGCCAGCAAAGGCAGCATCAGCCAGGAAAGAGAGAAGCGAAAGCGGGTCATTAATGCATCCCAAACGAGAATGGGTGGCATTAAATTGTTGCTGGCCTAACGATTGAGCACAAGAAGAATATGAAATATTCAGTAACAAACTGCCGAGCGGAACCTGAAAGACCGCCTTGCCCGCACAGGCGGGCATGCAGAACCTGCGAATCACCTGGGCTCCCACCCTCGCGGGAGTGATGATGAATGGCTTTTTCAGAACATCCCTGGCAAACGCCATCGGCCAGCGTTGAACGATAGCGACCGAGACTCAGACTGCCGCGCGCTTGACCGTCGCCAACAGGCCGGCCGCAGCTGCGAACAGGGCGGCGAAACTGCGATTCATCACCCGCTGCTGGCGGGGTGTGCGCAGCAGGCGCAGCACTCGCGAGGCAAGGCCGGTGTAACCGGCCATGACGATCAGATCGACGATGATCATGGTCACGCCCATGACCAGATACTGCGCTACCAGCGGCGCATGCGGATTGATGAACTGCGGCAGCACCGCGAGCATGAAGACGATGGCCTTGGGGTTGCTGAAGTTGACCAGAAAGCCACGCAACACCAGGGTCAGCGGCCGGCCGATAGGACGCTCGGCCGCGCCGGCATCCAGATCGCTGGGCAGGGCGACCCACTGTTTGTAAGCGAGGAACACCAGATAGGCCACGCCGAACCACTTGATCAGGCTGAAGGCCAGGGCCGAGGTCGCCAGGATGGCGCCCACACCCGCGGCAACAATGGCGATCTGCAGCGCCAGACCGAGCTGCAGGCCAAGCGCGTTCCAGTAGCCGCGCCAGAAGCCGTACTGCATACCGGCCGACATCGAGGCCACGGCACCAGCACCCGGCGACAGGCTGATCACCCAGCAGGCGACGAAGAAAGCGAGCCAGGTTTCCAATGCCATGATGCGTACCTCGAGAAGCTGAATTCAGGGGAAGAGCGGCACAGCCTACTCCTGCTCCAGTGCCTCGACCAGTCGGTCAGCGCCAGCGGCGCACCGACCTCTGGAAGAACAGGCTGTTGGGCACCTGCAACACGGCGCCGGCAGCCTCCTCACTGAGGTCCTGCAGGGTGGTGTAAAACAGGTTGATGGCGATGACCCGGCCTTTGACGCCTGGCTTGTCGGCACTGTCGATCACCTCGACCGTATCGCCGATACGAAACGGCCCCATGGTGAAGATCAGCAGCGCGCAGAACATGTTCGACAGCACGCTCCAGATGGCGAAGAACGCCACCGCGGCAACCGCGGTGAAGCCGGTCAGCGCCGTCCACAGCACGGTCGCGGAAACACCCAGGCGCTCCAGCACCATGAGCAGAGCGCTGCCCATGATCAGCCAACGCACCAGCCCGCGCAGCGGCTGCAGTACTTCTGGCGGCAGCAGGCTGTAACGCGCCCCGAGGCGGCTGATGGCACGGGTGAGAATGCGCTGGGCGATCCAGGCAAGCACGATAATCAGCAACACCTGGCCGGTGCGAATCAGTGGGTCGCGCCAGGCCGCCAGCAGTTCAAGCTGTTCCATTACTCGGTTTCCTCCAGTTGCTGCTGCAACGCCTCCAGGGTTTCCAGCGCCAGCAGCCAGGCTTCCTCCAGCTCGGCCTCGCGGGCTTTGAGCTGCGCCTGTTCGGCCAGACGCTGGCGCAACTCATCCTTGCGCGCGGACTCGTACAGACCGCTGTCGCCCAGCTGGGTTTCCACGGCGGCGAGCTTTTCCTGCACCTTGCCTAGCTCCTGCTCGAGCTTGTCGGCCTGCTTCTTGTGCGGCGCCAGTTGCTGACGCAGCGCGGCGGCGGCCTGGCGCTGGGCGCGCTTGTCGGTCTTGTCCGCCGCCCCTTCAGCCGGTGCGCTCGGTGGCGCCTGGCGCTGCCGGTAATCGACCAGCCAGCGCGCGTAATCGTCCAGATCGCCGTCGAACGGCACCACGCGGCCTTCGGCAACCAGCAGGAATTCATCGGTGGTGCTCTTGAGCAGATGACGATCGTGCGACACCACTACCACGGCACCGGCGAACTCCTGCAGGGCCATGGTCAGCGCCAGGCGCATTTCCAGGTCGAGGTGGTTGGTTGGTTCATCGAGCAGCAACAGGTTGGGCTTTTCCCAGGCGATCAACGCCAGGGCCAGGCGCGCCTTCTCGCCACCGGAGAAATTCACCACCGGCTCGTCACAACGCGGGCCACGGAAGTCGAAGCCACCGAGAAAATCGCGCAAGGTCTGCTCGCGCTCGCTGGGCGCCAGACGTTGCAGATGTAGCAGCGGGCTGGCCTTGTCGTCCAGTGAATCGAGCTGATGCTGAGCGAAGTAGCCGATCACCAGGTTTTCGCCGCGGGTCAGGCTGCCACCGAGCGGCTGCAGTTCGGCCGACAGGTTCTTGATCAGCGTCGACTTGCCCGCGCCGTTGGGGCCGAGCAGGCCAATGCGCGCGCCCGGCACCAGGCTCAGCTTGACCTGCTGCAGCACGGTCTTGTCGCCGTAGCCGAGGCGACCTTCGCTGAGGCTGAGCAGTGGCGTGGAGATCTTGTCGGCTTCGCGGAAGACGAAGTCGAAGGGCGAGTCGACATGCGCCGCGCTCAGCTCTTCCATGCGCTCCAGGGCCTTGATCCGGCTCTGCGCCTGACGGGCCTTGGTGGCCTGGGCCTTGAAGCGGGCGATGTACTTTTCCATGTGCGCGCGCTGCGCCTGCTGCTTCTCGTAGGCCTGTTGCTGCTGGGCCAGGCGTTCGGCGCGAGTCCGCTCGAAGGCGCTGTAACCGCCACGATAAAGGGTCAGCTTGCGCTGTTCGACATGGGCGACGTGGTCGACCACTGCATCGAGAAAATCGCGGTCGTGGGAAATCAGCAGCAAGGTGCCGGGGTAGTTTTGCAGCCAGCCTTCCAGCCAGAGAATGGCGTCCAGATCCAGGTGGTTGGTCGGCTCGTCGAGCAGCAGCAGGTCGGATGGGCACATCAGCGCCTGGGCCAGGTTCAGACGCATGCGCCAGCCACCGGAGAAGTCGCCGACGCGGCGATCCATCTGCGCGTTCTCGAACCCCAGGCCGGCCAGCAGCTTGCGCGCGCGGGCATCAGCGGTATAGCCGTCGGCGCTGTCCAGCTCGCTGTGCAGGCGAGCGATGGCCGCACCATCATGCGCCTGCTCGGCGGCAGCCAGTTCGGCCTGCACGCGGCGCAGGTTGTGATCGCCGTCGAGCACGTAATCCACCGCCAGCCGATCGAGGGTATCGACCTCCTGACGCATATGGGCGATGCGCCAATCACCGGGCAGCAGGCAATCGCCGGCATCAGGCGTCAGCTCGCCACGCAACAGGGCGAACAGGCTGGATTTACCGGCGCCATTGGCACCGATCAGACCGGCCTTGTGACCGGCGTGCAGGGTCAGCTCGGCGCCTTCGAGAAGACGCTGCGGGCCACGCTGTAGAGTGAGGTTCTGGAGTCGGATCATAATGGCGGCGGAGTCTACCAAATCGCCCCGGAGGCCGCGTGCAGGATCTGTGGAATTTCGCCCTCGAACTCTACGCCAGAGCAGGCGTGGAACAGGCCTGCCTGGAGTTGCAGGAAACAGGCAGTGACGTTTGCCTGCTGCTGACCGGTGCCTGGTTGCAGCGGCGCGGTGTGCGCTGCCTGGATGAGCGCCTGCAGGCACTGCAGCAAGCAGCTGCCCCTTGGCAACGCGAGGTGATCGCACCCTTGCGTCAGGTACGCCAGGACTGGCGCGCAAACGCAAGCCAGGATGCGGAACTCGCAGCCTTACGTGAGCAGGTCAAGAAGCTGGAACTGCAGGCCGAGCGGGTATTGCTCGATCGTTTGCAGGCGCTGGCCGAGAACTGGCCAAACGAGGCAGGCGGAGACGATTGGCTGATTCGCCTGGCCGGAGGGAACAGCGCCGCGCTGCAGGTGCTACGCGGCGCCGTTGATCACCCTTAGGACGCGCTCGGAGTACCCGGGGCGGTGGCCCCATTGGTGGTCGCAGGAGCAGCAGGGGCGGCCGGAGCAACCGCTGCGGCGACTGGCTTGGCAACTGCTGGCTTGGCCGGAGCCTTCTTCGCCGGAGCCTTGGCAGCGGCTGGTTTCTTCACCGCAGCCGGCTTGCTGACCGGTTTGCTCGCGGGTTTTGCAGGCGTGGCCTTGGCAGCCGGCTTAGCAGCGGGTTTGGCGACCGGTTTACTGGCTGCTGCGGGCTTGGCCGGTGCTTTTGCTGCAGCAGGCTTGGCTGCCGGTTTGGCGACTGGCTTGGCGGCAGCGGGCTTGGCGGCAGCTTTCGGCGCAGCGGGTTTTGCCGCAACAGCCTTGCTGGCAGCTGGCTTAGCCGCAGGTTTGCTGGCTGCCGCCGGTTTCGCTACTGGCTTGGCGACGGGTTTGCTCGCCGGTTTGGCAGCAGCCGGTTTGGCCGGGGCTTTCTTCACGGGCGTCTTCGCAGCAGCAGGCTTCTTCGCCGCGACCGGCTTGCTGGCCGGCTTGGCGGCCGGAGCGGCGGCTTTGGCCTCGCGTACATCCAGCGCCTTACCAGCGGCTTCCTTCACTTTGCCTACGCCCTGTGCCAGCTTCAGGCTTTCCTGGGCATCACGCTTGAGCTGGGCGATGTAGGTGCGGGTTTCGCTCTGGCTGGCCTTGAGCGCGTCGAGCAGCTCCTCCAACTCGGCGACTGCGTCCTTGGCTTTGGCTTGCGCCTTGGCCTTGCCGGCAACAGCAGCGTCCTGCAGCTTGCTGCGAGCCTTGTGCAGTTTTTCCTGCGCCTTGCCGCGCTGTTTCTCCAGCTTGGCGAGCAGTTTCTCGGCGTCGATCAGCGCTTGCGAGCAGGCATTTTCCAGGTGTTCGAGCAGGCTGGCAGACAGTTGGTGCAGCAGGTGCAACGGGGTAGTGATGGACTTCTTCTTGGCCGACATGGCGCGCCTCCAGGCGGATGTGAACGCGCCCATACTAGACGCAGCCGCGAGGGCTCGCCATAGGCCTTTTGGCGAGCCGAGCAGATGCCGAACCGCGCTGGCATAATCGCCAAAGCCTTTTGCCGTTTCAGCGCACGCTGCGGCGCCGCGTAACCTCAACAGCCCCTAAGCATCTTGATCGGGAGACACCGTAATGAGCCGCGCCGTACTAGCCGCCCTCGCTATCTGCTGCAGCCTGGGCGTACAGGCTGACCAGCACCAGCAGGATCTGGCCTACAGCCTCGGCGTGCGTCTTGGCGAGCGCCTGCACGACGAGGTGCCAGACCTGCCGCTGAGCGAGTTGCTCGAAGGCTTGCGCCAGGCCTACGAGGGCAAGCCCCTGCGCCTCGACGCCAGCCGGATCGAGCAACTGCTCGATGAGCACGAAGCGCGTATCGAAGCCTCGCCACAGCGCCAGAGCAAAGCTATCGAGGCCGAGCAGCGTTTTCTCGCCGAGCAACGTCGCCGCCCTGACGTACGGGCGCTGGCCAACGGCGTACTGGTGACCGAACTGAGCCCTGGCAGCGGTCCCATGCCCACCGCTCGCAGCCGAGTACAGGTGAGCTACCGCGGCGAACTGGCGGACGGCAGCGTCTTCGACGAGAGCAGCACACCGCAGTGGTTTCGCCTGGACAGCCTGATCGGCGGCTGGCGCAGCGCACTGCTGCAGATGCCGAAAGGCGCTCACTGGCGCCTGGTGATTCCATCGGATCAGGCTTACGGGGAGGAAGGTGCGGGCGACCTGATACCGCCCTATGCGCCACTGGTGTTCGATCTACGCCTGCTCGACGTGGCCGACTGAAGGCCAGCCTGCCGGCCTGATGCCGATCCGATTGCTGAAGCGGCCTTGCGTAGGAGCCCCGCCCCGGGGCGAAGTTTTTCAAGTGCGTTCAAGTGCGCACCGCCCTGATTCGCGGCGAGGCGCCGCTCCTACAAATTTGATGCGCCGACGCTTAACTGACTGGCGTCAGCCTGACGGCCCGGAGTGCTCCGGACCATTGCCAGCAAGGGCTCAGAGCGCTTCGGCGGCCTGTTCCTGATGAGCGTTGTGCAGCACTTCGATCAGGCAGTCTTCCAATTCGAAGCGCTCGTGCAGCAACTGCCCCAGATGATTGAGCTCTGCCACCAGCGACGTGCTGTCGCGACAATCGCCATTGTCGCAGTGGTCATTGAACGCCAGCGCGACCGCCGTAATGGCTTCGATACGCGGGTAGATCTGCTTGGCCAGCTCCAGACCACGCTGGTCGTTGAAGGCCTTGGCCTCGTTGGTCAACTGCTCGTAGACCTCGAAGTGACCAGCAGACACGTAGTCCACCAGCAATTCGCAGAAACCCTGCAGAGACTCACAGTTGATGGCTGGCGCCTGCGGCGCCTTGGTGAGGGCGGTGTAAGCCAGCACAAGTTCGCGGCGTTCACCCAGCCAGCGATCGATCAGCTGGTGAACCCCACCCCAACGTTCCTGTGCATTCTGGCAACTCTCAAGCATGATAAACCTCGCTTCCCTTATCGATAATGCCTGTTATACGTCCGCTCCCGAGACGTTTTTCTGTCAATCGGTGCTTGGCCTTGGGAAGGCAACCGCAAAATGGCATTTTTCCGGCGGTGCGTGCGAGCCAGATTATGCTCGTGGGCACCCACCATCAAGGCATCGCCGCGAGAAAGTTTCATACGAGCGTTTAATCTCGAAGCCACGACCCGCGTGGCTTCGTGCAATTCGCATTCTCAATTGCGACGCAGCAGCTGGAACAGGCAGAAACCGAGCATGCCGACGAAACCGAGCAGGCTCCATTCGGGGATGCTCATGCCAAACAGCGTCCACTTCACCTCGGCACAGTCAGCGCTCCCCTGGAACACAAGGCGCACGATGTCCTGCATCGGCAGGGCTTCCATCATGAACTCGAGGCTGGGCAGACAGGCTTCGAGCTGATCGGCCGGTACGCTCTGCAGCCAGATCTGCCGGCCAGCGGTAGCGGCGCCAGCGCCGGCGAACAGCAGTGCCAGCACCGCGTAGATGCGACGACCGAGACTCCCCGGCCCATGGATCGCAGCGATCAGGCAGACCACGCCGAACAGAATCACGCAGATTCGCTGCAGCACGCACATCGGACAGGGTTCCAGGCCGACGACATGTTCCAGGTACAACGCAGCCGCCATCAGCAGTACGCAGCCGATGAATGCCAGGAAAAACAGAGGACGCGGGCTGGCCAAGTGCATGGTGGCTCCGGGAGGGAAATCGAGGGCAGTACGGTAGAGGAAAGCGAGGGCGCCTTTCAAGGCGCCCCATGACTCAGAGCAGGCTGTTCATCATGCCCGAACGCCCCTCCGTCCGTACGGCGAGTGCGCTGCGGCAATCAGCCGCATCCATTCAGGCTGTCACGCCCTGCGGTTGCGGCAGCGGTGGCAAGCCCTGATGCAACAGGCCGAGGCTCTCCAGCAACAGCTGATTGCTGCGTTCCAACTCGCCCAATTGCGCCAGCAGACGCGCCAGCTCGGCGCAGGTTTCCGGGTGGCGCTCGAGCTTCAGACTGGTCTCGAAATAGTCTCGCGCCTTGCCCCACAACTGGTTCTGCAGGCTCAGACGGCCCAGGGTCAACAACAGGGCAGGATCCTGCGGATGCTGCTTGAGCCAGAGTTCGGCCGTTTGCAGCTGACGCGCCGGGTCGGCGCCACGCAGCACACCGTAGAAGCGCGCCAGACGGCTGTCGTAACCACGTTTGAGCGCGCTGCGCAGCACTTCCTCGGCTTCTTCCTGCGCGCCCAGTCGACGCAGTTGCTCGACATAGGTGGCGATCAGCTCAGGCTCCTGACGCAGTGGCGCGGACAGCTGCTGCCAGGCTTGCGTCAGCGGCTGAAGTGCAGTTTCGCCATGACCCTGGCCAGCCAGTCCGGCATCGGCCAGGCGACCACGCCAGGTTTCGCGCTCCAGTTCGTCGAGTTCTGCGGCGGGCAGCGCCTTTTCCTTGCGCAACTCGGGCAGCAAGCCGAGCAGTGCCGACCAGTCCTGGCGCTGCAGATACAGACGCTGCAATTGTCGCAGCACCAGATGATGGCCTGGGTGGCGCTCACGCATGGCCTGCAGGGTTTCCAGTGCCGCATCGCTGTCGCCACGGTTACGCTGCAGCTCGGCGTGGGTCAGGGCAATCGCCAGCTCGGCCTGGGGTTGCTTGTTCAGTGCGCGCTCGAGCAATGCGTCGCTCTGCTCGTGATCGCCAAGCTTGCTGGCGGCACGAGCAGCGCCGAGGTAGTACATCAACGGCTGACTGTCGGCTTCGGCGGCACGGGTCAGTTGACGCTGAGCACGCGCCCAGCGACCTTCGGCCAGGTCGAGCATGCCCTGCTCGGAAGCCAGGCGCACACGGCGGTTGCGATGCAGACGCGACCAGGGGTTGGCCAGCCGTGTCGAGCTGAGCAACAAACGCAGTGTCCACTTGACCAGGTAGTACAGCACCACCACGACCACCAGCAGGCCAAGGAATGCCCACAGGCCGGACTGGTAGCGAAAGCCCTGGTAGGCGAACAGCACATAACCGCGGTCGGCCTCGATGGCCAGACTGAGCAGATACAGCCCGGCGGCGATGGCCAGCAATAACAGAAGCCAGATCAGGCGTCTCATTGCGCCTCCTCGGCCGCCGCGGCCCCCTGCCGACGTTGCGCCTGTTTGCGTTGCAGGTAGGCCTGCAGCGCATCGAGCGAGTCGCTCAGGTCCGGCACCTTGACCTCGATGCTGGCGTCAGCCAGCTCGCCGAAGCGCTGACGCAGGGCGCGACTGTCCGGGTTGTCCAGATTGAAGTGGGCATCGAGGATTTCCTCGGCCTGCTTCAGCGACTGCTTGTACACACCGGTCTGACCATGCAGTGCGGCCCACTGCGCCTGTTCCAGCGCCAGCGACAGGCTCAGGCGCACCTGCGACAGGCTTTGCCCGGACAGCAGCGGACGCACGTTGCGATCGGCGTCGAACTCGATACGGAAGTACTCCGAAAGCTTCTTCGCCCACTCGCTCCACCAGGCACTGCCGTCGCCTTCGGCTGCCAGGTCGGAGAGCATGTCACCCTGCCCTTCGAAGGTCGGCGCCAGTGGATTGAGGGTAGCGGCCTGCTCACGCAAGGCGCCCAGCTGCAGGAACAGGCCGACGCGGTCCGGGCGTTCGGTGGTGCGCAGGGCTTCGAGACTACGGCTGAGCTGCTCACGGGCGGCGAATGCAGCAGGGTCGTCCTGCTCGCGGAGGATTTCATCGGCGGCCAGTACCAGCGCTTCGGCGCTGGCCACATCCTGCAGCGCAGACAATCTCAAGGTGGCCAAGCGCAGCAGGTGTTCGGCCTCGTCCAGGCGCCAATCCTGGCGGCTACCATCGAGCACGCTTTCCAGGCGCTGGCTCAGGCGCTGCTGATCGTTCTGCAGGTTGGCCAGCAGGCGACGGCGCTCGTCCAGCTCGGCCGCACTGGGCAGGGCGGACAGACGCGAATCGAGGCGTTGGGCCAGCTCATCCACTTTCTTCGCACTGTCGTCACGGGTGCGCTGCAGGTCTTCGGCCTGCTGCAGGTCCCTGCTCTGCATTGCATGCAGTTGCCACAGGCTCCAGCCACCAGCACCGGCGCCAGCCAGGCCAATCAGCAGGGCAAATGCGGCAAGGCCGCTACCACCGCCACTGCGTGATGCCTTCACCGGTGGCGGTGCAGGTGTGGGTTTCACGGCTTCGCTGGCCGGTTTTTCTTCTGGCGTGTTCGGGGTGGATGCTTCGCTCACGTATCCGTCCTTTTAGAGGGCGGCAGCCGGAAACTGCTCCAAAGCTGCCTGCAAGGCCGCGGCACTGGCGCCGCGACAGTCCACAACGATCTGGGCACCCGCAGCGCGGGCCTGTTCGGCGACGCGCGGGCTGGGTACGAACAAGGGTAGCCGAGCCAACGCCGGCCAGTCATCGCCGGCTAGCTGCAGCAGATGTTCGAAACCCTGCCCACTGCTGACAACCAGGCCGTTCAGGCGTTCCGCTCGCACCTGTCGGCTCAGTTCGCCCGGCGCATACTGCGGCAGCACGCGGCGATACAGTGGCAGATAGTCGACGCTCACACCTTGGCTGCGCAAGCGCTCGGCGAGGAATTCTCGGCCACCTTCGCCGCGCAGGATCAGCACGCGCGGTGCAGGTGCCGCGATGGCCTGCTGCAGTGCAGGCAGAGCGAGCAACGCTTCGCTGTCATCGCCCAAGTCGGGAAAATGTACGCCCAAGCCTTGCTCGGCGAGTACCGCAGCGGTACCCGCGCCGACACTGAACCAGGGCAGCTCAGGCGTCGGCGCCCCGTGCTGCGCCAAGAGCTGCAGGCCAATTCGGGCTGCCGGCTTACTGACCACGATCACCGCGCAGTAACGCTGCAAATCGGCAAAGGCGCTGCACTGCTCGGGTGTCTCGTCCAGTGCCTCGATGGCCAGCAGCGGCATGCAGTGGCTGACGACACCCTGCGCAGCCAGGGTCTGCGCCAGCGCCGCACAATCCTCGGCAGGACGCGTCAGCAACAGGCGCCAAGCGCTCAAGGGTGACCGGCCTCACCATAGACGGCCTGGAGAATGGCATCAGCCCCCTGCGCCAGCAGCGCCTCGGCGACACGCACGCCCAAAGCCTCGGCATCGCTACTGGCGGCGCGATCTTCGGCGCGCAGCAACAGGCCGCCGTCAGGTTGGCCGACCAGGCCGCGCAGCCACAGCTGGTCATCTTCGAGCAAGGCATAGCAGGCGATAGGGACCTGGCAGCCGCCATTGAGGTGCTTGTTCAGCGCGCGCTCGGCGGTGACACGTAGCGCGGTGTCACGGTGATGCAGCGGCGCCAGCAAGGCATGCACGTCGCTGTCGGCACTGCGGCACTCGATGCCCACGGCGCCCTGGCCGCCGGCCGGCAGGCTGTCCTCGGCGCTGATCGAGCTGCGGATTCGGTCTTCGAACCCCAGGCGAATCAGGCCGGCAGCGGCAAGGATGATGGCGTCGTACTCGCCGGCATCGAGCTTGGCCAGGCGGGTATTGACGTTGCCGCGCAGGAACTGGATTTTCAGATCGGGCCGGCGCGCCAGCAACTGGGCCTGACGGCGCAGACTGGAAGTACCGACCACGCTGCCGGGCGGCAGCGCATCGAGGCTGGCATAGGTGTTGGAGACGAAGGCGTCGCGCGGGTCTTCACGCTCGCAAATGCAGTACAGGCCCAGCCCTTCGGGAAAGTCCATCGGCACGTCCTTCATCGAGTGCACGGCAATGTCGGCCTCGTTTTCCAGCAGTGCGGTTTCCAGCTCCTTGACGAACAGCCCCTTGCCGCCGATCTTCGCCAGCGGCGCGTCGAGCAGCTTGTCGCCGCGGCTGACCATGGGCACCAGACTGACCTTCAGACCGGGATGAGCCTGCTCCAGACGGGCTTTGACATGTTCGGCCTGCCACAGGGCCAGGGCGCTCTTACGGGTGGCGATGCGAATTTCGCGGGACATGAGGCAATTCCAGAAAACCGATTGCCGCGAATCATAACAGGCTCGCCCGACGCCGGCTGAAGGAGGCGGCCATAGGCCGCAGCCGACGTGCCCTCTAGAGAGCCTGCATCAGTTTACGTACACCAGCCACATGGCGGCGGCTGACCACCAGCGAATCGCCGTCCAGACCTTTGAGGAAGAGTTGAAAGTGTCCAAGCGGGGTGCGCTGCAGGCGCTCGATGCGCTCACGCGCCACCAGCGCATTGCGGTGGATGCGCACGAAGCGATCACCGAACTCGTCTTCCAGCGCCTTCAACGGCTCATCCAGCAGGACTTCACCGCCCTCGTGACGCAGGGTGACGTATTTGTGGTCGGCGATGAAGTAGACCACGTGATCCAGCGGAATCAGCTCGATGCCCTTGCGGGTACGGGCACTGATATGGGTACGCGGGCCACCGCCAGTCTCCGCTGCGGGACGAGTCAGGGCGGCCAACTGCACACGATTGGGCCGCTCGGCCTTTTTCAGCGCTTCACTCAGGCTCTCAGGCCGCACAGGCTTGACCAGATAGCCCACTGCACTGACCTGGAAGGCTTCCAGAGCGAACTCATCATGCGCCGTGCAAAAGATCACCGCTGGCGGCGCTTCGCGCTCGCACAATTTGGCAGCCACCTGCAGGCCGTCGAGGCCGGGCATGCGGATATCCAGCAGGACCACATCCGGCTTGAGGCTATCAATCAGGGTCAGGGCTTCCTCGCCATTGCTGGCAGCGGGCTCCAGGACCCGGTAACCCTCGAGCTCACCGACCATGCGGCTCAGGCGCTCGCGGGCAAGGGGTTCGTCATCGACGATCAGGACATTCATATTGCTCTGGCTTCCTGCGTGAGTCTCGCACAAGGATAGCGTAGACAGCTGTAGTGACGGCCGTCACGGCGCTCCACGCTGAGACTCGCCCTCGGCCCAAAAAGTGCCGCCAGGCGCGCATCGATATTACTCAGCGCTTGCTGCGTTCCCCGTGACGGATGCTGCTCGCCCCGCTCTTCATACGGATTGCTGACACACAAGCTGAACACACCATCCTGGTAATCCGCCTCGACCCGCACCAGGCCGCCTTCGATACGCGGCGCGATGCCATAGATCAGCGCATTCTCCAACAGAGGCTGCAGGGTCAGCTGGGGAATCGGCAGATCCTCCGGCACACCTTCGACCTCCCACTGCAACTGTAGTCGCTCGCCGAGCCGATAGTGCTCGATCGATAGATATCGTTTCGCCAGTTCCAGTTCCTCCTTCCACGGCACCAGCGTGCCAGGTTTGGCCAGGCTGGCGCGAAACAGATCGGACAGATCCAGCACCGCCTGCTCGGCCTTGTAGGGATCGAGCGTGACCAGGCTGGCGATGCTGTTGAGGCTGTTGAACAGAAAGTGCGGGCGAATCCGCGCCTGCAACGATTCGATCCGCGCGCGCAGCTCGGCCTGTTCCTGCCGACGCCATTGGCTCTGCAGATAGAAATAGCGTAGCAGCAGTGCGGACATGATCAGGCTGATCAACGCATGACGCAGATAAAGATTCACTTCACCACTGCGCGGCAGCGGCCCGCCCAGCTCGTAATAGTCGGCCACGGCCGTACACCCCAGGGTCAGCAGCACCACCAGCGCGCAGCACAGCACCCCAGCCAACGCGGGGCGCAGACGCGCCAGCAGCGGCCGCAAGCGGCAGAGCACAGCAGCCGACAGCAGCACGATCCACTGCACGAACAGTGAAGTCAGGGCCAGGCGTACCCAGTCGAAACCCGGCGTCATCGGTTCGGCGAGCACCAATACCAATACCAGCAACTCGGCCAACAGCACCATGCTCAGCAGCGCTTCTGGCTGACACAGTTCCGGGACGAAGAAGTCGTCGATAGCGGCGTTGTATTTGTTCTTGGTAGAGGATTGTCTATGCATCGACGCAGTTTCCTTGTCGCCCTGCGAGCCGGCAAGCCAGACGGCTCCAGCCGGACAAAATAAAGCACCGAAATGCTGCCTTCAGGGCAAAATTGTGAAGCAGCCGACAACGCCATCGAACGCCCAACGGCGAACGCGCCCCGGCGAAACGCCTGCCGACCCTGTTATTATCGACGCACTTTGTCCGCCATGCCGGCCGCCGACGCGGCCGCCCGATCCAGAGCCCGAACCAGAGCAAGTGCCATGAGCAGCGAAAAAACCAACCAATCCTGGGGCGGCCGCTTCAGCGAACCTGTCGACGCCTTCGTCGCCCGCTTCACCGCCTCGGTCGAATTCGACAAGCGCCTGTATCGCCACGACATCATGGGCTCCATCGCCCACGCCAGCATGCTGGCCAAGGTCGGCGTCCTCACCGATGCCGAGCGTGACGCCATCATTGATGGGCTCAAGCAGATCCAGGGTGAGATCGAAGCCGGCCAGTTCGACTGGCGCGTCGATCTGGAAGACGTGCACATGAACATCGAAGCGCGTCTGACCGACCGCATCGGTGTTACTGGCAAGAAGCTGCACACCGGTCGTTCGCGCAACGATCAAGTGGCCACCGATATCCGCCTGTGGCTGCGCGACGAAATCGACATCATCCTCGCCGAGATCACTCGCCTGCAGCAGGGCCTGCTGGGATTGGCCGAAGCCGAAGCGGACACCATCATGCCGGGGTTCACCCACCTGCAGACCGCCCAGCCGGTGACCTTCGGTCATCATCTGCTGGCCTGGTTCGAGATGCTGTCGCGCGATTACGAACGCCTGGTCGACTGCCGCAAGCGCACCAATCGCATGCCGCTGGGCTCGGCGGCGCTGGCCGGCACCACCTATCCGATCCAGCGTGAAATCACTGCACAATTGCTGGGTTTCGACGCCGTTGGCGGCAACTCGCTGGACGGTGTATCGGACCGCGACTTCGCCATCGAATTCTGCGCTGCCGCCTCGCTGGCGATGATGCACCTGTCGCGCTTCTCCGAAGAGCTGGTGCTGTGGACATCCGCCCAGTTCCAGTTCATCGACCTGCCGGATCGCTTCTGCACTGGCTCCTCGATCATGCCGCAGAAGAAGAACCCGGACGTGCCCGAGCTGGTGCGCGGCAAGACCGGCCGCGTGTTCGGCGCCCTGACCGGCCTGCTGACCCTGATGAAAGGCCAGCCGCTGGCCTACAACAAGGACAATCAGGAAGACAAGGAGCCACTGTTCGACGCCGCCGACACCCTGCGCGACAGCCTGCGCGCCTTCGCCGACATGGTGCCGGCGATCAAACCCAAGCGCGAGATCATGCGCGAGGCGGCGCTGCGCGGTTTCTCCACCGCCACCGACCTGGCCGATTATCTGGTGCGCAAGGGCCTGCCGTTCCGTGACTGCCACGAGATCGTCGGCCACGCCGTGAAATATGGCGTGCAGAGCGGCAAGGACCTGGCCGAGATGAGCCTGGACGAGCTGCGCCAGTTCAGCGATCAGATCGATGATGACGTGTTCGCCGTGCTGACCCTGGAAGGCTCGGTGAACGCCCGCAACCATATCGGTGGCACGGCGCCGAACCAGGTGCGTGCCGCCGTGGTGCGTGGCCGCGAACTTCTCGCAACTCGCTGAGGTCGCAAAGGGGCGGCGCCCGCCGCCCCTGCCAAGGCAGGCCATTCGACCAGGAGGTCGCCATGCGTTACACACTCCCAACGACCCTGCTACTGAGCCTGCTGGCGACATCAGCAGTCGCGACCGAACACGACTACTGGCAAGTACAGACGAGCGTCTACACGCGACACTACAACCCCGAGCCCGATCACAACAATCACCAGCGCCTGATTGGCCTGGAACGTGGTTATGCGTCCGGCAACCTCTGGGGTGGCGCGGTCTTTCGCAACTCGTTCGACCAGAGTTCGCAGTACGCCTATGTAGGCCGACGCTTCGACAGTGACCGCCACCCGTTCTACGCCAAGCTGACCGGCGGCCTGTTACATGGTTATCGCGGTGAGTATCGCGACAAGATCCCCCTCAATCATCTGGGTGTAGCACCCGCGATCATTCCTTCGTTGGGCGTGCAGAGCCATGGCATGGCAGCGGAGCTGGTACTGCTGGGCAACGCCGCGCTGATGGTCAACCTCGGCCTGCGCCTTTGACCGCGCCATAACGACAGATACCGCACCGCTGAGCGCTAGCAGGCCGTTGAAAAACGTAGGCGAGGCAGCCAGTGCAAGGCAAAAACAGGCGAAAAAGCGCAGTTTACGAGTTGTAAATGAGCATTTTGAGCCTGTTTTTAACGCAGCAATGGCAACGTAGGTAGTTTTTCAACAGCCTGCTAGGAGAAATCAATGCCTTTGCACATCCGCCCTGCCACCCCTGACGACGCCGAGCTGATCCTGCGTTTTATCACCGACCTGGCCATCTACGAAAAGGCCGAGCATGAGGTGAAGACCGACGCGGCCGGTATCCGCGATAGCCTGTTCGCCGAAGGCAGCACTGCCCACGGCCTGATCTGCGAGAACGGCGGCCAGCCCATCGGCTATGCGGTGTACTTCTTCAATTACTCCACCTGGCTGGGCAAGCAGGGCCTGTACCTCGAAGACCTCTACGTCAGCCCCGAGGCTCGCGGACTGGGCGCCGGCAAGGCGCTGCTGCGCCATCTGGCACAACTGGCCGTGGCGAGGGGCTGCGGTCGCTTCGAGTGGTCGGTGCTGGACTGGAACACCCCGGCGATCGACTTCTACGAATCCTTCGGCGCCCGTCCGCAGAGCGAATGGACGACCTATCGCCTCACCGGCCAGGCCTTGCTGGACTTCGCCGCAGGCTGAGCAAGCCAGCGTCTGGCCAGGGCAACACCTCTGGCCTAAGGTAATTACACCTCCACCTGCTCCAGACCATCATGCGCACACTCCTTGCACTGCTCAGCGTTATCGCCCCGGCACTGACGGCGGCGACACCGGTCACCATTCCCGTCAATGCATCCTGGCATATGCAGCTCGATGGCAAACTGCAAACACCCAATCGCCTGGTCTATAACATCGACCTGTACAACACGCCCAAGCAAACCATCACCAATCTCAAGGCGGGTGGCCGTATCGTCATCTGCTATTTCAGCGCGGGCACCTGGGAAGACTGGCGCAGCGACGCTCAGGCCTACCCCACGGCGGCGCTGGGCAAAGCATTGCCTGATTGGCCTGGCGAGCGTTGGCTCGACTATCGCCGTGACGATGTACGCCAACTGCTCGCCAAACGCCTGGACCTGGCCGTCGACAAGGGCTGCGACGCAGTCGATCCGGACAACGTGGACGGCTACAGCAATGACAATGGCCTGAGCCTGACGGAAGCCGAGCAAATAGACTTCAACCGCTGGCTGGCCAGCGAGGCGCACAGCCGCGACCTGAGCATCGGCCTGAAGAATGCCGTAGAACTGCTGCCTGAGCTTGGCGACTACTTCGACTTTGCCATCAACGAGAGCTGCTATCGCTACAACGAATGCGACGGTTACAGTCACATGCGCAGCCAGGGCAAACCGATCTTCATCGCCGAATACCGCACCCTCAATACGAGTCTTTGCAGTCGAGCCGCGAACTCCGGCTTTCGTCTGCAATTCTTCAAAGTCAGCCTGAAGGGCGCCGGCGTCCCCTGCGACTGAGCCAGAGCCATAACACGAGAGGAACCATGAGCCAAAACAACGAGCAAGAAGACGAAGACTTCGCCGAAGCCACCCTGATTCAGGCCATCGAAAACCAACTGGAAAGCGGTGAGCCCGCTGCAGCCAAGGCGGTTTACAACAAGCTGACGCTGGTCGGTTACGAGCGCGAGGAGATCCTCGAGCTGATGGCGCTGGTTCTGGCCCATGAAGTCGACGCCATGCTGCGCGAGGATCGCCCCTTCGATGGCGCCTGGTATGAGCAGGCCCTGCGCGCCCTGCCGGAGCTGCCGGAGCTGCCGGAAGAAAACTGAGCAAGGATTGATCCAGGCCACTGGCCGGACTGGCAAGCAGATTGCTACTGTCACTGCCAACTCCGACCAGGAAGGCACCGTCTTCGATGGCCTGTCAGTCGACTCGAACTCTCGCTCTGCTTGTCTTCACGCTCTGCTTGAGCGGAGCGTGGACTGCTCGAGCCGAAATGCCGCGTATTGGTGCCGAGGATGACTGGTACCCCTACACCGCTCTGCGCAATGACAGGATCGAGGGCATGTCGGCAGACATAGTCCGCGCCGCTTTCAGTGCCAGCGACACGTCCGTCGAGCTGGCGCCCTACCCCTATTCGCGCTGCATGGAGCTGGCGCGTTCAGGCAGCCTGGCAGGCTGCTTCAACGCCACGCCTGACGCGCACATCCGTGCGGAGCTCCTGTTACCGCAGGAGGTGCTGTTCAGCGACGATATTCTGCTCTGGGGCCATGCAGGGGACGCGGCAATAGATGACCTGGACACCATCCGCGACAAACGCGTGGCAGTCACCATCGGCTATACCTACGGCGAGTACTTCGACAGCTATGCAGATATCCAGCGCATTGCGGTACGGCGCGATATCAATGGCTTTCGCATGCTGCAGCGCGGGCGCGTGGACTACGTCATCGCCTTTCGCGGCACCACCGACGCACTGCTGCGCGACAACCCCGAACTGGCCGGCCAATTCAAGGCGCTGACCAGGGTACATCGCCCGCGACTCTACTTGACCTTCTCCCGCCACCACCCGCGGGCTGCTGCCTTGCTGCGCGACTTCGACGCAGGCATGCGACAGATCAGGCAGGATGGTACCTATCAACGAATTCTCGCCAACTGGCAGCTCAGCGATGGGCAGAGCTCGGCACATGGCTCTACACTGCAAGAGCGCCATAACAACAAGACGGAGTCACCATGAAGTCATTCACCGCTGACCTGATCGACGAGCTGGAAATCCTCGCCCTGTACAACCTGGACAATCATCAGGAGGGGCTAAAGGTGCACAACAACGCCTCATTCAAGGCGCAAGGCGCCATCACCCGTCTTCACGAAAAAGGCCTGGTGAGCCAAGCCGACGGCGGCTATCTGACCAGCCTGGGCATCGATGCCGCCGAGCATGCGCAAGCCCTGTTGACCATTCTCTCGACCCGTCAGACCACCTCCGCTTAATCTCGGTTGCCCGCCGGCCGTCCTTAAGGGAAAGGCGCGGCGGGCGATATAGCGTCAAAGGCACTGCACTGGCGAGCCTGCCGCTGATAGGCTTGCCGCATCTGCAGTAGAGTTCGAGCATGACGCGCACGCAGGAAATACGCCCCGATATCGATGACGGCATCGACCGCAAGGTGCTGGCGCAATTGCGCGCGCGCTTTCTGCAGATCAATCAGTGCCGCCTGCAGCGGGCCATGGAGGCGCTGTCCACACGCCAGCAACTGGTCCTCAAGCTGTTGCCATTGCTGCTGCACGTCAATCATCCACTGCTGCCTGGCTATGTCTCGGCCATTACACCGGCCGGCCTCAGCGGCTTTGAGCCGGATGATGCCAGCCTCGCCGAAGTCCAGCGACTGACCCGCTCCTTCGTCTACAAACCGCGTCGCGGCCAGGGCGCTGCGCCGCTGCATGGCCTGTTCCTGATGGGCAGCCTGGGCACCGTTGCGCAGGCCGAACAGAGCGATATGGACCTGTGGTTATGCCACTCGCCCAACCTCACGGCGCAGGAACTGCAGGACCTGCGCAAGAAGTGCGACCAACTGGAAAGCTGGGCGGCTGCCACTCAGGGCGCCGAGGTGCACGTCTTTCTGGTCGACCCGCAGCGCTTCACCCAGGGCGCGCGTGAGGCGCAACTGACCTCCGACGATTGCGGCACCACCCAGCACTATCTGCTGCTCGACGAGTTCTACCGCACCGCCATCTGGCTAGGCGGTCGTACGCCGCTCTGGTGGCTGGTGCCGGTCTACGAGGAAACGCGCTATCACGACTACTGCCGCATCCTGCTGAGCAAGCGTTTCGTGCGCGCCGAAGACGTACTGGACCTCGGCAACCTGGCGCATATCCCACCGGAAGAGTTCATCGGCGCCGGCATGTGGCAGTTGTACAAGGGCATCGAGTCGCCCTACAAGTCGGTACTCAAACTGCTGCTGACCGAGGTCTATGCCAGCGAGCATCCCCAGGTCGAGTGCCTGGCGCTGCGTTTCAAGCGGGCGGTGTTCGAAGGCCGCCTGGACCTCGACGAACTCGACCCCTATATCGTCGTCTACCGTCGCCTGGAAGAATACCTGAGCGCGCGCGGCGATCAGGAAAGGCTGGAGCTGATTCGCCGCTGCCTGTACCTGAAGGTCAACAAAAAGGTCAGCCGCCCACCGACGCGCGGCCGCACCAAAAGCTGGCAGCGCCTGCTGCTCGAGCGCCTGACGGCGGAATGGGGCTGGCACAGCCGCCAGCTCAACGTGCTCGACAGTCGCAGCCAGTGGAAGGTGCGCCAGGTCGCCGCCGAGCGCCGCGTGCTGGTCAACGAACTGACCTACAGCTACCGCTTTCTCTCGCAGTTCGCCCGCACTGCCGAGACCGGCAGTTCACTGAACAACCGTGACCTCAACGTGCTGGGCCGGCGCCTGTATGCAGCCTTCGAGCGCAAGGCCGGCAAGGTGGAGTATATCAACCCCGGCATCGCCCCGGACCTGGCCGAAGACACCCTGACCCTGGTCCAGCACCCCAGCCCCGAGGCGCCCAACGAATACCAGTGGGCGCTGTTCAACGGCAGCCTGGGCGCCCAGGAGTGGAGCGACTTTGCCCCGCTAAAGCGCTCGCGCGAACTGATCGAACTGCTCGCCTGGTGCCATCGCAACGGCGTGATCGACAGCAGCACGCGCCTGTCGCTGCATCCGGGCAGCAGCGACCTGACCGATTTCGAACTGTCCAACCTGATCGCCAGCCTGCAGCAAAGCTTCCCCTTGCCGCAGCCCAGCGTCGAAGAAGCCGCCCTGCTGCGTGCCAGCATCCCCAGCCAGGTGCTGTTGCTGGTCAATGTCGGGGTAGACCCGCTCAGGCAGCACAGCCAGATGAACGTGCACATGACCACCGGGCGCACCGATGCGCTGGGCTATTCGGGGGTGCGCGAGAACCTGGTACTGACCCTCGATCAGGTGGTGCTCAACAGCTGGAACGAACTGCAGGTCAGCCGCCATGACGGCACCGACGCGCTGCTCGACTGCCTGCGCGATCTGCTCAACAGCTTGCCGATCGGCGGCCCGCAACCCCAGGTACAGGTGCGCTGCTACTGTCGTAATCGCGCCCAGCCGATTGCCGAACGCGTCGACGAGTTGCTGCGCGACCTGCTCAACACCTATGCCGAAGGTCGCCAGTCACGCTATCTGGTGCAGGTACGTCAGCACTACCACGTGTTGCAGCTGACACCCGGCCAGGTCAGCCACGCTGCTCTGGGTGATCTGCCAGCGTTGCTGGAGCACCTAGGCGCCGAGCAGGAGCTTTACAGCCCTCTGCATCTGGACCGCTATGCCCTCGATGGCGACGACCTCGCGCTGATCCTGCCCATGGGCCGCCCACAGTGCATCCAGGTGTTCTATCGCGTGCACGAAACCAGCGGCGAAGCGGAACTGACCCTGCTCGATGAACGCAATGCACTGTGGCGCCGGCGCCTGCCATTTCGCGATGAGCAGAGCCTGCTGACGCCGATCCATCGTTTCCTGCAGTCATTGCTGTATCGGCGCAATGCCATGCTGCCGCTCGATGGTGCCGACAACCAGCCGCCGCTGGAAATTCTCTACTACCAACTGCTGCCGGCGGCGCCATTACGCGCTCAGCGCCTCGAGCGCAGGCCGGCGCCCGAGGCGCAGGTCAGCCACCCGTTCTACGATGTGCAGGCCATCGTCGAGCCTGGCGACGGTCGCCAGCGCCACGTCACCCTGTACTGCAACCATCGCGAATTCTCAGAGCTGGAGTACGGCCGCGAGCTGTATCGCGCCGTGGCGCAGCACATCCTCGCCCAGCGTGCCGGCGGCGAACGCTATCCCTGCTACATCACCGACCTCGACCTGTCCGCCGTGCTGGCCGGGCAACAGGCGCAAACGGTGCATTACCTGCACTCCAAGAGCGGGCTGGAAGATGCCCTCAATACGGCGCTGCAGCAGGTCTAGCCCTTCATCGGCGCATCCGGATTGTTCAGTGCATAGAGGTAGCAGCCGCCCATGCTGTGGTTGGCGGCGACACCTCCGTAACTGGCGGTGAAGGTCACCGGCAAGCCCAGGTGCTGATAGAACCAGCGATCACTGTCCGCCGGTGGCACCTCGGGCACCAGGTCGCTGTCGTTGACCAACCGGTAAGTCGGCACGGCCAGCCCATTGTAATAGCTGGCGAACGCCGGGGACGCCAGACGCGGGCTGGCAAAGTTGTAATGCTGCAGCGGCAATGCAGGCCAGCGCTGCAGCAGATCCGGCACCACCAGCGTACTCAGGGTGCTGCCCAGGCTGTGACCACAGGCCCAGAGCCGCGCCTGCGGCTGCAAGCCGTCCAGTGCCAGCAGAGCCTGGTCACGCAACGAGGTGTAGAGTTTCAGAAAGCCGTCGTGCACCAGACCCGCCCCAGCCTGCCAGGGGTAGTCGCGCTGATCCAGGTCGAGGTCATCGAGCCAGTCCTGCACCGACTCGGTGCCGCGAAACACCAGGTAGCAATCACCCTGCGGATCCCGCGCGGCGAAGCCGAAGGGCTCGGACTCATTGAACACATGCCACTCGCTGAGCACGCTCCAGATCGGCGCGGAAAGCTGCCAGCCTTCCAGATCAGGCTGTTGCCAATGAAAGTGCTCGGGCGAGCGCGGGCACTGCTGCGCCAGCCATTGCTCGTACTGGTCGTAGGCGGCCATCAGCAGCTCGGCGCAGAGCAAGGCGCGCGACAACTGGTAGGACGGCGGGAAATACAGCGGCAGACTTGGCATGGCGAGGCCTCCTTGCCATTAGCGGAAACCTCACTCTAGCCCAGCCAGGGGAAAGCCGTCAGCGGTCGTATTCGCCTGCTGCTTCCGGTTGGTATTCGACTTCCAGGAGGGTCAATTTGAGCTGCTTGCCGCCCGGCGCCGGCCAGTCGATGTGCTGGCCGACGGACAGACCGAGCAAGGCGCTGCCGACTGGCGCAAGGATGCTGACCTTGCCTTCGCCACCGGCATCCTGCGGGTAGACCAGGGTCAGGTGATAGTCCTTGCCGCTGCTCTCCTCGCGGCAGTGCACGCGCGAATTCATGGTCACCACACCAGCCGGCACCTCGTCGTGCCCCACCACTTCGGCACGATCCAGCTCAGCCTGCAGCGCCTGGGCGCCAGGGCCGAACTCGTCCAGGCTGTCGAGCAGGCGCTCCAGACGCTGCAGATCGAGGCGAGTAATGGTGATGGTCGGTGAGCTGTTCATGATGCCGGGCGGACTCCTTGCGTAAACCGTAAAAAAGCAAAACCCCGCCCGAAGGCGGGGTTCAGCTGAATGGTCTGTCGACCCTAACACAGCCGGACAAATAAACAAGACCGCCGGGTCAGTGCGCCCGTTTGCGCTCGCGCAAGCGCTGCTCGGCGGCCTTGCAGATCAAGCGGCGCCGCGCGTTATCGGCCGCGCCCCAGTCAAGAATCTCCTGCAGGGTACGACCGCAACCGAGACACTGCTCATGCTCGTCGAGGCAACACTGGCGCCGGCACGGCGAAGCCAGCGGCGCCCCGTTCGGCTCAGAGCTCATCGAACTCCAGCTCGGCGCCCGACTGCTCGAACGTGATGCGTACCAGCATTTCACCCAGCTGTTCGTCGCTGGTATCGCAGATCCAGCGGCCGTCGGCCTCGTCGTAGTCGAAGTGGAAGCCACCGGAGCGCGCGGCCAGCCACAGCTGGCGAATTGGCTCCTGACGGCTGAAGATCAGCTGGCTGCCATTGTCGAAACGCACCGTCAGCACACCGGCGCTGTTTTCCAGATCGACGTCCAGACCGCTGTCGTCGAAGATGTCCTCCACCGCCTGCTGGGTGGCATCGACCAGGTCGTGAAAGCGGGCTTCGCTCAGGCTCATCGGGGTGTCCTCACTAGATGCAGCGACTGCAGAAAAATTAGGCGAAAACGCAAGACCAGGCTAGCGGCCTAGGCGCAAAGGTGGCGACGGTACTCGCCCGGACTCGTTCCCGTCCAGCGACGAAATGCGCGCGCCAGCGAACCCGGCTCGCTGAAACCGACCAGAAAGGCGATTTCCGCCAGCTCCAGTGCGGGATCTCGCAGGTAGTGCAGCACCAGCTGCTGGCGGGTTTCGTCGACCAATTGGCTGAACGACAGCCCGCCCTCACGCAGACGCCGCTGCAAGGTCCTCGGGCTCAGCGCCAGGGCAGCGGCGATGGCCTCCAGATCAGGCCCCTGCTCCGGCAACTGGCGCGCCAGCTCCAGGCGCGCGCGATCGAGCACGCTGTTGCCCTGATTGAGCTCGGCCAGCAGGCGATCGGCGTAGGCATCGAGCATGCCACGCACCTGGGCGTCGGCCTGGTTCAGCGGCGCCGCCAGCAGGCGTTTGGGAAAGATCAGGGCATTGTCGGGTTGATCGAACAGCACCGGGCAGCGAAAGATGCGCGCGTGCTCAGAGGTATCCGCCGGCGCCGGATGCTGGAAGCGCACCTCGGTCGGCGCAATATCCAGGCCGCTGATCCAGCGTCCAAAACTGACCCAGCCGGCCAGGGTTTCTTCACTCAGCTGGCGCTGCTGCTGCGCCAGCAACGGCTGCCAGCTGTGGGCGACCAGCGGCTCGCTGTCGGGCCGAGCGGGCTCGTCGTCGAGCACGACCAGCCCCAGGTTGCCGACCAGCGAGGCATAGCGCGCCTGGCGATGCAGCGCGTCGGCCAGGGTTGCGCAGCTCATGATCAGGTAACCGAGCACGCCGTAATAACCCGGCCGTACCGATTCCCCCAGATGCAGGCCCAGATCCGGGTCGCCAGTCAGGCGCACGCCTTCGCCCAGCAGCGTCAGGTAAGCACTGGCCGCGATGCGCTGATCGCGCTGGCTCAGCGCTTCAGGGCTGAGCTGGGCATGGGCGAGCAGCGCGTCGGCCGCCACCCCCTGGCGCTGCAGGTGTTCGATCAGGCCTTGCAGGTAGGCTACCGAGACCGAGCCGGCCAGAATCGCGGGATTGTCCATCGAGGCTCCTCGTTACTCGCCGCATGCTAACCCAAGCCGGCACGAATGCCTTCGGCACACACGCCAGATGCAGACGCAAATCGAGCCAGCGCCCCGCCAGGCGGGCGCCGGGCGCATAGGCAAGGTGGCAGGGGGTCGGTATACTCCGGCGCAATTCACGCTTATTTTCAAGGACTGTCCCATGAAGCGACTGACCCTCGCGCTCCTCGCCGCCGTTTGCCTGCTGGCTGGCTGCGGTCAGAAAGGCCCGCTGTACCTGCCGGGCGACGACAACGCCGGCAACAGCCGAGACCGTTTCGAACTCTGACAGGAGCTGCCCCATGGAAGCCTTCAACTACCGCGACGGTGAGCTGTTCGCGGAAGGCGTTGCCTTGTCCGCGCTGGCCCAGCGCTTCGGCACGCCCACCTACGTCTATTCCCGCGCCCATATCGAAGGGCAGTACCGCGCCTATGCCGATGCCCTGGCCGGCAGGCCGCACCTGGTCTGCTTCGCGGTCAAGGCCAACTCCAACATCGGCGTGCTGAACGTGCTGGCACGCCTCGGCGCCGGCTTCGACATCGTTTCCAGCGGTGAGCTGGAGCGCGTCCTGGCCGCCGGTGGCGAGCCGAGCCGCATCGTCTTCTCCGGCGTTGGCAAGAGCCGCGACGACATGCGCCGCGCCCTGGAAGTCGGCGTGCACTGCTTCAACGTCGAGTCCAGCGTCGAGCTGGAGCGCCTGCAGAAGGTCGCTGCCGAACTGGGCGTCAAAGCGCCCGTCTCGCTGCGGGTCAACCCGGACGTGGACGCCGGCACCCACCCGTACATTTCCACCGGCCTCAAGGAAAACAAGTTCGGCATCGACATCGAGCAGGCCGAGGCGGTCTACGCCCGCGCTGCCGAGCTGCCGAACCTGGAAGTGATCGGCGTCGACTGCCATATCGGTTCGCAGTTGACCACCCTCGAACCCTTCCTCGATGCCCTGGATCGCCTGTTGCTGCTGGTCGACAAACTGGCCGCGCGCGGTATCACCATCAAGCATCTGGATCTCGGTGGTGGCCTTGGCGTGCAGTACCGCGACGAGCAGCCGCCGCTGGCCGGCGACTACATCACCGCCGTGCGCAAACGCCTGCAAGGTCGCGACCTGGGCCTGGTGTTCGAACCGGGCCGCTTTATCGTCGCCAACGCCGGCGTGCTGCTGACGCAGGTGGAATACCTCAAGCACACCGAGCACAAGGACTTCGCCATCGTCGATGCGGCGATGAACGATCTGATCCGCCCTGCCCTGTATCAGGCGTGGATGAACGTGTCGCCGGTGCAGCCGCGTGAAGGCGAGGCACGCAACTACGACCTGGTCGGACCGATCTGCGAGACCGGCGACTTCCTGGCCAAGGATCGTCAGTTGGTGCTGGCCGAGGGTGACCTGCTGGCCGTGCGTTCGGCAGGCGCCTATGGCTTCGTCATGAGCTCCAACTACAACACCCGCGGCCGCGCCGCCGAGGTGCTGGTGGATGGCGAACAGGCTTATGAAGTGCGTCGTCGCGAGACAGTCCAAGAGCTCTATGCCGGCGAAAGCCTGCTGCCGGCCTGAGGGCGACGTCATGCTATTGCGCTTTACCAAGATGCACGGCCTGGGCAATGACTTCATGGTCCTCGACCTGATCAGTCAGCACGCCCACGTGCAACCCAAGCATGCCAAACAATGGGGCGACCGCCACATCGGCGTCGGTTTCGACCAACTGCTGATCGTCGAGCCGCCGAGTCACCCGGATGTCGACTTCCGTTACCGCATCTTCAACTCCGACGGCTCGGAAGTTGAGCAGTGCGGCAACGGCGCGCGCTGCTTCGCCCGCTTCGTACTGGACAAGCGCCTGACCACCAAGAAGGTCATTCGCGTCGAGACCAAGAGCGGCATCATCGAGCTGCGCGTGCAGAACGATGGCCAGGTCTGCGTCAACATGGGCGCACCGCGCCTGCAGCCGGAACAGGTACCGTTCCAGGCCGAACAGGCCGCGCTGACCTATCGCGTCGACGTCGAGGGCCAGAGCGTAGAGCTCGCCGCGCTGTCGATGGGCAATCCGCACGCGGTGCTGCGCGTCGACAACGTCGATGACGCACCGGTGCATACGCTCGGGCCGAAGCTGGAACATCATCCGCGCTTCCCGCAGCGGGTCAACGTCGGCTTTTTGCAGATACAGGATCGTCAGCGTGCGCGCCTGCGCGTGTGGGAGCGTGGTGCCGGCGAAACCCTGGCCTGCGGCACCGGCGCCTGCGCGGCGGCCGTCGCGGCAATTCGCCAGGGCTGGATGGATTCGCCCGTGCAACTGGAACTGCCAGGCGGCAAACTGTCCATCGAATGGGCAGGCGAGGGTCAGCCGGTTATGATGACCGGGCCCGCTGCCCGCGTATACGAAGGACAGGTTCGCCTATGACCGACCAGCAGGATTCGCCCAAACCGCTCGATTCGGAAACGGTCGCGGCCTATCTGCGTCTGCACCCGGAGTTCTTCATCGACCATGAAGAACTGATCCCCGAGCTGCGTATTCCGCACCAGCCCGGCAACGCCGTGTCGCTGGTAGAACGCCAGGTCAAGCTGCTGCGCGAGCGCAACATCGAGATGCGCCACCGCCTTGGCCAGTTGATGGACGTGGCGCGCGACAACGACCGCCTGTTCGACAAGACCCGCCGCCTGGTGCTGGATCTGCTCGATGCCGGCAGCCTCGAGGAAGTGGTCGGTGTGGTCGAAGACAGCCTGCGCCATGAATTCCAGGTGCCCTTCGTCGGCTTGATCCTGTTCAGCGACAACAAGCTGCCGGTCGGCCGCTCGGTCAGCTCGGCCGAGGCGCATCAACAGGTCGGCGGCCTGCTCAGCGGCGGCAAGACCATCTGCGGCGTATTGCGCCCGCACGAGCTGGAGTTTCTCTTCGGCAAGGAAGACGCGCCGCAAGTCGGCTCCGCCGCCGTGGTCAGCCTCAACCATCAGGGCCTGCATGGCATTCTCGCCATCGGCAGCGCCGACCCGCAGCACTACAAGAGTTCGCTCGGTACCTTGTTCCTCGGCTATATCGCCGAAGTACTGGCCCGTGTCGTGCCCGGTTTCTCCACACCGCTGCGTTCGGTACGCTAGCAGGCCGTTGAAAAACGTAGGCGAGGCAGCCAGTGCAAGGCAAAAACAGCCGAAAAAGCGCAGTTTACGTGTTGTAAATGAGCATTTTGAGGCTGTTTTTAACGCAGCAATGGCAAGGTAGGTAGTTTTTCAACGGCCTGCTAGGTCGTGTAGGGTGGATGACGCGAAGCTCATCCACCATTGGCCCGCTCGGAACCCCGCACGTGACACTTGAAGCCCATCTCGACGCGTACATCGAACACCTGCGCCGCGAGCGCCAGGTGTCGACGCATACCCTCGACGGCTATCGGCGCGACCTCAGCAAGGTGCGGGCATTCTGCGAAGCCGAAGGCCTGAGCGACTGGGCCGGGCTGGACACACGCAACCTGCGCCGCCTGGTCGCCCGCCTGCATCAGCAGGGCCTGGCAAGCCGCAGCCTGGCGCGCCTGCTCTCGGCCACCCGCGGCCTCTATCAATATCTGTTGCGTGAAGGCCTGTGCCGTCACGATCCGGCGACCGGCCTGAGCCCGCCAAAACGCGAGCGCCGCCTTCCCCGCACCCTGGACGCCGACCGCAGCGCGCAACTGCTCGACGGCGCGGTGGAGGACGACTTCATCGCCCGCCGCGATCAGGCCATGCTCGAGCTGTTCTATTCCTCGGGCCTGCGCCTGTCCGAGCTGGTCGGACTCGATCTCGACGGCCTGGACCTGCCCGCCGGTCTGGTACGGGTGCGCGGCAAGGGCAACAAGGTGCGCGAACTGCCGGTCGGCAGCATGGCGCGACAGGCACTGGAACACTGGCTGCCACTGCGCAAGCTGGCCAACCCTGGCGACGGCGCCGTGTTCATCAGCCAGCAGGGCCGACGCCTGGGGCCACGCGCTGTGCAGCTGCGCGTGCGCCAGGCCGGCGTGCGCGAGTTGGGCCAGCACCTGCATCCACACATGCTGCGCCACAGCTTCGCCAGTCATATGCTGGAATCCTCACAGGATCTACGCGCGGTACAGGAGCTGCTCGGTCATGCCGATATCGCCACCACGCAGATCTACACCCATCTGGACTTCCAGCACCTGGCCAGCGTCTACGACCAGGCCCATCCACGTGCCAAGCGCAAAGGCGGTTCCGAATGAGCATTGAACTGATCACCTTCGACCTCGACGACACCCTGTGGGATGTCACTCCGGTGATGCAGGATGCCGAAGCCGCCCTGCGCAATTGGCTGGCTCTGCATGCGCCGCGCCTGGGGGCAGTGCCGGTCGAGCATCTGTGGGCGGTCCGCAGCCGTCTGCTCGACGCCGAGCCGATGCTCAAGCATCGCCTCAGCGAGCTGCGCCGGCGCATTCTGTTTCACGCCCTGGAAGACGCCGGCTACCCGCACAGCGAGGCGCAGACGCTGGCCGAAGCAGGATTCCAGGTCTTTCTCAGCGCCCGCCATCAGGTCGAACTGTTCACCGAGGTACATCCGACGCTGGAGGCCTTGGCCGAGCGCTTCATGCTCGGGGTGATCACCAACGGCAATGCCGACGTGCGGCGCCTGGGCCTGTCGGACTACTTCCAGTTCGCCCTGTGCGCCGAAGAACTGGGCATCGGCAAACCCGACCCGAAACCTTTCCGTGAAGCGCTCAGCCGCGCAGGCGGCGTGGCGGCCGAGCGCGCCGTGCACATCGGCGATCACCCCAGTGACGACATTGCCGGCGCCCAGGCAGCCGGGATGCGTGCGATCTGGTTCAACCCGCAAGGGCGAACCTGGGAGGGTGAAACCACGCCGGACGCGCAGATCGCCAGCCTGGCCGAGCTACCGGCACTGCTGGGCAGCTGGATGCGTTAATGCCGCCCCCCTTGTAGGAGCCCGCTTGCGGGCGATCAGGACGACCGCAAGTGGATCGCCCGCAAGCGGGCTCCTACGAGATGCCGGCGCGGGCATACTGCGCCCCCCGTGATCTGCGCCGCCCCGGATTGCCGCCAGGGATGGCGGACACAAAAAACCCGCCACAGGGGCGGGTTCCTTGTAGCTAGCCGTCCTCAGATGGGGCGGCTGCCGTATTTGCTGTCGGGCTTCTTGGGTGGGTCGGCGACCACATTGGGCTCCACCTCCTGCACCTTGCCACCACGGGAGAGAAACTCTTCCATGGCACGCGCCAGGGCATCGCGCTCCTTCTGCTTGGCTTCGATGCTGGGCAGCTCATCGACTTCAACGGCTTTGGCCTTGCTCTTCTTGCCGCTGGCTACGACCGCACCATCGCCTTCATCGTCGCCGCTGTCGCCGTCATCGGCAGCAGCCAGCTCCTCACCATCGTCCTCGTCAGCCCCGTCCAGATCGTCTTGTTCCAGGTCTTCGTCGCTCATGTTCAACCTCATGACTTGCGAAAAGCAGGTTAGTTATAGCCCAGTCGCGCGATGTACACCGCTCGACCGGAAAAAATTCAAATAGCCTCACCATGCAAGGTCGCCACCACTCGCCGAGCACCGCCATGATCGCGATGCTCACCAAGGTAGATCCCCTGCCAGGTACCAAGCGCCAGCCGTCCCTGCTGTATCGGCAGCTGTAGCTGAAAGCCCAGCAGACTGCCCTTGAAGTGCGCCGGCAAATCATCCGGCCCTTCGTAATCGTGCTCGTAGCCCGCCTCCCCCTGCGGCACCAGACGGTTGAAGAAGCGCTCGAAATCGCGGCGCACCGCGGGATCGGCGTTCTCGTTGACCGTCAGCGATGCCGAGGTGTGCTGCAGCCACAGATGCAACAGACCAACACGTACCTGCGCCAGTTCCGGCAATGCTGCCAGCACTTCTTCGGTCACCAGATGAAAACCGCGCTCACGCGGGCGCAGACTGATGATGCGTTGCTGCCACATGCCGCTCTCACTCTCGATGACTCCAGCGCGCGCATTCTAGCGTGCTGCCAGAAAAAACAAAGGGCGCCCGAAGGCGCCCTTTGCGATTTACCGGAAGATCACTTGTTGGTGAATTCCGGGTAGGCCTCCATACCGCACTCGACGATATCCACACCCTCGTATTCTTCTTCTTCGCTGACGCGCAGACCGATCACCGCCTTGATGATGCCCCAGACGATCAGACTGGCGATGAAGACCCAGGCGAAGATGCTGACGATACCCAGCAACTGAGCACCCAGCGAAGCTTCGTCGTTGGTCAGGCAGACAGCCAGGATGCCCCAGATGCCAACCACACCGTGTACGGAAATGGCACCGACCGGATCGTCGATCTTCACCTTGTCCAGGCCCAGGATCGAGAAGACCACCAGCGCACCACCCACACCACCGATCAGGGTGGCCTGCAGAGCACTCGGAGTCAGCGGCTCTGCGGTGATGGCGACCAAGCCAGCCAGGGCACCGTTCAGAGCCATGGTCAGGTCGGCCTTGCCGAACAGGATACGAGCAATGATCAGCGCAACGATCAGACCACCCGCAGCAGCCATGTTGGTGTTGGTGAACACCTGGGCGACGGCGTTGGCGTCTTCGATGGTGCTCATCTTCAGCTGCGAACCGCCGTTGAAGCCGAACCAGCCCATCCACAGGATGAAAGTACCGAGGGTAGCCAGCGGCAAGTTGGCACCTGGAATCGCGTTGACCTGGCCATTCGGGCCGTATTTACCCTTACGAGCGCCGAGCAGGATCACACCCGCCAGAGCGGCCGAAGCACCGGCCATGTGCACGACACCGGAGCCGGCATAGTCGAGGTAACCAGCGGCATCCAGGAAACCACCGCCCCACTTCCAGAAACCCTGGACCGGGTAGATGAAGCCAGTCATGACCACAGCGAAGGCCAGGAAAGCCCAAAGCTTCATACGTTCAGCGACAGCACCGGAAACGATCGACATGCAGGTCGCAGCGAACACGATCTGGAAGAAGAAGTCCGAACGGGCCGAGTAGTAAGGTGCATCGTCGCCACCAGCCAGAACGGCCTCAGTGGTGTTCTCGTCACCGATCAGGAAACCCAGGCTCGGGAAGATGCCGCCTTCCGGGCTGGAGTACATGATGTAGTAACCGACCAGCAGGTACATCACGCTGGCGGTGGCATACAGCGCCACGTTCTTGGTCAGGATCTCGGTGGTGTTCTTGGCACGCACCAGGCCGGATTCGAGCATGGCAAAACCCGCTGCCATCCACATCACCAGGGCACCACAGATCAGAAAGTAGAAGGTATCGAAGCCGTACTGCAATGCAGTCAATGCTGTGTTATCCATTTTTCACCTCTTGCCGCGCTTTTGTTGTGCGCTGTTCGGTTGAAACGTCCAGGTTGGCTCAGGACGCGTCCGCATGCTTACAGGTCGTTGCCACGCTCGTTCTGGATCACCGGAACCCCTGCGCCGTGAGGCGACCAGGCATTCCCATCACTAGGCCGAGCGCAAGACCAAAGAGGGTCTGGCACAGCAGAGCGGCGAAGACATCGCCGGCTCCGGCTTTGGCCCTCGAAAACAGCGTAAAGCCAGAATTCGAGGACAAAAGGGCTCCTAGCCCTGCGAAAGTTCGCAGAGTCATGGGTTTACTCCTGGGGCGTGGGGTTCGGAGGCTTGTTAGATCGCGTCGGTATCGGTTTCGCCGGTACGAATACGAATCGCCTGTTCCAGGTTGACTACGAAAATCTTGCCGTCACCGATCTTGCCGGTGTTGGCAGCCTTGGTGATGGCCTCGATCACGCGATCGAGCTGATCGTCAGCGATGGCCACGTCGATCTTCACCTTGGGCAGGAAGTCGACCACATACTCGGCACCGCGATACAGCTCGGTATGGCCTTTCTGGCGGCCGAAGCCCTTGACCTCGGTGACGGTAATGCCCTGCACGCCGATCTCCGACAGCGACTCGCGCACGTCGTCCAGCTTGAACGGCTTGATGATGGCAGTGACTAGCTTCATGAAACTTTCTCCCGTGTAAGGTGGACTTGCCCCAGGAATTGCGAACCCGGCTCAAGTCTAAGCGCAGTGTCTGGCTTTTGTAATGCACCGACCGCTCCAGCCTGGTGTGGTCGATACCCACCAACCGCTCCCGACGAAGCACTCCCCCGCTTCGCCTGCAGCACCAGAACTGCATCGGTGCATGCGTCGCTGGGGTCTAAGCAGAAAGCTTGCCAGCTCACGCAAAAGCGCTATCTATCAAGCCTTTAACAGCTTCCAGCCACGGTGACCGGTCATTCACGTCGAATGCAGTGCACAAACTTGGTGCATAGGCACATTGAGTAATGCTCAAAAATCGTGCAATCAGTGCTAGACCTCCCCGCCGGAGGCTGCGTGCTACACTGCCGACCGTCTGTTTACGGAACCTGATCATGCTGCCGCCGAAAGCCTTGCTCGACACTCTCAGTAGCCACGCCTCGCGCCTTTTCAGCGGCGACAGCCCGCTGCCTCGCGCCGAACTGGAAGCGCAGTTCAAAGCCCTGCTACAGAGCGGTTTCAGCAAGCTCGATCTGGTCAGCCGTGACGAATTCGACAGCCAGATGGTGGTCCTGGCCCGCACCCGCGCTCGCCTCGAGGCGCTGGAAGCAAAGGTCGCCGAACTGGAAGCCAAGCTCACCGCCGCAGACTAAGGTTATGTTGTAGGAGCGGCTTCAGCCGCGAACAGGCTTCGCGGCTGAAGCCGCTCCTACAGGCACTGCACCCCACTTGATCAAGGAGCGATCATGTCCCTGGCCATCGTTCACAGCCGTGCCCAGGTCGGCGTCGAAGCACCGGCCGTCACCGTCGAAGCGCACCTGGCCAACGGCCTACCCTCCCTGACGCTGGTGGGCCTGCCGGAGACAGCGGTCAAGGAGAGCAAGGATCGCGTGCGCAGCGCCATCCTCAATGCCGCCTTCGAATTCCCCAGCAAACGCATCACCTTGAACCTCGCGCCCGCCGATTTACCGAAAGACGGCGGCCGTTTCGATCTCGCCATCGCCCTGGGGATTCTCGCGGCCAGCGGCCAGGTGCCGGCTCAATCCCTGGATGAATGCGAATGCCTGGGCGAACTGGCGCTGTCCGGCGCGGTGCGTCCCGTGCAGGGCGTATTGCCGGCAGCCCTGGCCGCGCGCGCAGCCGGGCGCACCCTATTGGTGCCACAGGCCAATGCCGAAGAGGCCAGCCTGGCCTCAGGGCTGAAGGTAATCGCCGTCGAGCACCTGCTGCAGATCGCCGCGCACCTAAACGGCAGTGCTCTTCTCGAACCCTACGCCGCCCAAGGTCTGCTCAGGCAGAGCCTGCCCTATCCGGATCTGGCTGAAGTGCAGGGCCAGTTGGCCGCCAAACGTGCGTTGCTGGTGGCCGCCGCTGGCTCGCATAACTTGCTGCTCAGCGGCCCACCCGGTACCGGCAAGACGCTGCTGGCCAGCCGCCTGCCCGGCTTGCTGCCGCCGCTGGACGAGAGCGAGGCGCTGCAGGTCGCCGCCATCTATTCGGTAGCCAGCCATCTGCCGCTGCAGCACTGGCCGCAGCGCCCCTTTCGCACGCCGCACCACAGCGCCTCCGGGCCGGCATTGGTGGGGGGTGGCAGTCGCCCGCAACCTGGTGAAATAACCTTGGCCCATATGGGCATCCTGTTCCTCGATGAGCTGCCGGAATTCGATAGGAAAGTGCTGGAGGTGCTGCGAGAACCGCTGGAAAGCGGCCACATCGTCATTGCCCGGGCGCGGGACAAGGTACGCTTTCCCGCGCGTTTTCAGCTCGTTGCCGCCATGAACCCCTGCCCTTGCGGCTATCTGGGCGACCCGAGCAACCGCTGTCGTTGCACACCGGAGCAGATCCAGCGTTACCGCGCCAAGCTGTCCGGGCCACTGCTCGATCGCATCGACCTGCACCTGACGGTCGCCCGCGAAACGACGATATTGAACGCCCCACCGCAAGATGGCGAAAGCACTGCGCAGGCGGCAACCAAAGTAGCGCGGGCTCGTGAGCGACAACTGCAACGTCAAGGGACGGCCAATGCCTTTCTCGACTTGCCCGGCCTGCGCCAGCACTGCGCCCTGAGCGGCGCGGATCGTCAGTGGCTGGAGAGCGCCTGCGAACGTCTCGGCCTGTCGCTACGCGCCGCGCACCGAGTGCTCAAGGTGGCGCGCACACTGGCAGACCTGGCGGAGCAGCAGCAGATCAGCCGGGAACATCTGGCCGAAGCGCTGCAGTATCGCCCCGCCGCAGGATGAATCAGCGGAAGCGCTCGACCTCCTGACGCAGCTGAGCGGCAAGACGATCCAGCTCGCGCGCGGTATCGGCCAGGTTGGCCACCACTTCACGCTGCTCGCCATTGGCCTGGGCGATGCTCTGCAGGTTGGCGCTTAGCACGGTTGCAGTGCTGCTCTGCTCGCTGGTAGCGGTGGTGATGGCGGCGAATTGCTCGCCGGCCTCGGCGCTCTGCTCACTGATCTGCGCCAGCGCCGCAGCCACCTTGGCATTACGTTCCAGGCCATCCTGCATCAATTGTCGGCCGTGCTCCATGGTGGCGATGGCGCTGCTGGTCTCGCTCTGGATGCTGCCGATCATGGTGGAAATCTCGTTGGTCGCCTCACGGGTGCGTCCAGCCAGGTTGCGCACTTCGTCGGCGACCACGGCAAAGCCGCGGCCCTGCTCGCCGGCACGTGCGGCTTCGATGGCAGCGTTGAGCGCCAGCAGGTTGGTCTGGTCGGCGATCGCGGTGATGACGCTGACGATACCGCCAATCTCCTGGGAGCGCTGGCCGAGGCCGTTGATGGCCGTGGAGGTTTGCTCAAGTGCTTCGGCGATCTGCACCAGCGCTTCGGAAGCCTGATCCATCGAGGTACGCCCGATGCGGGTTTGCTGGGCATTGTCGCTGGCCAGGCGTTCGGTGCTGCGCATGTTGTCGGCGATGTTCTGCGAGGTGGCACTGAACTCCTCCACCGCGCCGGCCATGCTGCTGATCTCGCCGGATTGCTGATCGATGCCCTGATAGGCGTCACGTGACAGCGTGGACATCCCTTGCGAACGCGCGCTGACATCCTGAGCGGCGCTGCGAATACCCGCCACCATGCTTGCCAGCGCCTCGCCCATGCGGTTGAAGCTGCGCGCCAGCTCACCGATCTCATCGCCGCTGGACTGCGCCATGCGCGCACCGAGATCACCGGCACCGAGCGCCTGCGCCTGCTGTACCAGATCGCCCAGCGGGCGCAGTTTGCGTCGCAGCAGCCAGACCACGGCGATCACCGCCAGCAGCAGGGTCAGTGCGCTACCGATAGCCAGCTGGGTACCGACACGCCAGGTAACGGCCTGAATTTCCTCGCGCGGCATGCTCGCCAGCACCATCCAGGGTCCGCCGGTAAAGGGCATGGCGACGCTGTAGAACTCATTCTGGCCATCGTTCCAGAAACCGCCGTCCCCCGAGTGAGCGATCAGCTCGCCGAGGGCTGCCGGCAGTGTATCCAGAGCGCCAGTGCCAGCGGGCTTGACCAGCCACTTGCCCTGCTCGTCGAGCAGGGCAAGTGAGCCCGTTTCGCCAATCCGAAATTCGCTCAGTTTTTTGAATTGCAGCCTCTGCGCATCGGTGTAGTCGAAGCCGACGAACAGCACGGCAATGACCTGCCCACTGCCATCACGCACGGGGGTGTACTGGGTCATGTAGTTGCGGTCGAAGAGCAAAGCCCGGCCCACGTAATTCTGCCCGGCCAGCAGGCGCTGATAGGCCGGGTGCTGGTGATCAAGCACCGTTCCCAGAGCACGAGTGCCGTCCTGCTTGGTCAGCGAGGTGGTGATGCGAATGAATTCGCTACCGTCACGCACGAATACCGTGGCCACACCCGCAGTCATGCGCGTGAAGTCATCGACCTCGGTGAACTCGTTGTTCAAGCGCGTAGCCCCCAGGTAAAGCGCAGGTGTCTGCAGGCTGCCGACGCTCACACGCTCTTCACTGCGCACCTGCAGCCCTGTGCTGAAGCGCTGTTCGAACAATCCAGCCAGACGCTGCGTGCTCTCACGCAGGCTGCCGTGGAAGGTTTCGAGCTGGTCGGCCAGCAGCCCCGCCTCGCTGCCCAGGTGCTTTTCGCGAGTGACCAGATTGGCCTCGTTGAGTGAGCGCAGGGCAAACAGCGTGCTGACGCCGATCAGCAGCACCAGCACCAAAGCCAGCATGGCAGCCAGTTGCAGGGCTATACGAGAGCGAGGAGGATTCATTAGGACTCCAGGTGTGCGCCCATGGGCATATGGGCAGATAACTCAGGCAATTTCGATACCACCCAGCCGTCATATGACTCGGCGAAAGGGCGCGAGGATACTTGAGCATTCAGCTCGGTCAATATCCAAGCGCCATAAGGTCGTCATTTATTATCAAAACAGCGTTACAGAGTGATGATTGATAGGTTTTATCGATCACTAAATAGATGCTGGCACTCATACCCACAGAGAGTAGCCTGGCCACACTACAGTCGGCCTGCCCGGTCTTGGATGGCCGTCAGCGCCCTGAGCGCTGGCCATGACCGTTCAGCGCAAACGCTCGACCCCGGGCAGTGCCAGCGCGGCGACCTCCGCCAGCAAGTAGTCACGCAAACGCTGCAGACGTGTCTGCGCACGATGTCCACGCGGCCACACCATATAGTAGCTGTCGCCACTGAATACCGCCGTCGGCCAGGGCACGCCGAGCCGGCCGGCATTCACGTCCTCGGCCACCATCAGCAGATCACCAATGGACACGCCATAGCCGCGTGCCGCCGCAACGATGCCCAATTCGAGCATGTCGAACAGCTGCCCGGTCTTCAGCGGCACCTGTTCGATCAGGCCTGTAGCCTGCAGCCAGCGCCGCCAATCGCGGCGATCCGGCGTCGGGTGCAGTTGCTCCGCCGCGCGCAGCCGCGCCAGCGACCAGGGGCCGGCCTCGGAATCGACGGCAGCGCACACCGGAATCAGCCACTCCTCGAACAGCAGCACGCTCTCCCACTCATCTGGAAACTGACCATCGGACAGCAGCACCGCGCAGTCGAAGGGTTCATGGCGGAAGTCGACCTTGTCCACGTCCATCCAGGCACTAGTGAGCTGCACTTCGCTGTCCGGGTTGGCCAGACGAAAGTGCGACAGGCGCGCCAACAGCCAACGCATGGTCAGGGTCGACGGTGCCTTCAGGCGCAGCACCTCATCGTCGGCGTGCAAGACAGCGCTGGCACGCTCCAGTGCATCGAAACCCTCACTCAGCCCCGGTAGCAGTGCACGGGCCGGATCGGTCAGGTGCAGGCTGCGACCACGGCGCTCGAACAGACGGCAGGCGAAGTACTCCTCCAGCGTGCGGATATGCCGACTCACCGCGCTCTGGGTGATGGCCAGCTCTTCGGCGGCGCGCGTGAAGGAGGCATGCCGGGCTGCGGCCTCGAAGGCGCGCAGGGCGTAAAGCGGTGGCAAACGGCGACTCACCGCATCGAACCATGAGTTTTAATCATGCCTGGCATGGCTATTTTCCTTTTGTGAGCAATCGACAAGAACCACAGAATAGCGGTCATTGCTCATTCCCCGACAGCCTGGGGATGCTTACCCTGCCGAAGTTTTACTCATCATGAAGAATTCCCTTGGCCACGAACTGGGTGCGCTGCTGCGTCTGGCCGGCCCGCTGATCTCCGCACAGCTGGCCCACGCGCTGATGATTTTCACCGACACGCTGATGATGGCCATGCTCGGCCCGCAGCAGTTGGCCGGCGGCGCGCTGGGCGCCACTTGCTATTTCATCTTCTCGATCTTCTGCACCGGGGTGATCGCCGCAGTGGGCAGCCTGATCGCCATCCGCCATGGCGCGGGCGATCCGGCAGGTATCACGCGCCTGATCCAGAACGGCCTGTGGCTGGCCATGCTGCTGGGCGTAGCCAGTGCGCTGTGCCTCAACAGTCTGGGCCCGCTGCTGCCGCATCTGGGTCAGGACCCAGGCGCGGCCGGCCAGGCCATGGAGTTCCTGCGCCCACTGTCGCTGGCCCTGCCTGGCTACCTGTGCTTCATGGCGCTGCGCGGCTTCACCAGTGCCATTGGTCACCCTGGCCCGGTGATGGCCATCAGCATCGCCGGTACCATCGCCAACTTCGTCATCAACTATGCGCTGATCAAGGGCTGGTTTGGCCTGCCCAGCCTGGGCCTGAGCGGCATCGGCATGACCACTGCGCTGGTCAGCAGCGCCATGGCAGTGGCATTGGCGCTGTACATCCTGCTCTCGCCGACCTATCACCGCTACAAACTGCGGAGCGGTGTGGGCCGCCCACAAGGGACGGAAATGCGCGCCCTGCTGCGCCTGGGCCTGCCCATTGGCGGTACCTATGCCGCCGAGCAGGGGCTGTTCACCTTCGCCACCCTGTGCATGGGCGCGCTTGGCAGTGTGCAACTGGCGGCACATCAGATCGCCATGCAGACCGTGGCGCTGGCGTTCATCGTGCCGCAAGGACTGTCCTACGCGGTGACCTTCCGCGTCGGCCTGCATTACGGTGCCGGGCACCTGCACCTGTCGCGCCTCAGCGGCCATCTGGGCATGGCCCTGGGAGCGGCGTTGATGCTGCTGTTTGCCCTGCTGTTCTGGCTGCTGCCGGAGTGGATCATCGGTTTGTTCCTCGACCGTCACGACCCGGCGTTCGCCGATATCGTCACCCTCGCGGTCAGCCTGCTGGCGATCGCCGCCTGGTTCGAGCTGTTCGATGGTTTGCAGAGCATCGCCATGGGCGCGATCCGCGGGCTGAACGACGGCCGCACTACCCTGCTGATCGGTCTGACCGGCTACTGGTGCGTGGGCGCACCGCTGGTCTGGCTGTTCGCCTTCGCCCTTGGCTGGGGCGCACAGGGCGTCTGGTGGGGCCTGGCTGCCGGCCTGGCGGTAACGGCGAGCGGTCTGGTGCTGGGCTTCCAATGGAAGACTGCGCGCCTGCAGCGACCACCTGCGGTGGAAGGCGATACCTGCCTGTCGTAGCCCGCATGCAAGCCGGGGTCGTGTGCGGCATATTCCCCGGCTTGCATCCGGGCCAGGATCAGCCGCCGCCGAGCAGCGGCTGGCGCAGGCCGAACACCAGAAAGCGTGCCAGCTCCGCCAGAGGTATGGCCTTGCTGATCAGGTAACCCTGTACCTGATCGCAACCATACTGGCGCAGCATGTCGAGCTGCTCGATGTTCTCCACCCCTTCGGCCACCACCTCGAGATTGAGGTTGTGCGCCAGATTGATCATCGCCCGCACCAATTGGCGATTCTCGGCACGCTCGCCCATACCGCCGACAAAGCTCTTGTCGATCTTCAGCAGAGTGATCGGCAAGTTGTTGAGATGAACGAAAGACGAGAAACCGGTGCCGAAGTCGTCCAGCGAGAAACGCACGCCGAGCCGCCCCAGCGCCAGCATGGTCTGCTGCACCTGATCGCTGCGGCGCATCACCGCGGTTTCGGTCAATTCGAACTCCAGCCACTGCGCATCGACCCCACGCTCTTCGATCAGGCGGCTGAGGGTCGGCAGCAACTGGCTGTCCTGAAACTGGCGGAACGACAGGTTGACCGCCATGTGCAGTGCCGGCAGGCCGCGCCCACGCAGCCACTGCATATCGCGCAGGGCACGGGAGATGACCCAGTAACCGAGCGGTACGATCAGCCCGGTTTCCTCGGCCAGCGGTACGAACTCATTGGGCGAGAGCAGCCCACGCTCGCTGTGCTGCCAGCGCACCAGCGCCTCCAGGCCGACGATGCGCCCGCTCTTCAGGCACAGGCGGGGCTGGTAATGCAGCTCCAGTTCGTCACGGCGTAACGCACGCCGCAGCTCGCCTTCCAGATCGGCCTGGCTGCGTGCGCTGCGGTTCAGGCGTTCGTCATAGACATGAAATACGCAGCCTTGCTGATTCTTGGCCTGTTGCATGGCGATATGCGCGTGCCACAGCAGCGGATCGGCGCCCTCGCCCGCGCGGGCATGGGCCAGGCCAAGGCTGCAACCGATCAGCAGACTCTCGCCGTCCACCCAGTAAGGCTCACCCAATACTTCGGTGACGCGCTCGGCGAGGCGCTCCACGCGCTGCGGATCGCGGCGTGCATCGAGCAACAGTGCGAATTCGTCGCTGCCCAGGCGGGCGATCTGATCACAGGGCTGCAGCAGCCCCTTGAGCCGCGCCACCACTTGCAGGATCAGGCGGTCTCCGGCCTGGTAGCCGAGGGCATCGTTGGCATGACGGAAATTGTCCAGATCAAGATGACCCAGCACCAGGCCACGGCCGCCACACTCGGCCAGGCGCGCCGCGAGCAGGGTCTGGAAACCCTGGCGATTGGCGATGCCGGTCAGGGGGTCCTGTTCGGCCAGGCGCTGCAGGGTGTGCTTGAGGTTGCCCTGTTCGCGCACGTAGCGCAGGCAACGGCGCAGCACGTCGAGGTTGAGGCTGCCGCGCACCAGCCAGTCGCTGACACCGGCAGGTTCTTCGACTGGCTCCTCATCGAGCAGCAGGACGATGGGCAAGGGGCACTGGTGGGGCTCGGGAAGACGATCCGGGGTACTCAGCAGCAGACCGCTGGCGTGATCATCGAACAGGTTGCTGGCCGCTTCCCATGACGGCGCGGTAATCAGCGGGGATGGGCTGCCCAGGGCGCTCAACTGCTCGCGCAACAATTCGGCCCAGTCCGGCGTTTCCGCCAACAGGACCAACCGCAAGGGTTCGACGAGCGTGGACAAGCAACCTCCCCCAATGACCACAAGAATGATGGCGAATCGCGTCGCCTGAACGCGCCGTAATCGGCGTCTAATCAATCACATCCGTGCGAAAGGTAGTGCAGATCCTGAGGTATAGCCAGTAAACCGACAAGTGGCACCAGAGTACTGGAATAAAGTGATTAACCAAGTGCATGGCTATGCAATTTCGTGCGCTAGGCCACAGTTCCGGACGGTCGCGGCAGAAGTCGCCAGGCCTGTTAAAATGCGCGGCCCTTTTTCTGCGAACGATCCCATGTCCCGACTGAACCCCCGGCAACAAGAGGCCGTGAACTACGTCGGCGGCCCGCTTCTGGTGCTCGCCGGTGCCGGTTCCGGCAAGACCAGCGTGATCACGCGCAAGATCGCCCACCTGGTGCAGAACTGCGGCATCCGCGCCCAGCACATCGTCGCCATGACCTTCACCAACAAGGCCGCGCGCGAGATGAAGGAGCGCGTCGGCACCCTGCTCAAGGGCAGCGAGGCGCGCGGCCTGACCGTGTCCACCTTCCACAACCTGGGCATGAACATCATCCGCAAGGAATACGCGCGCCTGGGCTACAAGCCCGGCTTCTCGATCTTCGATGACGGCGACATCAAGGCGCTGCTCAGCGACATCATGCAGAAGGAGTATTCCGGCGACGACGGTGCCGACGAGGTGAAGAACCTCATCGACAGCTGGAAGAACGACCTGATCCTGCCCGACGAAGCCCTGGCCAAGGCGCGCAATCCCAAGGAGCAGACCGCCGCCATCGTCTACCTGCACTACCAGCGCACGCTCAAGGCGTACAACGCGGTGGACTTCAACGACCTGATCCTGCTGCCGGTGAAGCTTTTTCAGGAGCACGCCGACATCCTGGAAAAATGGCAGAACCGCATCCGCTACCTGCTGGTCGACGAATACCAGGACACCAACGCCAGCCAATACCTGCTGGTGAAGATGCTGGTGGGCATGCGCAACCAGTTCACCGTGGTCGGCGACGACGACCAGTCGATCTACGCCTGGCGTGGCGCGCGCCCGGAAAACCTGATGCTGCTCAAAGAGGACTATCCGTCGCTGAAAGTGGTGATGCTGGAGCAGAACTACCGCTCCACCAGCCGTATCCTCAAATGCGCCAACGTGCTGATCGCCAACAACCCGCACGTGTTCGAGAAGCAGCTGTGGAGCGAGATGGGCATGGGCGACGAGATTCGCGTGATCCGCACGCGCAACGAAGACGCCGAGTGCGAACGGGTGGCCCTGGAAATTCTCACCGAGCATCTGCGTACCCAGCGTCCCTACAGCGAATTCGCCATCCTCTATCGCGGCAACTACCAGGCCAAGCTGATGGAGCTGAAACTGCAGCACCACCAGATTCCCTATCGCCTGTCCGGCGGCACCAGCTTCTTCGCCCGCCAGGAGGTGAAGGACCTGATGAGCTACTTCCGTCTGCTGGTCAACCCGGACGACGACAACGCCTTCCTGCGGGTGATCAACGTGCCGCGCCGCGAGATCGGCTCCGCCACCCTGGAGAAACTCGGCAACTACGCCAACGAGCGCAAGATCAGCATGTACGCCGCGGCTGGCGAGATGGGCCTTGGCGAGCATCTCGATGCGCGCTTCACCGAGCGCTTGCAGCGCTTCACCCGCTGGATGGATCGGGTGCGCCAGGAGTGCGCGCAGAACGATCCGATCGCCGCCATCCGCAGCATGGTCATGGACATCGACTACGAGAACTGGCTACGGCAGAACGCCTCCAGCGACAAGGTGGCCGACGCGCGCATGGGCAACGTCTGGTTCCTCGTCGACGCGCTGAAGAGCACACTGGAGCGCGACGAAGACGGCGACATGACCATCGAAGACGCCATCGGCAAGCTGGTGCTGCGCGACATGCTCGAACGCCAGCAGGAAGAGGAAGAAGGCGCCGAGGGCGTGCAGATGATGACCATGCACGCCTCCAAGGGTCTGGAGTTTCCGTCGGTGTACATCATCGGTTTCGAGGAAGAGATTCTCCCGCACCGTTCCAGTATCGAGGCCGACACCATCGAGGAGGAGCGGCGCCTGGCCTACGTCGGCATCACCCGCGCCAAGCGCAACCTGGCGCTGACCTTCGCCGCCAAGCGCAAGCAGTATGGCGAGGTGATCGACTGCTCGCCGAGCCGCTTCCTCGATGAGCTGCCGCCGGAAGACCTGGTGTGGGAAGGCCTGGAAGAGGCGCCGGTGGAGGTCAAGGCAGCGCGCGGCAACGATGCCCTGGCCAATATGCGGGCGATGCTCAAGCGCTGAAAACCGGACCTTGCTGCCTGGTGGGCTAAAGCCCACCCTACCGCGCGGGTGTATGGTCGGGTTGTTCGGTACCCTACATCGCTCATACACAGCGTAGGGTGGGCCGGGCGGCGATTCGCTTCAGCCCACCACTTCAACTGGCACCCTCGTCATATTTGCCAGTCAGAAAGAAGATACCGCTCAGACACAGAGGGCTGGAACCATGCGCACTTTCACGCTCGACCTCGACGCCCTGACTCAGCTGATCAACGGTCGCGAACAGCAGGAAAACTGGCTGGATCTGGAAAGTGGCAGCGTTCTGACCCTGCCTGCGGAAGATCACTACAGCGACGAGCGCCAGCAGATCGAGCTCGATCCCGAGCGCTACAGCCAGGTGCCCAACCTCGACGTCCCCCAGCGCGTGGCCACGCGCGAATCCTTCCTGTTCACCCTTGACGATGTGCATGCCCACCCGCTGCTCAGCGCCGCGCTGACCGGCCGCAGGCCGCTGCGCGCGTTCGACTACGAGATCGAGGCCTTTCCAGCGATTCGCGAACAGTGGCAGGCCTACGAGATCAAGCAACTGCGCGAGTACGTCCTAAACTGGCTCTACGAACTGGGCATCGAGCCCGCGCCGGACAAGCTGCCGCTGGATACGCGCGGCATTCCCAGGGACATTCTGCGGCGGCTGAGCAAGAGCGCCTGAGCGGAGCACACCCCCGGATTGCATCCGGGCTACAGTTGGCAATGGCTAACAACCTGTCCAAGCGGTCAATTGGCCACGACTGTCGGGCAGGCTGCGGTTCCACTACACAATGCAGGTCGTTTTGAGCGAAAATCCGCAGCTTTTCTGCTCAACCAGAGGATCGACCGTGGAGTCGTTGAAACAGAAGATTCGCAGCGAAGGCATCGTGCTGTCCGAGCATGTACTCAAGGTGGACGCCTTTCTCAACCACCAGATCGATCCGCGCCTGATGCAGGAGATCGGCCACGAGTTCGCCCAGCGTTTCGCCGGCCAGGGCATCACCAAGATCGTCACCATCGAGGCCTCGGGCATCGCTCCGGCGGTGATGGCCGGCCTCGAGCTGGGCATTCCGGTGATCTTCGCGCGCAAGTTTCAGTCGCTGACGCTCAAGGACGACCTGCTGATCTCCAAAGTGTTCTCCTTCACCAAGCAGACCGAAAGCACCATCGCCATTTCCGCCCGTCACCTGACCGCCGCGGACCGCGTACTGGTGATCGACGACTTCCTCGCCAACGGCCACGCCGCCAAGGCGCTGATCGACCTGATCCAACAGGCCGGTGCCCAGATTGCCGGTATCGGCATCGTCATCGAGAAATCCTTCCAGGACGGCCGCAACCTGCTGGAGAGCGAAGGCTACCGCGTCGAGTCGCTGGCCCGTGTTGCCGCGCTGGAGAACGGCCAGGTACGTTTCCTCGACTAACAGGCCGTTGAAAAACGTAGGCGACGACTGCATGGATGCAGGAGGTAGAGCGAAGCAGGAAGCCCGAGCCGAGGCAGCCAGTGCAATACCGATGGCGGCCCCGCAAAAACAGGCGAAAAACGACCGGGGTCGCGCCCGACTTTACGAGCTGTAAATGAGCATTTTGATCGGACTCGCACGAGCCTGTTTTTAACGCAGCAATGGCAACACAGGTAGTTTTTCAACAGCCTGCTAAGGCCCGCTGGTTGCCTGCAACCCGGCCAACAGCAAACGCTGGTAGAGGGCTTCACGCACCCCGTCCGGCGCCTCCAGACTCATGCGCCGCAGATGCTCGGCATAGGCTGCCGGTTCGGGCGCATCGAGCGTGGCCTTGCCCAGTTCCAGCACTTCGGTCAGGCGCAGCTTGCTCTTGAGCCAGCTCAGCGCCCGCACCAGATCCTGCTCCACCGTGCTGAAGTCGCTGCCTAGCGGATATTCGGCGAACAGCGACGAATGCTCAGTGCGCAGCGCCTGCAGGCGTTCGGGCAGGTTGTTGCAAAAGCGCTCATCGAGCCGGAAATCCGCCGGCAGCTTGCCGGCCTGCTGGGCCTGCTCGATCAGCCCGTTCTGGAAGCGTGAATCGCTGATCTTGAGCAGCGCCTCGATCACCTGCGCGTCGGTCTTGCCGCGTAGATCGGCGATGCCGTATTCGGTCACCACGATATCGCGCAAGTGCCGCGGGATGGTGGCGTGACCATAGTCCCAGACGATGTTCGAATTCACCTCACCGCCTGACTCGCGCCAGCTGCGCAGCAGCAGGATCGAGCGCGCATCCTCCAGCGCATGGGCCTGGGCGACGAAATTGTATTGCCCGCCTACGCCGCTAAGCACCCGACCGTCCTCCAGTTGATCGGCCACGCCTGCGCCGAGCAGGGTCATGGTGAAAGCCGTATTGATGAAGCGTGCATCACGGCGCTGCAGACGCTTGAGTTCCTCTTCACCGTACAGCTCGTTGATATAGCGGATGCCGGTCATGGCAAGGCGCTGCCGTTCGCTGTCATCCAGCTCGCGCAGACGCCGGTAGAAGCTTTCCGGGCCGAGGAAGAAACCGCCATGCAGCACCACGCCGCCCTGTGCGCTGCCGAGGCAGGACTGCAGGTGAGCCTGCGCCTGAGGATCACTCAGGTCAGCCGCGACTCGGCTATTGTCAGGCAGGTGTAACTCGCCCTTCTCCAGCCGGATTTCGCCACGCAGCAAGCCGCTATCGCGCAGCCAGGCCAGATCGCTTGGCTGCAACTTCGTCGGCAGCCCCGCGTCGACCAGCGCCTGAACGCTGTGTGGCCGGCCCTTTTCATCCAGCGCGCCACTACAGGCCAGACGCTGCAGGCGTAGATCCGGGTAGACCCGACGCCGCAGCAGACCGGCCTCGGCCAATGCCAGCAAGCCGTTGACGAACATTTCGCTGCAGCCATAGAGGCCATGATCGAGCGGTTCGACACCGCCGTTGGCGGCGATTACCCCCGCCCACTCATCAGCGCGCAGCGCCTGTAACAGTGCGCGGTAGCGGGCATTGTCGTCCTGCCTGGCCATCAGCGCCGACGCCAGGGCATCACCCATCGCACCAATGCCGATCTGCAGGGTGCCGCCATCGCGCACCAGGGTGCTGGCGAACAGGCCGATGCAATGATCCTGTAGGGTCACCGGCATGTTCGGTGTGGAAAACAGCGTGGTGCGCTCGTCCTCGCCGATATGGATATCGAAAGTATCGCGCGGCACCTGGGCATCGCCGGCCATGTAGGGCAGATCACTGTGGATCTGGGCGACGCTGAGCACGGTCTCGCCAGCCTCGCGGCGCTTGTCCAGCAGTGGCAGCAGATCGAGGGTGACGTCCGGGTTGCAGCTCAGGCTGAAATGCTCGGGCTGCGCGGCGTCGACGGCGACCAGTTGGGCGACCAGATTCAGGCCCTTGGCATTGAGGTCACGGGCGACATGGCTGTAGTTGCTGCTGATGTAGTCCTGCTGCGCCGGCTCGCATTCGAGCAGACTGCCGGGCTGGAAGAAGAATTGCTCGACGCGCACGTTGCTCGGCAGCTTGCCGCTGTGCAGATCGGCGAGAAAATCCAGCTCGGGATAATCGCCGTAGACCCGGTCGACGAAAGGTTCGAGAAAGCGCCGCTGCAAGTCCTGAGCGGCACGCGGACGCGCCAGGCACAGCGCGGTGTAGATGGTCAGTTGCCGCTCGGGCATCTCCCGCACCCGTGCATACAGCGCGTTGACCCAGCGATTGGGCTTGCCCAGACCGAGCGGTAAACCCAGATGAATCGGCCCGACGATCTCGCTCAGTACGCGGTCGACGGCTTGTTCGAGGGTACAGGTGTGCGGCATCTGACGCTCCTCGCGACATCCATGACGAATGCAGCTTGGACTGTATAGCCACCGGCATGGTTGCATGCCGCTACCAGAAACGAAAAAACCGCCCGGAGGGCGGTTTTTCAGGGAAGAGACGGGTCTTACAGACCGGACATCTTCTTGATCGCTTCGCGCAGCTCGTCATCCGAGCAATCAGCGCAGGTGCCTTTCGGCGGCATGGCGTTGATGCCGGAGATGGCCTTGGCCAGGATGCCGTCGAGACCGCCCTGGTGGTCGGCACGCTCTTTCCAGGCAGCGGTGTCGCCGATCTTCGGCGCGTCCAGCACACCGGTGGCGTGGCAGGCACTGCAATACTTGGCGATGATGTCGTCAGTGGTGCGTGCACCACCCCCGGCGGATGCAGCGACGGTTTCGACGCCCTTGCACTCTTCGCCCATGATGCACACCTCGCCTACAGGCTTGAGGCGCTCGGCGATAGCTTCATCGGTCGTGGCCTGAGCAGTCACTGCCCACAGGGCCAATACGGCAGCCGGTACTGCCAGCATTTTCTTCATCAGATTCACGGTACACCCTCTTCGTGGCTAGTCACGCCCGCGGCCACGGTTTCGCGAGCGGGCGACAGTATAACGGCAAGCAGGCCAGGCCGAAACAACCCATATTGTCGCAGGGTTATTGATCAGAAGTTCGCTGGCGTCGTGGCACTGATCAAACGCGCCGGTACATCGAACGGATTGCGGAAGCGATGCGGCTTGCTGCTTTCGAAATAATAGCTGTCGCCTGGCTCGAGGATGAACACCTCGTTGCCAACGGTCAGCTCCAGCTTGCCCTCGACCAGCATGCCAGCCTCTTCGCCTTCGTGGGCGTACATCTCGTCACCGGTGTCGGTGCCCGCCGGATAGGTCTCGTCGAGAAAGGAAATGGCGCGACTCGGATGGGCCTTGCCGATCAGCTTCATGGTGATGGCGCCACTGCAGATATCAGTCAGCTCGGCGGCACGGTAGACCACCTGGGTCTGGTTCTCCTGCTCCATGTCGAGCGAGAAGAATTCCACCAGCGACATGGGAATGCCGCCGAGCACCTTTTTCAGCGAACTGATCGAGGGGCTAACGCTGTTCTTCTCGATCATGGAAATGGTGCTGTTGGTGACGCCCGCCCGCTTGGCGAGTTCACGCTGGGATAGGCCTTTGAGCTTACGAATCGATTGCAGTCGAACGCCGACGTCCAATGCTGGAATCCCCCTTGGGATAAGAGACGGAAAAGTGTCCGTATCATGGCATAGCGTTCGGAATTTACAACACTTGCGTTCACCCTTCGCCTACACGGCGAGCTCAACCCCCGAGATAGAGCAGCGGCACCCGCCGCAGGTTGCAGAAAATCTGATAGGGAATGCTGCCTGCAGCCATGGCCACATCGCTGGCCAGCACCTGCTTGCCCCATAGTTCGACACGGCTGCCGAGGCCAGCCTGCGGCAGATCGGTCAGGTCCACGGTCAGCATGTCCATCGACACGCGGCCGATCAGCCGGGCCGGCTGGCCGTCCACCATCACCGGCGTGCCGGTCGGTGCATGACGCGGATAGCCGTCGGCATAGCCCATGGCGACCACGCCGACGCGGGTCGGCCGCTCGGCGATGAAGCGCGCGCCATACCCCACCGGCTCGCCGGCCGGCAGCTCACGCACGCTGATGACCTTCGACTCCAGCGTCATTACCGGCTGCAGGCGCGCGGCCTGCTGCTGAGCCTGCTCGAACGGCGTGGCGCCGTACAGCATGATGCCGGGCCGCACCCAGTCGCTCGCCCCCGTCTTTTCAAATAGCTGTGGCCAGCCGAGCACGGCAGGCGAATTGCGCAGGCTGACCTCAGCGCTGAGCCCTTCGCGCGCCTGCTGGAACACTGCCAGCTGTTCGCTCGTGCGCTCACACTCGGGCTCGTCGGCGCGGGCGAAGTGGCTCATCAGCACGATCTTGCTGACCTTGCCGCTGGCCAGCAGGCGCCGATAGGCGACCTGGTACTCGGCCGGATGCAGGCCGACACGGTGCATGCCGCTGTCGAGTTTGAGCCACACGGTCAGCGGCTTGCTCAGCTGAGCCTGCTCGATGGCCTCGATCTGCCACTGCGCATGAATCACGCACCACAGGTCATGCCGGTCGATCAGCACCAGCTCATCAGCCTCGAAGAAGCCTTCGAGCAGCAGGATCGGCGCGCGAATGCCCGCTTCGCGCAGTACCAGCGCCTCTTCGATGCAGGCCACGGCAAAGCCGTCGGCCTCGGCTTCGAGTGCCTGCGCGCAACGCACCGAGCCATGTCCGTAAGCATCGGCCTTGACCACGGCCAGAGCTCGGGCGCCACTCAGTTCGCGGGCCAGGCGGTAGTTGTGACGCAGAGCGTCGAGGTCGATCAGGGCACGGGCGGGACGCATGGTCGTTTATCTCTCAATCATTCGCTGAGGCGACGGTTTTTTCGTAGCCCGGATGCAATCCGGGGCCATGCCGGCGCAGGTTCCCGGATTGCATCCGGGCCACATGCCGGCAAATCGTCATTCAAAAAAAACCCGGCGGGGGAGCCGGGTGAAAAGCCAACACAAAAAAATTCCGGGAGAATTTTTTGACGTCGCTTGCGACGGCCCGGAGGGTTGCCGCCATGGATGGCAGGCAACAAAAAGCTGTGGCCGCCTCAGACGGCAGCCACCACACACATTTCCACCAGCACTTCGGGCTTGTACATCTTCGCCTCGACGCAGGCGCGGGCCGGCGCATGGCCGTCGGCGACCCAGGCGTCGTACTCGGCGTTGAGGCCGTCGTAGTCGGCCATGTCCTTGAGGAAGATGGTCAGCGAGAGGATCTTGCTCTTGTCGCTGCCACCCTCGGCCAGCATCTTGTCGATGTTGGCCAGGGTCTGCCGGGTCTGCTCGCGGATGTCACCGCCGAAGTCATCGGCCAACTGGCCGGCGAGGTAAATCGTGCCGTTGTGGATCACCACTTCGCTGTAGCGTTTGGCCACATGCAGGCGCTGAATCGACATAAAGCTAAAGCTCCTTGGATTGCGAAAGCGCGAAGGCTATCAGGTGCGCAGCGGCTGCGGTGCAGCTTGCACTTCACGCGCCTTGCGCGAGTAACGCGAGATATCCAGGCCGTCGGCGCTGATCTGCGGACGCTTGTTGGCCATCAGGTCGGCGAGCAGGCGACCGGAGCCGCAGGCCATGGTCCAGCCCAGGGTGCCGTGACCAGTGTTGAGGAACAGGTTGCGGTAGGCGGTACCACCCACGATCGGCGTGCCGTCGGGCGTGGCCGGACGCAGGCCGGTCCAGAAATCGGCGCGTTGCAGATCGCCGCCTTGCGGGTAGAGGTCGGCGGTGATCATCTCCAGGGTTTCGCGACGACGCGGGTTGAGCGACAGGTCGAAACCGGCGATCTCGGCCATGCCACCGACGCGGATGCGGCCATCGAAACGGGTGATGGCGACCTTGTAGGTCTCGTCGAGAATGGTCGAGGTCGGCGCCATGTCGGCGTTGACGATAGGCACGGTCAACGAATAACCCTTGAGTGGATACACCGGCGCACGCACGCCCAGCGGCTTGAGCAGTTGCGGGCTGTAGCTGCCGAGGGCGAGCACGTAGCGATCGGCGGTTTCCAGCTTGCCGTCGATCCACACGCCGTTGATGCGGTCGCCCACGGCGTCCAGGCGCTGGATGTTCTGGCCGAAACGGAACTCGACGCCGAGCGCCTTGGCCATGTCCGCCAGCTTGGTGGTGAACATCTGGCAGTCGCCGGTCTGGTCGTTGGGCAGGCGCAGGGCACCGGCCAGCTTGTGTTTGACACCAGCCAAGGCCGGCTCGACGCGAGCGATGCCATCGCGGTCGAGCAGCTCGAAGGGTACGCCGGAGGCTTCCAGCACGGCGATGTCCTTGGCAGCGGCATCGACCTGGGCCTGGGTGCGGAACAGCTGGGTGGTACCGAGCTGGCGGCCTTCATAGGCGATGCCGGTCTCGGTACGCAGCTCGTCGAGGCAATCACGGCTGTACTCGGACAGACGCACCATGCGCTCCTTGTTGATCGCATAGCGGCTGGCGGTGCAGTTGCGCAGCATCTGCGCCATCCACAGGTACTGGTCGACGTCACCAGTGGCCTTGATCGCCAGCGGAGCGTGTTTCTGCAGCAGCCACTTGATGGCCTTCAGCGGCACGCCCGGGGCGGCCCAGGGCGAAGCGTAGCCCGGAGAGACCTGGCCAGCGTTGGCGAAGCTGGTTTCCAGCGCCGGGCCGTTCTGACGGTCGACCACCACCACCTCGAAGCCCTGACGGGCGAGGTAGTAAGCACTGGCGGTACCAATCACACCGCTGCCGAGAACCAGAACACGCATGTTTTTCTCCCCGCCGCGCTCAAGGCGCGTGCGTTACAGGCCATTGTTGTCGATGGGCGCAGTATAGGAAGAGCCGTGCAGTGCTTTTCACCATATACACAGCTATATTTGGCGAGAATTCTTGGCAAAAAGCCGTTTTACAGAGGCGGATTCCCCATGAGAACCCAGCATCAAAGCCGTCGTGAACTGGACAAGATCGACCGCAACATCCTCCGTATCCTGCAGGAGGACGGGCGCATCAGCTTCACCGAACTGGGCGAGCGCGTGGGCCTGTCGACCACGCCCTGCACCGAGCGCGTACGCCGCCTGGAGCGCGAAGGCATCATCATGGGCTACCACGCCCGCCTCAATCCGCAGCACCTCAAGGCCAACCTGCTGGTGTTCGTCGAGATCAGCCTGGACTACAAATCCGGCGACACCTTCGAGGAGTTTCGCCGCGCCGTGCTCAAGCTGCCGCATGTACTGGAATGCCACCTGGTGTCCGGCGACTTCGATTACCTGGTGAAGGCGCGCATCAACGAGATGGCCAGCTACCGCAAGCTGCTCGGCGACATCCTGCTCAAGCTGCCGCACGTGCGTGAGTCGAAGAGCTATATCGTCATGGAAGAGGTGAAGGAGAGCCTGGCACTGCCGGTGCCGGAGTGAATCTGTAGGAGCGAGCTCTGCTCGCGAAGCTTTTGCTGGCCTGGTTCGCGAGCAGAGCTCGCTCCTACGGGATGGTTGATCGTTCCCACGCTCTGTGTGGGCATGCAGCCCCCGACGTTCTGCGTCAGCCTGCTGCACGCGGCAAGTCGTGGCGCGGAGCGCCACTGCAGGGGGCTACCACGCAGAGCGTGGGAGCCATCAGCCTAAACGAGTCGCTGGCGAGTGGTGGCGATCAGACGGTGCACCTGGCGCTCCACCGCCGGCTCGATCGGCAGTTCCGGCCCACGCCCATGCGGGCAAGGCAGACGCGGTGTGGTGCCGAACAGGCGACAGATCAGCGGGCGCTGGTCGTACACCTCGCAACCATTGGGCCCCAGGTGCACGCAGTTGTACTCGGCCAGCGCCGCGCCATGTTCGGCCTCGCTTTTCACCGGCAGGCGCGCCAGCTCCTCGGACGAAGCCGTGACCGGCCCACAACAATCGTGGCAACCGGGCACACAGTCGAAGCGCGGGATCTGGCGGCGCAGGTGATCGATCTTGCGGTCGGTGCAGCTCATGTTCGGGCGCCCTGATACGAAGTTGGCAGTTTACAGCGCCCCAGCAAACCAGGCGTAGCCCGGATGCAATCCGGGAACTGCTGCGAGAGCGTGATGCGCACGACCTTGGCGATCCCGCGACACCTAGCGGGAAATCCCGCTTTTTTCCGCTGGCCTCTTGGCGCCGGACGGATCACGCGCTTATGCTGCGTTGAATTTTCCACACAACAAAATCAGGATTTCGCACATGAACGCCCGCGTTCACCAGCCCGTCCACAGCCCGCAGCATGCCGCTTCCTATTACGCCGCCAGCGTCAATCACCAGCAGGCCTACCCGCCCCTTGGCGGTGAGCTGCAGGTGGACGTGTGCATCGTCGGTGGCGGTTTCAGCGGCCTGAACACCGCCATCGAGCTGGCCCAGAAAGGCCTGTCGGTGGCGCTGCTGGAAGCGCGCAAGATCGGCTGGGGCGCCAGCGGGCGCAACGGCGGGCAGCTGATTCGCGGCGTTGGCCATGATGTCGAACAGTTCGAATCGGTGGTCGGCAAGGACGGCGTGCGTCAGTTCAAGCTGATGGGCCTGGAGGCGGTGGAGATCGTGCGCGCACGCGTCGCCCAGTACCAGATCGATTGCGATCTGACCTGGGGCTACTGCGACCTGGCCAACAAGCCGGCGCACATGGAAGGCTTCGCCGAAGACAAGGCCGAGCTGGAAAGCCTCGGCTATCGTCACGAACTGCGCATGGTGCCGAAGGAGCGCATCCACGAAGTGGTCGGCTCCGACAACTATCACGGTGCCATGATCGACATGGGCTCGGGCCACCTGCACCCGCTCAACCTGGCGCTCGGCGAAGCCGCTGCCGCCCAATCGCTCGGCGTGCAGCTGTTCGAAGACTCGCCGGTGACACGCATCGACTACGGCAACGAGGTGCGCGTGCACACCGCCAATGGCCAGGTGCGCGCCAAGTATCTGGTGCTGGCTTGTAATGCCTACATCAACGGCCTCAACCCGACCCTGAGCGGCAAGGTGCTACCGGCCGGCAGCTATATCATCGCCACCGAACAACTCTCCGAAGAGCAGGCACGGCAACTGATTCCACAGAATATGGCGCTGTGCGACCAGCGCGTGACAGTCGACTATTACCGACTCTCCGCCGACCGCCGCCTGCTGTTCGGTGGTGCCTGCCACTATTCCGGGCGTGATCCGGCCGATATCGCTGGCTACATGAAGCCGAAGATGCTCAAGGTGTTCCCGCAACTGGCCGATGTGCGCATCGACTACCAATGGGGCGGGATGATCGGCATCGGCGCCAACCGCCTGCCGCAGATCGGCCGACTCAAGGATCAGCCCAACGTGTTCCACGCCCAGGCTTATGCCGGCCACGGCGTCAATGCCACGCACCTGGCCGGCAAGCTGCTCGCCGAGGCCATCGCCGGCCAGGAAAGCCGTGGCTTCGATCTGTTCGCCCAGGTGCCGCACATGACCTTCCCCGGCGGCAAGCACCTGCGCTCGCCGCTGCTGGCACTGGGGATGGCCTGGCATCGGCTGAAAGAGTTGCTGTAGGCATACACCCTAAAATCGCGGCTAAAGCCGCTCCTACAGGCGTACCGTGCAGCGAAGCTGCCCTTACAGCTTCCAGAACGGCAGGCTCGCCTCGCGCTCGGCCTGGGCGCGGCTGAGGCCGATGTCGCGCAGTTGCTGGTCGTTGAGCTTGAGCAGCACGCGACGAGTGTTCAGGCGCCGCCAGAAGGCCGGCCAGTCGCGGCCGAAGTAGCGAGTCTCGCCCTTGTGCCTCGTAATCCGCACGGCCTCACCCACCGCTACGAAATCTGTATTGCTGACCCCGGTCATGGCTGTTCTCCCGTTGTCTTCTGTCATGGGAGATCAGAATGCCGTCAGAAGAAAAGTCATGACAGATTCAAAAAACTCTTATTAACTCCATACAGATTCCGCACATTTTCCCCTGAATGGGAATTTCCGCGCTGATCTGTACTGGTATCAGTTAATTCACCCTGGACGAACCGGACGACTGTCATGACGCTCTATCTGAACCTGGCCGAGTTGCTTGGCACCCGCATCGAGCAGGGGCTGTACCGTCCCGGCGACCGTCTGCCGTCAGTGCGCAGCCTCAGCCAGGAGCACGGCGTCAGCCTCAGCACGGTGCAGCAGGCCTACCGTCATCTGGAGGACATGGGTCTGGCCTCGCCGCGGCCGAAGTCCGGCTACTTCGTACCGCTGGGGCGACAAATGCCCGCGTTGCCGCAGATCAGCCGCGCGGCGCAGAGGCCGGTGGAAGTTTCGCAGTGGGATCACGTGCTGGAGCTGATCAGCAGCTCACCGCAGCACGACATGCTGCAGCTGGGCCGCGGTCGTCCGGACATCAGCGGCCCGACGCTGAAACCGCTGCTGCGCAACCTGTCGCGCCAGGCGCGTCGGCAGGACCCGGACGTTCTCACCTACGGCGGCATTCGCGGTGATGCTCGCCTGCGCGAACAGATCGCCCGGCTGATGCTCGACTCCGGCTGCCAGCTGGAAGCCGAAGACCTGGTGGTCACCACCGGTTGCCACGAGGCGCTGTCGGCGGCGGTGCGCGCCATCTGCCAGCCCGGCGATATCGTTGCGGTCGACTCGCCGAGCTTCCACGGCGTGATGCAGGCGCTCAAGGGTTTCGGCATGAAGGCGCTGGAACTGCCCACCGACCCGCTCACCGGAATCAACCTCGACGCCCTGGAAATGGCCCTGGAGCAGTGGCCGATCAAGGCCATCCAGCTCACGCCCAACTGCAACAACCCGCTTGGCTACATCATGCCCGACGCCAACAAGCGTGCCCTGGTCGCCCTGGCGCAGCGCTTCGACGTGGCCATCATCGAGGACGACGTCTACGCCGAGCTCGCCTACAGCTACCCACGCCCGCGCAGCATCAAGTCCTTCGATGAGGACGGCCGTGTACTGTTCTGCAGCTCCTTCTCCAAGACCCTGGCACCGGGCCTGCGCGTCGGCTGGATCGCTCCAGGGCGCTATCTGGAGCAGGTGGTACACATGAAGTACCTGGGCACCGGCAGCACCGCGCAGCTACCGCAGCTGGCCCTGGCCGAGTTCCTCAAGGACGGACACTACGAACCGCATCTGCGGCGCATGCGTGCGCAGTACTTGCGCAGTCGCGACCTGATGGTGGATTGGGTCAGCCGTTATTTCCCGGCCGGCACCCGGGTCAGCCGCCCGCAGGGCAGCTTCATGCTCTGGGTGGAGATGCCTCAGGGCTTCGACAGCCAGAAACTCAATCGCGCGCTGTTGCCGCACAAGATCCAGATCGCGCCGGGCAGCATCTTCTCGGCGGCGGGCAAATACCGTAACTGCATCCGCCTGAACTACGCCGAGCCGCCGAGCGCGACCATCGAGGCGGCGGTGAAGCAGATCGGCGCGACCATCGCCGAACTGATCGAAGAGGCCGACCTGCAGCACACGCAGGATCTCGGGCAGTGGCGCTGAGCCGGTTCAGGAACGCGCCGCTTCCATCTCGCTGAAGGCCCCGCGCTTGCTCGCCAGGATGATGAACACGAAGGCGCCAGCGGCCATCAACAGCGGCAGCGCATGGCCGCTCAACCACTGGCTGACGGCGCCGGTGGTGAGTGGCCCGATCAGGCAGCCCAGGCCCCACAACTGGGCGACATGAGCATTGGCGCGCACCAGTTCGTCGTCGCGGTAACGCTCACCGATCATGATCAGTGACAGAGTGAACAGACCGCCCGCGCTGGCACCGAACGCCACCAGCACCGGCCAGATCACCGGCGTATGCAACAGCGGCGGAATCGCCAGGCTGGACACCAGCAGCACGATGCCACAACCACGGAACAGCAACTGCCGCGACATGCGGTCGGCCAGCCAACCGATGGGCAGCTGCAGCACCGCATCGCCCACCACCACCACGCTGACCATGAACAGCGCCACCTCCTGGGTGAAGCCCTGGCGCAGACCGTAGATCGGCAACAGGGTCAGCATCATCGCTTCGAAGGCAGCGAACAACATCACCGCCCAGGCAATCGCCGGCAGCTTGCGGCAGAACACCAGCAGGCCACGCCCCGAGGCGCTGTGCGCATCCACCTTGGGTGCGCCGGTGCGCCCGAGCAGAATCAGCGAACCGCCGATCAACAGGCACACGCCCGTCCAGAAACCGGCATCGGTGGCCGTACCGAGCGCCGTCAGCAGCAACGGGCCACTGAGCTGACTGAGGGCATAACCGGTGCCGTACAACGCCACCAGGCGACCACGCCACTTCTCCACCGCCAGTTGATTGATCCAGCTTTCGCCGAGGATGAACACCACGGTCAGGGCCACGCCAATGAACAGGCGCAGACCCACCCAGACCGCGTAGTTCTGCACCAGGGCCAGCCCCGCCACCGATATCGCCCCTAGCAGCAGACACAGCTGCATCAGCACGGTGGTGCCGAAGCGCGCCGCCAGACGCCCGGCCAGCAAGGCGCCGAGCAGCACGCCGACAGCCGGAGTCGCCGCCATCACGCCAATGGCGAAGGAGTCGTAGCCCCAGCTTTCCAGGCGCAGCGAAACCAGCGGCATGGTCACGCCCAGCGCTAACCCGATGCTGATGACCGCCGAGCAGACGGCGAAATAGGTGCCCCAACGCATTGCCAGACTCCTTTATGTCGTGGCTCTGAAACAAAAAATGCTCCGACCCTGTGTTGCCTGCGCGGCTTGGAGCAAGGCGTAGGGTGCGCCGTGCGCACCTGGGCTTACCACCCACCTCTGCTCAAGGTGAGAAATGGCTGGTGCGCGCGGCACACCCTACGAATCCAGGCCATCGCACGCTCGGTGGCAACGGCTGGATCTCATACGGTATTGATCCATAACCAAACAAAACGGCCGGACCTCCCTAAGGAAACCCGGCCGCAGGTGTGGCTCACAGGGAGCCGGCCCCGAAGGGCGGACCTCAGGAGAGCCAGAAGACTCTCCTTCAAAATAGATTTCCGGCCAAATTCAGCGCCGAAAAAGATCTTCTGGGCTAAGGCCAGAACCAACGACCAACGGGAGTAACAGCCGAAGGCTGGCCCGAAGGGTGAGCGCCAGCGAATCAGGCGCCCCGGAGCTTTCAAGCGCAGCGTACTGCAGTACGTGAGCATTGAAAGCGAGGACGCAACGCCGTATGGCCGACGACCAGGAGATCGCCCCGCTATCGTTACAGTTTGATCCAGGTGGACTTCAGCTCGGTGTACTTGTCGAACGCGTGCAGCGACTTGTCGCGGCCGTTACCGGACTGCTTGAAACCACCGAACGGCGCAGTCATGTCGCCGCCGTCGTACTGGTTGATCCACACGCTGCCGGCACGCAGCGCCTTGCCCACCAGGTGAGCGCGCGACAGGTTGCTGGTCCATACCGCGGCGGCCAGGCCGTAGACGGTGTCGTTGGCGATGGCGATGGCTTCGTCCTGATCGTCGAAACCGATCACCGACAGCACCGGGCCGAAGATCTCTTCCTTGGCGATGCGCATGGCGTTGTTCACGCCATCGAAGATGGTCGGCTCGACGTAGGTACCGCCGGTCTCTTCCATCACCCGCTTGCCGCCAGCCACCAGCTTGGCGCCGTCGTCATGGCCGGCCTGGATGTAGCTCAGCACGTTGTTCATCTGCGTGGTATCGACCAGCGCGCCGACGTTGGTCGCCGGGTCCAGCGGGTTGCCCGGTTTCCAGGCCTTGATCGCCTCGACCACCATGGGCACGAAGGTGTCCTTGATGGAGTTCTCCACCAGCAGGCGCGAACCGGCGGTGCAGACTTCGCCCTGGTTGAAGGCAATGGCGCTGGCAGCCGCTTCGGCAGCGGCCTGCAGGTCCGGCGCGTCGGCGAAGACGATGTTCGGGCTCTTGCCGCCGGCTTCCAGCCAGACGCGTTTCATGTTCGATTCGCCAGCGTAGATCATCAGCTGCTTGGCGATCTTGGTCGAGCCGGTGAACACCAGGGTGTCGACATCCATATGCAATGCCAAAGCCTTGCCCACGGTGTGACCGAAGCCCGGCAGCACGTTGAATACCCCGGCCGGAATGCCGGCCTCGATGGCCAGCTGGGCGATGCGGATACCGGTCAGCGGCGACTTCTCGGACGGTTTGAGGATGATCGAGTTACCGGTGGACAGCGCCGGGCCAAGCTTCCAGCAGGTCATCAGCAGCGGGAAGTTCCACGGCACGATGGCGGCGACCACACCGACCGGCTCGCGGGTGACCAGGCCCAGCTCGTCATGGGCGGTGGCGGCGACTTCGTCGTAGATCTTGTCGATGGCCTCGCCGCTCCAACGAATGGCGTTGGCGGCGCTGCCGACGTCGATGCTCAGCGAGTCGCTGATCGGCTTGCCCATGTCGAGGGTTTCCAGCAATGCCAGCTCCTGGCCATGCTCTTCGATCAGCTCGGCGAAGCGGATCATCACCTTCTTGCGCTTGGCCGGGGCCATGCGCGACCACACACCGGATTCGAAGGTGGCGCGGGCATCCTTGACCGCCACGTCAGCGTCAGCCTGGTCACAGCTGGCCACCATGCCAAGCAGGCGGCCGTCGACCGGGCTGATGCATTCGAAGGTAGCGCCAGACTCGGCGGCGCGGTACTCACCGTGTACGAACGCACGGGTTTCGATGGTCAGGGTCTTGGCACGCTGTTCCCAGTCGGCACGAGTCAGGCTAGTCATTCCGGCATCCTCTCAATGGGTGGAAGCGGCGTCCGCGAGGGCGCGCACTGTCAATAATTCTGCAAGGCCAGATCGCTGGCCAAATCCTGTCTGACACACTAAACCAGAGGGCTGTGGCTTTTCAATATTTTTGACACGGACCGGAAAAAGCCCTTGTCATGTTCGTTTTTTAAAACATAGACTGCTGCCACGACTTTCCCGCAAAGGCCCTCTGGTCGCGCGGTTGCCGCCACCGAAACCATGGAACAGCCAGATGAACATCGAACAGATCGTCGACTTCGCCCAGGCCGGCACGGCCGCCGAACACTATCGCCCAGCGCCGGAAAAAGTGCTCAAGGGCGATCCGGAGCAAAGCGTGCGCAACCACTACAGCAGCCCGTGCGGCCAGTTCAGCACCGGCATCTGGGAAGGCGCCGCGGGTCAGTGGACGGTGAGCTACACCGAGCACGAGTACTGCGAGATTCTCCAGGGCGTGTCCGTGCTGCGTGACGCCGACGGCAACGCCAAGACCGTACGCGCCGGCGACCGTTTCGTGATTCCTGCCGGCTTTTCCGGCACCTGGGAAGTGCTCGAAGCCTGCCGCAAGGTCTACGTGATCTTCGAAGCCAAGTAAGCACCTGACTGGAACCTGCCTGGCAGGTTCCAGCCACCCCGAATCCTGTTGTTGCTTGTCACCCTTTGGCCCGCTAATGCGGGCCTTTTTCTGCACAGCCGATAGGGCTTGAGCGCACAGTTTCGGCGACGGTCGAGCGCATCGCCCCGGCAGCCAGTGCCAACAGCGCGAACAGGCACACGGCGTGATCCATGCTCAGCCTGCTCACCAGCAAACCGAAGACTGGCGCCCCCAGCGTCTGACCGATGGCGATGCCGAGAAAGGCAACGGTGAGCCCGGTCGCAGGTCGCTCGGGAAGCGCCGCCACACCCCAGACCAGATAGATGCCACTCAGGGTGATATAGGCCGCGCCGAACAACGCACCGCCGAGCAGTGCCGAAGCGGGCACGTTGCCCATGCCGACCAGGACGATGGCGACCGCCAATGCGCCAAGACACAGTCGATTCGCCCAGTCCACGCCTAGCCGAGCGATCAGACTGCCGGCACCTGCGCCAGCGATGCCAGCAGCGCCGATCACCACCCAGAGCAGACCAGAGCCCGCGCTCCCCCAACTCAGGCGCTGCGCGACGATCTGACTGCCGAACGACCACAGCGCCGTGCTGGCCGCGCCCATCAGTCACGAAGCGACGACGAGGCGCTTCAGCGTGATGCTGAACCGCGGCCCGCCCCTGGTGACAGGCGCCTGCGAGCGTGCGGTATCAGGTACGCAGAAGTACGCAAACAGCGCCAGAGCGAGGGCCGAGCAGGCGAACACGGCATAGGCCAGGCGCCACTCAGCACCGAGCAGCAGCGCGACAGGGCCGCAGAGGATAACTCCGGCACTGGTACCGGCATTGATCAGGGTATTGGTGGCGTCCTGTCGTCGCGGCTCTACCACTGCCGCCACCGCTGCGGCCATGGGTGGGGAAGCCAAGCCGGTACTCATCCCCGCTAGCAACACTGCACCGGCCAGCCAAGCAGCCGTGGGTGCCAGCGCTATACCCAGCATGCCCAAGGCGGCAACCAGCGCCGCGCACAGCGCAACAGCACGAGCGCCAATACGCTCGGTCAATTGTGCGGCCAGGACAATGGCTAGGCAGTAGCCGAGAAAGGAGCCACCGGCGATCAGGCCGCCAACGGCATCCGGCAACACGAGGTCAGCCTCGATCTGTGGCAGGAACAGGCCGAACGCGAAACGCGCAAAACCATAGCAGATGGCGATCAGTCCAAAGCCGGTGGCACCGAGAGAAAAGCCGCGGGTCATTGCCGCGCTCGCTCGACCAGCAGGCTCGCGGCCTTGCGTGCGCTGGCGACGGCATCCAGGCCACGGTAGCTGGCTGCAGCCGTCGCCCCCTCGATGAGGATGACGACCTGATCAACCAGCTCGGCATTGGCGTTCGCTCCGAGCTGACGCGTGAGAATCTGTGCAACCGTCTCAGCGAATCGAGCCTTGTAGGCGAGCACCGCCTCGGTGACTTCCGATACCGCGCTGCCGAGCTCGCCCTGGGCACGCAGGAACAGGCAACCGCGCGCGCCCTCTTCACTCATCCAGCCGGCCAAGGCATCGAACAACGCCTCGACACTGTCGACCTCAAGGCGCTGCAAGAAACGCTGCCCACGGGTCATCAGCACCGCGGCAATCAGCTCGTTCTTGCTGCCGGCATGCTTGTACAACGTCCGGCTGGACATCCCTGCGGCCTGGGCCAGTCGATCCATGCCGGTTGCGCTGAAGCCGTGACAGTCGAACAGATTTTCGGCGGCTGAGATGAGTTTGGTATCTATATTCATGTAGGCCAAGGTAAAACGATCACTTTACCTCGTCAACCAGATAGAGAATCCAAGGCAAAAAAAGACCCGCACAAGGCGGGTCTTTTGATGAGCACGCAGGCGCGTGCTCAACTTACGGCTCAGGCCAGTTCGTCGAAGCACTCGGCAACGATGGCGATGCCTTTTTCCAATTGCGCGTCAGGGATGGTGACGGGCATCAGGAAACGGATGACGTTGTAGTAGGTACCGCACGACAGCAGGATCAGGCCCTTGTCGCGCGCGCGGGCAACGATCTTGCCGACCAGTTCGGCAGCCGGCTTGCTGTGGTCACCGCCTTCGAACAGCTCGATGGCGACCATCGAACCCAGGCCGCGCACATCACCGATCACCTTGTGCTTCTCGGCGATGGTCTTGAGGCCCGCCTTGAGCTTCTCGCCAACGGCGTTGGAGCGATCCAGCAGCTTCTCTTCGTCGAACACCTTGAGTACGGCCAGGGCCGCAGCGCAGGCGATCGGGCTGCCGGCGTAGGTGCCGCCCAGGCCACCGGGAGCGATCTTGTCCATGATCTCGGCCTTGCCGCACACGCCGGAGATCGGGAAGCCACCGCCAACGGACTTGGCGAAGGTGGTCAGGTCGGGCACTACGCCCAGTTGCTCGGTGGCGAAGAAGGTGCCGGTACGGCCTGCGCCGGTCTGTACTTCGTCAGCGATCAGCAGGATGCCGTGCTGGTCGCACAGGGCACGCAGGCGCTGCATGAAGGCTGGGGAGTTGACGTAGAAACCACCCTCGCCCTGCACCGGCTCGATGATGATCGCGGCAATGTCCTGCGGCTGTGCGTCGTTCTTGAACACGCGCTCAATGCTGGCGATGGACTCGTCCTCACTCACGCCATGCAGCGGGCAAGGCGCCTGGGCGCGGTACACGCCAGCAGGCATCAGGCCCATGCCGGCGGAGTACGGCACGACCTTGCCGGTCAGCGACAGGGTCATCATGGTGCGGCCGTGGTAGGCGCCGGTGAAGGCGATAACGCCAGCACGGCCGGTGGCGGCACGGGCGATCTTCACGGCGTTCTCGACGGCTTCGGAGCCGGAGGTGACCAGCAGGGTTTTCTTGGCGAAGTCGCCCGGTACGCGCTTGGCGATCTCCTCACAGAGCTCGATGTAGGGCTCGTACGCCAGCACCTGGAAGCAGGTGTGGGTCAGCTTGGTCAGTTGCTCCTGAACAGCGGCGATCACCTTCGGATGCAGGTGGCCGGTGTTCAGCACAGCGATACCGCCGGCGAAGTCGATGTACTCGCGGCCTTCGACGTCCCACACAGTGGCGTTCTCGGCGCGCTCGGCGACGATCGGGTGGATCTGGCCAACACCGCGCGGAACAGCGGCGGCACGGCGTTGCAGCAGGGATTCGTTGGTCTTGCTCATGGTGTCCTCATGGTCATCCCCGGCGGGAGGTCGGCTCAGCATGCGATGATCGACTGAACCGAGCCCGCGAGGGACTCAATAGGGTTACGACTTACAACCGGGGCGCCGCACGCTCTTTCGCACCTTGCCCCGCCTTGGAAATCAGCGGATTTCCGAATCAGATTCCACCGAGGCACATGTACTTGATCTCGAGGTAGTCCTCGATGCCGTACTTGGAGCCTTCACGGCCCAGGCCGGACGCCTTCACGCCGCCGAACGGCGCGACTTCGTTGGAGATCAGGCCGGTGTTGATACCCACCATGCCGTACTCCAGCGCTTCGGCCACGCGGAACACGCGGCCCAGGTCGCGGGCATAGAAGTAGGAAGCCAGGCCGAACTCTGTATCGTTGGCCATGGCGACCACTTCGGCCTCGTCCTTGAAGCGGAACAGCGGCGCCAGCGGGCCGAAGGTCTCTTCTTTAGCAACGGCGGCGGTTTTCGGTACGTCGAGCAGAATGGTCGGTTCAAAGAAGGTGCCACCCAGGGCGTGCGGCTTGCCGCCCAGGGCCAGCTTGGCGCCTTTGCCCACGGCGTCCTCGATGTGCTCCTGCACCTTGGCCACGGCCTTCTCGTCGATCAGCGGACCGGTGGTGGTGCCATCTTCCAGACCATTGCCGATCTTCAGCTTGCTCACTGCCGCGATCAGCTTCTCGGCGAAGGCATCGTAGACACCGTCCTGCACGTAGATACGGTTGGCGCAGACGCAGGTCTGGCCGTTGTTGCGGTACTTGGAGATCAGCGCGCCTTCGACGGCAGCGTCCAGGTCGGCGTCATCGAAGACGATGAACGGCGCGTTGCCGCCCAGCTCCAGCGACACCTTCTTGATGTCCTGGGCGCATTCGGCCATCAGTTGGCGGCCGATTTCGGTCGAGCCAGTGAAGGACAGCTTGCGCACGACCGGGTTGCTGGTCAGCTCGCCACCCACTTCACCAGCGCTACCGGTGACCACGCTCAGCACACCTTTGGGGATACCGGCGCGCTCGGCCAGCTCGAGCAGGGCCAGGGCGGAGAACGGGGTTTGCGAGGCCGGCTTGATGACCATGGTGCAACCAGCGGCCAGCGCTGGGCCTGCCTTGCGGGTGATCATCGCGGCAGGGAAGTTCCACGGGGTGATGGCCGCGGTGACGCCGATCGGCTGCTTGATCACGATCAGGCGCTTGTCCGGCTGGTGGCCGGGGATCACGTCACCGTAGACGCGCTTGGCTTCCTCGGCGAACCACTCGATAAAGGAGGCGGCGTAGGCAATCTCGCCCTTGGCTTCGGCCAGCGGCTTGCCCTGCTCCAGGGTCATCAGGCGACCGAGGTCGTCCTGATTTTCCATCAGCAGCTCGAACCAGCGACGCAGCTTGTTCGCACGCTCCTTGGCAGTCAGCGCACGCCAGGCCGGCAGCGCCTTCTCGGCAGCCTCGATGGCGCGGCGGGTTTCAGCACGGCCCATTTTCGGAACATGGCCGATGATCTCGCCGGTCGCCGGGTTGTTCACGGCAATGGTCTGACCGCTGTCGGCGTCCAACCACTGGCCATCGATATAAGCCTGTTGGCGCAGCAGCTGGGGGTCTTTCAGTTGCATGGCAGTCTCCTTCAGTTCCGGCGCCCGGGCGTCGGCGTAAGTCGTTGGAGTCACGGGCAGAGCCCGCAAGGCCGAAAAGGAGCCGTGCGGGACCTGGTAATGGATTCAGAGCCGTTGAACGTGCGAGGGTTCAGAATGACCGAACACGCCGTTTGAAATCTCAAACGAATCCTAGGATCGGCAGGGGTAAAGGGCAATAGGCGACCAAGCAAAATCCATAAAATAATGGCAAAAACTTCTGAAACTAAGGTTCAGGCGGCCCAAAAGTGTAAAGTCCGTTCTGAATAATGCACACTCATGCAGAATGGACGCTAACCGCCGAGATGCGTATGATTGCGCCCCGCAACGCACTCGTAGCTCAGCTGGATAGAGTACTGCCCTCCGAAGGCAGGGGTCGTGGGTTCGAATCCCGCCGAGTGCGCCAGATAACAAAAGGCCCCAAGTGAAAACTTGGGGCCTTTTTGTTTGCGCCCTCTATCCCAAAAGCCCGCGCAAACCTTGTTGCAGCGTAGACCGGACGGCCGCATCGCTAGCCACCAGTCGATACAGCTCCAAGTCCTGGCGGCGACGCATCAACATCACCTCATCGAAAATTTTCTCGAACGCCAGATTCTTGTGGTCGTTGTCATGGCTCTGCTGGTACTTGGCCTCGAAGTCCGGGTGTTCCTGAATGCCCTTGAGGATGCTGAGAAATTTCACCCGCTTTTCCTCGGTGGTCACACCCCAACCCTGGAACCAGCGCTCGTTGAAGGTGTGGATGATCTCATCCAGCGGATCCTTGTCCTCATCACCACCATGAATCCCACGCGGGTTAGGGTTCGCCGGATCCAGTTCGGTATCCGCCTCATCCAGCACGATCTGGTGGTTGAGCTTGACCCGCTCCAGCCCGTAGGACGCCAAATCGACAGAGTTGAGCAGGGCATCGATCTCATCGGCGTCCTTGTCCTGCACCTTGAGCTTGGGGATCAGGAACTTGAGGAACCAGAACAGCTTTTCCCAGGCAACGATCTCATAGGGCATGATCGAAGCCATCTGGCCATAGATCTTCACGAACTGCTTGGCCTTGATCTTGAAGTCGATCTTGGCCTCTTCCTCCAACGCCAGCTCATGATCGAAGCGTTCGACGGCTACATCGATCAACACACCTAGCTGGCCCGCCTCGACATTGTCGAAGTATTGCCTGGCGAACGCTTCCACCTCGGGCCATTCATACACACCCACCTCGTCAAGCTGATCCTTGAGCTCGTGCAACACGTTGATGTCCGTCGCGCGCGACAGGCTGGTTGCGGTGTAGAACGGATCGAAGGATTGCTTGATGGCGTCCACTTCATTGAAGAAGTCGAGCACGAACAGATCCTCGGTTTTCTTACCCCATTTGGGCGCCGAGCGATTGAGGCGCGACAGCGCCTGTACGGCTAGGACGTCCTGCAGCTTTTTGTCCACGTACATGGCACACAGCTTGGGCTGGTCGAAGCCGGTCAGGTATTTGTTGGCCACCACCAGCAGGCGGTATTGCTCGGTATCGAAGTGATCCCGCGTATCGGCTTCGGGAAAGCCATTGATCTGCGCTTCGCTGTACTCAATACCATCGACCAGCTTCTCCCCGGAAAAAGCAATCAGCGCCTTGAACGGCTTGTCGCGCTCCGCCAGCAGGCGGCTGATGGCCTTGTGGTAACGGACGGCAGCCTCGATGTTCTGGGTGATGACCATGCCCTTGGCCTGGCCCTTGAGCTTCTTCGGCGTGACGACCTGATCGATGAAGTGCTCCAGCATGATCTCTGCCTTGGCATCGATGGTCTGCTGGTCGCGCTCGACATAGGCACGCAGCTTCTTTTGCGCCTTCAGCTTGTCGAACAGCGGGTTGTCCTGAATAGATTTCTTGATCTCGTAATAGCTGCGATAGGTCGTGTAGTTGGCCAACACGTCGAGAATGAAGCCCTCCTCGATGGCCTGCTTCATCGAATACAGGTGGAAGGGCTCGAAGCGGCCACCGGCCTGCCGCTCGCCGAACTTCTCCAGCGTGCTGTTCTTAGGCGTGGCGGTGAAGGCGAAGTAGGAGGCATTGCCACGCATCTTGCTTTTCTTGATGGCGCTGAGGATCTTCTCCTGCGTGTCATCCAGCTCGGCGCCACCCATCACCCGGTTCATCGTTCCGTGGGCGCTGCCATCCTGCGAGCTGTGCGCCTCGTCGATGATCACGGCGAAGCGCTTGCCCGCCATGTCGTCGATGCCATCGACGATCACCGGGAACTTCTGGATGGTGGTGATGATGATGCGCTTGCCCTGCTCCAAGGCCTGCTTGAGATCGGCGGACTTCAGCGCCGGTGCGACGATGTTCTTCACCTCGGAGAACTCGCGGATGTTCTCGCGCAACTGCTTGTCCAGCAGGCGGCGGTCAGTCACCACGATCACCGAGTCGAACAACGGCTCGCTCAACGCCCGCGCGCCAGCAACCGCCAGTGAGGCCGGGTAGGTTTCGATCAACTGATAAGCCGCCCAGGTAATCGAGTTGGACTTCCCCGAGCCCGCCGAATGCTGGATCAGATAACGCTGCCCCACACCTTGCTCGCTGGCGTGCTTCACCAGGCGGCGCACCACATCGAGCTGGTGATAGCGCGGGAAGAACAGCGTGCGCTTGGCCAGCGGTGTCTTGCTACTGCCATCCATACGCACGAAATGCTGAATGATGTTGGCCACGCTCTCGCGACTGAAAATCTCCCGCCACAGATAGGCGCTGCGATGCCCGTCGGGGTTCGGTGGGTTGCCGGCACCGTGGTTGCGCCCCTTGTTGAACGGCAGGAAGAAGGTCGCGGCGCCCGCCAGCCGGGTGGTCATATAGACCTCGTCGGTATCCACCGTCATGTGCACCAGGCAGCGGCCAAACTGCAGCAGCGGCTGGCTGCTGTCACGTTCCTGCTTGTACTGCCTCTGACCGTGATAGCGGGCTGTCTGTCCCGTCCAGGGGTTCTTCAGTTCCAGGGTGGCGAAGGGCAGGCCGTTGATGAAGAGCACCATATCCAGCTCTTCCAGCGTATTGCTCAGGGAGTAGCGCACCTGGCGCGTGCTGCTGAAGATATTGGCGGCGAACTGCTGCTTGATTCGTTGCGAGCTATTGGCCAGCGGCGCCGGGTACATCAGGTCGAGGTGTACATCGTCGATGGCCAGGCCGCGCTTGAGCAGGTGCAGCACGCCGTACTTGCTCACCAGGCGGTCGAAACGCTCCAGGATGCGCAAATCCCAATCGCTGTAGCGCTGCTTGAGGCAATCCAGCGCTTCACTCTGGCTGTCCTGCAGAAACTGCCAAAGCACACGGGTATCGACCGCGTAGCGGGCATTGAAATCCTGGGCGCGCCCGAGGCGATAGCCATGGTTGGCACTGAAGGGTTGCTCGGCGGCATCCTCGCGAACAGCCGCCAACTCTTCCAGGCAGGTGCCCGTCAGATACTTCTCGATGCTGGCTTCCAGCGCCCGTTCGTTGGTCTTGCTTACCATGCCAGCTTCCTTGTGCCTGTCCTTCTTGCCTGCGCCAGGCTCGCCCGGCGCGGGGTACAAATGTCTAAACCATTTGGCCAGGAAGGGCTTAGACATTTGCCATCACCTACCTGAACCACCACTAACCCACTGATTTACCTGGCATCGCAGCCAGTAGTGAAGCGGGCTGAGCGCTTGCCGAATGTCTAACGAATCGGCTTATTCGTCTAGCGCTAGACATTCAGTCAAATGGCCGGCAAATGAGCGGCATGCCGGCAAGCGCCTAAAACCTGGGCCTTTGGCCTGATTTCCCTGCCGCCAAGAGTGCGCCAGTCAAATGACCGTCAAATGAGATCGGTCAGGCCCAGCAGGGCACATAACGATAAGCCTTGCGGTTGGCAGCCGGATCATACAAACGGATCAACCCCGCCTCGATGGTCTGCTTGATGATTCGGCTGACCATGGCGCTATTGCCTTCGTCGATTTGGAAGCGCTGACGCAACGAGGTGTTGTTCATCGGTTCGCGGTTCACGTACTTCAGGCAGCAGTGCTGATAGCAGGCACGAATACGATCCTCCTGGCCCATGTCGCGGTAGTCCTGATGGGCGAACAGCACCACACGGGTGTGCTCGTCGGTCTGTTCGAAGATCGGCGCCGGTAGCTGGTACAGCTCGGTCTGCGCCACCACCTTGTCGATGCCGCTGCCACGTTCCTCGCAGATGCCGATGCGGCGCATGAAGGAGGCCAGCCCCTCGTTGCGACTGCGCGGCGGGCTGTCGAGAAAGCGCTGCGGGTCGACCAGCGGCACGCCGGGGTTGGTGATTTCCAGGCGGCGCTCGAACAACTCGATCATCGGCCCGGTGCCGCTCAGATTGAAGTCCTGGTGGATGATGGCGTTGGCCACCAGCTCACGCAGGGCCAGCTCCGGATACATCGGCACTTCCTGGCGGAACGCCTTGCCGATTTCCTCGTTGGCCGGCAGCAGGGTTTTCAGGATGTCGATCAAGCCCTCGAAGCCCAGGGCATAGCCCTTGTTGCCAGTCAGCTCGCGCAGGGTTTCCAGCTTGCCGTTGCCCTTGTAGTGAATCAGCCGCACGGCCTTGCGTCCTAGCACGGGGAAGTCCTGCAGACGCTTGGCGAAGAGGATCGCGCCCAGGTTGCAGATATGCCATTGCCCACTGTCACTGCGCTGGATCATGCGGTCTGCCGCCAGCGCAGCGAGGATCGCCTCACGGCCTTCCGGCAGGGGCTGGTGGGTGAGGTCGAAGTAGGCCGAATAATCGAGCAGCTTGAGCACCTGGTCGATGCCGAGGTTCTGCACGGCCAGTTGCTGCTCGAAGGGCACACGGTCGAACACGCGCCAGAGCGCCCGCTCCTTTTCCGGAAACTCGCGCAGCTTCTTCTTGTAGGAGCCGACGCGAATATATTCGACGCCATCGAACTGCACCGGCGTATGGCGAGCCGCCTGGACTTCCAGGATCACCACCGGCAGCCCCTCGGCGGAGACGAACTCGAAGAAGCGGAAGTGAATCTTCGGCGTGGTCTTCTGCAGCAACCAGCTCTCCAGCTCCTGCTGCTTATGACGTGCGGTGGAAGGCTTGAAGGCCGTGCCGATCACGGCATGGCTGGCATCGTCGATGCCCCACAGCAGGTAGCCGTACTCCTTGCCAAGCAGGGCGGCGGCATTGGCCAGGGCGGAGATGTATTCGCCAATCAGCGGAACATCGTCGTTATCCTGCTTGAACTCCACCCACTCGGTTTCCTGCGGCAGCGCGCACAGCTCCCGCAACAGCGATTGCAGATAGCTCAGGTCGCGCTCAACGCTCATCAGGCGATCTCCCGTTCCTCGATCTCGGTTGGCTCCACCACACCCGGCACCTTGATCTTGCCGGTCACGGCACTATTGATCAGGGTGGCCTTGTATTCCTTGAGTTTGGTGATTTGCTGCTCCAGCAACGCCACGGCAGCCTCCTGCTTTTCCGCTTCGGCCTTGATGTGCGCAACGATAGCTCGCTGCTCTTCAATCGGCGGAACCACCATAAAGCGGGAAGCCAGGTTATTGAAACGGATGCGGACGGCTCGCTGGCGAACCGCGTTGCAGATCACCTGGATATAACGAGCCAGCGCCATTTCCCTGAGCAGATAGGCGAAATATTCGGGCAAGTACTCATCGGAGAGCGAGTCACAAACGACATACTCCGGGGTGCATTTACCATCGGACTCCGAAACGCCAATGGCTCCTTCAAAGGCATCCATTGAGTTCAACACCAACTGGCCTTTACGAACACCTTGATAGCCACCCTCAAGAATCGCTTCCGTATAACCTGACAGACGGCGATTGGAGCGCAGAGTCACCTGCCCATCACGATACGAGGTAACGACGCCGTCACCAGAGCGCACAGGTAACTGGCTCTGTGAAAAAAGGTACTTGAATCGTCGCGCCTGCCAATGCGCCGGAATCTCACCAATCCATTCGATACCGGAATCGCGCATAGGTGCATGCGGATCAAGGCCACGGGTTACGGCCTGCTGGATCAATATCTGCTTGCGTTCTTTCAGCAGTTCAATTTGGCGTTCTTTGATCTGTATTACTGCATCAATTTGAACCGACTGCTGATCAAGAAAATGGGCGATATCCGCCTGCTCCTGTTCAGTAGGAAAAGCGAAATTTGTATTGGCTAATTTTTCTCGGGTTAAATGCGCAATACTTACTCTGTTGACTATTGAATCGAAGTACCCAATGTTTCCTGCCGAAAAAAATTGATATAAGAAATACCTAGGGTTATGGCCTTTAAAAAAACGTACCCTATGGGCCGAATTTTGGATATAGCATTCAGGCAGCTCTTCATTCCAATAGCACGTCTTGCCTACTTCGCCTCCCTCGCTTAGCACTAGGTCGGCCTTTTTTAAACGATACAGCTCCATCTCTCCCTTTGAGAACCACATCTCATCAACGGAGGATGTTTCTGCATTCAACCACTGAATATTCTTTGATTTCAAATATGGCCGTAAAAAATACCCGCCCTTGTTTTCGGGACAGAGCATCTTACCTAAAACAATGGTGGCACCATGCTTGAGCGCTTTGACTTCCCAGTGGCTTGGAATACTGCCAAGCCACTCCAGCCCAGAATATTTATAAGTGCTGTATTTGGTATCCCCTACTAATGCATTAGCCATGACTAGCACCCGACAGTTCGGCGACATCCAGCCCCAAAATCTCCGCAATCAACCCTTCCGCCTGCTGCTCCAGCGCCACGATCTCCCGCGCCACCTCTTCCATGCTGCGCAGTGGCTGATGCTTGTAGAAGTATTTATTGAAGCTGATCTCGTAGCCGATCTTTACCGACTCCAGATTGATCCAGGCTTCTGCCACATGGGGCTGCACTTCGGCCTTGAAGAAGCGGTGGATGGAATCGGCCAGGGGGATGCTTTCGCTGTCGCGCAGGTCGCTGTTGGGCTCGTAGGTGATAAATTCGCCAGCCTTGTCGCTCGGGTAGTAACCGAAATCCGGTAGGTCGACTTCATTACAGCCCAAGCGGCCGAGCAGCGCAGCCAGTTCGGCGCGGTCGAACTTCTCCACCTTGCGAATGACCTTGGCGGCGTTTTCGTCGTACCAGCTCACGGCATTGAGCAGCTGGTTGCGCTCGCTGGCGGCGAGCTTGATGCCGGCGTCCTTGCCCAGTTGCTTGAGCACCTTGTCCACCAGTTTGGCGAACAGGTTGAAGTCGTCGAACTCCTCGTGGCCGATGGCCTGCATCAGGTAGTTGGCTACGGTAAACAGCAGCGATTGCTTGGCCCAGGTTTCCAGGCTCAGCAGCTTCTTGCGGTGCTTGGTGTTGAGCTCCAGGCCTTGCTCTTCGCACCAGGCGAGAATGGCTTTCTCGTGCTGGGCCAGGGTGTCGTCCTGGTACACCGCTTCGCCCCACTGCTGGTAGATCCACTGCATGGGCTCGCGCAGAGCCTTGTCGAAGCGCAGGGTTTCGATGCGCTCGGCACTGAACTGCGCCTTGCGCCGGTCTGGCCGCTCGATGCTGACCTTGTGGTAGCCGAAATCGCGGTTGTCGAACACCTGCGCGGCAATGCCGTCGCCGCCAGCCGGGCGGTCGATGCTGGCGAGGTCAAGGTAGGTCTGGGTGATCTGCTCGATATGCTCGGGGGCGAACTCGCAGTTCTTGTTGCCGAGGTTCTTGCGCAGCTTGCGGTAGAGCAGGCTGGCGTCGATCAGTTGCACCTTGCCCCGGCGCTGCGCCGGTTTGTTGCTCGACAGCAGCCAGATGTAGGTGGTGATGCCGGTGTTGTAGAACAGGTTGTTGGGCAACTGGATGATGGCGTCGAGCAGGTCGTTCTCGATCAGGTAACGGCGGATATTGCTCTCGCCGCCGCCAGCGTCGCCGGTGAACAGGCTGGAGCCGTTGTGCACCGAGGCGATGCGCGAGCCGAGGCCGCTGTCGCCTGGTGCCTTCATCTTGCTGACCATTTCCATGAGGAACAGCAGTTGGCCGTCGCTGGAGCGCGGGGTGGCGTCCTGCATCTCCAGGTTGCCCCAGTAGTCTGCGAGGCTGACCTTGAAGCGCGGGTCGATGACATCGCCGCCGTCCTTGATGAATTTCTGCTCGCTGGCCCAGCTCTTGCCGTAAGGCGGGTTGGACAGCATGAAATCGAAACGGCTGCCGGCAAACTCGTCCACCGACAGGGTGGAACCGGGGCGGATGTTGGCCGGGTTGTTGCCCTTGATCATCATGTCCGACTTGCAGATGGCATAGGTCTCGTCGTTGATTTCCTTGCCGTACAGGTGGACATCGCGCGTGGTGCCCTGCGCGGGGTACTTCTCCTCGATGAAGTTCTGCGACTCGGTGAGCATGCCGCCGCTGCCGCAGGCCGGGTCGTAGATGGTCATGACGTTGGGCAGGCGATCCTTGATCGGGTCGAAGACCAGGTGAGTCATCAGTTCGATCACTTCGCGCGGGGTGAAGTGTTCGCCGGCCTCTTCGTTGTTCTCTTCGTTGAACTTGCGGATCAGCTCCTCGAAGACGTAGCCCATGCCCAGGTTGCTCAGGGCTGACAGGCGGTTGCCCTTGGGGTCTTCCGCGTCTGCGGGGGTGAGGTTGATATAGGGCGAGGTAAACTTCTCCAGCACGTCCAGCAGCACGTCCTTGCTGGCCATGTGGCGCACCTGGGCCTTGAGGTTGAAGCGGCGGATGATGTCCTTGACGTTGTCGCTGAAGCCGTCGAGGTATTCCTCGACGTTAGCCTGGAGAATCTGCTGGTTGTTGGTGGCGGTCTTGTAGAGCTGGCTCAGCGTCCAGTTGCTGATGTTGTAGAACACGTAGCCTGATGCCGCGCGCAGGGCGCTATCGTCCAGCTCGGTAGTGCTCATGGCGCTGCGCTGGAAGGCCAGCTCTTCCATCACCTTGGGCTTGGTCGGCTCCAGCAGGGCATCCAGGCGGCGCAACACCACCATGGGCAGGATAACGTCGCGATACTTGCCACGCACATACACATCACGCAGACAGTCGTCGGCAATCGACCAGATGAAAGAAACCAGTTTGTTGTGGACCGCGTGGTTCACTGCAGATGCTCCGTGTCTGAACGCTTGGCAGCCGGAGCAAGCTAGCTCACGGCGGCAAAAACTAAACGGCGCATGTTAACCAAATGCGGTTGGCCAGAGGCTAAATCCGTCGGATTTCTGGACGAGACGACAGCCACCAGACACCAATGCAGCTCTCAAATCACTCCCAGCGTCAGCGCCTTCAAGGTTGCCGCCGCGCGCGTCGAACACTGCAGCTTGCGGAACACGCTTTCGACATGGGTGCGCACCGTGCTCGGGCTGATGCCCAGGTCGCGCGCCACTTCCTTGTTACTCGCCCCGCTGCTGATGCGCTGCAGAATCTGCGTCTCGCGTTCGCTGAGCAGGCCGTTGCCGGGTTTACTGGCCAGCGGCGCCTGCTCGCCGTGCGCAGCGCTGATCACCGCCTGGCAGGCCCGCGGGTCGAAGCGGCCCTGCTCGGCTTCATCCAGCAATACTTGGGCGGCCTGCTCGTCACTGAGAGCCGCTCGCCAGGGGCGTTCGCCGCGCAGTGCGAGCCAGGCCAGTGCGGCGCTCAGCAGGCGGTGTTCAGCGCTCAGCGTGTCGCCGCTCAGCGAGCGGAAATAGCCGCTGCCATCCAGGCGTTCGTAGGCGTGCGCAGCCAGCTGCCCGGCTTCGCTCAGGCCACCGATCTGGCTGCAGGCGCGGTGCGTCCAGTAGGGCACCAGGCGCACCGCTTCGAGATCACCGTCGAGCAGCGGGCCGGGCGTACTCCAGATTCGATTGGGCACTGCCGCCCGGCCCAGGCCATGGATCAGCGCGGCCTTGGCCAGCATGTCGAGGCGATCTTCGGGCAAGCCCCAGAGCCGAGCAGCGTCGCGCACCAGGCTCGCGGCCTGGCGTGAATAGCCGGCCAGCCAGGGCAGTTTGAGATCGATCACGTCGCCCACGAGGGTCAGGGAAACCTCCGGCCCGCTGGCAGGCTGCACGCCCTCGGGTGTGCGCAGCGCTTGCAGCCAATCCGCTGCATGGCCGCTGAGCAGGCCGACGAGTTCAGCGGGATAACGACGATCACCCTGCGCGCCGATCCACTCCAGCGCCGCGTCCAGGCCGTGGGCGCGCGAGAGGATTTCCAGATCGCCAGCCAGCACCACGTGGTAAACCACCTGCGGAATATCGGGATGACGCAGGCCCAGCGGTCGGCCACTGCCGTCGAAGCACTCGAAGATATGGCGCAGACCTCGCTCGACCTCCACACCCAGCGCCAGAGTGCGGGCGATATCGCCGGCGATCTCGCAATGCACCTGGGCCAGCGGCGTGGTGCGCAACATGGCACGTTGGCCGGCGGCATCGAGGGTTTGCGCGAGCATGGCGCGGCGGCCGCCGACGTCGTCACCGAGCAGACGCATGAAGCCGTCGGCGTTGGCGGTACAGCCGGACCAGCGCAGCAGCGCCACCTGCCGGGCTGCATCGATTTGCGCCTGATCACCGCCACCGGCCTGTACGAGCCATTGCGCCAGGCGCGCGGTACGCCGCGACTGGTCGATGGGCTGGCCCATGCTCAGGTCACCGACCATGGCCAGCGCCAGCATGACGTCTTCCAGCGCGACGGCGTCATTCACCTTGCAGCTCTCCTTTATTTGCAGGCCTCGGATAAACGACCGATACCGGGACACCGGCGCATTATCGACACTGAACTCCCCCAAGCACAGGAGATTCAATCATGTTCAATACCAAGCCGCTTATCCTGACACTCGCCATCGCCAGCCCCTTCTTCGCCGCCAGCAGCCAGGCTGCCGATGCCAAGCCGTCGGTGGTGATCGTCCACGGCGCCTTCGCCGACGGCTCTGACTGGGCCAAGGTCGTGCCACTGCTGCAGGACAAAGGCATCCAGGTCACCGTGGTACAAAACCCGCTGACCTCGCTGGCCGACGACGTCGCCGCCACCCAACGCGTGCTGAACAATCAGGAAGGCGACGTGGTACTGGTCGGCCACTCCTGGGGCGGCACGGTGATCAGCCAGGCCGGCGCCGACGAGAAAGTACGTGGCCTGGTCTATGTCGCCGCCTTCGCGCCGAACGCGGGCCAGTCCAGTGGAGAGCTCTACAGTGGCTATCGCACCGCGCCGGGTTCGAGCCAGATCGCAGCCGACAAGAATGGCTTTCTGTACCTGACGCCGCAGGGCATGGCCACCGACTTCGCGCAGGATCTGCCAGCCGAGCAAACGGCAATCATGACGGCCACCCAGGGCCCGATCCGCGCGGCCGCCTTCGATGAGCGCACCAGCGTCGCGGCCTGGACACAGAAGCCGTCCTGGTACCTCGTCGCCAGTGACGACCGCATGATCGTGCCGGAGATGCAGCGTGACTTCGCCAAGAAGATCGGCGCACAGACCACCGAGGTCGCAGCCAGCCACGTGCCGCAGCAGTCGCGCCCGGGCGATGTGGCAAAGATGATCATCCAGGCGGTGGAGAAGACGCAGGCAGCGCGTTGAACGAGGGAATGAGCACAGGGCGAGCGGTTGCTCGCCCTGCCGCTCGTCTTACAGAATCGACAGCGGATAGTTGATGATCAGACGGTTCTCGTGCAGATCCTGGCCTGCATCACGGCGCACGTCGGAGTTGCGCCAGCGGATGCTCAGGTTCTTCAGCGTACCTTCCTGAATGGTGTAGGCCAGCTCGGATTCGCGGCCCCATTCCTCGGCGTTTTCGCGGGTTTTCACGCCATTGGTGTAGACGTCGATGTTGCTACCGCTGACGTAACGGTTCATCAGGGTCAGGCCGGGAATGCCGAGGCCGGCGAAGTTGTAATCGTGGCGGATCTGCCAGGAGCGTTCTTCCGGGTTGTCATAGCTGTTGGTGAAGCCGTCGTTGACCAGAGTGCCGCCGCTGGCGCCGTCGATACGCATGAACTTGGTATCACCGCTGAGCTTCTGGTAAGCGACCATGAAGCTGTTGTTGCCGGTCTTGGCAGTGAGCGCGCCCTGATAGACCTTGTTGTCCAGGTTGCCGGCCTTGGCCGCGCCTTCTTCCTTGCCGGTGACATAGCCGAGGTTGGCACCCAGTACCCAGTCACCGACCGCTTGGCTGTGGGTCAACTGCACGTAGCTTTGCTGATAGACGTCTTCCAGGCGCGCGTGCCAGACGCCGACCATGGTGTTGTTGCCGTTGAAGCGGTATTCGCCGCCGCCGAAGTTGAAGTCATCGCCTGCTACGCCGTTGAACGACATGTCTTCACGGCTGGCATCGTGACGCTGGCTGTTCTTCCAGAACTGGCCGCCGTAAAGGGTCAGGCCATCTATTTCGTTGGAGGTGAGCTGAGCGCCCTGGAAGGTTTGCGGCAGGGAACGACCGTCGTCGGCACGCAGGATCGGCAGCACGGCGAACCACTCACCGACCTTCAGTTCGGTCTTGGAAATCTTGGCTTTCGCCGCCACGGCGGTACGGCCGAACTGGTCAGCAGCCTGGCCGTCGTCGTGAATCGGCATCAGGTTGGTGTTGGCAGCGCCGCGGTTGCCATCCAGCTTGATGCTGTAAAGGCCGAGCACATCCAGGCCGAAACCGACGGTGCCTTCGGTGAAGCCGGAACGGGCATCGAGAATGAAGCTCTGCGTCCAGCCTTCGGCCTGGCCCTGGAGTTCGCCCTGAATTCGCGGATCGGTGTTATTGAGGTAATTGCGGTTGAAGTAGTAGTTGCGCAGGCCGAGGGTGACCTTGGCATCTTCGACGAAGCCTGCGGCGTGGACGCTGCCAAAAGGCAGAGCGGCGATGGCGCTGACCATGCTACAGGCGGCAAACAGTGGGGTACGGCAGAAAGTAGGTGTCATATCTTGTTGTTGTCTTCGACAGGTTAAAAAAAGCGGTGCCAAAGCACCGCGAGGGATAACGCTGCGCCGGGATGGGCGCAGCATCGTGGGGTCGGGCTGAAAGACTCAGCTCAGGGCATCACGGGTGTGCACACCGTCAACCAGACGCTGGATACCCAGCGGGTTGGCGTTCTGCAGCGCCTCGGGCAGCACTTCGTCCGGGTAGTTCTGGTAGCACACCGGACGCAGAAAGCGGTGGATCGCCAGGGTGCCGACCGAAGTGCCGCGAGCGTCGGAAGTCGCCGGGTACGGGCCGCCATGGACCATGGAGTCGCAGACTTCCACACCAGTCGGGTAGCCATTAAGCAGCACACGGCCCACTTTGACTTCCAGCAGCGGCAGCAGGTCGCGGAAGGCGCTCAGGTCTTCACGCTCGGCGATCAGGGTCGCGGTCAGCTGGCCGTGCATGCTCTGCAGCGCGCGGGTCAGCTCGTCACGATCGGCCACTTCGACGACGATGGTGGTCGGGCCGAAGACTTCTTCCTGCAGCAGGTGGTCACCCTCGAGCAGCATGCTCACGTCAGCCTTGAACAGCTGCGGTTGCGCCTGGTTGCCGGCCTGCTCGTTGCCCGCCAGGTGAGTGACCTTGGCATGGCCTTTGAGCTGCGCCACGCCACTGGCGTAGCTGCGCAGGGTGCCGGCGTTGAGCATGGTCTGTGCCGGCTGCGCGCCGATGGCATCGGCCAGGTCGGCGACGAAGTCGCTGAACTCGGCGCTGCGAATGCCGATGACCAGGCCCGGGTTGGTGCAGAACTGACCGCAACCCAGCACCACGGAGCCAGCCAGCTCCTTGGCCACGGTGGCGCCACGCGCTTTCAGGGCGCCCGGCAGAACGATCACCGGGTTGACGCTGGACATCTCGGCGAACACCGGGATCGGCTGCGGACGGGCAGCGGCCAGGTCGCACAGGGCACGGCCGCCTTTCAGCGAACCGGTGAAGCCCACGCCCTGGATGGCCGGATGCTTGACCAGCGCTTCGCCGACGCCGGAACCGAAGATCATGTTGAACACGCCTTTCGGCATGCCGGTTTTCTCGGCGGCGCGGATGATCGCGTCAGCCACGCACTCGGCGGTGGCCATGTGGCCGCTGTGCGCCTTGAACACCACCGGGCAACCGGCAGCCAGGGCCGAAGCGGTATCGCCACCAGCGGTGGAGAAGGCCAGCGGGAAGTTGCTGGCGCCGAACACGGCGATCGGGCCTACGCCGATCTGGTACTGACGCAGATCCGGACGCGGCAGCGGCTGGCGATCCGGCAGAGCTCGGTCGATGCGCGCGCCGTAGAAGTCACCACGACGCAGCACCTTGGCGAACAGGCGCATCTGGCCACTTGTACGACCACGTTCGCCCTGGATGCGGCCAGCCGGCAGTGCGGTTTCGCGGCAGACCAGAGCAACGAAGTCGTCACCAAGGGCATCGATCTCGTCAGCGATGGCGTCGAGGAACTCGGCGCGGCGCTCGGCCGACAGGTTGCGGTAAATCGGGTAAGCGGCGGCGGCAGCCTGGGCAGCAGCGTCGACTTCTTCGGCTGTGGCCTGGATGAAGGTGTAGGGCAGCGCTTCACCGCTGCTGGCGTCGAGGCTCTTGTGCACGACGGTGCCGGCAGCGCGGCGCTCACCGCCGATGTAATTGTGGCCAGTCAGACTCAGCATGGCGTTCTCCTGTCAGGTGGGGCGACGGGGTCGCCGCCAGGGACAATGAAAATGAATGAGGCCCCAGCTTTTTGGGCTAGGGATTGGCAACTGGCTATGCAGTTGTCAGACGTATGATAAGTGATAACTTCGGCATTCGTCCCCTTGTGAGGGCGCAATCCGAATCCGCCGAGCGGAATTTCGACACGACAGCAGTGCTGCCGGGCCTGGCAGATACTTACAGCTGACGTACACCACCGACCTTCACGGCAGGGGCATGCACGCTGATACCGTTGCGCAGCGGCTCGCCCAAGGCATCGAGGCTGACCTCGAAGGTATCGCCCGGCTGCGCCTTGATACCGTCAGCGAACGACAGGGTGGCGGTACCGAAGAAGTGCACATGCACATCACCGGGACGCAGGAACTGGCGGTACTTGAAGTGGTGGTATTCGAGGTTTTCCAGGGTGTGGCACATGTTGTCCTCACCGGAAAGGAACTCCTTCTCCCACAGCACCTGGTCGCCACGGCGGATGCGGCTGACACCGGACAGGTGACGCGGCAGCTCGCCGATCAGCATTTCCGGGCCGAAGGAGCAGAAGCGCAGCTTCGAGTGAGCCAGGTAGAGGTAGTTCTTGCGCTCGACCACGTGGTCGGAGAACTCGTTGCCCAGCGCGAAGCCGATGCGATACGGCTGGCCATCGTCGCCAATCACGTAGAGGCCGGTCAGCTCCGGCTCTTCACCGAAGTCTTCGGCGAAGTCGGGTACCGGGAAGTCCTCACCGGGGCGAACCACGATGCTGCCGTCCCCCTTGTAGAACCACTCCGGCTGTGCGCCTTCGCTGCCAGCCGCCGGGCGACCGCCGGCCATACCCCACTGGAACATCTGCATGGTGTCGGTGAGCTTGCCTTCGGCCTGCTGAGCCTCGACCTGCTGGTGCATCTTGTCGCGGGTGGAGGCGCTGCCCAGGTGGGTCAGGCCGGTGCCGGATACCAGGCAGTGAGCCGGGTCGCTGTGATCCAGCGGCGCCAGCACGCGGTTCTGTTCGATCAGTTCGGCGTAGAGCGGGCCCTGCTCGACACCCAGGCGCTCGATCTCGGCGATCAGGCCATGGTCGTTGCGGATCGCCTGCAACGCCAGCTCGCGGGTAGTGGCAACGCCCTTGACCACGCTGATGCGCGCGTCACCGACGACGCCAACCTGGCGCTGGCCCTGCTCGTTCTCAAACTGAATCAACCGCATTGCGCTACTCCTGTTGTTCTTGTTCCGCCGCCATTGCAGCGTTGCTTGGCCAGCACTTTAAAAATTGCCCGCAGTGCTGCCTAATGAAAGCTTCTGATTAGGTGATAACTTTTCGTCATCCCCATGCTGCAGCCACTGACCCACATCGTTTCCCGCCTGCGCATCCGCCAGTTGCGGTTGCTGATCGCCCTCGACGAACTGGGCACGCTGCACCGTGCCGCCGAGCGCATCGCCATCAGCCAGCCGGGGGCGACCAAGGCGCTGCACGAGATCGAGACGACCTTCGGTACACCGCTGTTCATCCGCACGGCGCAGGGCCTGCAGGCCAACGACATGGGCCGCTGCGTGATCCGCTACGCGCGCCTTATCCACAACGACCTGGCGCACCTGCATGACGAGATGCAGGGCATCCTCCAGGGCCATGGCGGCCACCTGGCCGTAGGCACCATCGCCGGCTCGGTACCGCTGGTGTTGCGCGCCCTGACCGGCTTGCGTCAGGCGCAGCCGGACATTTCCGTGCAGATCGTCGAAGACATCAGCCCGCGCCTGCTCAAGCTGCTCGATGAAGGCCGCCTGGATCTGGCCATCGCCCGCACCAGCGGCAGCCAGCATCCGGACGCCTACGAATGCCTGAGCCTGCACGCCGAGCGCCTGGCACTGGTGGCCGCCCCGCAGCATCCGCAACAGGGCAACCCCGCGCTGAGCCTGGCCGATCTGAGCGACTGCAGTTGGGTGGTGTACCCCACCGGCACGCCGATGCGCACGGTGCTGGAGCGCGAGTTCGCCGAGGCTGGCCTGGAGTTCCCCCGCTACCCGCTGGAAACCTCGTCGACCTTCACCATGCTCAGCCTGCTGCAGGAAGACCCACAGCTGGTGGCGGTGATGCCCTACTCCATCGCCTGCTCCAGCGAAGGCTTCGGCCTGCTGCGTCGACTGCCGCTGGAGCTGCAGTCGCGCAACGAGCCATGCTCGATCATCCACCGTCGCGGCAGCAGCCTGTCACCGCTGGCGAGCCTGCTGCTGGAACACCTGCGCAGCGAGCAGGACGCCCTCTACGAAGGCGCCTAAGCCGCCACTCACATGGACTGGCGCAGCAACTCGGCATAGTCCTCGGCACTCGCCACCCGCGGGTTGGTCTTGTGGCTATGGTCGGCCAGCGCCCCTTCGATGATCGCCGGGAACATCGACTCGTCCACGCCCATTTCCGCCAGGCCCGAAGGCATGCCGAGACGACGGTTCATCTCACGGATCGCCGGGATGATTTCCTCCGCGCTACCCAACCCCATGGCCTGAGCGATGCGTTGCAGTTTCTGCTCGTCGCGCACCGAGTCGGACTGCGCGTTGAAGGCAATAACCGCAGGCAGGAATACCGCGTTGAGGGTGCCGTGGTGCAACCTTGGGTTGATGCCGCCAAGTGCGTGACTGAGGCTGTGCACGCAACCCAGGCCCTTCTGGAACGCCAGGGCGCCCTGCATCGAGGCACTCATCATGTTCAACCGCGCTTCCCGGTCACCAGGCGTACGGGTTGCGCGTTCGATATGTCGCCAGGCGCGCCACAGGCCATCCAGCGCGATGCCGTCGGCTGGCGGGTTGAACGCCGGCGCCATGAAGGTTTCCAGGCAGTGGGCGATGGCGTCCATGCCCGTGGCAGCGGTCAGTTGCGCCGGCAGGCCGAGGGTCAGCTCGGGGTCGCAGATGGCCGAGCGCGGAATCAGATAGGGCGAGATGACGCCGACCTTGCGCCCGTCATCGAGAATCAGGATGGCGCCGCGACCAACTTCGCTGCCGGTGCCGGCGGTGGTGGGGATGGCGATCACCGGCGCAGTGGCCGCGGTGATGCGGGTCAGGCCACCTTCGATCACGGCGAACTGTTTCAGTGGGCCTTCATGGGTGCCGCACACGGCAACGCCCTTGGCCAGGTCGATGGAAGAACCGCCACCGACCGCGATGATGCCGTCGAAGCCGCCATCGCGATAACGCGCAGCCGCAGCACGCACCACGCCTTCGTTCGGGTTGGGCGGCGTCTGGTCGAAAACTTCCGCGACAGCCGGGTCACTCAGCTGCCCCAGCACCTTGTCGACGATACCTGCGGCACGCACCCCCGTATCGGTGACGATAAAGGGCCGGGTGATACCAATGCGCTGACACTCGGCGGCCAACTGGCCGAGGGCGTCATAACCGAACTGGACTTGGGTGAGGTAGTTGATCAGTGCCATGGGGGAGCCTCTGCTTGTTTTTGTAATAGCAGGCAGCGGAAAACGTCGAGTAAGATCACTCGGACATTCTCACAGATAGCCTTGCCGCCCAGGCAAAATATGAGATAGAAGCGCTCCTGACTAATGAGAGGCGCTGATACTGCTATAAGGGAAAGCTATATATGCTGCCATCGGTGTCCTCCATTTTTTCCCGCCTGCGCTTCCGCCAACTGCGTCTGCTGATCGCCCTTGGCGAGCAGGGCTCGTTGATCAAGGCCGCGGAACTGGTCTCGATCAGCCAACCCGGAGCAACCAAGGCCCTGCAGGAAATAGAGACCACGCTGGGCGCGCCGCTTTTCGTACGCACCAACCGCGGCCTGGAGGCCAACGAGCTGGGGCATTGCGCAATTCGCTATGCCAAGCTGATCCAGACCGACCTGACCCATCTGCGCGAGGAAATGCTGGGTATTCTCCAGGGCCACGGCGGACGGCTGTCGGTCGGCGTGATCATGGGCGCAGTGCCATTCATGACGGATGCGCTGACCCGGCTGCTGGAAGCGCACCCGGATCTGTCGGTGGAAATCGTCGAAGACACCAGTGCGCGATTGCTCAGCCTGCTCGACCAGGGCCGTCTGGATTTGGCGATCTGTCGCACCAGCATCAGCCGCCAGCCGGAGCAATACGACTGCATCGACGTGCGTGACGAAACCCTAGCCGTGGTCGCCAACCGTGATCATCCGCTAGCCGGCCGCGCGCAACTGGAACTGGCCGACCTGGCCGAAAGCCGCTGGGTCGTCTACTCAGCCAACATGCCGATGAGGCTGTCGCTGGAGCACGAATTCCAGCAGGCAGGGCTGCGCTTTCCCTTGCACCTGCTGGAGACCACCTCGGCTTTCACCACGCTGTCGCTGCTGCAGAAGAATCTCGACCTGGTGGCCCTGCTATCGACCGACGTGGCGCGCTTCTGCACGGGCTTCGGCATGACCTGCATCCTGCCGCTGAGCCTGAAGAGCCGCAGCGAGCCTTATCAGTTGATCACCCGGCGCGGCGTGAGCCTGTCCTCGATCAGTCGCCTTTTCATGGCGCAGCTCACGCCGACCCAGGACGAGCACAGACTGCAGTAACGCCAATAGGGTGGGTTAGCGACGCAGAAGACGAATCGACAGCCGCCTCGCTCGTGGCGCGTCGTCTAACCCACCAGACTGTAGGCCGCGTAGCGCCTATGGAGGGTTACGCCGCCACAGTGGTCGTGTAACGACTGAGCTGCGTGGCAGGCGGCTAACCCACCCTACGCCTAGCCGACCTTACGCCTGCTAGAGCAGGCCGCGCGCCGCCAGGCTGCTCATCAGGGCATTGAGACCGAACTGCCAGACCGGGGCCTTGTCGCTGTGGTTGACGCGGTTGTGCAGGGCACCCAGTTGTTCGCTGCTGATGATCACGCGATCCGCCAGCTTGTGGGTGAAGCCGGCGCCCGGGGCATCGCGGTCTTCGGTCGGGGCGAACAGGGTGCCGAGGAACAACAGGAAGCCATCCGGGTACTGGTGATTGCGGTTGAGCGCCTGCTCCACCAGATCCAGCGGATCGCGGCTGATCTTGTCCATCGAGCTGCTGCCCTGCAACACATAACCGTCGTCCCCCTCGACCCGCAGGCGCACCACGGTGTTGCGTACATCGTCGATGTCGAACGTGTCGTCGAACAGGCGGATGAACGGGCCGATTGCGCAGGACGCATTGTTGTCCTTGGCCTTGCTCAGCAGCAGTGCGCTACGGCCTTCGAAGTCGCGCAGGTTGACGTCATTGCCCAGCGTCGCACCCAGTACCTCGCCACGACTGTTGACGGCCAGCACGACCTCAGGCTCCGGGTTATTCCACACCGAGCCTGGGTGGATGCCGATCTCCGCGCCGCTACCAACGGCGGCCAGCACAGGCGCCTTGGTGAAAATCTCGGCATCCGGGCCGATGCCCACTTCCAGGTATTGCGACCATAGGCCCTGCTCCTGCAGCAGCGCCTTGACCTGCAGGGCCTTTTCCGAGCCTGGCTTGATGCTGGCGAAATCCTCGCCAAGTACATCGCGAACCTTGGCCCGAACGCCTTCGGCCAGGCTGGCATCACCACCGGCACGCTCTTCGATCACGCGCTCGATCATGCTCGAAGCAAAGGTCACGCCCGCCGCCTTGAGCACCTGCAGGTCGGCAGGCGCCAGCAGGCTCGGCAACTCGGAATTGAAGTCGGCACCACTGTTGCCCAACAAGGCCTCGACACTGCACAACGGCGTACCGCGAAGGCTCTGCAACCTGGGCAGCAGACCCTCCTGCTCGAACAGCCCGCTCAGGGTCGGCGCCAGTGTGGACAGGTCATAGACACCGTCCTCACGCAGCAGGATCGGTGCCGGGCCGGCGTGCTCTCCGGGTAGCCAGGCACGGCCGACAAGGGTTCCGCGAAGTCCATCGGTCGGCAAGGTGTTGCTGGGCGAAAGTCTGAGAGCATGAGGCATGGCAGAGTCCGTCTTGTTATGCGAGTAGAAGTGCCTGCAAAAGGCAGCCTGGGGCAATCAGGCCGACCGACCATATATCCGCGCTCGCAATAACCACCAATGACTATTAGTCAGTACGCGATATGATCCGGTTATCGACTTACCCGAGCACCCGCCATGAGCCAAACCGGCAATCTCCCGACCCTGCACAACTGGCTGCGCTTTCGTCACCTGGCACTGATCGACAGCCTGGCGCGCACCGGCAACATGCACAGCAGCGCTCAGCAGTTGGGCCTGAGCCAGCCCGCCGTGAGCAAGATGCTGCGCGACATCGAGAACCAGTTCGGCTTTGCCCTGTTCGAGCGCCTCACCCGCGAATTGCCGCCCACCGAGCTGGGCGCCGAGGTGATCGCCTACGCACAGCGCGCGCTGAACGACTGCCAGAGCTTCAGCTATCGCCTGGAAAGCCTGCGCCAGGGTGGCCATGGCTACCTCAAGGTCGGTGCGATCTTCGCCGCCACCGCCTATGCCCTGCCCGAAGCGCTGCTGCGCCTGAAAGGCCGGCGCCCGCTGCTGACCATCGAGTTACAGGAAGACACCAGCGATCACCTGCTCAAGTTGCTGGAGCACAAGCTGTTGGACTTGGTGGTCGGCCGCTTCACCGACCACCCGCAGCGCCAGCGCTTTGACTTCACCGCGCTGGCCGAGGAGCCGTTCATCCTCATCGCTCGCGCCGAGCATCCACTGTGCAGCCGGCAGCAAGTCCGCCCGACACAACTGACCGAGTGGCCCTGGGTGCTCTACCCACTGAACACGCCGCTACGTCAATCACTGGAGCAGGCCTTCAGCGACGCTGGCGTTACCGCACCGGCCAACAGCATCGAAACGACCTCGGTGCAGACCACTCTGAAGTTGCTCTGCAACAGCGACACCCTGGCACTGTTGCCAGAGGCGGTGGTACGGCAGAACCTGCTCGATGGCAGCTTGAAACAAATCCAGACGAGCCTGGCGCCCCCTCCGCTGGCTTATGGCGTGCTGCTGCGCAAGGACGAGCCCGTTTCCTCCGCAGCCCGCGACTTCATTGACACCCTGCGCACCGTCATCCGCGATGATTCATCAGCGAATAACCCCTAGTTATGACTCGATGAAAAAGCCTCATTAGACACCTCCCCGACAGTTGCCTAGCTTCGGCCAGGCTTTGATTCCACGCCGCGCCGTCTGCCTGGCCGACTCGTTCAAGCGGAACCTAGCTGCACCTCACTCAAAATAACTTCAATAGGTGAACCTTCATGATCAAGCTAAGCACTCTGCTTCGCCCGCTCAGCCTCGCCCTCGGCTTTTCCCTTCTGGGCGCCCCAGTGGCAGCCATGGCTGAATACCCGAACAAGCCCATCCAACTGATCGTGCCTTGGGCCGCCGGTGGCGGCAGCGACTCTGCCGCACGTGGCATCGCCACCGCACTGGAGAAAGAACTCGGCGTCACCATCAACGTGGTCAACCGTCCCGGCGGCGGCAGCGTGGTGGGCCACACGGTCATGGCCAGTGCCAAGCCCGATGGCTACACCCTGGGCTTCGTCACCGGTGAGCTGAACATGCTGCACTGGCAGGGTCTGACCAAGATCACTCACGAAGACTTCACCCCCCTGGCCATGACCAACTATGACTACCCCGGCGTACAGGTCAGCGCCGACTCGCCCTACAACAACGTCGAAGAGCTGTTGAAAGCCATTGACGAACAACCCAAGGGCACCTTCAAGGCCTCCGGTACCGGCCTCGGCGGCATCTGGCACGTGGCCTTCGCTGGTCTGCTGATGGATCGTGGTATCGAACCCAACAAGGTCACCTGGATTCCCAGCCAGGGCGCCGCACCGGCCATGGTCGAACTGGCAGCTGGCAGCATCGAACTCGTCCCCTCCTCGGTACCCGAAGCCCGCTCGATGATCGAAGCTGGCAAGGCCAAGGGCCTGGCGATTCTCTCCCCCGAGCGCAACCCGGCCTTCCCGGATATCCCGACGATCAAGGAAAGCATCGGCAGCACTTACTCGCTGGGTGAGTGGCGCGGTGTGGCTGGGCCCAAGGGCATGGACCCAGCCGTGGTCGCGAAACTCGAAGATGCACTGGAAAAGGCCTACAACAGCGAGTTCTATCAGGACTTCATGAAGCGCCAGGGCTTTGGTGTGGAATGGCACAAAGGTGCGGACTTCAAGGAATTTCTCGTCGAGAACAACGCCTACATGGGCGGAATCATCGAAAAGATCGGCATGAAGAAGTAACTTCGGCCCAACGCGACGCCCCTTCGGGCGTCGCTTGCTTTCATCCAGTCGTTTGAGAACGCACCATGAAAGACCTCGTATTCGGCGTGATTTTCATCGCCCTTGGCGTAGCCGTATGGCTGCTCGCCCGTGAATTTCCCGCAGTGCCCGGCATGCAGTATGGCGCCGATCTGTTTCCTTCCCTGATCGCCATCGGCATGACCCTTGGCGGTCTGCTACTGAGCATCAGTGCCATACGCCAACTGCGCACCTATGGGCCTGAGCGCAGCACACCTCGCCTGCCCCTGCCCAGCTTCGCGGTGATCCTGCCATGCGTGCTGGTCGTGGCCTACATCTACCTCAGCGAAGTCCTCGGCGCGGCGCCAATGATGCTGCTGATCATGCTGGTGCTTCTGATCCAGCGCGGCGTCCGGGTACTGCCGGCCATCGCCATCAGTACGGTTGCCGCCGCCGTGATCAGCCTGTCCTTCGGCCACCTGCTGAAAGTGCCCCTGCCCGTCGGCCCTCTGGGTTTCTGAGGAACCACGCATGAACGAATTACTCGACGGCATCTTGCTCGTCTTCAACCTCCAGACATTGCTGGTGATCGTGATCGCCGCTTTGTTCGGCGTCTTCGTCGGCGCCATTCCAGGACTGTCGGCGACCATGGCCGTCGCCCTGCTGGTACCGATCACCTTTGCCATGGATCCGGTCGCCGCCATCGCCGCGATCATCACCACAGCCGCCATGGCCATCTTCGCCGGCGACATTCCCGGCACCTACCTGAACATTCCCGGCACACCGGCGTCAGCGGCCTACGTGTCCGACTCCGCCGCGCTCGGACGCATGGGCCGGGCCCGTGAAGCACTGGGTCTCAACGTCACCTGCTCGGTGATCGGAGGCCTGACCGGCACCCTGGTGCTGGTGATGATCGCGCCGTCACTGGCCGAATTCGCCCTGAACTTCAGCTCCTTCGAATACTTCTGGCTGGCCGTACTCGGCCTGGGCAGCGCGGTGTTCATCTCCACCGGCTCGGCGATCAAGGGGTTCCTCTCGCTGATGGTCGGCCTGCTGCTGGCCAGCGTCGGCCTGGACCTGGTCACCGGCGCACCACGCTTCACCTTCGACGTGCCGGATCTGATGGGCGGGATCAACTTCATCCCGGTGATGATCGGCTTCTTCGCCATGTACGAAGTCATGAAGCTCTACAGCCAGCACAAGGATCAGGCCAAGGACAACGACTCGGCCCAGGACATCGCACCGCAACATGGCGACGTGTTCAGCCTGGTACCGACGCACCTCAAGCGCTACTGGAAGAACGTGATCCGTGGCAGCAGCCTGGGCGCGTTCATCGGCGCGCTGCCAGGTGCCGGCGCCGACATCGCCGCCTGGATCTGCTACGCCGTCAGCAAGAAGCGCTCGAAGACTCCGGAAAAATTCGGTACCGGTCACGTCGAAGGGCTGGTCGACGCCGGTTCGGCGAACAATGCGGCCGTCGCTGGCGCCTGGGTGCCGGCGCTGGTCTTCGGTATCCCCGGCGACTCGATCACCGCCATCGTCATCGGTGTGCTGTACATGAAGGGCATGAACCCCGGCCCGACCATCTTCATGGACAACAGCGCCATGGCTTACGGCCTGTTCACCGCCTTCTTCGTCGCCAACCTGATCCTGATTCCCATCGGTTACCTGGCGATCCGCAGTGCCCATGTCTTCGCCGTGACCCCGACACGAGTGCTGATGCCGATCATCCTGTGCTTCTGCATCGTCGGCGCCTTCGCCATCAACAACAGCCTGACCGATGTGTGGATCATGCTGATCTGCGGCGTCGTCGCCTACCTGATCGCCAGCGCCGACTTCCCCATCGCCCCGGCGATTCTCGGCCTGGTGCTGGGCAACATCCTGGAAACCAACTTCATGACCTCGATGATCAAGGCCGACGGCAACCTGCTGGCCTTTGTCGAACGGCCGATCAGCATCGGCCTGGCGCTGCTGGTGCTGCTGATCGCCCTGTTCCCGTTGCTCGCCAAGCTCTGGCGCACACGCTACCCCGGCGCCCTCCCCCCGACCAAGGAAGCCATCGAATGAGCCGTATCGCCCCGCAAAAACTCGAACGCTTCGTCGAGCGACTGTTCCTCGGCGCCGACGTCAGCCCGGAAGTGGCCAGCGTGGTCAGCCGGGTGCTGGTGGAAGGCGACCTGCTCGGCCACCACACCCACGGCGTGAAACTGGCCCAGGGCTATCTGCGCGATCTGCGCAGCGGCCACGCCAAGGGCCAGGCCGCCAGCCTGCAGGTCGTGCGCCAGAGCCCGGCGGCGGTGCTCTACGACGCCGACTACCTACTCGGCCCCTACTGCGTGGAACAGGCGCTGGACTTCACCGCCCAAGCCGCCCGCACCTTCGGTATCGGTGTGGCGACCATTCGCCGCTCGCACCATATCGCCTGCCTGGCCGCCTACCTGCAACGCTATACCGAGCAGGACCTGATCCCGCTGGTGCTCACCTCCGACCCGGCCGTGGCCTCGGTGGCGCCGCACGGCGGGCTGGACCCGGTGTACACACCGAACCCGCTCGGCATCGGCATTCCCACCGGGGAGAAGCCGATCCTCATCGACGTCAGCATGTCGACCATCACCAACGGCCTGGTGAACAAGACCCACCAGGCCGGCGGCCAGCTGGAACATGCGGCGCTGATCGACCAGGACGGCCAGCCGACGCGCGACACCGCGACCTTCTTCGCCACGCCGCCGGGCGCCATCCTGCCCCTGGGCAGCCTGGAGTTCGGCCACAAGGGCTTCGCCCTCGGCACCCTGGTGGAAGCGCTGACCGCCGGCCTGGGCGGCTTCGGCCGCAAGGACGGGGTCAAGCAATGGGGCGCCGCCGTCACCGTGCTGACCTTCGACCCGGCCTTCTTCGGCGGCGTCGAGGAGTTGAAAGCGGAGATGGATCACTTCGTCGCGGCCTGTCTGGAAAGCCGCCCGCGCGTGGCGCAGAGCCCGGTGCGTATGCCTGGCCACGCCGGTATCGCGCGCCGGGCCAAGGCCTTCGAGCAGGGGCTGGAGCTGCCGGAGGATGTGCTGGCGGCGTTGCGCACCGCGGCCAGCGAGGCCGGCAGCGATTGGCCGTTCTGATTGCTCCGATCGGTTAAACAAACGCCGCGATGCCCTTGCCGGGTCGCGGCGTTTTTTATGGACTTGTGCCCCCTGTAGCAGCGGATTTATCCGCGAATTCGGTTCTCCGTCCGACCGTTCCTACGCAAGCTGAATCGGCGCATCGACACCTAATGCGTAGCCCGGATGCACTCCGGGAGTGGCTTGTCGGGCAATGGTTTGCCCCGGATTGCATCCGGGCTACGAAAACATGAAGGTCAGTGGAATAAAAAATAGCCGGGAGCTATTTTCGACGTAGTGGGCGACGCCCCCGAAAGGGTGGCTACCAAGGATGGCAGGTCATACAAGCTGCCTCGCACCTGCAGATTCGTGGATGGGTGCGAGGCAGTTGGAAAACTAGCGACGAATGGCTTCGGCCAAGCCGCGCCAGACGGGATCGTGGATCAGATCGGGTGTCAGCTCCTCCAGGCTGCTGCAGCCCAGCAGCCCCAGGGAACGATCCATCTCGCTACGCAGGATCTCGATCGCGTGGCTGGCCCCCGGGCCTTTGCCCGCGGCCAGGCCATACAGACCCGCACGCCCCAGGAACACCCCATCGGCGCCCAACAGACGGGCCTTGAGAATGTCCGTGCCGCGGCGGAAACCACCATCTAGGAACACGCTAACGCGCCCCTTGAGCTGCCGCACGATACCGGGCAGCACCTCCATGGCCGACACTGCGCCATCGAGTTGGCGACCGCCATGATTGGACAGCACCACGCCATCGACGCCGTACTTGAGTGCCAGGGGCGCATCGTCCGGATGCATCAGGCCCTTGACGATGAGTTTTCCGGGCCACAGGTCGCGCAACCAGGCGATGTCCTGCCAGCTCAGGGTGGCGTCCAGTTCCTGGCCGATGGCACTGGCCGCGCCTTTCACCGAGTCCTGTCCTGGCTTCAACAGATTGCCCAGGTTCTTGAAGCGCGGCATGCCATGGGGTACCAGCACATCCCAGACCCAGCCAGGATGGGCCGCAACGTCCAAGGTATTGCGCAGGTCGAGCTTAAGCGGCCGGCTGTAATTGCGCCGGTCCCACTCACGATTGCCGAGGATCGCACTGTCGGTGGTGACCACTATGGCCTCCAGTTCCAGCGCTTTGCATCGCGCCACCAGATCGGCAACGTGCTGACGGGTGCGGTATAGGTAAATTTGCATCCAGGCACGCACCCCGTCGATGGCAGCGATCTCTTCGATGGCGACGGTGGAAGCATTGCTCAGCACGAAGGGAATACCGGCACGGGTGGCCGCCTGGGCCAGGTGCCAATCACCACGATCGGTCAGCAGGCCGTTGAAACCAGTCGGGCCGATCAAACAAGGCATGCTTGATGGACGCTCGAAGAAATGACACCCCAGATCGCGCTGGCCAACATCGACCAGTGTGCGCGGCTGCAGGGTGATGCCCTCGAATACGCTGCGGTTACGCCTGAGCGTCACCTCATCGTCGGCGCCGCCCTCGACATACTCGAAGGAAAAGTTCGGCAACCGGCGACGAGCCATCTCGCGCAACTCGTCAATACTCTGCGCACGGCGAAAATCGCGCCCTGGATACAGGCGTCGTTTCATATTCAAACCTCATCTCGTTCAGGTACGGGGCGACAGATGCCGCCCAATGTTCAACGCTGCCAGGCCACCACGTTCTGGCGCTGCTCACCCAGGCCACTGATGCTCAGGCACATGCGGTCGCCGGGCTTGAGGAACTGCGGCGGCTGCATGCCCGCGCCCACGCCCGGAGGCGTGCCGGTGCAGATCACGTCACCCGGGTTGAGCGTCATGAACTGGCTGATGTAGCTGACGATCTCGTCGATGGAGAAGATCATCGTGCGGGTGTTGCCGTTCTGCCGGGTCTCGCCGTTCACACTCAGGTGCATATCGAGATTGCGCAGGTCGGCGATTTCGTCAGGCGTCACCAACCAGGGGCCGATGGGCGCGAAGGTGTCGCAGCCTTTGCCCTTGTCCCATGTGCCGCCCCTTTCGAGCTGATAGGCACGCTCGGACACGTCGTTGACGATGCAGTAGCCGGCGACATGTTCCAGCGCCTGCTCACGCTCGACGTACTGCGCCTTGCGCCCGATGACGATGCCCAGCTCCACTTCCCAGTCGGTCTTTTCCGAGCCACGCGGAATGATCACGGTGTCGTTGGGGCCACAGATGGCGCTGGTAGCCTTCATGAACAGCACCGGTTCACTGGGCACCGGCAGGTTGGATTCCTTGGCGTGGTCGGCATAGTTCAGCCCGACGCAAATCAGCTTGCCGATATTGGCGATAGGCGTACCGATGCGCACGCCGTCCTCGACCTTCGGCAGGCTGGCTGGATCGAGCAGGCGCAGTTCGTCGAGCGCCTTGGGATCGAGCACCCACGGACTGATATCGGGCACATGCACCGACAGGTCGCGCAGGCTGCCATCGGCGGCAACCAGTGCCGGTTTTTCCTGGCCCGGTGGGCCGTAGCGCAGCAGTTTCATACCTTGTCCTCCTGACGAGCGCTGACCCGCACGCCGTTGATTTCACCCAGCACGTCGAACAGACGGGGGACGTACTTGTCGCCATGACCGAGCACCTTGGCCAGCATGAATGTCTGGTACACGGCATCGGAGACAATGCCGGTGGTCGGCGTCAGCTTGGTCAGCTCGGTGTAATAGCGCATGTCCTTCTCGCAGTTGGCCAGGGCGAACTGCTGCCCGGAGTCGTCACCGTGCAGGACGTAGGGGATGATCCGCTCGAAGGTGCGGCTGTAGCCGCCGCTCATGCTGCAGATCTCGGCGAATGCGGCCAGGTCGATGCCATTCTTCGCCGCCGTGCAGAATGCCTCGGCGAGAATGGTGGCGTTGCCCTGAGAGATGAAGTTGTGGATTACCTTGGCCTTGTGGCCCGAGCCCAACGGGCCGAGGTGATGGATGGTCTCGGAGAAGCACTCGAGCACCGGACGCACCTTGTCGAGCACCTCGGCATCACCGCCGGCGAGCACGTTGAGGCGCCCGGCCAAGGCATCCTTGGGCGTGCGATTGACTGGCGTATCGAGGTAATGACCGCCGTGCGCCACCACCTGCGCTGCCAGCTCGGCGGTGCGATTCGGGTCACCGGTGCTGCAGTCGACGACGATCTGTCCCGGACGCAGGCCGGCAAGAATACCGGTCTCGCCCACCAGGATCTGGCTCACCTGCGCCGTACCCGGCAGGCATAGCAACACCATGTCGACGGCACGGGTCAACTCGGCGGCATTGGCGTATTCGCGGGCGCCCTTGCTGACCAGATCCTCGACCGGTTGACGGTTGCGGTGCGCCGTAACTCCGAGGCTGAAGCCCTTGTTCTGGATATTGGCGGCCATGGCGTGGCCCATCAACCCGAGGCCGATGAACCCAACATTGATAGCGGTCATGAGACTCCACCTTGCATGTAGCGACTGTGCCCGGCACCAGCTGTGCCGAGCACAGGTGTATAGGGTTACTGAGCGTTGCGGACCTTGGCGATCTCGGCATTCATTTCCGCCATCAGCTCTGGGCCATATTCGGCCACCAGCTTCTCGACGGTCGGACGCACCACTTCACGCATGCGCTCGATTTCTGCCGGGGCGACTTCGTTGATCTGCATACCATGCTTGGCCAGTGCTTCAAGGGAGCTCACCGCCATGTCGCGGGATACCTTGCGCTCGTAAGCCTGGGCTTCCAGGGACGCGCTGCGAACCAGCTCACGCTCGGTTTCGTTGAGCTTGTCCCAGGTACGCTTGCTGAAGATTACGACCAGCGGGTCGTAGAAGTGGCCGGTCAGCGACAGGTACTTCTGCACTTCATAGAACTTCGAGGTCTCGATGGCCGCCAGCGGGTTTTCCTGGCCGTCGACGGTACGGGTTTCCATCGCCGTGTACAGCTCGGTGTACGACAGCGGCACCACGCTGGCGCCCAAGGCCCTGAACGACTCGATGGCGGAGGGAATCTGCATCAGGCGCAGCTTCAGGCCCTTGATGTCTTCCACTGTCTGCACCGGACGCCTGCTGTTGGTGACATGGCGGAAACCGTGATCCCAGTAGCCCAGGCCGACCAGGCCATGCGGCTCCAGCTTGGTCAGCAGGCTCTGCCCGACCGGGCTGTCGAGTACCGCGTCGACTTCGGCAGAGTTCTTGAAGAGGAACGGCATACCGTACAGACCGAAGCTCTTCTCGATGCCCGTGAGCAGGCCGGGGGTCACCAGGGTCATGTCGACGGTACCGCCCTGCACCGAGGAAATCACCTGCGCATCGCCACCCAGGGTGCCGCTGGCAAACACCATCACCTTCATCTTGCCGTCGCTCTTTTCCTTGAGGATCTCGGCGAACTTGTTCGCCCCCAGCCCGTGCGGGTGATCCTTGGCCATGACAAAGGCGACCTTGAAGTTGTGACGGTTGATCTCCTCTGCAGCCTGACTGGCGGCAGACAACAGCAGGGCCGAAGAGCAGAGCAGTGCGGCGAGGGCGTTGGGGATGAATTTCATAAGGTTTCCTCTTGTTGTTATTACCGCCAGCAATGGCGGGGAAATGGGCGAAACAGCCCGCTCCGCATTCGCCGTCAGAACACGACGAATGCGGTGTTGTCGATCAGTAGAGCCACTGCGCGGGTATCAGCAGCAGTTGCGGGAAGGCCACCAGCAGGCCGATCACCAGCAGTTCGGCGAGCAGGAAGGGCAACACACCGCGGATGGTGGCGACGAAGTCGATCTTCGCCACACCGGCCACCACGTTGAGCACCAGCCCAACGGGCGGAGTGATCAGCCCGATGGCGCAGGTCATGACGAAAATCACGCCGAAGTAGATAGGATCGATACCGGCCGCGACTGCCACCGGCATCATTACAGGAGCCAGAATCAGGATGATCGGCGACATGTCCATGGCCATGCCGATCAGCACGATGATGACGACGATCAGCAGCATCAGCAGACGCGGGCTGTCCATCAGCGGCTCCAGCACCTCGACCACCGAACTCGGCAAATCGGCCACGGTGATCATCCAGGCAGCGACCATGGCCGAAGCGACCAGGAACATCACCATCGCCGTGGTCATCACCGAAGACATCAGTACCTGGTACATGCTTTTCCAGGTCAGCTCACGGTAGATCACCAAGGAAACGAACAGCGCATAGACAGCTGCCACCACGCCCGCTTCCGTGGGCGTGAAGATCCCGGCGCGCAGACCAACGAGGATGATCACTGGCAGCAGAAGCGCCCAGACGCCTTCGTAGAACGCCTTGGCGACCTCGCGCATCGGCGCTCGCGGGCGGGTGATCAGCGTCTCGCGGCGCGAGATGATGGCCCAGGCGATACACAACGACACGCCCATCATCAGACCGGGCGCGATACCGGCGAGAAACAGTTTGGTGATCGATACGTTGGCCGCCACGCCGAACAGAATCAGGCCAATCGAGGGCGGCAAAACCGGAGCGATGATGCCTGATGCAGCGACAAGACCACCGGCGGTCGCCTTGTCGTGACCGACCTTGACCATCATCGGCACCAGCAGCGCAGCCAGCGCAGCGGCATCCGCAGCAGCCGAGCCTGACAGGCTCGCCAGCACGCAGGCGGCCAGGATAGTGACATAGCCAAGCCCGCCTTTGATGTGGCCAACCAGGGCAACGGCCATGTTGACGATACGCTGGGACAGACCACCAGCATTCATCAACTCACCCGCGAGCATGAAGAACGGAACAGCCATCAGCGGGAAGCTGTCGGCACCGTTGACCAGACCCTGGGCGACGATTTGCGCATCGAACAGATCGAGGTGATACATCATGGCCAGCGCGCAGAGGATCAGCGCATAGGAGATGGGTACGCCAATGGCCATGGCGCCCAGCAGAGACAGTACGAATATCGCGATGATGACCATCACATCACTCCGATTCTTATTATGAAATTGAGCGCCGGCGGCAGGCCGGACGAAATACTGGAAAGCGCTACTGATGCAGCTCGGCCGAGAGGTCAGGTCGAGGTATTTCGCCGCCCAGTGCGAGACGGGCGATCTCGTAGAGATGAATCAAGCAGGCCGAGATGCCGAAGAACACACCAGAGCCGTAGAACAGGCCCATCGACCAGCCAGCGACCGGAGACGGCACGTTCCAGTTGATTTCCATCTGCTGCCAACTGCCCCAGAAGAACAGCCCGGAACAGGCCAGCATCAACAATTGGGAAAGGATCAGGCAGCCGCGCTCACCCCAGCTCGGCAGCGCCCGGAGCGCCAGGTCCACACTCATGTGACCACGCTCGCGCAACAGCACCACGGCGCCAAGGAACGTCAGCCAGACAAAGGCCCAACGCGAAATTTCTTCGGAAATGAGGATGCTTTCGTTGAAGCCGTAGCGCAGCACGACGTTGCCGAATACCAGCACCACCATGATCACCAGGCAGATGATCGCCAGCACCTTGAGCAGGGTGAAATAACCGTCGACGAGCTTATGCATGACGGCGCTCCAGCAAGCTGACGATGACAGCGCTCAGGCAGGGTGTCGGCTGGCAGCCAACGCTCCCGGAAGGATGGGAATGAGCCATCGGGAAAGCCTCAAATTGTTGTTTTTGTGTGCTGGCTAGCAGCTGTGTAGCGCCGACACTAACACCAGAATTTATTGCGTGCAATGTTCATTTTTGCCAGTATCGTCGGCAGTCGATCACAACAACAATGAGAACGAGCCATGCAACTCATCACGAATACCCCGACCGTGGTTATCCTCAGCGATCAAGATTCCGTGGCCGTCGCACGCCGTGCTCTGGCCCGCGGCAGCCATGTCGAAAGCCTCGCCCTAGACGCTCTGGACGACATTCCCGCCGGCCACAAGATCGCCCGCCGCGCCATCGCCAGTGGCGAAGCCGTGCTCAAGTACGGCCAGGTCATCGGCGTCGCCAGCCAGGACATCGCCGCCGGCGCCCACGTGCACACCCACAACGTGTCGATGCCGCAGAGCCACGCCAACAACCAGCTACCACCGCCCATCGAGCGCACCCCGGTACTGCCGCCGGAGCAGCGCCGCCGCTTCATGGGCTATCGCCGCCCGGACGGCCGCGTCGGCACACGCAACTACATCGGCATCCTGTCCACGGTGAACTGCTCGGCGACCGTGTCACGCGCTGTGGCTGCGCACTTCAACGGCTCGGAGTTGCTCAAGCGCTACAATATCGACGGCGTGGTGGCGCTGACCCATGGCAGTGGCTGTGCGATCAATACCGAATCGGAAGGCTTCAAGTTCCTCGAACGCAGCATCTGGGGCTACGCCTGCAACCCGAATATCGCGGGTGCGCTGGTGATCGGCCTGGGTTGTGAGACCAACCAGATCAGCTCGCTGATGAAGCGCTACAACATCAGCGAAGGCCCGAACTTCCGCGTCTTCAACATCCAGAATGCCGGCGGTACCCGCGCCAGCATCGCCCGCGCCATCGAGCAGGTGACCGAGATGCTCGACGCCATCGGCCGCCTGGAACGCACCTCGGAAAGCGTCGAGCACATCATGGTCGGCATGCAGTGCGGCGGTTCCGACGGCTATTCCGGCATCACCGCTAATCCGGCGCTGGGCTACGCCGCCGACCTGCTGGCCCAGCACGGTGGCACCGCGATTCTCAGCGAAACGCCGGAAATCTACGGCGCCGAGCACCTGTTGATCGCCCGCGCGATCAGCCATGAAGTCGGCCAGAAGCTGCTCGACCGCCTGACCTGGTGGGAGGAGTACACGCGCATCAACGGCGCCGAGCTGAACAACAACCCCTCGCCAGGCAACAAGGCCGGCGGCCTCACCACCATCCTGGAAAAATCCCTCGGTGCCGCCGCCAAGGGCGGCACCAGCTCGCTCAACGGCGTATACGAATGGGGTGAGCCGATCACTGAACGCGGCTTCGTGTTCATGGACAGCCCCGGCTATGACCCGGTATCGGTGACCGGCCAGGTCGCCTCCGGCGCCAACATGATCTGCTTCACCACAGGCCGCGGCTCGGTGTCCGGCTTCAAACCGGCGCCGTGCATCAAGCTGGCGACCAACACCGAGATGTTCCGCAAGCTGGAAGAGGACATGGACATCAACTGCGGCGGCATCGTCGACGGTGAGTTGAGCATCGCCGAAGCCGGGCAGAAGATCTTCGACATTCTCATCGAGATCGCCTCGGGCGAGCCGTCCAAGAGTGAGCTGTACAACTACGGCGACAACGAGTTCGTCCCGTGGCAGGTGGGTGCGGTGACCTGATCGTCAGGTTCTGCTGATACGAAAACGGCCGGGGATACCCGGCCGTTTTCGTTACTGACGTGCATCTGTGATGTGCCACCCCCTAGGAGCCCACTTTCTCTGCCGGCACCTTGATCGCCCGCAAGCGGGCTCCTACAGCGGCGTCTACGCGTCGATCCGCTCCAGATAGGCCACGGCCTGAATCACGTTCTGCGCGCGGAACTGCGCCAGGCGCTGCTTGATCTTGCGCTCGGCAATCACCAGGTGCTCCTCCATGCTCTGCGCCGCCAGGTCAGGGCGACCGGCCTGCAGGTTCTCGAAGATGCTCAGGTGCTCGCGGAAGAAGGGTTCCTCATCGGGGAAGTAACTCTTGTCCAGCAGGATGTGCTTGCCCGACAGCAGCAGCGAGTGAGTACGGCGCAATATCTGCAGCATCTGCCGGTTGGGACAGCGGCCCAGGGTCTCGATGTGCAGGTCGCTTTCCAGGTCATCGAACTGGTGGCTATCCATATCCGGGTAGAGATCCATGGCCTGGTGCAGACGTTCAATATAACCGTCCAGTTGCTCCGGCTGCAGGAACTCTGCCGCCCGCATCAGCACATAAGGCTCCAGGCGCCGACGCACTTCGTACAGCTCAGCCAAGCGCGCCTCGTCCCACTGCCCGAGCTGCCAACGGTAGCGCTCGTCGCGCTCGACCAACCCCATCAGCGAAAGGCGCGTGAGCACCTGGCTGGAGACCGTGCGGCTGATGGCGTAATGGCGGGAGAGTTCGAGCTCGTTAATGCGATAGGTACCGAACAGCGACTGGTGCAGCAAGTCCCGTTCGATCTGGTCGTATACGGATTTCCAGGTTTCAGTCTTGCGCGGAGCTTGAGCCTGCTCATCCGTCAGCTTGAAATCAGCGGCCTCGAGCTTGCGCCGCAGCACCTTGCCGGGCTGCGCACCCACCAGATAACCACGGCCTTCGAACGTACAGACAAGACCTGCCTGATGCAGGCTGAGCAGCGCCTGGCGCACAGGCGAGCGGCTCACCCCGAACAGATCCGCCAGGAGCCCTTCAAGCAGCAACGTTCCCGACTTGAGGCGACCTTTACGGATGCTCGTTGCGATGATTTCGAATAGTTGATCGTTGAGGTGCTTCTTCATTATTGTTTTCGAACTGGTCACCTTGTCGGCGTTACGGGCATTCGTCCTGCTGCTCCATGGGCATGCGTGCAGTCCATCTTGTGACTTTGCGCGCAATGTACTTTAACACCACCGTCCCACGGACCGGAAAGACAATGGAGTGTAATGGCTCGCCACCTCCACGGGACGAAATCCGCAGCTCGCGTTCTCGACATGAGCGTCAGGCCCGCATGACTCTCACACCGGCGCACTGGCCTGCATGGAGGCGCGCTGGGCGAAGGTCTGCTGGTAGGTCATCAGATTGACCACCTCCTCGTCCAGGGTCACGGCGGTGGCGGACTTGAAGTCAGCCTGGTTCTGCCGACTGTCGCTGGCCACCGTACCGAGCAGACCGGCATAGGCGTCGTTGAGGGTGACCTGGCTGCCACCCAAGGTGATGGTCTGGCTCTTCAGCCCGAGCAGATCGAGCAGTACCTCGTTGTTGCCGGTCTCACCCGCCGCCGATGAGAACGCCAGCTGTTCAGCGGCCAGCGGCTCGATACGCAGCAGTGCGATGGTGCTGGTGGGGTCGTAGACGAACAGCGGCTGGCCGGGGTTGCCATTGAGGTCAAAACCCGTGGCGAGCACATCGTTGAGCAACAAGCCCACAGCAATGGCGCAGAAGCGCCACGAACTACTCAGCGATATCGAAGACCACGTCAAGGCGGTGATTGCGGAGCACGGCGTGGAGGCCAAGATCGCCGAGTAGGCCGGCGCGGCAGTGGTCGAGCATCTGTCGAACACCTAGGCCGGTTCCTGCGTGACGTTTCCGAAGGACTTCCGCTGGCGGATCACCCAGCGCGATCTGGAGATCCTGGGCAAGTTCAACGGCCGCAACCACCACGCGCTGGCCGTTGAGTACGACATGACAGAGAATGCGATCTACAAGCTGCTCAAGAGAACGCAGGACAGGAAGTTCGACCGCGACCAGCACAAGGCGACGGCCTGTAATCCTCGGCCGCCGCCGTTTCACCTACGGCAACACCGTTACAAACCCCATCCCGCTATTTTCCCCTTCGTTCCTATATATCCCGCCTTTATCGCGCTTTCCCTGTATTCTTTTTCTCAAGCCTGCACAGGTAGCGTCGATGCGTGGGTGCGCCGTGCGCACCAACGCGTCGGCACGTAGGGCGGGTGCAACCCGCCACCGTCATCAGGCGGGTTTCACCCGCCCTACGCCCAGCCCTCCAAACGCATGGTGGCGCGCACCAGGCGCTGCTCTTCCTGCTCGATCTCCTGCAGATTGTCGCGAATGCTGTTGATATGGTCGCGAGCGGCGCGCTGCGCCTGTTCCGGCAAGCGTTCGATTACCGCGTGATACAGCCGTGAATGCTGGCGGTCGATCTGTCGCTTCTGCGCCGGGCGGTGGTAGAGGTTGTTCACCGAGGCGAATACGGTGCTGAGCATCAGGTCGGTCAGCGACTGCAGGGTGTGCACCAGCACCGGGTTGTGCGAAGCCTCGCAGATGGCCAGGTGGAAGGCGTGGTCGAGGCGCGCATGCTCGCGCGGGTCGACCGGGCTGTCCTGGGCATGGGCGGCGAGCATTTCCTCGTAACGCCGGGTCAGCAGGACGAAATCCGCCTCGGTACCGCGCAGCGCCGCCAGACGTGCCGACTCGCCTTCGAGCAGGCCGCGCACTTCCAGCAGGTCATACAGGGTGCGCGGCTGCGAGTTGAACAGATGCATCAGCGGGCTGGCGTCGCGCTCGCCACTAAGCTTGGCCACCCGTGAATCGCGACCCTGGGCGGTGTCGATGATGCCGCGTCCACGCAGGACCTTCAGCCCTTCACGCAGCGCCGAACGGGAGATGCCCAGCTTTTCGCACAGGCGCCGCTCCGACGGCAACGGCTGCCCCACCTTGAGTACGCCATCGACGATCAGTCGCTCGATACGCTCGGCCACCACGTCACTCACCTGACGTCGTGCGACGCCTTGTTGCCCGTCCATTCGCCACCTCCGCAGAACTGGTCGTACCAATTTTTAAAGACCACCTTAGATCGGATGGACGCCAGCATGCAAGCCACGCGGAATAAGACCTTAGACCTATCCCGGGCGAAAGCCTGACGAAAGAAACTGGTCCTACCAGCACCAAAGAGGATGGACGTAAAAATGCAGGCGGCCTAAACATGCAAGCCAAGGTCGCGGCATGACCGCCAATAACAACAACGTCCACGATTGAGCCTGCCATGAGCATTCTGTATGACGAGCGTGTCGACGGCGCGCTACCCACGGTCGACAAGGCCGCCCTGCTGGCGGAGTTGCGCCAGTGCCTGCCCGACCTCGACATCCTGCACACCCAGGAAGACCTCAAGCCTTATGAGTGCGATGGCCTGTCCGCCTACCGCACCACCCCGATGCTGGTAGTGCTGCCCGAACGCATCGAGCATGTGCAGCAGTTGCTCAAGCTCTGCCATGCCCGTGGCGTGCCGGTGGTGGCGCGCGGCGCCGGTACCGGTCTGTCCGGCGGCGCACTGCCGCTGGAAAAGGGCATCCTGCTGGTGATGGCGCGCTTCAACCAGATTCTCGAGATCAACCGCGAAGGTCGCTTCGCCCGGGTACAGCCCGGCGTGCGTAACCTGGCGATCTCCCAGGCCGCCGCGCCCTTCGACCTGTATTACGCCCCCGACCCGTCCTCGCAGATCGCCTGCTCCATCGGCGGCAACGTCGCCGAAAATGCCGGTGGTGTGCACTGCCTGAAGTACGGCCTGACCGTGCACAACCTGCTCAAGGTGGACATCCTCACCGTCGAAGGCGAATTCATGACCCTCGGCAGCGACGCCTTGGACGCCCCCGGCTTCGACCTGCTGGCGCTGTTCACCGGCTCCGAAGGCATGCTCGGCATCGTCACCGAGGTGACGGTCAAGCTGCTGCCCAAGCCGCAGGTGGCCAAGGTGCTGCTGGCGGCCTTCGATTCGGTGGAAAAGGCCGGTCGCGCCGTGGGTGACATCATCGCTGCCGGTATCATCCCCGGCGGCCTGGAGATGATGGACAACCTGGCGATTCGCGCCGCCGAAGACTTCATTCACGCCGGCTACCCGGTGGAGGCCGAGGCCATCCTGCTCTGCGAGCTGGACGGCGTGGAAGCCGATGTGGCCGACGACTGCGAGCGCGTGCGCGAGGTGCTGGAAAAGGCCGGCGCCACCGAAGTGCGCCTGGCCCGCGACGAGGCCGAGCGAGTGAAATTCTGGGCCGGGCGCAAGAACGCCTTCCCCGCGGTCGGGCGCATCTCGCCGGACTACTACTGCATGGACGGCACTATCCCGCGCCGTGAGCTACCCGGCGTTTTGCGCGGCATCGCCGAGCTGTCCGAAGAGTACGGCCTGCGCGTAGCCAATGTGTTCCATGCCGGCGACGGCAACATGCACCCGCTGATTCTTTTCGATGCCAACGTACCCGGCGAGCTGGAGCGCGCCGAGGCCATCGGCGGCAAGATCCTCGAACTCTGCGTCAAGGTCGGCGGCAGCATCACCGGCGAGCACGGCGTGGGCCGCGAGAAGATCAACCAGATGTGCGCGCAGTTCAACAGCGACGAGATCACCCTGTTCCATGCGGTGAAGGCGGCGTTCGACCCGAGCGGCCTGCTCAATCCGGGCAAGAACATCCCCACCCTGCACCGCTGCGCCGAGTTCGGCGCCATGCATGTGCACCACGGCCAACTGCCCTTCCCGGAACTGGAGCGTTTCTGATGTCGCATGATTTCGACGCCAGCGCCGCGTTGCTGGAACAAGTCAACCACGCACTGAACAGTGCCACGCCGCTGCGCATCCAGGGCAGCGGCAGCAAGGCCCACCTGGGTCGTGCCACCACGGGCGAAGTGCTGGATACCCGCCTGCATCGCGGCATCGTCAGCTATGACCCCACCGAGTTGGTACTCACCGCCCGGGCCGGCACGCCGCTCAGCGAGATCGAGGCAGCGTTGGAAGCCAACAACCAGATGCTGCCCTGCGAGCCGCCGCACCTGGGCGATGGCGCCACATTGGGCGGCATGGTCGCCACCGGGCTGTCCGGACCGCGCCGGCCCTGGGCCGGTTCGGTGCGCGACCAGGTGCTCGGCACCCGTGTTATCACCGGCCAGGGCAAGCTGCTGCGCTTCGGCGGCGAGGTGATGAAGAACGTCGCCGGCTACGACCTGTCGCGCCTGATGGCCGGTAGCTTCGGCTGCCTCGGCCTGCTCGCCGAGGTGTCGATCAAGGTGCTGCCCAAACCGCGTCAGGTACTCAGCCTGCGCCTGGAAGTGGACGCCCTGCATGCCCTGAACAAGCTCGCCGAATGGGGCCAGCAGCCGCTGCCGATCAGCGCCGCCAGCCACGACGGCGCGGCGCTGCACCTGCGCCTGGAGGGTGGCGAAGGCTCGGTTCAGGCCGCGCGCCAACGCCTCGGTGGCGAAGAGATCGACAACGGCTACTGGCATGAACTGCGCGAACAGCGCCTACCGTTCTTCAGCGCCAGCGGCACGCTGTGGCGTCTGTCTCTGCCAGCCAACAGTGGTCTGCTCGACCTGCCCGGCCGCCAGATGATCGACTGGGGCGGCGCGCAGCGCTGGCTCAAGACGGACGCCGATGGCGAGCTGATCCAGCGCGTAACGGCCAAGCTCGGCGGCCACGCCACCTGCTTCGCTGCCGGCCAGGCGCAACCTTTCCAGCCGCTGGCTGCACCGCTGCTGCGCTACCAGCGCCAGCTGAAGAACCAGCTCGACCCCCAGGGTATTTTCAACCCTGGCCGCATGTACGCCGAGGTATAAGACGTGCAGACCAATTTGAGTGAACAGGCCAAACGCCTGCCGCGCGCCGAGGAAGCCGAACGCATCCTGCGCTCCTGCGTGCATTGCGGCTTCTGCAACGCCACCTGCCCGACCTATCAGTTGCTCGGCGACGAGCTGGACGGCCCGCGTGGGCGCATCTACCTGATCAAGCAGATGCTCGAAGGCAACGAAGTCACGGCCAAGACCCAACAGCACCTGGATCGCTGCCTGACCTGCCGCAACTGCGAAACCACCTGCCCGTCCGGCGTGCAGTACCACAATCTGCTGGATATCGGCCGCGAAGTGGTCGAGCAGGCGGTGCCGCGGCCACTGAACGAACGCCTGCTGCGTCAGGGCCTGCGCGCCGTGGTGCCACGTCCGGCGCTGTTCAAGACGCTGACCCAGACTGGCCTGGCCCTGCGCCCTCTGCTGCCGGCCGCGCTCAAGGCCAAGCTGCCGCGCGAGATTCGCCCGGCCAAACCGCGACCGACGCAGCAGCATGCGCGCCGCGTGTTGATGCTCGAAGGCTGCGTGCAGCCGGGGCTGTCGCCCAACACCAACGCCGCCACCGCGCGCGTGCTGGATCGTCTGGGCATCAGTGTCACGCCAATCCGCGAGGCCGGCTGCTGCGGCGCCGTGGACTATCACCTCAACGCCCAGGAAGCCGGATTGCAACGCGCCCGGCAGAACATCGACGCCTGGTGGCCGGCCATCGAGGCCGGCGCCGAAGCCATCGTGCAGACCGCCAGCGGCTGCGGCGCCTTCGTCAAGGACTATGGCCACCTGCTCGCCAGCGACCCGGCGTACGCGACCAAGGCGGCGCGGATCAGCGCCCTGGCCAAGGATTTGGTCGAGGTGCTGCAAAGTGAGCCACTGGAGCAGTTGCAGGTACGCGCCGAGCAGCGCCTGGCCTTCCATTGCCCCTGCACCCTGCAGCATGCACAGAAGCTCGGCGGCGCTGTTGAAGGCGTGCTGACGCGCCTCGGTTTCGGCCTGACTGCCGTGCCGGACAGCCATCTGTGCTGCGGCTCGGCCGGCACCTATTCGCTGACCCAGCCGGCGCTGTCACGCCAGCTGCGCGACAACAAGCTCAATGCCCTGGAAAGCGGCAAACCGGACGCCATCGTCACCGCCAACATCGGCTGCCAGACCCATCTGGACGGCGCCGGGCGTACGCCGGTAAGGCACTGGATCGAAATAGTCGAAGAGGCCATGGCGTGAAAGCCTGAACCCTCTCCCCCGACCCCTCTCCCATAAATGGGCGAGGGGAGAAAAGCCAAGAATGAGGTATGCCATGCAACACAAAGCCGTACTCAGCCAGAACGAAGTTGCCCAGATCCTCCAGGCAGCCCGCAGCGAAGCGCAGCAACAGGGCTGGGCTGTGGCCATCGCCGTGGTCGACGACGGCGGTCACCCGCTGGCCCTGGAACGCCTCGACGGCTGCGCGCCCATCGGCGCCTATATCGCCACCGAGAAAGCGCGCAGCGCCGCCATCGGTCGCCGCGAAACCAAGGGTTACGAGGACATGGTCAATGGCGGGCGCAACGCCTTCCTCAGCGCGCCGCTGATTACCTCGCTTGAGGGTGGCGTGCCGGTGCTGGTGGATGGCCAGGTGGTGGGTGCCGTGGGCGTGTCCGGGGTCAAGGCCGAGCAGGATGCGCAGGTGGCCAAGGCGGGTATTGCGGCCCTTTAAACATGCGGCGTAGCCGCCAACTGATGCCCTTCTCCCTCCGGGAGAAGGTGGCACGAAGTGCCGGATGAGGGCCTTCCGGCGCACAGCCAGGAACCCTCACCCCCAGCCCCTCTCCCAAAGGGAGAGGGGAGCGAATGACAGGAGAACAGAAAATGACCGAACGCGTGCAATGTCAGCGCCTGCAGGTAGCCGCCGAGCTCAAGCAATTCATCGAAAGCGAAGTGCTGCCCGGCAGCGGGATCGAGGCGGCAGCCTTCTGGGGTGGTTTTGACGCGCTGGTGCATGACCTGGCACCGCGCAACCGTGCCCTGCTGGCCGAGCGCGACCGTCTGCAGACCGAGCTGGATGCCTGGCATCGCGCCAACCCCGGTCCGATCCGCGATATGAACGCTTACCGCGCCTTCCTCGGCGCCATCGGCTATCTGCTGCCGCAGCCGGAGAAGGTCAAGGCGACCACCGCCAACGTCGACAGCGAAATCGCCACCCAGGCCGGCCCGCAACTGGTGGTGCCGGTAATGAATGCACGTTACGCGCTCAACGCTGCCAACGCCCGTTGGGGCTCGCTGTACGACGCCCTGTACGGCACCGACGCGATCAGCGAAGAGGGTGGTGCGAGCAAGGGCCCGGGCTACAACGAAGTACGCGGCGCCAAGGTGATCGCCTTCGCCCGCGCCTTCCTCGACCAGGCCGCACCGCTGGCCAAGGGCTCGCACGCCGACGCCAGTGCCTATGCCGTGGTCGCCGGCCAGCTGCAGGTGACCCTGAGCAGCGGCGCGCAGACCTCCCTGGCACAGCCGGAGAAGTTCATCGGTTTTCAGGGCGAGGCCGCCACGCCGAGCGCCGTGCTGCTGAAAAACAACGGTTTGCACTTCGAGATTCAGATCGACGCCAATAGCCCGATCGGCCGCACCGACGCCGCCGGCGTGAAGGACGTGCTGATGGAAGCGGCGCTGTCGACCATCATGGACTGCGAGGACTCGGTGGCCGCCGTCGACGCCGCCGACAAGGTGGTGATCTACCGCAACTGGCTGGGCCTGATGAAAGGCGACCTGGCCGAGGAGCTGGACAAGGGCGGCAAGCGCATCACCCGCCGCCTCAACCCGGATCGCACCTACACCGCTGCAGATGGCAGCGAACTGAGCCTGCACGGCCGTTCACTGCTGTTCGTGCGCAACGTCGGCCACCTGATGAGCAACCCGGCGATCATCGATGGCGAAGGTCATGAGATTCCCGAGGGCATCCTCGATGCGGTGATCACCAGCCTGATCGCCCTGCACGACCTGCAGCGCCGTGGCAACTCGCGCACCGGCAGCGTCTATATCGTCAAACCAAAGATGCACGGCCCGTTCGAAGTGGCCTTCGCCAACGAGCTGTTCGGTCGCGTCGAACAGCTGCTGGGCATGCCGGCCAACACCCTGAAGATGGGCATCATGGACGAGGAGCGGCGCACCAGCGTCAACCTCAAGGCCTGCATCGAGGCCGCCGGCGCGCGGGTGGCCTTCATCAACACCGGCTTCCTCGACCGTACCGGCGACGAGATGCACACCGCCATGGAAGCCGGCGCCATGCTGCGCAAGGGCGACATGAAATCCAGCGCCTGGATCCAGGCCTACGAGCGCAACAACGTGCTGGTCGGCCTGGCCTGCGGGCTACGCGGCAAGGCGCAGATCGGCAAAGGCATGTGGGCCATGCCGGACCTGATGGCGGCCATGCTCGAACAGAAGATCGGCCACCCCAAGGCCGGCGCCAACACCGCCTGGGTGCCGTCGCCGACCGCCGCCGTGCTGCACGCCCTGCACTACCACAAGATCGACGTGCAGGCGGTGCAGAGCGAGCTGGAGCTGATCGACCTGGCCAGTCAGCGCGACAGCCTGCTGAATGACCTGCTCAGCGTACCGGTCAGCGCCGAACGGCCCTGGAGCGCCAGCGATATCCAGCAGGAGCTGGACAACAACTGCCAGGGCATCCTCGGTTACGTGGTGCGCTGGGTCGAGCAGGGCGTCGGCTGCTCCAAGGTGCCGGACATCCACAACGTCGGCCTGATGGAAGACCGCGCCACTCTGCGCATCTCCGCCCAGCACATCGCCAACTGGCTGCACCACGGCGTGGTCAGCGAGGCCCAGGTACGCGAGACGCTGCAGCGCATGGCGCAGGTGGTCGACGGACAGAATGCCGGCGATGCGGCCTACCGCCCGATGGCACCGAACTTCGAGCAATCCCACGCCTTCCGCGCTGCCAGTGATCTGGTGTTCAAGGGTCGCGAGCAGCCGTCCGGCTACACCGAGCCGCTGCTGCATGCCTGGCGTTTGCGCTTCAAAGAGGAGGTCTGAGCATCTCACCGATCATGTAGGAGCGGCGCCCCGCCGCGAAGCTGGGCGGCGGTGACTCGAAGCGCTTCGCCCCGGGGCGGGGCTCCTACACAAGCAGGTTAACAACCGTGGATGGCTCTTGACGCCTCCACGGAGCAGTAGCAAGCCCTGACGGTTTCTGACCGTCGGGGCTTTCGAGCATGAGCGCGGCGATGGGGGATCCCTGCCGTCGCGGCTCGCGGAAAGGTCGGTGCCGTGGCGCCCGGCCCTTCCAGATGCGTGGCGCCGGGTAGCCCCGGAAAACTGTGGTTCACAAGAAAAAGAAGGAACCAACCCATGAGTCAAACGCTGCTGTCCATCCTGGCCTTCGTGCCGCTGGTGCTGGCGGGGGTACTGCTGATCGGCTTTCGCTGGCCGGCCAAGTACGCGATGCCGCTGGTGTTCGTCCTCACCGCCCTGATCGGCCTGCTGGCCTGGGACATGTCCCTCAACCGGGTCATCGCCTCCAGCCTGCAGGGGCTGATTCTCACGGCCTCGATCCTGTGGATCATCTTCGGCGCGATCCTGCTGCTGAACACCCTCAAGCACTCCGGAGGTATCTCGGCGATTCGCCGGGGCTTCTCCAACATCAGTCCGGATCGCCGCGTGCAGGCGCTGATCGTCGCCTGGCTGTTCGGCTGCTTCATCGAGGGTGCCTCCGGCTTCGGCACTCCGGCTGCCGTGGCCGCACCGCTGTTGGTAGCGCTGGGCTTCCCGGCCCTGGCTGCGGTGGTGCTGGGGATGATGGTGCAGTCCACACCGGTGTCCTTCGGTGCGGTGGGTACGCCGATTCTGGTCGGTGTCGGCGCGGGTCTGGACAGAACCGGCATCACCGAACAACTGGTGGCCAATGGCAGCAGCTGGGAAACCTTCTTCCACCTGATCTACTCGCGGGTGGCCATCACCCACGGCCTGATCGGCCTGCTGATGCCGCTGATCATGGTGATGATCATGACGCGCTTCTTCGGCAAGAATCAGAGCTGGAAGGAAGGCCTGGCCATCGCGCCGTTCGCCATCTTCACCGCCTTCGCCTTCTCCCTGCCGTACATGGCCGCCGGCGTGTTCCTCGGTCCGGAATTCCCCTCGATGATCGGCGCCCTGGTCGGCCTGGCCATCGTGGTGCCAGCCGCCAAGGCCGGCTTCCTGCTGCCGAAGGAAAGCTGGGACTTTGCTGATCCCAAGGACTGGCCGTCCGACTGGATGGGCAAGATCGAGATGAAGCTGGATGAGGTGGCCGGCAAGGCGCCGATCTCGGTGCCCATGGCCTGGGCGCCCTACCTGCTGCTGGCGGTGTTCCTGGTCATCTCGCGTATCTTCCCCGAGGTGAAAGCGGCGCTGATGAGCCTGAGCTTCGGCTGGAAGGATATCCTCGGTGAGACCGGCGTATCCGGCACCATCGAGCCGCTGTATCTGCCAGGGGGCATCCTCTGCATGGTGGTGCTGGTGACCTTCTTCCTGCACCGCATGCGCTTTTCCGAGCTCAAGGCGGCAGTGGGCGAGTCGAGCAAGACCCTGCTCGGCGCCGGCTTCGTGTTGATCTTCACCATTCCCATGGTGCGTATCCTGATCAACTCGGGGGTCAACGCCAGCGACCTGATGTCGATGCCGGTGGCGATGGCGCAACTGGTGGCCGACAGCGTCGGCGGCGTGTATCCGTTCTTCGCGCCGGCGGTCGGCGCCCTGGGCGCCTTTATCGCCGGCTCCAACACCGTATCCAACCTGATGCTGTCGCAGTTCCAGCTCAATGCTGCCGAGCTGATCGGTGTATCCGGGGCGATGATGGTGGCCGTGCAGTCGGTCGGTGCAGCGGCGGGCAACATGATCGCCATCCACAACGTGGTAGCGGCCTCGGCGACCGTTGGTCTGCTTGGACGTGAAGGCATCACCCTGCGCAAGACCATCCTGCCGACGCTCTACTACCTCGCTGCAGCCGGCCTGATCGCGCTGGTGGCGATGTACGGCATGGCACTGACCGATCCGCTGATGACCAGTCGCTGACCTTTGACGGGTCGTGCACTGTGCGACCCGACTTTGGTTGGTCCCTGGCTGGTGGCGAATGCCACCGGCCAGCTTGGCGCGTCAGTACAATTGCGGTAGCTTGCGTCGCGCAACACCGTGAGATTGGCCTGAGGTTTATATGAAAAAGTGGCAATGCGTGGTCTGTGGACTGATTTACGACGAGAGCCAGGGCTGGCCGGATGACGGCATCGCTCCCGGCACCCGCTGGGAAGACGTGCCGGAAGACTGGCTATGCCCTGACTGCGGCGTCGGCAAGATGGATTTCGAGATGATCGAAATCGGCTGATCACGCCTGGTTTTCAAAAAACGGCGACCCGAGGGTCGCCGTTTTTATTACATCAATCGCGCCTACTGAATAATCACCAGCCTTGTAGCCCGGATGCAATCCGGGGATGGAGGGCGGGGCCTCCCGGATTGCATCCGGGCTACGAAGCCGAACCAACATCACAGCAGCACCCTGCCAAGCACACGCCAGAGCCTTCGCCGCAATTGCTGGAGAAAAATCTTCAGCGCCAGAAGCCGGTCGCCCTTCACTTACAGCAGGCAATCACAGCCAGCTTCACTCAACTGAAGGAGTATCATCATGGCTCTGTCGATTCATACCAACTACTCCTCGCTGATCACCCAGACCAACCTGGGCAAGACCAACAACGCCCTGGGCAACATGAAGGGCAACACCGACATGGCCAAGGGTCGCATCATGGACGCCGACTTCGCCAAGGAAAGCGCCAACAGCATGCTGCTACCGGCCAGCTTGAGACCGCTGGCGGCAGTCTTGAAAGCCTTCAGTGCGGTATCCAAGCTGGTCAGGGCACTAAGCTGCGCCTTGTATGCGGCCTGGTTGCGGTTGGCCTTGGCCGACTGGCCCTGAATTTCGTATTGGGCCAGTTGGGTCGCCATGCTTTGCACGTAATCTGAATCGATAGCCATAGTCGGACACCCGTTTTCCTGTGAGATAGCAATAGCGGTGCCAACAGCTGAAACCATTGATTTAGAGGGCTCTAGGCGTTCCGCCAGGTGAAAGATCCTTTCCGCTTGCACACTGCTGAACGATGAGCGGAAGGCCAACTTCCGCCTGCGTCGCGCTGGCGGCGGACGTACCGATTACAAAGGCGACAGCACAGGGGGGTGACTTAAGGAAAACGCCGCAGGGAGGGGCAAACCACAGCATCAGCAGTGACGCGGTGCGCGCAACAGGGGAAGCGCCAGGAATGCGCGGGCGCGCAAAAACGCTGGAACGATATCCGGGGAAAGAACGTAGCCGGCAGGCCTTGCCGAGCTATTCGCCGCCGACGGCGAAGTTCGGCAGGCTGTTGACCGGCTGACGGAAGTTGAAGGGAATGGACTCGACGGCCAGACCGACGTTGCGCTGCACCACGAAATGCAGGTGCGGGCCGGTGCTGTTGCCGGTGTTGCCGGAGCGCGCCAACAGGCTGCCGGTCTCCACCCGCTGGCCTTCACGCACGCTGACCGAGCCCTTCATCAGGTGCAGGTAAACGCCCATGGTGCCGTCGTCATGCAGGATGCGCACGAAGTTGCCGGCCGGGTTGTTGCCGCGACCGCTCTGCTGGTTCTCGGTCTTGACCACCACACCACCGCGCGCGGCGACGATGGGCGTGCCCTCGGGCATGGCGATGTCCACCGCATAGCGGCCCTTGGGCGTGAAATGACTGTAGGTGCCGTTGGCGCCCTGGGTCTGACGGAACGGACCGCCACGCCAGGGCAGCGGATAACGATGGATGCTCGGCTGCAGGCGCGGATCACCGAGGGCGTAGCGCAACCTGGGTTTGTAGCGCAGCGGCTTGGAGGCGTCCTGCGCGGTGAGGGTAGCCAGGCGGATATTGCTGCGCGGTGGCAGCACCCAGCGAATCGGTTTGTCCGGCGCGCCAATGGCGTTCTGTACCTGTTCCAGCCGCAGTTCGATTTCCACCGGGGCGTACAGGTCATTGCGAATCAGCAGGGTCTCGCCGGCTTCGTGCTTCTTGGTTTCCAGCTTCACCTGGTTGTCCAGGCGCTCGACCATGCGGTCGTTGAACACGAACACCTGCGCGCCGGGCGCAGCCTGATCGCTATAGGTGACCACGCCGTTCTTGTCGACGTACTTGTAGATGGTCAGCGCAGCGGCCTGGCCGCAAAAGACCAGCAGACTGCAGAGAATAATCAGACGCCCTAGCATAACGACTCGGATCTTATGGCTTTTTGATATCCGGGTTAGCAAGACTAGCAGCGCAGCACGGAGTGCGCGAGACACCGACCGTCAGGCTGTGAACCGGCTCACCGCCATTGGTCGGCATAGCGCCCTGGATTGCACCCGGGCTACGGGTTGGCAAGCCCAGCAGCGTGTCAGCGAGGAAGATAACGGCGTACGCCGAGGCAATGCGTAGCAGAAGATGGTGCGGGGACATCGCCGGGCGACCCGCGCCACCCAGAGCCTCCGAGCAGATACAGATGATCGCTGTCGTGACACTACGCGCCGGGGCTGAAATGCTTCTGCGCGGTGCCACGGGCGATCAGCCGCGACAGGTAGTCGAGCTTCTGTGGATCGCGGTCGACGAAGCGAAAGGTCAGTTGCAGCCATTCGCTGTCGGGTTTGGGTTCGAATGCCGCCACCGCGTGCAGGTAGCCATTGAGCCGCGCGGTTTCCGCTGCTTCGCCCTGCTCCAGGTCAAGCACTGCACTCTCCAGCACCTGCGGCAGCTGCTCGGTGCGCTTGACCACCAGCAGTGCCTCCTTGAGGCTCAGCGCCTTGATCACGCAGGCCATGCTGCCCGCCGGTAAACGCAGCTGACCCTGGCCACGACCGGCCGGCGACTTGCTTGCGGCGGCCGGGGCAGGTGCGACACTCGGTGCCGCAGGGACGGCAGCTGCCGGCGTTGCTGCACTGGTCTTGACCACCTCGGCCTTGCCGCCAGTAAGTGCGGCCAGCGAGTCGTTGGCGAAGCCACCCGTGCTCAGCATCTTCGACGGCGCGCTGGACATCAGCGCCTGCAGCTTGCCAGCGCGTTGCAGGGCCTTTTTGACCTTGGTCACCAGCTGTTCGTTGGAGAAGGGTTTGCCGATGTAGTCGGAAACACCGGCCTGGATCGCCTGCACCACGTTCTCCTTGTCACCACGGCTGGTCACCATGATGAAGGGCGTGGTTTTCAGGTTGTCCTGCTCGCGGCACCAGGTCAGCAGCTCGAGGCCGGACATCTCCGGCATTTCCCAGTCACAGAGGATCAGGTCGACCACCTGACGGCTCAACATTTGCTGGGCCTTGCGGCCATTGATCGCTTCCTCGATCTGTACGCCGGGGAAATTATCGCGCAGCCCTTTCTTGACCAGATCACGGATAAAGGTCGCGTCATCCACCACCAGCACACTGACTTTGCTCATCGGCCACTCCTGTACGAATGGCGGTAAGCATAGTCATGGCCAGTGGCCTAAGGCCAACGGAAAACGCCGGACGTGCAACAAATCGCGCAAACGAAACGGCCCGGGAAGTCCCGGGCCGTCGGCACGAAGCAGGCGTCAGCCGTTGGACTTGCCCTCGACCTCTTCACGCATGCGGGTCAGGCCGATATGGCGCACATCGGTACCACGCACCAGGTAGATCACCAGTTCGGCGATGTTGCGCGCGTGATCGCCGATACGTTCCAGCGAGCGCAGCGCCCAGATCACATTGAGCACGCGGGAGATCGAACGCGGATCTTCCATCATGTAGGTGACCAGTTCACGCAGTGCGGTCTTGTACTCGCGGTCGACGGTCTTGTCGTACTGCGCCACCGACAGGGCCAGGTCGGCATCGAAACGGGCGAAGGCGTCCAGCGCCTCCTGCACCATCTTGCGCACCTGGTCGCCGATGTGGCGGATCTCGACGTAACCCTTGGGCGCCTCGCCTTCCTCGCTGAGTAGGATGGCGCGCTTGGCGATCTTGGTCGATTCGTCGCCGATGCGTTCCAGGTCGATCACCGACTTGGAGATGCTGATGATCAAGCGCAGGTCGGAGGCCGCCGGCTGGCGGCGGGCGAGGATGCGGATGCACTCCTCATCGATGTTGCGCTCCATCTGGTTGATCTGGTCGTCGATCTCGCGCACCTGCTGGGCCAGGCCGGAGTCGGCCTCGATCAGCGCGGTGACGGCGTCGTTGACCTGCTTTTCCACCAGGCCGCCCATGGCCAGCAGGTGGCTGCGCACTTCTTCCAGCTCGGCGTTGAATTGCTGGGAGATGTGCTGGGTAAGGTTGTCTTTGTTGATCATGTTTCGCTCCGCGAAAGCTGCCGGCTTGGATGGCCATGGTGCGAACGGCGCACCCTACACGTTGAGTTTCAGCACTAAGGCCCTTGGAAAATGCTCTCTGGCGCGAAGGGCGCGCGCTGACAGTACGGCGCCCGACAAAGCCAGGGAGTATTTGCCATGGCCTTAGCCGTAACGACCGGTGATGTAGTCTTCAGTCTGCTTCTTGGCCGGGTTGGTGAACAGGGTATCGGTGTCGCCGAACTCGATCAGCTTGCCCATGTACATGAACGCGGTGTAGTCGGAGACGCGCGCCGCCTGCTGCATGTTGTGGGTGACGATGACGATGGTGTACTTGCTCTTGAGCTCGTAGATCAGCTCTTCGACCTTCAGCGTGGAGATCGGGTCCAGCGCCGAGCAGGGTTCGTCGAGCAGCAGCACTTCCGGCTGCACGGCCACGGTACGGGCTATCACCAGACGCTGCTGCTGACCGCCGGACAGGCCGAGGGCCGAATCGTGCAGACGGTCCTTGACCTCATCCCACAACGCGGCGCTCTTCAGTGCCCACTCCACCGCCTCGTCGAGTACGCGCTTGCTGTTGATGCCCTGGATACGCAGGCCATACACCACGTTCTCGTAGATGCTCTTGGGGAAGGGGTTGGGCTTCTGGAACACCATGCCGACGCGGCGACGCAGCTCGGCCACGTCCTCGCCCTTGCGGTAGATATTGCGCCCGTCGATGTTGATCTCGCCTTCCACACGGCAACCGTCGACCAGGTCGTTCATGCGGTTGAAGGTGCGCAGCAGGGTCGACTTGCCGCAGCCGGACGGGCCGATGAAGGCGGTCACGCGCTGCTTGGGGATATCCATCTTGACGTCGAACAGCGCCTGCTTCTGGCCGTAGTACAGGTTCAGACCCGGCACTTCGATGGCCGTGGTCTCGTTGGCCAGGTTGAGACTCTGCTTGTCACGGCCGAGGGCGGCCAGATCGATACCGTGGGTATGGGTTTCGTGTTGCATAAACTCACTCCGTTCGTAGCTACAAGCTGCAAGCTGCGCACCGGCGGTGCGCGACTCGTAGCTGCGTTAGTGATCCAGCGCCTTGTACTTCTCGCGCAGGTGGTTACGGATATAGACCGCAGTCAGGTTGAGCAGGGCGATAACGATCACCAGCAGCAACGCAGTGGCGTAAACCAGCGGGCGCGCAGCCTCGACGTTGGGGCTCTGGAAGCCGACGTCGTAGATGTGAAAGCCCAGGTGCATGATCTTCTGATCCAGGTGCAGGTAAGGGTAGTTACCGTTGAGCGGCAGGGTCGGCGCCAGTTTCACCACACCCACCAGCATCAGCGGCGCCACCTCACCGGCGGCACGTGCCACGGCCAGGATCAGGCCGGTCATCATCGCCGGGCTGGCCATCGGGATGACCACCTTCCACAGCGTCTCGGCCTTGGTCGCGCCAAGCGCCAGCGAACCTTCACGTACTGCACGCGGAATACGCGCCAGGCCTTCCTCGGTGGCGACGATGACCACCGGCAGGGTGAGGATCGCCAGGGTCAACGAGGCCCACATCAGGCCCGGGGTGCCGAAGGTCGGCGCCGGAGCGGACTCGGGGAAGAACAGCTGGTCGATCGAGCCACCCAGCACGTAGACGAAGAAGCCCAGGCCGAACACGCCATAGACGATCGACGGTACGCCGGCCAGGTTGTTCACCGCGATGCGGATCACCCGGGTCAGTGCGCCCTGATGCGCGTATTCACGCAGGTAGACCGCGGCGATCACGCCAAATGGGGTAACGATCACCGCCATCAGCATGACCATCAGTACGGTGCCGAAGATCGCCGGGAAGATACCGCCTTCGGTGTTGGCCTCACGCGGCTCGTCGCTGACGAATTCCCACAGTTTCATGGCATAGAAGCCGAGCTTGTCGACGGTGCTCATGGCGTTCGGGCGGAAGGCGCGGACGATCTTGCCCAGTTCGATTTCGGTCTGGCGTCCATCGCTGGCGGCCAGGGTCACGCTGTCGCGATTGATCTGCTGGGTCAGCGCCACCATGCGCTCTTCGAGCACCTTGTACTCGGCATTCAAGGCATCGCGACGGGCATCCATGTCAGCCTGGGCAGCAGCGTCCAGCTTGTCCTGCAACTGCAGCTTGCGGCCTTCCAGACGGATGCGCTCCAGGCCATGGTTGATACGGCCGATGTCCTTCTTCTCCAGACGCACCAGCTGTGCGTGCAGGTCGTCGACGCGATCCAGGCGCTCCTGCAATGCAGCCCAGGCCGCATCGCCCTCGGCGACCACCTGGCCACTTTCCTTGACGTTGACCAGGTTGCCGTAGAAGTTGCCCCACTCGCGGCGCTCCAGCACGGTGATGCCGGCCGGCTTGCGCGGGTTGCTCAGCCACTCGCCAACCACCCAGGTGAAGTCGGCACCGAACAGCTCGCGGTTACCCACCTTGAGCAATTCGCGGGTCATGAATTCGCCACCTTCGGCCACCGGCAGGCCGGCTGCGGCGAGACGTGCACGTGGCACTTCCTCGACCTGCACCACCTCACCCAGCATCACCCGGGCTTCCTGGCCAGGCACCTGGTAGTCGGCTTCGAGAATATCTGCCGGCCAGAAGTGGCCGAGGCCGCGAGAGGCAATCACTGCCAGCAGACCGAGGGTCATGATGATGGCGATGGCAACCGCGCCACCGCTCATCCACACGCCCGGAGCGCCGCTCTTGTACCAGGATTTCAGGTTGTTCTGTTTCACGGCATCACACCTTGAATGAAATCATTCTTTACCTCCCCGCTCCCATGCATGGGAGTGGGGCTGGGGGTGAGGGTTATGGCACGCGGCCGCAACGCCCTCTCCCGCCCTTCGGGCACCCTCTCCCGGAGGGAGAGGGGCATCAGTTGGCCTGCTGCGCAGGCATGTTTTACAGCGACGAATACTTGGTGCGCAGACGCTGACGAATCAGCTCGGCCAGGGTGTTCATGACGAAGGTGAACAACAGCAGCACCATGGCGGCCAGGAACAACACACGATAGTGAGTGCCGCCAACCTCAGACTCGGGCATTTCCACCGCGACGTTGGCCGCCAGGGTGCGCATGCCTTCGAAGATATTCATGTCCATGATCGGCGTGTTGCCGGTGGCCATCAGTACGATCATGGTCTCGCCCACCGCGCGGCCCATGCCGATCATCAGCGCCGAGAAGATGCCCGGGCTGGCGGTGAGAATCACCACGCGGGTCAGGGTCTGCCAGGGCGTCGCACCGAGGGCCAGGGAGCCGAAAGTCAGGCTCTTGGGCACACTGAACACGGCGTCTTCGGCGATGGAGTAGATGTTCGGGATCACCGCGAAGCCCATCGCCAGGCCCACCACCAGGGCGTTGCGCTGGTCGAAGGGAATGCCCAGGTCGTTGGACAGCCACAGGCGCATGTTGCCGCCGAACAGCCAGTTTTCCAGATGACCACTGATGCCGATGGAGAACCAGCCCACGACAATCACGACCGGAATCAGCAGCGCCGCTTCCCAGCCCTCGGGAACGCGATGGCGGATGGACTCAGGCAGCTTGGTCCAGAGGAAACCGAACAGCAGAATGCCTACCGGCGTCAGCAACAACAGGCTGAAGATGCCGGGTAAGTGGTTCTCCAAAAACGGCGCGAGGAACAGACCGGCAAAGAAGCCGAGAATCACCGTCGGCAGCGCCTCCATCAGCTCGATCACCGGCTTGACCTTGGTGCGCATGCGCGGCGCCATGAAGTAGGCGGTGTAAATCGCTGCCGCGATGGCCAACGGAGCAGCCAGCAACATGGCGTAGAAGGCCGCCTTGAGCGTACCGAAGGCCAGCGGCGAGAGGCTCAGCTTGGCCTCGAAATCGGTGTTGGCCGAGGTCGACTGCCAGACATAGTCAGGCTCCGGATAGCTTTCGTACCAGACCTTGCCCCACAGCGAACTCCAGGAGATTTCCGGGTGCGGGTTGTCGACCAGGAAACGCTGCAACTTGCCGTCCGATTCGACCAGTACACGACTGGCGCGTGGCGACAGAGCAGCGATGGCGCTGCCTTCGGCGACTTGCTGCTTGAGCAGCGTACGGTGCGCTGTGCTGTGGAAGATGCCCAGACGACCGTCGGCATCCAGCGCCATGAAGCCCTTGCGACGCTCCTCCGGCAGAATCTGGGTGATCGCGCTGTCGCCAAGCTGGAAGCTGCGAATCGACTGGAAAGTGGACTTCCCGTCCTTGTCACGCACCATGAACCACTGCTGGATGCCGCCCTTGGCGTCACCGATCATGATCGAGATACCGCCGAGCAGGCTGGTGGCGCTAGTCACACTGTTGGAAGCATCCTTGAGCAGCTCGTAACGACCATTGAGGCTGCGCTTGCGCAGGTCGAAAACGTCGGCACTGGAGCTGCCGTTGAATACGTACAACCACATCTGACGCGGGTCGAGAATCAGCTGGCTGATCGGCTCACCGATCTGCGGCAGGTTGATGCGCTCCTCACTGACGCTCACCTCGCCGGTGAACAGGTTCTCTTCACGGCTCAGGCTGATCAGGTGCAGCTCATTGCCGGTGGAGCCGGCCAGCATCAGCGTACCGCTGTTGAGGTTGATGGCGATGTGCTCGAGTGGTCGTCCTTGCGGATCGACTTCGATAGCTGCCTCACCGTAGGGGTACTCGATCTGTGGTGCGATCGTGCGCACGTTGTCCGGGTAGCTGATCTTGTAGTTGTGCTGAATGATCAGCGCCTGGCCGTTGGACAGGCCCAGTACCACGCGGCGCGTGCCTGGCTGATCCTGGCTGACGGACGCAACCGAAACACCCTGCGGCAACGGCAACTGCAGACGCTGCAGGGCTTCGCCGGTCTTGAGTTCGAAGAACTGCACGGCACCGGAAGCGTCCAGGCGCATGGCCACCTGGTTCTGTTCCTCGATGGCCAGCATCAACGGCGCTTGCGCCTCAGCCAGCCAGGCCGGTTGCTGAGCCTGGCGAGAGGTCAGCTCAGCGCCCTGGAACATGGGCAGCACAACGTGGGCGAGATAGAAGAAGATCAGGGTGATGGCGCCCAGAACCGCCAGACCACCGATGGAGACATACCAACGCGCCATACGATCCTTCAACGCGCGCATACGGCGCTTGCGTTGCAGTGCAGGCGTATTGAAGTCGATCCCTAGCGGATTCTGCGAACGGTTCATGGATTCGTTTGCCAAGTCATTCATGCGAGAAGTCTCTGCGCGAGCTTGATTGCAGCGCATACGGCTGCCCAGGCTTGTCAATTTAGCGAGCTTGTGTGACAGAAAGATTACAGCCTGCTGACATGACGAAGCCCGCCACCCATAAGGTGGCGGGTTCGTCGAATGGCCTGGCTACCAGAGCCAGGCCATCACACTGGAAGCCTTACAGGCCCAGTTCCTTCATCGCTTTCTCGGCTACCTTGGACGGCAGCGGGATGTAACCGTCTTTCATCACGACGTCCTGGCCCTGCTTGGACAGCACCAGCTTGATGAACTCGGCATCCAGCGGGCTCAGCGGCTGGTTCGGTGCCTTGTTGACGTAGACGTAGAAGAAGCGAGCCAGCGGGAACTTGCCAGCCAGGGCGTTTTCTTCCGAGGCTTCGAAGGCTTCACCGCCCTTCTTGGACAGCGGTACGGCGCGAACGCTGGAGGTACGGTAGCCAATACCCGAGTAGCCAATGGCGTTCAGGGTGCTGGAGATCGACTGCACCACAGAAGCCGAACCCGGCTGCTCGTTGACGTTGGATTTGAAGTCGCCTTTGCACAGGGCTTCTTCCTTGAAGTATCCGTAGGTGCCGGATACCGAGTTACGACCGAACAGCTGCAGCGGCTTGCTTGCCCACTCGCCGGTCAGACCGAGATCACCCCAGGTCTTGATGTCCTTGTCATTACCGCACAGACGGGTGCTGGAGAAAATCGCGTCGACCTGCTCGATGGACAGCGACTTGATCGGGTTGTCCTTGTGTACGAACACAGCCAGGGCGTCGATCGCTACCGGAACGGCGGTCGGCTTGTAGCCGTACTTCTCTTCGAAAGCCTGGATTTCGCTGTCCTTCATCGGACGGCTCATCGGGCCCATGTTGGCGGTGCCTTCGGTCAGCGCGGGGGGCGCAGTGGAAGAACCAGCGGCCTGGATCTGGATGTTCACGTTGGGGTAGTTCTTCTTGAACTCTTCTGCCCACAGGGTCATCAGGTTGGCCAGCGAATCGGAACCGACGCTGGACAGGTTGCCCGACACACCGGAAGTCTTTTCGTAGTTCGGCAGAGCCGGGTCGACGGCGGCTACAGCAGATACGGCGCTTACGCCAGCGGCGGCGAAAGTCAGGGCCGCCATCAAACGCTTCAGTTTCATGCCTTGCTCCTAGCAGGATAGTGTTGGATGGAACGGGCCCAAGTATCTGCAGGCCACGTGACCACTCTATGAAACGAATGTGACAGTTAAATGAATGTCGACGAGTTCGAGGGCGGCAGAGAGAAAGCGCTTCGGATGGGTTGGGGAAAGTGGAATGACACCGGACTGGCAAGCTTGTGTGTTTTTTTGCGCTATTTATATCCGGGCAACGATCATTGGCGTGTCGATCTTTCGTCTTGGTTTCGCCCCTCACGGGCGAGTCACTTTCTCTTGCTTACCCAAGAGAAAGTAACCAAAGAGAAGGGCACCCCACCATCCGGCCCCGGCTGCGCCGGGGTTCCCTCATTCCATCACCGCTCCAGGGGCACGCCACGAAGGGCCATCCCTGGCCCATCGTGGCTCTCGCGACATCCATGTCGCTCAACCCCTTCCACGGCGATTCCACTCGGCCTCCTGAAGGGGACTTGGGCGTCGTCTGTACCATCGCAGTTGAAGAGCAAAGGCAAGGCACAGACGCCGCCAATTTCAATTTCGCGAAGTTTATGCAAGCTCGCGACCCGGTCCCCTTCAGGAGGCCGAGCGTAGGTGTTGCGTAGGGGAGCGAGCCGCATGGATGCGGCGAGAGGCTTAATGGGCCAGGGACGGCCCATGTAAGCCGGCCCCCGGAGCGGCACCGGAGCGAGGGAAGTTTCGCGCAGCGAAACCCGGATGTCGGGGTGCCCTTCTTTGGCACACCTTTCTTGGGCAAGCAAGAAAGGTGTGGCGCCCGTAAGGGGCGCAACCCAAACGCTCAGCGCACGCGGTAACGGATAGTGCTAAGCCAGTAAGCGGTACGCGCACACACTTGCCAGTCCGATCTGCCCAACAAAAAAGCCCCCGCACGCAATGCGTGCAGGGGCTCGTAACAGCGCGCAGTGATTACTGCATATTCTGCTTCAACGCCCGCATGCGGTCGTGACAAGCACGCACCTTGGGCATCTCCACGGCCAACAGGACACGGACATCATTGTCCGCACTTTCCAGCGCATCCTCGAAGGCATGCAGAATTCGGTCTTCCGCTTCCTCCAGCTGCGCGACATAGGTGGCGTCTTCATCCTTGGCCAGGGTCGCGCGGGTGTCGGCGTAGAACTGGCGCAGCTTGCCCAGCATGGTGCCGCCGGACGCCGGCTCACTCTGGTTGGCCGCGACCTTGACGCTCAAGGCGTCGATCACTTGGGTCTTGGCGCGCACCATGTCGCGGAACAGCGCCTGCAGGCGGATGTCCTTGACCTCTTCGTGGGCATGCTCATAGAAGCGCTTGCCGTCACGGGTGATTTCGATCAGTTCGTTGAGTTGTGCGGTCTTGCTACTCATGGATTCACTCCTTGGCGATGGGACTTGCGGGTTGATGGCCATTCCAGTGGCCGGGATTGCTTGAGTTTCAGCTGCTGATACGCAGGGCGTCGGCATCGACACCCCGCACACCGCGAATGTTGCGGGCGATCTCGACCGCCAGGCGCTTCTCGGCACTGCTCAGCACGCTGCCGCGCAGGCTGACCAGACCATCGTCGGTGTTCACCGCAATGTTCATGGCATCCAGGTTGCGGCTGTAGAGGAAGCTGGCCTTGACCTTGCTGGTGATCCAGCTGTCACTGATGTTCTCGCGCGCTTCGTCGAGTGTGGTTTGCACTTCGCTGCTACTGCTGTCGGCAGTGCTGATGCTGAGGTGGTTGAACACTTCGCGCACGCCATCGGTATTGGCTGCCAGCTGGCCTGCCAACTCCTTGGCCGCCGGCGTCTGCGCATGGCCACTGAGGGTGATGTTGCCGGTTTCGCTCTTGACCTGGATGTCCAGGCCGCGGGTGTTGCTGTTCCACAGCAACTTGGACTTCACCGTGGCGGCCAGGCTGGCGTCCTCAAGGCGCTGCACCATGCTCGGCGCATCGCCCTCGACCGCGTCACTGCTGACCTCGATGCGATTGTCCACCGAATCGATGCCCTCTATGCTCAGCGCCACCTGCTCGGCCAGCTCTTTCTGAACATCGTTCTCGACCTTGCCGTTGAGGGTGGCCGCACCATCCTCAACGTCGATATCGAGCTTGAAAGGGTTGAGGTGCCGGTTGAGCGCGAAGGCTGTCCAGATCGAACCTTCCTGGCGGGCCGCATCCAGCTGTGCTGATAGCTGACCTTCGGCAGCGTGGCTGGCCACAGGCGTCAGACCGAGCATCAGCGCGGTGCCGGCGGCCAGTAACAAAGGCTTGAACGGGGGCATGAGTTCACTCCTGTTCGTGAGACGATACAGGCAATATCGCAAGCCCCGTGCCAGTCAGAAGAAATTAAAATTCCCTTTTAAAACAAATATTTACCAACAATAAAGGCACCCTGCCTGCATGCAGGGTGCAGTATTGGCACAGTCGAGCCGTGCAACTTGCATGGTTTTTACCTGACTAAGCTGCATTGACCCGTCAGATGGAGCACATACATGGCAGTTGCAGAGCAAACCAGTGGACGCATTCTGCTGGTGGACGACGAAGCGGCAATCCTGCGTACCTTCCGTTACTGCCTTGAAGACGAAGGCTATGACGTCGCCGGCGCCAGCAGTGCGACCCAAGCCGAGGCGCTGCTGCAGCGACAGGTATTCGACCTGTGCTTTCTCGACCTGCGCCTGGGCGAGGACAACGGCCTGGACCTGTTGGCGCAGATGCGCATCCAGGCCCCCTGGATGCGCGTGGTGATCGTCACCGCCCACTCGGCCGTGGACACCGCGGTCGATGCCATCCAGGCCGGCGCCGCCGACTACCTGGTCAAACCCTGCACCCCCGATCAATTGCGCCTGGCCGCCGCCAAGCAACTGGAAGTGCGTACGTTGGCTGCACGCCTGGAGGCTCTGGAAGGCGAGGTACGCAAGGCCAAGGACGGCCTCGACTCACATAGCCCGGCGATGATGGCGATTCTGGAAACCGCACGGCAGGTCGCCGCTACCGACGCCAACATCCTCATCCTCGGCGAATCCGGTACCGGCAAGGGCGAGCTATCGCGCGCCATCCACGGCTGGAGCCGCCGTGCCAAGCGCACCTGCGTGACCATCAACTGCCCGTCACTGACGGCCGAGCTGATGGAAAGCGAACTGTTCGGTCACGCCCGCGGCTCCTTCACCGGTGCCAGCGAAAGCACCCAGGGCCGCGTCAGTCAGGCCGACGGTGGCACCCTGTTCCTCGACGAGATCGGCGACTTCCCGCTGACCCTGCAGCCCAAGCTGCTGCGCTTTATCCAGGACAAGGAATACGAGCGCGTCGGCGATCCGGTGACCCGCCGTGCCGATGTGCGCATCGTCGCCGCCACCAACCTGGACCTCGACGAAATGGTGCGCGAGGGCCGCTTCCGGGAAGACCTGCTGTACCGCCTCAACGTCATCACCCTCAAGCTGCCGCCGTTGCGCGAACGTCACGAAGACGTGATGGGCCTGGCCGAACGCTTTCTCGCCCGCTTCGTCAGCGACTACGGGCGCCCGGCGTGCGGTTTCAGCCCCGAGGCTGCCGCCGCCCTGCAGGCTTATCACTGGCCAGGCAATATCCGTGAGCTGCGCAACGTCATCGAGCGCGCCAGCATCATCTGCCAGAGCGACGTCGTGGAGGTTAGCCATCTCGGCCTGGGCGGCAACGGCGAAGCGCCGAACAACGCCGTGCGTGTCGGCGCAGCGATGAGCCTCGAAGAGCTGGAAAAGGCGCATATTGCCGCCGTGCTGGCCAGCAGCAACACCCTCGACATGGCGGCCAAGACGCTGGGTATCGATACCTCGACCCTCTACCGCAAACGCAAGCAGTACAACCTCTGACCACGGGATTTCCATGAAGCTGTCGATGAAGCTTCGCACGCGACTGTTCCTTAGCATCTCCGCGCTGATCACCGTTGCACTGCTGGGCCTGCTGCTCGGCCTGTTCAGCGTCACACAGATGGCGCGCAGCCAGAGCGACCTGATCCAGCGTGGTTTCGACGCCGTGCAGATCGGCCAGAAGCTGCGCCAGCACCTGGGCGACGAACTGATCGTGCTGATCGATCAGCAGCCCGATGCGCAGCGCCTCGAAGCCATCCGCCAGTCGTTCCGCGCCACCTTCGACGAAGGCCTGAGGGCCAACCTCGGCAAAGACTACGCCAGCGGACTGGAGCGAGCGGCAGCGCTTTACGACGAGATGGAACAGGCTGCCAGTAGCGCGATGCCGGACGGCCAGACACCCCATAACCTGGGTGCTCACAAACCCTTCACCGAGGCCTTCCAGCGCCTGCGCAACCATCTCCTGGAACAACAGGATCAGATCGTCGACTGGGTCATCTCGGCCGAGAGCAAAGCGGGTGAGCGCTCTCAACTGATCGCCGGGCTGCTGGTGCTCATCGGCCTCGCGGTACTGGCGATCGGTGTACTCACTGCCCACGGCATCGCCCGCCGCTTCGGCGCCCCCATCGACATGCTGGCACGAGCCGCCGACCAGATCGGCCAGGGCAAGTACGACGTGGTGCTGCCGGTATCGCCGGTGCTCGAACTGGCCGTGCTGAGCCGCCGCTTCGGCCTGATGACCGAGGCGCTGCGCGAATACCATTCGAGCAACCTCAACCAGTTGCTCAGCAGCGAGGGGCGTCTGAAAGCGGTGCTCGACAGCATTGATGATGGCCTGGTCATTCTCGACACCCAGGGCAGCATCGAACACGCCAACCCGGTGGCGCTGCGCCAGCTGTCCTGGTCGGCCGAAATCGTGGGCCAGCCCATCGGCCCGCTATTGCCCGAGCATGCGGTGGACGAAGCACTGCGCCGGGTGCTGGCAGGCGAACTGCTGCAGGAGCCACCGGCCGACCTGCAGATCGAACGCGACGGCGAGACCAGACTGCTGGCCTGGGCCCTGACCCCGGTACAGGTGCGCGAGGGCGGTAGCGCGGGGGCGGTGATGGTGCTGCGTGACGTCACCAAGCAACGTGCCTTCGACCGGGTGCGCAGCGAGTTCATCCTGCGCGCCTCCCATGAACTGCGCACGCCGATCACCGGTATTCATATGGCTTTCAGCCTGCTGCGCGAACGTCTCTCACTGCCGCCAGGCGGACGCGAGCAGGAACTGATACGCACCGTCGACGAGGAGATGCACCGCCTGGTGCAGTTGATCGACGACCTGCTCAACTTCTCGCGCTACCAGAATGGCGTGCAAACCCTGCAGCGCCGCCCCTGTGACCTAAGCGAAATGATCCAGCAGCTGTCTCAACGTTTTACCGAGAGAGCCGCGGAGCGTGAGGTGACGGTGCTTTGCGAAGTTCACGAGCCCCTGCCGCAGCTTGAGCTCGATGCCGCGCAGCTGCAGCGACTGCTCGATAACCTCACCGACAACGCCCTGCGCTACAGCAACCCGGGTGACAAGATACGACTCCAGGCGCGTCGCCATGGCGAACAGGTGATCGTCAGCGTGCAGGACGAAGGCGAAGGGATCCCCTTCGAACAACAGGCGCGGATCTTCGAACCCTTCGTTCAGGTCGGCAGACGCAAGGGTGGCGTCGGCCTCGGCCTGGCGCTGGCAAGGGAGATCGTGCAGTTGCACGGCGGCCAGCTGAGGGTTCATTCGCGCCCGGGCGAAGGCGCCAACTTCTATTTCAGCTTGCCGGTCTGAGGTAGACGACCGGGGTAGCGGCCTATTCACGCGCAATAAAAAACGCCACGGTCTTCGTGGCGTTTTCTTGTTTCCTTGGCGCGGGATCAGCTTCAGCGCAGCACCGGATCGAACTTGATCCGGCGCCCGGCCATCAACGCGACCAGAAAGCCCGCACCAAAGACGACGCTGCCACCCTTGAGCAGCAGGGCGATACCCTCGTTCAGAGCGGGGCTCAGCCACAACACGGCCAGGCTCGACAGGGTCATGATCAACAACAGGACGGCACTTCTGGACATGGCGGGACTCCTTGTCGGTCAGAACACCCAGCGCGGGGTGCTATTGGCAGGGCGTGGCTCTCGGTTGGCGGTATCGGTGTCGCCCTCGTTGGAGATGCGCAGCCACTGCGCATCATCACCGATGGCACCGACAGCGCGGGTCGGCTGCGTGCGCAGTTCAGCGGTGCCTTCCTGCTGTGCAGCGGCACGCGATTGCCACACCGGCGAGTTGGAAAGGGTGAACTCGGCCGTTTTCGCAACGGCTCCAGCCGAACCACTGAAATCTTTGGCGTAAGCCCCGTTGACCAGCAATGCAGCGACGCAAAACAGGCTCACTCGGACGATGTTCATGACGCTTCTCCATCAGCAGGTCAGTCGGGGGGCTTACATGACTGATTCTGCAGCGCTCATACCAACATCAATTTCTCTAAAATATCCTTATAAATCAATTACTTAAAACAAAAATCGACACCTTACCCCATGCACTTTGCAAGATGCATGAATTACGACACGTGCAATTTGCACGATCAGCTGCGTAGTGGCAGCAGGATGCTGAAACAGGAGCCTTCGCCGAGGCGACTGCTGAGCTCGATGCGACCGTCATGGGCCTGGACGATCTGCTCGCTGATGAACAAGCCGAGCCCAAGCCCCTGCGCGACGCTGGTTCCGGAGACGCGCTCGAACTGCTCGAATACCCGCCGCTGATCGGCCTCGGAGATGCCCAGGCCCTGGTCACGCACCTCGGCGCGGGCCATATCGTCCACCACCCGCACACGCACCGACACGGGTTTACCATCACCGTAGCGCAGGGCATTGGTCAGCAGGTTGGCCAACACCTGCTCGATGCGGAACTCGTCCATCATCACCGGCGCCGGACCCTCGACGTGCAACTCGATATGGCTACCGGTATTGGTGAACTGCGCGGCCAGGCTCTCCACCACGTTGCCAGCCAGCACGCCGAGGTCGCCGGGTTCTGGACGCACGGAAAGCTTGCCGGTGCGAATGCGCGAAACATCCAGCATGTCGTCGATCAGGCGGCTCAGGCTGCGGATCTGCCGCTCGTCGCGGCTGACCATCTCCTGCAGCTTTTCCGGGCTGAAGGCATCCATGCGCCCCTGCTCCAGGCGCAGCCGGCGCAGTTGCACGTCGAGGATCAAACCGTTGAGTGGCGTGCGCAGCTCGTGCGAGGCGATGGACATGAACACGTCGCGCATCTGCACCGCTTTCTGCAACTCGCCCTGAGTCTCGCGCAGCTCGGCGAGCAGTGCCTCCTGCTCACGACGCGCCGCCTCGACCACCTCCAGCTGCATGCTCAACGCCTTGCGATGGCGGTACAGCTCGACGAACATCGCCACCTTGCTGCGCACCTCGAAGGGCGACAGCGGCTTGTGCAGGAAATCCACCGCGCCGCTCTCGTAGCCGCGGAAGGCGTAGTCCATGTCGCGGCCGACCGCGCTGACGAAGATGATCGGGATATGCTTGGTCTTCTCCGTGCCGCGCATCAGCTCGGCCAGTTCGAAGCCGTTCATGCCCGGCATCTTGACGTCGAGAATGGCCAGGGCGAACTCGTGCTCGAGCAGCAGCGACAGCGCCTCGTCGGCGCTGCTGGCCTGGAACACGGTGCGGTCCTCGCTCTGGATCAACGAACGCAACGCCAGCAGGTTTTCCGGCAGGTCGTCGACGATCAATACCTTGGCTTCAATCTTCCTCAGCATGGCAGGGCATCCAGTTCGGCCAGCAGCAGGCGCATGGCATTGATAGACAGGAGAAAATCCGGTTTCAGCAGGGCCAGCGCGGCATTCGGCATGGTGGGCACCTGCGCGTCGGCAGGCTCCTGCACCAGAGTCAGACCGCCAGCCTGCTTGATCGCCAGCAGACCGGCCGCGCCATCCTCATTGGCGCCGGTGAGCAGCGCGGCAGCCAGCTGCTCGCCATAGGCATCGGCAGCGGACTCGAAAAGAATATCGATCGACGGCCGGGAGAAATGCCGCGGCTCCTCACGACTGAGGGAGAAGCTACGATCGGTTTCGATGGACAGGTGGTAACCGGCGGGCGCCACGTAGACCACGCCGCCACTCAGGTACTCCTTGTCCTCGGCTTCCTTGGCGGGCAGCTTCAGGCGGCGCTGCAGCAGATCGGCGAGCAGACTGTCGCTGCGATCCGGCTGATGCAGCAGGCAGACCACCGGCAGCCGGTAGTCCGGCGGCAGGTCTTCGAGCAGGCTCAACAGCGCCTCGACACCACCGGCCGAGGCGCCAATCAGCAGGGCCTGCAGCGGCGCCCGCACCTGGCCGCGGAGGTTGATCCGTTGGCAGCTCATCGCTTGCGGAAAATCCGCTCGGGCCGCGACACCGCTTCGAACTGCCGGGCATAGGCAGAGAAATCCAGACTTTCCTTGCTGCCCAGACCGAGAAAACCGCGGTGGCAAAGGGAGTCGTGGAACAGGCCCAGTGCACGGTCCTGCAGGTCGCGGTTGAAATAGATCAGCACGTTACGGCACGACACCAGATGGGTTTCGGCGAACACGCTGTCGGTGGCCAGGCTGTGATCGGCGAAGGTCACGTTGGCACGCAGCGACTTGTCGAACAGCACCCGATCGTAGGCCGCCGAGTAGTAGTCGGAGAACGCCCGCTTGCCGCCGGACAGCTGGTAGTTCTGGGTGTAGGTGCGCAGGTTGTCGAGGGCGAAGATGCCCTGCTCGGCCTTCTCCAGCGAGTGCGGATTGATGTCGGTGGCGTAGATCATGGTGCGTTCCAGCAGGCCTTCCTCGTGCAGCAGAATAGCCAGGGAATACACCTCCTCGCCCGTGCTGCAGCCAGCCACCCAGACCTTCAGCGAGGGATAGGTGTGCAGCAGCGGCACCACCTGCTCGCGCAGGGCGAGGAAGTATTCGGGGTCGCGGAACATCTCGCTGACCGGGATGGTGAGGTACTGCAGCAGCTGCATGAACGCCTGCGGCTCGTGCAGGATACGCGCCTGCAACGCCGAGATGGTCGGGCAATCCAGCTGAGTCTGCGCCTGGCGCACACGGCGCTTGAGCGAGGCTTTCGAGTAGTCGCGAAAGTCGTAGCTGTAGCGCAGGTAGATCGCCTCGATCAGCAGGCGCAGCTCGATTTCGTCAGGCATCACAGACGCTCCAGCTTGGGCATCCACACGCGGATCAGGGAGAACAAACGATCCAGGTCGATGGGTTTGGCCAGGTAATCGTTGGCACCGACCTCGCGGCAGCGCTCCTGGTCATCCTTCATCGCCTTGGCCGTCACCGCAATGATCGGCAGGTTCTTCCAGCGGTCTTCCAGACGAATCTGCCGGGTGGCTTCGTAGCCGTCCATCTCCGGCATCATCACATCCATCAACACCAGGTCGATGTCTTCGCGCTCGCGCAGCTTGTCCAGTGCTTCGAAACCGTTGCGCGCGACTTCGACCGTGGCGCCCTTCTGCTCCAGCGCGCTGGACAGGGCGAAGATGTTGCGCACGTCATCGTCGACCAGCAGCAGGCGCCGGCCCTCGAACAGCTTGTCGCGGCTGCGCGCGGTCTTGAGCATGCGCTGGTGCTCGCTGGACAGCTCGGCCTCGACCTTGTGCAGGAACAGGGTGACCTCATCCAGCAAACGCTCCGGCGAACGCGCACCCTTGATGATGATCGAGCGCGAGTACTTGAGCAGCTCGGCTTCCTCGTCGCGGGTCAGGTTGCGCCCGGTGTAGACGATCACCGGCGGGAAGGAGCAGATGTCCTCCTCGGCCATGCGCCGCAGCAGCTCGTTGCCCTGCATGTCGGGCAGCTTGAGGTCGATGATCATGCAGTCGAACACCGTGTCGCGCAGCTTCTCCAGCGCATCGCCAGCCAGTGCGACGGCGGTGATCTCGATGTCTTCGTCGCTGATCAGGCGGGCAACGCTGTCGCGTTGCAGCGGGTCATCCTCGACCAGCAGTACGCGCTTGACCTGCTGATTGAGCTTGGCCTCGAGCCTGCCGAAGACGTCCTTGAGCTGATCGCGGCTGGTGGGCTTGAGCGCATAGCCAACCGCCCCCAGGTGCAGCGCGGCCTCGCTCTGATCCTCCACCGAGACCACATGCACCGGGATGTGACGGGTCTGCGGGTCGTCCTTCAGCCGCTGCAGCACACCGAGGCCTGAGCCGTCGGGCAGGCGCATGTCGAGCAGGATGGCATCCGGGCGGTACTGCCGCGCCAGTTCCAGGCCTTCATCGGCGCAGGTAGCCACCAGACAGGCGTAGCCCAGCTCGTGAGCCAGATCGAAGAGGATGCGCGCGAAGCGCACTTCGTCCTCGACCACCAGCACGCGGCGGCCGCCACGCTCGTCGAGGTGCTCGCGGTCATCGGCGAAAGGCGCTGGCGCTCGCGGCATCGCCGGGGCGGCAGCGGCAGCGGCGACCGGCAGTGGCGGCTCAGCCACCACCCGAGGCGCGGCAATCGGCTGACTGGGAGCAGCGCCCTCGACCAGGCGCTCGGGCAGCAGCAGGGTGAAGGTACTGCCCTCGCCCGGCACGCTGCTGACCGTGATCGAGCCACCGAGCAAGCCGGCCAGGTCACGCGAGATGGACAACCCCAGGCCGGTACCGCCATAACGACGATTGGTGGTGCCATCGGCCTGGCGGAAGGCCTCGAAGATCGCCTGCTGCTGATCTGCGGCGATACCAATGCCGGTATCGCGCACGGCGAAGGCCAGGTACTGGTCATCCTGCCGCGACACGCTGAGGGTCACGCCGCCGCGGTCAGTGAACTTGAAGGCGTTGGACAACAGGTTGCGCAGGATCTGCTCGGCGCGCTGGCGGTCAGTGAACAGCACCTGCGGCAGCTCGCCCTGCTGTTCGATCTCGAAACTCAGGCTGCGCTCGCCCGCCAGCGGTACGAACACATCACGCAAGCCTTCGAGCAGGCTGGCCAGCGGCGTGCGCTCGGGGCGTATCTCGAGCTTGCCGGCCTCGACCTTGGCGATGTCGAGAATGTCGTTGATCAGGTTGAGCAGATCGTTGCCGGCCGAGTAGATCGACTCGGCGAACTTGACCTGTTCGTCGTTGAGGTTGCCGTTGCCGTTTTCCGCCAGCAGCTTGGCCAGGATCAGCGAGCTGTTGAGCGGCGTGCGCAGCTCGTGGCTCATGTTGGCAAGGAACTCGGATTTGTAGCGGCTGGCGCGCTGCAGCTCCTCGGCACGCTCTTCCAGCTGCGCCTGAATACGGCCGAGGGTGGTGTTGCGCTGGTCCAGCTCGTCGCGCTGGTCGGCCAGTGTCTGCGCCTGCTCGGAGAGCTTCTCGTTGGTCTGCTCCAGCTCGGCCTGCTGGGTTTCCAGGTGCGCCTGAGACTCCTTGAGCACGCGCGCCTGCTGCTCCAGCTCCTCGTTGGCGGCACGCAGCTCTTCCTGCTGGGTCTGCAGTTCCTCGTTGAGTTGCTGAGTCTGGCCGAGCACCTCTTGCAGACGCTGGCGATAGCGCGCCGCTTCAAGTGCCATCCCGACATTGCTGGCGATGGCCTCGAGGAACTCGCGCTCACGCGGCTCCAGTACACGCATGAAGGCCAATTCGACCACACCGTTGACGCGATCTTCGGACTGCAGCGGCAGCAGGGCAACGCTCACTGGCTGGCCTTCGCCGAGACTCGAGGCGACCTTGATGTAATCCGCCGGCAGGTCATCCAGGCAGACCAGACGACGGCCGCGAGCAGCCTGTCCGATCAGGCCCTCACCGCGGTAGAAATGCTCCTTGAGTCTGACGTCCTCGCTGAAGCCATAACCCGCAACGCGGGTGAGATCGCCAGTCTGAGCATCGCGCAGATACAGGGCGGCGACCACGCAATCGAGATATTCGGCGAGAAACTCAAGGGAGCGGTCGGCCAATTCCTGCACCTGCAGCTGGCCGAGTAGACGCTCGGACAGCAGGGTCTGGCCGCCGCCCAGCCAGGCGCGGCGACGCTGCTCATCGGCGTAATCGGACTGCTTGGCCATCGCCTGAGAATAGGTCTGCGAAAGGTTCATCAGCTCACGGCGACCGAACAGCGCCAACAGGGCGCTGAACAGGATGCTGACCACCAGATAGATGCCGGCCCCCCAAGTCGTGCTGCTGCTGACCTCGGCATTGCGCTGCCGCCGCAGCTCGCGTTCGCTGTTGATGAAGGTGTCGAGCTCACGGCGCATGCCGTCGGTGAGGTTCTTGCCGCGCCCGCGCCCAACCTCGGCCAGGTAATTGCCGCCGTCACGGCGGCTGCCTATGACCTCCTGGGCGAACAGATCCCACTGCTCCTGCAACGCCAGCAGGCGTTCGAGCCGCTGCACCTGTGGCGGGTTGTCGCCGACCATGTCGATGAGCTGCTCGGTCAGCGGACGATACTTGCCGCGCGCCTGCTCGTAGGGCGCGAGGTAGTCTTCCTCGCCGCTGAGCAGGAAGCCGCGCATGCCGGTTTCCAGGTCCAGGGTCAGCTTGTACACCTCGCTGGCTCTATTGAGCACCTGGTCGGTGTGCTCGACCCAGCGGATCACATTGAGCAGGTAGCCGATCAACAGCGCGAAGAACAGCGCGCCGACCAGCCCCAGGCCGAGCGGCAGCCCGACGTTACGGTTGAGAATCCGGCGAAACCCTTTTTCGTCCATTGCGGACTCATTCGACATTGGGACGTCCATTCGATGATTGTCTCGCTTGTTCTTGTCTGTCCGGGGAAGGCGTATGGCACACTGACCGCGCACCGACTCCGAAGTTTGCCAAACATTCGCGCATTCTGCGCGCTGAAACAGAGAGCCCCATGACCGAAATCGACTGCGCCAGTGCCAAGACCATCCTGCTGGTCGAGGATGACGATGTCGTACGCCAACTCACCGCTGAAGTACTCGGGGAGTTCGGCTATCGCGTCCTTGCCCTGCGCGACGGGCACAGCGCCCTGGAGCGGCTGCGTAGCGAGCAGCACTTCGATCTGCTGATGAGCGACATCGGCCTGCCCGGGATGGACGGACGCGAACTGGTGGAAGCCGCGCGCCAGTTGCGACCGACCCTGCCGGTGCTGTTCGCCAGCGGCTATTACGAACGCGAACTGCTCGAAGAAGTGCGCGCCCGCGACAGCGCGGCGCCCACCGAAAGCATCGTAAAACCCTATGACTTCAAGCTTCTTGCTCAACGATTGAGCGAACTGGCGGGCTGACGAAGCGGCATCTAGCAGGCCGTTGAAAACGTAGGCGACGACTGCATGGATGCAGGAGGTAGAGCGAAGCAGGAAGCCCGAGCCGAGGCAGGCAAGACAATACCGGTGGCGGCCCCGCAAAACCGGCTGAAAAAGCGCGGTTTACGTGCTGTAAATGAGCATTTTGAGGCCGGTTTTAACGCAGTATTGCCAACGCAGGTAGTTTTCCAACGACCTGCTAGGCTGATTGCAGGTCCTTGGAAAGGAGAGTCCGCCGATGCGTTACGCCAACCCGCTTTGTCTGGCTCTACTCACTGCTCTGCTGCTCAGCGGCTGCGCCAGCCAGACCACCAAACCCACACAGTTCTCCGGCTACCTCGCCGACTACTCCCAGCTCCAACCAGCCACTTCAGCCACTGGCGCACCGGTGCTGCGCTGGATTTCGCCGCAGTTCAGCAGCGAGCGCTACACGGCGGTGTATGTGGAGAAGCCGACCTTCTATCCAGAGCCAGTTCCCAGCGATCAGGTCAGCGCGCAGACACTGGAAAGTGTCCGTGATTATCTGCATCAGGCGTTGATCCGTGAGTTACAGGGACGCATGACGGTGGTCAACGAACCGACCATGGACAGCCTGGTGCTGCGCAGCGCGATCACTGGCGTGACGGTTTCCACCGAAGGGCTCAAGGCCTATGAGGTGATTCCTGTCGCCCTGGTGCTGGCAGCAGCGACCACAGCCGCAGGCACCCGTGACCGCGACAGCGCCATCTTCATCGAACTGGAGGGCCTCGATGCCCGCACCAGCGAACCGGTGCTGCGTGTGGTGCGCAAGGGGCACGGCCTGACGCTGGAGAACAGCAGCACGCAACTGACCCTGGAAGATCTCAAACCGGTGCTGGATGTCTGGGCGCGTGATGCACGTGATTTCCAACCTGGCCCACGCTGATCGGCCTGCCAGTGCAGCAACCGTAGCGCAGCACCATGCTGAGCAGATGATCGGCTATCAGGCGGATCGATAGCACTTGCCGCACTCGGCTTCAGGCGTGAGGCTCAGGGAAAACGCCAGCCGAGGAACGTGCATGCCCAGCATCAACCCCAACCGCGAGGATTTGCTGGCGTTCGCCGAGCGCATGCCCAGTGATACACCGATCCTGATGCTCAATCTGCTGCGTTTCAACAGCCAAGCTGCGTATGGCGCAGACAGTCCCCATGCGCCCTGCAGCGGGCGCGAAGCCTATGCGCGCTACAGCCGCACCGCGCTGAAAAAGGTCAAGGGGGTGGGTGGTGAGGTGCAGGTGATGGCAGACGTCCACCTGGCTTTGATCGCACCGAAGCAAGAGCAGTGGGATCTGCTTCTGCTGGTGCGCTATCCCTCGTCAGCAGCCTTTTTGAGCATGCTCGCGGACCCCGAATACCAGGCCGCCACCGTTCATCGCAGCGCAGCGCTGGCCGACTCTCGGCTGATCGGCACCACGCCTAGCTGAGCTCTATCCTGCCGCCTGCAGATTGAGCACCAGCAACCGCGCTGCAGTTTCGGCGTCCGGCTGGCCGTCGTAGTTGGCCGGGCGATACTTCATCTGGAAGGCAGCAATGACATTGCGCGTCGCCTCATCCAGCTCACCGTGCTGCGGCACCGTGTAGCCGTTTTGCGCCAACTGCTCCTGGAACCACTGCACGCTGGGCAGGCTGGTGATGAACAGCGCCTGTTGGCGCGCCACGGCGTCCTCGTTCGGCCAGGGCGCCAGGCCCTCGTCGGCCAGACGCTTCCAGGGGAACAGCGGGCCCGGATCGACCTTGCGCTGCGGCGCCACATCGCTGTGCGCGATGATCGAGCCCAGCGGTAGCTGGTGACGCTTGACGATGTCCTTGAGCAGCACGATCAGGGTATCAATCTGCTGCGGCGCGAAAGGTTGCCAGTAGCGCCCCGCCGGCGTCTGGTAGTAGCCCTGGTTGACCAGCTCGATGCCGATCGTGGTGCTGTTGAGCCAGGTGCGCCCCTTCCATTCGCTGACACCGACGTGCCAGGCGCGACGGTTCTCGTCCACCAGGCGGTAGACGGTCGGCGGTGCATCACCGATCAGGTAGTGGCTGCTCACCTCGGTCTGCGTCAGCAGATCGAGCGAGCGTTGCAGGTCAGCAGAGGTGTAGTGCAGCACGACGTATTGCACACGGCTGTTCTGACCGATCGCGGTGTGGCTGTCATCGATACGTAGACCACCGGTGCAACCGGCAAGCAGAACAAGAACTAGGGCAAGGCAAAGAGACTTCATGCGTGACCGAATACGCTTTGCAGGTTGTCCAGCAGCATGTCGACGCTGAGCATGATCAACAGCATGCCCATCAATCGTTCTACCGCCATCAACCCGCGATTACCAAGAAAACGCTGCAGGAACGAAGCCTGCAACAGAATGAATGCCGTCGCCGCCCAGGCCAGGATGACCGCCAGGTAGAGCTCCCAGAGCGGCCCCGTGTGGGTGTTGCGCAGGGTCATCAGCACCGCAAGCGCTGAAGGTCCGGCGACCGCCGGCGTAGCCAACGGCACCAGCATCGGCTCGCCATCCGGCACGTCGCCGAGCAGGCCCTGCGGGCTGGGGAAGATCAGGCGCATGGCGATGACGAACAGGATGATAGCGCCGGCAATCGCGGTTGCCTCGCGTGACAGCCCGAGGCTGGTGAGGAATTTGTCACCAAAGGTGAGGAACAGCAGCAACAGGCCAAGCGCGAACAGCAGTTCGCGCGCGGCGATCCACAACCGTCTGCGCGGCTCGACGTTCTTCAGCGCGGCAATGTAGATGGCGATATTGCCGAAAGGGTCGGTGACCAAAAAGATCAGCACGGCGATGCTGAAGATGTCCATGGGCGTCTCCGGTGGCTAGTGCGCATAGTCTAGGGCCTGAGGGGTCGCCTCGCGAGTCGGGGCCACGGTCAGATTCGAACATCTTCAGCGCGCGTGGAAATTTTATGACCAGTAGCGCCGTAATGGTTCCAGGAAACAACACTCGAAAAATGTATACAAAGTAGTAGCCAATGTGACAACAAAATGTCTACATTGACCGTACAAGAACAACAGCGAGTAGCTTTCCCATGACCTCCACCACCCAGCGCCCCGAGGACGAAAACCTCGGCCTCGGCTCCAATCTGCTCTACGGCCTGCAGCACGTACTGACCATGTACGGCGGCATCGTCGCGGTGCCCCTGATCGTCGGCCAGGCGGCCGGTCTGTCGCCTGCCGATATCGGCCTGCTGATCGCCGCCTCGCTTTTCGTCGGTGGCGCCGCCACTTTGCTGCAGACCATCGGCTTGCCGTTCTTCGGCTGTCAGTTACCGCTGGTGCAGGGCGTGTCGTTCGCCAGCGTCGCCACCATCGTGGCGATAGTCGGCGCCAATGGCGGTGAGGGCGGGCTGCCGGTGGTATTCGGCGCGGTGATAGGCGCAGCGGCGATCGGGCTGCTGATCACGCCGATCTTTTCCAAGATCACCAAGTTCTTCCCACCGCTGGTGACCGGCATCGTCATCACCACCATCGGCCTGACGCTGATGCCTGTAGCCGCGCGCTGGGCCATGGGCGGCAACAGCAGTGCAGCTGACTTCGGCAGCATGGCCAACATCGGCCTGGCCGCCTTCACCCTGACCACCGTGCTGCTGCTGAGCAAGGTCGGCAGCGCCACCATCTCGCGCCTGTCGATCCTGCTGGCCATGGTGATCGGCACCCTGGTGGCGGTGGCATTCGGCATGGCCGATTTTTCCAAGGTCAGCGAAGGGCCGCTGCTGGCCTTCCCGGCACCGCTACATTTCGGTATGCCGGTATTCGAGGTGGCAGCGATCATCTCGATGCTGATCGTGGTGATGGTGATCCTGGTGGAAACCTCGGCCGACATCCTCGCCGTCGGCGACATCATCGACACCAAGGTCGACTCCAGACGCCTCGGTAACGGTTTGCGCGCGGACATGATCGCCAGTGTCGTTGCGCCGCTATTCGGCTCCTTCACCCAGAGCGCCTTCGCCCAGAACGTCGGCCTGGTTGCCGTGACTGGCGTGAAGAGCCGCTACGTGGTCGCCACCGGCGGGCTGATTCTGGTCACCCTGGGCTTGCTGCCGATCATGGGCCGAGTGATCGCCGCGGTGCCGACCTCGGTGCTTGGTGGTGCCGGCATCGTGCTGTTCGGCACCGTCGCCGCCAGCGGCATCCGCACCCTGGCCAAGGTCGACTACCGCAACAACATGAACCTGGTGATCGTCGCTACTTCCATCGGCTTCGGCATGATCCCCATCGCCATGCCCAGCTTCTACCATCACTTCCCGGCCTGGTTCGAAACCATTTTCCACTCCGGCATCAGCTCGGCGGCGATCATGGCGATCCTGCTCAACCTGCTGTTCAACCATTTCACCGCCGGCAACTCGGATCAGCAGTCGGTATTCGTCGCCGGCACCGAGCGCAGCCTGCGCTACCGCGACATCGCCGCCCTGCACGATGGCGACCACTTCATCGGCGGCAAGCTGTACGACGCTCAGGGCAATGAGGTGCCGTTGCAGGACGAGGACGATCACGCACCACGGGCACGAACCGCTGGAGCAACCAGCAGGGACCCGGCCGAGGCAACACCCTAGAAGGAGTGAGTGGTTCGTACGGGAGCCGCGGCGCCTGCCGCTGCGGCTCGACGTAGACGGGATCAGGCAGCCTGCTCGACGCGGTTACGCCCCGCGCCCTTGGCGCGATATAGCGCCTGATCGGCACGTTCGAAGGTGACCTCGGTCGCCTCGCCATTGCGAAACTCGGCGATACCGGCGGAGAAGGTGATGGTCACCGGCTCACCCTTGAAGTGGAACGGGCAGGCCTCGATTGCCGCGCGCAGGGTTTCCAGAAGCTGGACACCTCCCTCCAGCGGCGTTGCAGGAATCAGCAGAACGAACTCCTCGCCACCAAAACGGGCGATGAAGTCGGTCTTGCGCAAACGCTTGCTGAGCTCCCCGGCGATGATCTTCAGCACTCGATCACCTGCCTGGTGGCCGTAGCCGTCGTTGATCCGCTTGAAGTGATCGACGTCCAGCACCGCCAACAACAACTGGCCGCCATAGCGTTGGCGACGAGCAACTTCCAGGTCGAGACGCTCGCTCCAGGCGGCACGGTTGGGCAGCCCAGTCAGGGGGTCCAGCAAGGACTTCTGTCGCTGCTCCTCGATATGCTCGCGAAATTGCTGCGCTTCCTGCTCCATCTCGGCGACACGCTTGACCAGGCCCTGTAGCCGCTCAGCCACGTCATCGCTACCACTGTCGCGCTGACGCTGATGACTGCTGACACTTTGCAAGAGCCCTTCCAGGCGCTGTTCCAGAGCCTGCTTGAGCGATTCCAGATCGGCAGCTTCCTGCACGCTGTTCTGCAGATCGCTGACCTGATCCCGCAGTTGCTGGTTGAAACTGCGCGCATTCTCCACTGAAGCGCTGTAGCCCTCGTGCGCCTCGCTGAGGGTTTTGATGAAGGCAGCCAGGCGCTCGTTGAGTTGCTTGAGATAGCCGGCGAACTCGCGCTGGCCGCTATCGGTGACGGCAAGCACCAGTACGGCCAGATCATCCAGCACCGGCACCAGCTCGTACCAGTTGAGATTGCCCTCCAGGCGCAGGCGCAGCGCTTCACCCTGCGGCAGATGGCGCGCCGGCAGTTCGAGCTCGTCGAGCAGATTACGCAGACTGCTGGCGATATGCGGCGCCACCGCGCTGTATCCGGGTTCGCTGCTGGGCAACGAGAAGGGGCTGTCACCGGCTTGCTCCTGCCGTACCAGACCCGGCGGCAGCGGCAGGCTGTCGAGCACAGGCGAAGCGTCTTGGACCTGGTGCCGGGCTGGCACGCTGGCCACGTTGGAGACACTGGGAGGTGGCTCGTTCGCCACTGCTACGGCCGTTGGCGTTGGCGTTGGCGTTGGCGTTGGCGTTGGCGTTGGCGTTGGCGTTGGCGTTGGCGTTGGCGTCAACTCTGCTGCGAGCTCCTCGGCAACGCCAGTGGCCTCGGTGACACTGTCCGGCGCCTGCGCAGTGCTTTCGCTGGTCTCGCCGCGCGAACCGAACAGACGCTGGAGCAGGCCCGGTTGCTCCTGCACCGGAGCCTGCAGAACGGTCAGCGCCTGCCCCTGCAGGTTGCTCATCTGGCTGAGCAGCGCCGGCAGCAGATACTGATGAGTGGTGGCGTCCTCTAGCTGTTTGCCCAGCGATTTGAGCGCCTTGCGCACCTCACGGGGCGGCCGCAGGCGCTGCAGTTGCTCGATCAAGCTCGCCAACGCAGCCGCAGCCTCGCCGGCACGTTGCTGACGGCGCTGCTCGGAATCCAGCACGGCCTTTTCCAGGCGCGGAATGAGGCTGCCCAATGCTGCGTCCATATCGTCGCGACGAAGGATTTCGCGCATTTCCTGCATGCATTGATCGACTGCCTTGTCCGCACCCTCGGCGGCCAGGCTGCTGCGCACCAGACCACGGCGCAGCAGATCCAGGCGCGACTCCCAGCGGCGGTCGAGCTTTTCCTGCTGCTCCAGGCTACTCAGGTATTTGTCTTTCCAGCGTTGCGCGTCATCGCTCATACGGCTTACTCAGGAGATGGCGTGTTCAGCATAGGCATCTGCGCAGCATTCCGTGTCTCCGGCAGGCGGATTTCCACGGCCACGGGAAGGTGATCGGAAATCGGCTGACTGAGCACATCGACGCGCCCCAGTTCGAGCTCGGAACTGAGCAGGATATGATCGAGACAGCGCTGCGGTCGCCAGCTGGGGAAGGTTGCCTCGACCTGCGGCGCAATCAGGCCGAGGTCGCGCAGCGGGGAGTTCTCCAGCAGGTCGACAGCATGGGTGTTCATGTCGCCCATCAGCACCAGGTGGCGAAACTCACTGACGCGCTCACGAATGTAAGCCAGTTGCCGCGTACGGGTGCGCGCACCCAGCGCCAGATGCATCATCACCACGCCCAGCGCGTGCTCGCCCTCACCGAGACACAGGAAGATCGCACCACGCCCGGGCGGACCGGGGAGTGGATGATCTTCCAGCAGGGTAGGCCGCAAGCGGCTGAGCACGCCATTGCTGTGCTGGGCGAAGCGCCCGAGATTGCGATTGAGCTGTTGATACCAGTAGGGAAAGGCGCCCTGCTGGGCCAGGTACTCGACCTGATTGATGTAGCCCGAGCGCAGGCTGCCACCATCGACCTCCTGCAACGCCACCAGATCGAAGTCGGCGAGCAGATCACCGATGCGCTGCAGGTTGCCGGCACGCCCGGCATGAGGCAACAGGTGCTGCCAGCTGCGGGTCAGGTAGTGGTGGTAACGCTGGGTGTTGATGCCGACCTGGACGTTGAAACTGAGCAGACGCAGGAGGCCGTCGGCTGGCCAGTCGGCCTGCTGCGAACAGTGCGGGTTGACCTGTGGATCGCACAGGCCAATCGCACGTGTCTTTCGCCAGCGGCGCAGCATGCTTCGCGCCTGTGGCCGCTTAGAGCGCGGCACGCTCCTTGGCGATCAGGTAATCAGCGACCTCGAGGGTCTGCTGCGGGCCACCGGCCGAGCCCAGGTCGAAGCGATACTTGCCACCGACGACCATCACCGGCACGCCAGTGATCTGGTAGGCCATGGCCAGTTTCTTGGCCTTTTCCATCTGGCCTTTGACGGCGAAGGAATTGAAGGTCTTGAGGAAGGCATCGCGATCAACGCCCTGAGTGGCGACGAAGTCAGCGAACTCTTCAGCCGAGGCCAGCTTCTTCTTCTCCTGGTGGATGGCGGTGAACACGGCGTCATGCACCTTGTGCTCGACCTTCATGCTTTCCAGGGTGATGAACGCCTGGCCATGCACGTTCCAGATGCCACCGAACAATGCCGGCACGCGCACGAAATTGACGTCTTCCGGCAGCGTCTCGACCCAGGGGTTGAGGGTCGCTTCGAACTGATAGCAGTGCGGGCAGCCGTACCAGAAAAGCTCCACCACTTCGACCTTGCCAGGCTTGGACACCGGCACCGGGCTCTTCAGCTCGACATACTGCTGGCCGGCTACCGGTTCGGCATGGGCAGTAAGGCCGAACAGGCCGCTGATCGCCAGAGCGGCGCCAAAAATCAGGTTACGCATGGGGGTACTCCTCAACTGGATAAGCGTCGCCCTAAGTGGCGATTCGAGACTATGACTCGCTACCGCTGGGCCGGTTCCGCCCATTGTAGCCATGGCACATACGAAAAAGGGCGGCCGCAGCCACCCTTTGTCTTGCCAAAAGCAACAAGCCCTTGGTCTTTTGAGAATTTCGCGAGCTAGAGCCCGGCAAGGAAGAAACAGGAGAGGAACGGTCGGAGTCGCGGGCGACTGTACTTTTGTACATTCGCATGACTCGCTCCGCTCGCCCCTCCGGGGCCGCCCTGAAGGGCTTTAGCCGCAAGCGGCTTCCGATCCTGTTTCTGACGCCGCAGGGCCGACGCGCAGCAAATTATCAGTGCAGACCCTGGATGAAGCTGGACACGGCTTCAATATCCTTGTTGCTCAGCTTGGCCGCAATGGACCGCATGATCATCGCGTCGCCATCGTTGGTGCGGTTGCCTTCACGGAAATCGGTCAGTTGCTTGGCGGTGTACTGCGCATGCTGACCACCCAGGTGCGGGTAACCAGCGGCGGCAAGACCGGCACCGTTAGGCGCATGGCAACCGATGCAGGCCGGCATGCCTTCTTCCAGCTTGCCGCCGCGGAACAACGCTTCACCACGCTCGACCAGCTTGGGATCGGCAGCACCAACGCTCATCTTCTGACTGGCGAAGTAAGCGGCGATGTCAGCCATGTCCTGATCGCTGAGGTTATCCAGCATGCCGGTCATCTCGATCACCGGACGGGCACCGGACTTGATGTCGTGCAGCTGCTTGAGCAAGTAACGCTCGCCCTGACCGGCCAGCTTGGGGAAGTTTGGTGCAGGGCTGTTGCCATCGGCGCCATGGCAGGCAGCACAGACAGCGACTTTGCCCTGACCGGCTTCGGCATCGCCAGCAGCCTGTGCCACGCCAGTGAGGCCCAGGGTCAACAGCAGACTCACGAGTACTTTGTTCATCAGCTAATCCAATTACGGCTAAGAGAGAAAGGGTTATCGAGCGGGCTTACTCACTCGGTCATCAGCTTGATGACCGCCTGGTAATCCTCGGCCGAGCAGTCCATGCACAGGCCGCGCGGCGGCATGGCATTCAAACCATTGGTGACGCTCTGCACCAGTGTATCCATGCCCTTGGCCAGACGCGGCTCCCATGCGGCCTTGTCGCCCTTCTGGGGCGCCGTGGGAATCTGGCCGTTGTGACATACACCACAGGAACGGTCATACACAGCTTGCGGATCCTGAGCAGCATAGCCGTTGAACGACAACATCATAACGGCAGCAGCAAGCAGCATTTTCTTCATCAGATCAACCTCATCAGGGTTGGGAGCGTCCTGCTTTCTATCGAGCAGAGATGTAATCGCTCCCGGCAATTGGGTTCCTGCGGGTGGGACAAAGCGCACACAAAATCTGCGGCATTATATACTGGCAACACTGAAACGGAAACGACGCTCCCTGCCGCTCCCTCTGGAGCGCAGCAGGTGCGCGGAAATGTCGCAATCCCTCGAACGGTCAAGAGGATGTCTACAAAACAGCGAGCAAAGGTCAGGCAAGGCGCAACGACTAACGGGCGTAACAGCCGTAGGCTGGCCCGAAGGGTGAGCGCCAGCGAATCAATCAGCCGAAAAAGCGGAGTGTACGAGTAGTACATGAGCATTTTGAGGTTGATTCCAACGCAGCATGGCCGCGCGCAGCCATTTGTAGACACCCTCTCTGCGGATTGAGGTAACCACCGGATACCCCATGCTCCCGAAAAATCCCATCATCGGTCTGTGCCAGCAGGCCAGCTTCCTCATCAGTGCCGCCAAGGTCGATCAGTGCCCCGAGGACAGCGGCCTGGAGGTCGCCTTCGCCGGCCGTTCCAACGCGGGCAAGTCGAGCGCGCTCAACACCCTGACCCATGCCAGTCTGGCGCGGACTTCGAAGACCCCCGGGCGCACGCAGTTGCTCAATTTCTTTCGCCTGGACGACGAGCGCCGCCTGGTCGACCTGCCTGGCTACGGCTATGCCAAGGTACCGATCCCGCTCAAGCAACACTGGCAGAAACATCTGGAAGCGTATCTGGGGAGCCGCGAAAGCCTGAGCGGCCTGGTGTTGATGATGGATATCCGTCATCCGCTGACCGAGTTCGACTGCATGATGCTGGACTGGTCGGTGGCCAGTGGCATGCCGCTGCATATCCTGCTGACCAAGGCCGACAAGCTGGCCTTCGGCGCGGCGAAGACCGCGCTGCTCAAGGTGCGCCAGGAAATTCACAAGCAGTGGGGCGAGGGCATCAGCATTCAGCTGTTCTCGGCCCCCAAGCGCATGGGCGTGGAAGAAGCACAGATGGTATTGGCTGGCTGGCTGGGTCTGTTGCCGCAAGACGATGAAGAAGGCGCCGAGGCCTGAAGCGTAGGGTGCGCTGTGCGCACCGAGATCGTAGGGAGTATTCGGTGCGCGCAGCGCACCCTACGGAGCGGCCGCCGCCCGTTTTGACTTGAAAGCGCATCAAAGAAGCCCTCTCCCGCCCTTCGGGCACCCTCTCCCATAAATGGGAAAGGGTCATCAGAATGCCGCTAGCGGCAGCTTTTTTTGGGCAAAAAAAACCCCGAGCTTCGTATGGGGAGGGAGAAGTTCGGGGTTCAAGGTCTGAACCGCTAGGGCGGGGTTCAGATGTCTGCCAACACTTAACACAACAAAGGAGCATTGAAGGGCTTTGCGGCCATTCAGAATCTCTGACCGGGCGGCTTCGGGGAAAGTTCATCGCTCTCTTAAAAACCATTTGCAATAAGAAAACGTCTTTTGATTCCCTGAAACCCCAAGGCTAGAGCGGCCGCGGCTTTGCGCCGCGGCAAAGGGGTTCAGTGCGCTTCGTCCCAATTGGCGCCAACACCGACTTCCACCAACAGCGGTACGTCCAAGTCGGCGGCACCACTCATCAGGCTCTTGAGTTTGGCGCTGACCTCGTCGATCAGTTCCTCGCGCACCTCCAGCACCAGTTCGTCGTGCACCTGCAGGATGATGCGCGCGTCGATGCCGCTGTCCTGCAGCCAACCGTCCACTTTGATCATGGCGCGCTTGATGATGTCCGCCGCAGTGCCCTGCATCGGCGCGTTGATCGCCGCGCGCTCGGCGCCCTTGCGCATGGCCTGGTTCTGCGCGTGGATTTCCGGCAGGTACAGGCGACGACCGTAGACCGTCTCCACATAACCCTGCTCGGCAGCCTGCGCGCGGGTGCTTTCCATGTAGGTCAGCACACCCGGATAACGGGCGAAGTAGCGGTCGATGTAGGCCTGCGCCTCCTTGCGTTCGACGTCGATCTGCTTGGCCAGGCCGAAGGCACTCATGCCATAGATCAGGCCGAAGTTGATGGCCTTGGCCTTGCGCCGCTGATCGCTGGTCACCTCTTCCAGCGCCACACCAAACACCTCGGCAGCAGTGGCCCTGTGCACGTCCAGGTCATGGTGGAAGGCATCGAGCAAGCCTTTGTCCTTGGCCAGGTGAGCCATGATGCGCAGCTCGATCTGCGAGTAGTCCGCCGCCATCATCCTGTAGCCCTTGGGCGCGACGAAGGCCTGGCGGATGCGCCGTCCTTCGGCAGTGCGAATCGGGATGTTCTGCAGATTCGGATCGCTCGAGGACAGACGGCCAGTGGCGGCCACCGCCTGGTGATAGCTGGTGTGGATGCGCCCGGTACGCGGGTTGATCTGCTCCGGCAGTTTGTCGGTATAGGTACTCTTGAGCTTGCTAAGGCTGCGGTACTGCATCAGCACCTTGGGCAGCTCGAAGTCCTGCTCGGCCAGTTCGGCCAATACTGCCTCGGCGGTGGAGGGCTGGCCCTTGGCGGTCTTGCTGATCACCGGATAACCGAGTTTCTCGTAGAGGATCACGCCCAGCTGTTTGGGTGAGGCAAGGTTGAATTCCTCGCCAGCGATTTCGAAGGCCTTGCGCTCCAGCTCCACCAGTTTTTCGCCCAGCTCGACACTTTGCTCGCCGAGCAGCTTGGCATCGACCAGCGCGCCGTTGCGCTCAATGCGCGCCAGCACCGGCACCAGCGGGATCTCGATTTCGCGCAGCACCTTGGCCAAGGAGGGCACGGCTTCGAGGCGCCCCCACAGCTCCTGATGCAGACGCAAGGTCACGTCGGCATCTTCAGCGGCGTAGGGGCCGGCCTGCTCCAGAGCGATCTGGTCAAAGGTCAGTTGCTTGGCGCCCTTGCCGGCGATGTCCTCGAAGCGAATGGTGCTGTGGTTCAGGTACTTCAGCGCCAAGCTGTCCATGTCGTGACGGGTGGCGGTGGAGTCCAGCACGTAGGATTCGAGCATGGTGTCGAAAGCCACGCCCTGCACGGCAATCGGCGTGCTGGCGTTGGCCAGGACATTGATGTCGTACTTGGCGTGCTGGCCGACCTTGGCCTTGGCCGGGTCCTCGAGAATCGGCTTGAGTGCCTTGAGCACCGCATCGCGATCGAGCTGCTGCGGCACGCCCATGTAGCTGTGGGCCAGCGGGATATAGGCCGCTTCGCCAGCCTTGACCGCGAAGGACAGGCCGACCAGCTGCGCCTGCTGAGCGTCGATGCTGGTGGTCTCGCTGTCGAAGGCGATCAGCTCGGCCTGCTCCAGCTTCTGCAGCCAGGCATCGAAATGCGCCTGTTCCAGCACAAGCTGGTAATCACCGGTGCTTGCCGGTGCGGGTTCAGCGGCCTCTTCGGCGGCTGCGTCAGTCGGTTCGGCGAACAGATCGCCAGCCGGCGCTGCAGCCTTGGCCGCCAGCGCCTTGTTCTGCCGCAGCAGGTCGTCCAGCCAGTTCTTGAACTCCAGTTCGCCGTACAGCTCCACCAGCGCGGCCTGATCCGGCTCGCCGGGATGCAGCGATTCGATCTCGATATTCAGCGGCACGTCGGTCTTGATGGTCGCCAGTTGATAGGACAGGTAGGCCATCTCGCGGTGTTCCTCGAGCTTGGCCGGCAGGCCCTTGGCGCCGCGGATCGGCAGCTCGGGCACCTTGTCGAGGTTGGCGTAGAGCACGTCGAGGCCACCACCGATACCGACCAGCAGGCCGAGGGCGGTTTTTTCACCCACACCAGGCACGCCCGGGATGTTGTCGACCTTGTCGCCCATCAGGGCCAGGTAGTCGATGATCAGCTCAGGGCCGACACCGAATTTCTCTTTCACGCCATCGGCGTCGTAGACGCTTCCGGTCATGGTGTTGACCAGCGTAACGTGCGGGCAGACCAGCTGCGCCATGTCCTTGTCACCGGTGGAGATCACCACGTCGCGCTTCTCCGCGGCCGCCTGGCGCGCCAGGGTGCCGATCACGTCATCGGCTTCCACGCCTTCGACGCACAGCAGCGGCAGACCGAGGGCGCGCACGCTGGCATGCAGCGGCTCGACCTGGACGCGCAACTCGTCCGGCATGGACGGGCGATTGGCCTTGTACTCGGCGAACAGCTCGTCGCGGAAGGTGCCGCCCTTGGCGTCGAAGACCACGGCGAAGGGGCTGTTCGGGTACTGCTTGCGCAGGCTCTTGAGCATGTTCAGCACGCCTTTTACCGCTCCGGTGGGCATGCCCTTGGAAGTGGTCAGCGGCGGCAGGGCGTGGAAGGCGCGGTACAGGTACGAGGAACCGTCGACCAGAACGAGGGGGGCTTGGCTCATGCGCGGGATCAACCTTTTCGGCGGGTGCAGCGGTAGAATGGCTGCATCGGTGAAAAACAAAGGAGCAAGATTATCATGGGTACGCTGAATCGCCTGTTGCTGGTCGGCCTTATGGCCTGTCTTCCGCTTGCCGCTCAAGCCGAGGATCCGGTTTCCGCCGATCCCGACGTGACCATCCGCCAGGACGGCGACCGCACCATTCAGGAATACCGGGTCAATGGCTTCCTCTACGCCATCAAGGTGATCCCGAAGAACGGTAAACCCTACTTTCTCGTTCGCGCCGATGGCAGCGACGGCAACTTCGTACGTTCGGACGATCCGGACATGCTGATCCCATCGTGGGAAATCTTTAGCTGGTAAGCGATTAAGGTCTGATATGTCGGTATTCACCCCCCTGGAGCGTCATGAGCTCGAAGTCTTCCTGGCGCCCTATGGGCTTGGTCGGTTGCGTGATTTCCAGGGCATTGCTGCGGGCAGCGAAAACAGTAATTTCTTCGTCAGCCTGGAGCAGGGTGAGTACGTTCTGACCCTGGTCGAACGCGGGCCGGTGGCCGACCTACCGTTCTTCATCGAATTACTCGATGTGCTGCACGATGCCGGCCTGCCGGTGCCCTACGCCCTGCGCACGCAGGATGGCGAGGCGCTGCGCAGCCTGGCGGAGAAACCGGCGCTGCTGCAGCCCCGGCTGTCCGGCAAGCATGTGCGCGAGGCCAACGCGCATCACTGTCAGGAAGTGGGTAGCCTGCTGGCCCGCATCCACCTGGCGACTCGCGAACAGCCGGTGGAACGTCGCAGCGACCGCGGGCTGGACTGGATGCTCGCCGAAGGCCCGAGTCAGGCGCTGAAGCTTGATGAACAGGCGTTACCGCTACTGCGTGATGCGCTGGCCGAGATCGCCGAGCTGAAACCGCGCATCCTCGCCCTGCCGCGGGCGAATCTGCATGCCGACCTGTTCCGCGACAATGTGCTGTTCGACGGTAATCACCTGGCCGGGGTGATCGACTTCTACAACGCCTGCTCCGGGCCGATGCTCTACGACCTGGCGATTACCCTGAACGACTGGTGCTCGCACGAAGACGGCAGCCTCGATGGCGCTCGCGCCCGTGCGCTGCTCGGCGCCTATGCGGCGCTGCGGCCCTTCAGCGCTGCCGAGGCAGAGCTGTGGCCGGCCATGCTGCGCGTGGCCTGCGTGCGTTTCTGGCTGTCACGTCTGATCGCCGCCGAGTCGTTCGCCGGGCAGGAAGTGCTGATTCATGATCCGGGCGAATTCCAGCGGCGCCTGGCACAACGTCAGCAGATCAACCTGCCGCTGCCGTTCGCGCTGTAGCTAGATCGGCGCGTTCCGTAGGGCGGGTTGACCACCTGTCACGCCGTTTGAGACGCCCGCTGTGCCTGCAGCGGCGTAACCCACCGTCGGCGCAACGCCATCCATCGCCTGCTGGGTTACGCGGCGCGCCAAGTACAGCTGCGTATACGCGTCCGAGGCATTGCGCCGCTAACCCACCCTACGCATCGGCGTCCGTAGCCCGGATGAAATCCGGGAAATGCTGTGCCATGCAACCTGGATGATGGTGGTGCGTAGGCGCACCCCAGCGGATCAGCTACCCGAAACCAGCCCCGGCAGTTGCGCCGCCAGCTTGGTGCTGTTGATCGGCGCGCGGATGAAACCGCGCTGGGTGCCATCCGGGCCGATGATCACCAGATTGCCGCTGTGGTCGACGGTGTAGTTTTCCTTGCTGGTGTCAGCCGGAATGTAGGGAATGCTCACCGAGTTGGCGAATTTCTGCAGGGTCGCCTCTTCGCCGGTCAGGCCTTTGAAGCCGGCATTGAAGAAGCCCAGGTACTTGCTCAGTTGCTCCGGCGTATCGCGATGGGGGTCCACGCTGACCATCACCACGTTCAGCCGTGCGCGGGTTTCTTCGGGCAGTTGAGTCTGCAGTTGGCGCAGCTGGGCGAGGGTGGCCGGGCAGATGTCCGGGCAGAAGGTATAGCCGAAGAACAGCAGCTTCCAGTCACCCTTGAGCTGATCCACCGCGACCTCCTTGCCGTCCTGATCGATCAGGCTCAGTGCTGGCAGGCTGCGGTTCTGCGGCAGCAGGACGATACCGGCATCGAGCAGTGCCGCCGGATCGCCCTGGCTCTTACTGCTGAGCACCTTGTTGACGGTAAGCCCCAGCACCAGGGCCACGATGGCGACAAGAACGAAAACCGTTGTGTGGGTACGCGTCATGAAAAGCCTTAGATATTCAGCAGCAGATAGTGATCCGCCAGCAGCGCGATAAACAGCAGGAACAAGTACCAAATACTGTACTTGAAGGTGTTGATCGCCGCGTGCGGTTTGCTGTCACGGTACAGCACCCAGGCCCAGTGCAGGAAGCGCCCGCCCAACAGCAGGGCGCAGACCAGGTACAGCGGCCCGCTCATGTGGATGGCGTAGGGCAGCAGGGTCACCGCGAACATCACCAGGGTGTAGAGCAGGATATGCACCTTGGTGTAGTGCTCGCCATGGGTCACCGGCAGCATGGGGATGTCGGCCTTGGCGTATTCGGCCTTGCGGTGGATGGCCAGGGCCCAGAAGTGTGGTGGCGTCCAGGCGAAGATGATCAGCACCAGCAGCAGCGGCTCGGCACTCAGGTGTCCGGTGACGGCGACCCAGCCCAGCAGCGGCGGCGCGGCGCCAGCCAGGCCACCGATAACGATGTTCTGCGGCGTGGCACGTTTGAGAAAGCCGGTGTAGATCACCGCATACCCAAGCAATGAGGCCAATGTCAGCCAGGCGGCCAGCTCGTTGGTGAACACCATCAGCAGGCTCATGCCGGCGATGGCCAGCAGCAGCGCGAAGGTCAACGCCGCCACCGGCGAGACACGCCCGGCTGTGACCGGACGCTTGTGCGTGCGCGCCATGATCGAGTCGATCCGCCGATCCACCACGTGGTTGACCGCCGCCGCCGCGCCGGCGCACAGACCGATGCCGAGGTTACCGAACAGCAGCACGGTCCAGGGCACACCGGCACGGGTGGCGAGGAACATGCCGACCAGCGAGGTGATCAGCATCAACATCACCACCCTTGGCTTGGTCAGCTCCAGATAGTCGCGCCAGGTGGCGTGTTCGGAGTGAGCTCGCAGCATTGTCGCCATGGCATTGCTCCTTGATTCGTTATTTACCGGCCTTGAACCAGACCGCTGGAAACCAGAGTCGTGCGCCTGCCCGCCAGACCGGATGCTTCTCGAGTGGCCGCAGAAACAACCCTCAGGCGATAGTTGATCAGCACCATCACCAGCAGCAGAGCAGCGCCACCTGCGTTGTGTGCCACCGCCACCAGCAGCGGCAGATGGAAGATCACGTTGCTGATACCCAGAACGACCTGCAGGGCCAGCGCCAGCAGTAGCAGACCGGACAAGCGCGACAGTCTGGCTGCATGCAGTCGCCAGGCCAGTACCAGCAGCGCCAGCGTTACCAACAGCGCACCGATGCGATGGCTCATATGAATGGCGGTGCGCGCGTCACTGTCGAGCTGTCCGCCCAGGTAGTTGGGGCCGATATGCTGGGTCAGGTGAAAGCCCTTGCCGAAATCCATCGCCGGCCACCACTCGCCGTGACAGGTGGGCAGGTCGACGCAGGCGACGGCAGCGTAATTGGAGCTGACCCAGCCGCCGAGGGTGATCTGCCCGATCACCAACAGCAGGCACGCCGCCGCCAATGTCCGTAGGCGCCCCGGCAGCTGCAGCGGGGCGAAGCGTCCAGACAGACGCAGAGTGAGCAAGGTCAACAGACTGAGCGTGGCGAAACCACCGAGCAGATGAGCGGTAACCACCTGCGGCCACAGCTGCAGGGTGACCGTCCACATGCCGAATGCGCCCTGCAGGATCACCAGCGCCAGAATCGCCAACGGCAACTTGAGAGGCTGGGTGGGCTCCGCGCGACGGCGCACGGCCTGGGCAGCGATGACGAGGATCACCAGCCCCAGGGCGCCGGCGAAGTAGCGATGGATCATCTCGTACCAGCCCTTGGCGACCTCAACCGGGGCCTCGGGAAAACGTGCTTCGGCGATGGCCTGCTTGTGCTCGCTCATCGGCACGCCGAGAAAGCCGTAGCAACCCGGCCAATCCGGACAACCCAGACCGGCATGGGTCAGTCGGGTGTAGGCACCTAGCAGCACCACCACCACGGTCAGGAGGGTCGCGAACAACGCTAGACGGTAACCGGGCTTGTGCATGTCTACTCCTTGGGCACTGGGCCTGACGCTCTGTCGATATGGACAGAGCGCGGCGTCAACCGATCAGGGAAATTTTCAGCAGGTAGCGCAGATCATCGAGAATGGCCTTGCCCTTGCTGCCGGCCGGATAGCGCAGCACCAGGTTGCCGTGTGGATCGACCAGCCACAGCTGTGCCCCCGGTAACGCCTCGGCGGCCTTGTCGTAGGCCTGCAGATCCAGCCGATAGCGTCCAAGCTGCGGGTACTCGCGCTTGAGCGTGGCGTCGTACTCGGCCGGCAATGGTTCGGCCAGCGCCAGGCCGTGACTGGCGCGAGCAGTCTCGCGGTTGAGACCGATCTGGATCTGCCGCGCCAGGTAGACCAGCTGCTGACAGTCGGCCTCACATGCGCCCGGTGCTGTCACCAGAATCTGCCACAGCGGCTCCACCTCACCCTGCACACCGAGATCGGCCAGGGTGCGCCCATCGCCGATCAGCACGCCGTGGTAGCTGCGCGTTTCCGGCACCCAGAAGCGCCACTGGTACATGGCGCTGGCCAGGAACATCGGGCCGATGGCAATGGCCAGGATCAACAACAACTGCAGGCGACCACGCCCCTTGCGCGGTGCCTCAGGCATGGCGATGGCTGGGTTCATGACGACGCTCCCGTGCATTGTGAATTCCGAGATAAATGAACAGACCAAGCAGTGCCGCAGCCAGAGAGAACCACTGCACCGCATAGCCAAGATGTTTGCTGGGGCTCATCGCCACGATTGGCCAGTCGACGCGATAACTGGCCGGCCCGGGCTCCAGACGCACCTCGAAAGGCAGACCACCACGACCCAGCTGGCGCCAGAGACTGGCGGCCTCGACCTGCGTGATCAGTCGCGGCCAGCCTTCGGTCGCCGCACCGGAGCGCAGATTCAAACCGCCAGAAGGCGCGACATAGACCCAGGCCGTGAGTTGCAGCACGCCGTCAGGGCTATCGAAAGGCGGCGCTGTACGCCGATCCGGCCAGGGCAGCCAGCCGCGATTGAGCAACACCCAGAGACCGCTGGACTGATCGTAGAAAGGCTGCAGCAACTCGACACCGGCATGGCCATCACGGATACGGCTATCGAGCAGCAGGCTGTGCTCGGTATCGAAGTGTCCGCGCAGGTGGACGCGGCGGTAGGCGGGGTCCGGCATGGGTTCGAGCTGCTCGAGACTGATCGGTTCGGCCTGGCGCCGCGCCTCGAAGCTGGTCAATAGCTCACGCTTCTCATCGCCACGCTGCAGTTGCCAGACGCCCAGCCAGAGCAACCCCGGCAGCAGCAGGGCAACCAGCACGCTGGGCAACCACCCGGGACGGAAGGCGCTCATTGCGCCCTGCCGTTACGATCGGGGTTGCTGGCTATACTGAAATGCATCACGTCAATCCCCCGGAGTCTCACATGCTCAAGGCCGCGATCGTCCTCATGCTGCTGGCAACCATCGCCAGCCTGTTCAGCGGCCTGTTCTTCCTGGTAAAGGATGAGGGCCATGGTTCCCGCGTGGTCGGCGCGCTGACTGTCCGTGTCGGCCTGACCGCCATTACCGTTGCCCTGATCGCCTGGGGCTTCTACTCAGGGCAACTGGTGTCCCACGTTACGTGGTAGCCCCCGCTACAGTACGTAGACGAAGACGAACAATCCCAGCCAGACCACATCGACGAAGTGCCAATACCAGGCGGCCGCCTCGAAGCCGAAGTGCTGATCGGCACTGAAATGCCCACGCATGATGCGCACCAGCATCACGATCAGGATGATGGTGCCCAAGGTCACATGCGCGCCGTGGAAGCCCGTGAGCATGAAGAAGGTCGCGCCATAGATGCCCGAACCCAGGGTCAGCCCCAGCTCGGTATAGGCCTCGATATATTCCTCGACCTGAAAGAACAGGAACGCCAGGGCGAGGACGATGGTCGCCGCCAGCCAGGCCTTGAGCGGGCCACGGTGGTTCTTCTTCAGCGCATGGTGAGCCAGGGTGATGGTGAAGCTGGATGACACCAGCAAGATGGTGTTGACCAGCGGCAGGTGCCAGGGATCGATCACCCCGGTTGGCGGCGGGAACAGCTTGGAGTCGGGGTTCTGCAGCAGCGGCCAGCTGTATTCGAAACCTTCCCAGAGCATGTTGGCCACGCCCTTGTCACCCTCGCCGCCAAGCCAGGGTCCGGCCCAGGTACGGATATAGAACAGGGCGCCGAAGAAGGCGGCGAAGAACATCACCTCGGAGAAGATGAACCAGCTCATGCCCCAGCGGAAGGAGCGGTCCATCTGCGCGCTGTACAGACCGCTGCGGCTTTCCTTGATGACGTTACCGAACCAGCCAAACAGCATCCAGGCGAGGATCAGGCCGCCGACAAAGAAGATCAGCGGGCCGTTGGATTCGGCGCGGTTGGCCGACAGGTCGTTGAACCAGGTACCGAGGCCGAAGACGCTGACCAGCAGGCCAAGGGTGGCAATGATCGGCCACTTGCTCTGGGCCGGAACGTAATAGTGCTCGTGACTCGACATTGTTGTTCTCCTTATGGAGCCTGTGCCACTGGCGGTTTGCGCGCGGTGATATCGAACAGGGTGTAGCCCAGGGTCAGGTGCTTCACGTCCTTGGGTAGATCCCTGTCGACGATGAAACGCACCGGCATTTCGATGCGCTCGCCCGGTTGCAACACCTGCTGGGTAAAGCAGAAACACTCGGTCTTGTGAAAGAAGGCCGCCGCCTTGGACGGCGAGACACTGGGAATCGCCTGCGCGCTCATCGGCTGGTCGCTGGGGTTGTAGGCGATGAACAGCATGTCGCGCGCTTCCCCCGGATGGACCAGGATCTCGTCAGCCTGCGGGCCGAACTCCCAGACCATGCCGGCGGCGTTGGTGGCGAGAAACTGCACGCGCACCTGGCGCTGCTCATCCACCATTTGCTCGCCCTGGTAGGCCCCGGCCGTCTTGCCGTTGATACCGAATACCCGGCACATGGCGTCGTAGAACGGCGGCAGGACGAACACGCCAAAGCAGAACATCACCACCACCACTGCCAGCAGGCGGATGACCAGGCGCCGGGTACCAATGGTTTCGTTCACGGCCGGCCTCCTACTTCACTTCCGGTGGCGTGCTGAAGGTGTGATAGGGCGCTGGCGACGGCACTGTCCACTCCAGACCTTCGGCGCCATCCCAGGGCTTGGCCGGGGCGGGTTTGCCGCCACGGATGCACTTGATGACGATGAAAAGGAACAGCAACTGCGTGGCGCCGAACATGAAAGCGCCGATGCTCGACACCATGTTGAAGTTGGCGAACATCATGTTGTAGTCGGGGATGCGCCGCGGCATGCCGGCCAGGCCGACGAAGTGCATTGGGAAGAACGCCAGGTTCATGCCGATGAAGCTCATCCAGAAGTGCAGCTTGGCCAAGGTCTCGTCGTACATGTGGCCGGTCCACTTCGGCAGCCAGTAGTAGGCCGAGGCGAAGATGCCGAAAATCGCACCAGGCACCAGTACATAGTGGAAGTGCGCTACAACGAAGTAGGTGTCGTGGTACTGGAAATCCGCCGGGGCGATGGCCAGCATCAGCCCGGAGAACCCGCCGATGGTGAACAGAATGACGAAGGCCACCGAGAACAGCATCGGTGCCTCGAAGGTCATCGACCCCTGCCACATGGTACTGGCCCAGTTGAACACCTTTACCCCGGTGGGCACGGCGATCAGCATGGTGGCGTACATGAAGAACAGTTGGCCGGTCAGCGGGATGCCGACGGTGAACATGTGGTGCGCCCAGACGATGAACGACAGGAAGGCGATCGCCCCCGTGGCGTAGACCATCGAGGTGTAGCCGAACAGCGGCTTGCGCGCGAAGGCCGGGATGATCGAGCTCACCGCGCCAAAGGCAGGCAGGATCATGATGTACACCTCGGGGTGGCCGAAGAACCAGAATACGTGCTGGAACAAGACCGGATCACCGCCGCCAGCAGCATTGAAGAAGCTGGTGCCGAAGTGAATGTCCATCAGCATCATGGTCACGCAGCCAGCCAGTACCGGCATCACCGCGATCAACAGGAAGGCGGTGATCAGCCAGGTCCAGACGAACAGCGGCATCTTCATCAGCGTCATGCCGGGCGCGCGCAGGTTGAGGATGGTGGCGACCACGTTGATCGCCCCCATGATCGAACTGATGCCCATCAGGTGGATGGCGAAGATGAAGAAGGTCGTGCTCTCCGGCCCGTAGGTCGTCGACAGCGGCGCATAAAACGTCCAGCCGAAGTTCGGCCCTCCGCCCTCCATGAACAGCGTGCTGATCAACAGGCCAAAGGCCGCCGGCAGCAGCCAGAAGCTGAAGTTATTCATGCGCGGCAGGGCCATGTCCGGCGCGCCGATCATCAGCGGGATCATCCAGTTGGCCAGGCCGACGAAAGCCGGCATCACCGCGCCGAAGACCATGATCAGGCCGTGCATGGTGGTCATCTGGTTGAAGAATTCCGGCTGCACGATCTGCAGGCCCGGTTGGAACAGCTCGGCGCGAATCACCATCGCCATCGAGCCGCCGAGCAGGAACATGCAGAAGCTGAACCACAGGTACATCGTGCCGATGTCCTTGTGGTTGGTGGTCAGCACCCAGCGCATCAGGCCCTTGGCCGGGCCATGGTGGTGGTCAGTATGACCGTGGTCGATCACTGCACTCATGTCCTTACTCCTGCGCCTTGGAGAAATCGAGAATGTCCTTGGGCGTGACCATGTCACCGACATTGTTGCCCCAGGCGTTGCGCTCGTAGGTGATGATGGCGGCCAGATCGACCGGCGACAGCTGCTTGCCGAAGGCCGCCATGGAGGTGCCCGGCTTGCCGTTGTAGACAATGTCGATATGGCCCTCGGCGTCCCCCTTGGCGATTGCCGAACCCTTGAGCGCCGGGAACATCGGCGGCAGGCCCTCGCCACCAGGCTGGTGGCACGCCGCGCAGGCGGTGACATAGGCCTTCTCGCCGCGAGTCATCAGCTCTTCCATGGTCCATTCCTTGCTGGTCAGCTCACGCTCGGCGGCGGCAGCCTCCTTGCGCTCGGCCAGCCAGACATCGAAGTCTTCCTTGGACTTGGCCTCGACCACCACCGGCATGAAACCGTGGTCCTTGCCGCACAGCTCGGTGCACTGACCGCGGTAGATGCCGGGCTCCTCGATGCGTGTCCAGGATTCGTTGATGAAACCGGGAATGGCGTCCTTTTTCACCGCCAGTGCCGGCACCCACCAGGAGTGGATGACGTCGGCAGCGGTGATCAGGAAGCGCACCTTGGTGCCCACCGGCACCACCAGTGGCTCATCGACTTCCAGCAGGTAGTGTTCGCCCTTGGCTTCGCGGTTGTTGATCTGCGAACGCGGCGTGGTCAGGTTGCTGAAGAACTCGACGTCCTGACCCAGGTATTTGTAGTGCCACTTCCATTGGTAGCCAGTGACCTGGATATCCAGCTCGGACTCCGAAGTGTCGTAGATCTCGATCAGCGTCTTAGTCGCCGGGATCGCCATCATCACCAGAATGGCCAGCGGCACCACGGTCCAGAGAATCTCGACGGTGGTGCTTTCGTGAAAATGCGCGGGTTTCTGGCCGGTGGAGCGGCGGTGCATGATCATCGACCAGAACATGGCGCCGAAGACGATCACACCGATCACAACGCAGATCCAGAAAATGGTCATGTGCAGATCGAAGACGGAGCGGCTGACGTCGGTTACACCGGGCGCCATATTGACCGTCCACTGCGCGTGCGCCGAGCCTAATGCCAGCCACAGCAGGAGGCCCATCCAGACTCGTGGATGTCGCATCATTGCGGGTTCCCCTTGATTGTTCTTGTTATCCCGCCGGCTGAGCCTGCGGCTAAGGGATCGACTGCCATGGAGCGACAAGGCGGACTCACTGTCCGCGCACAGCGCTCAACTGCTGGCGACTACTGCCGAAACCTCTCCGTGCCTGAGCTCGTCCGGTTCCATCAGGTACTGCCTTTCGAACTCGAGTATAGACGGCGAGTTGCACCTCGCAACTTGCGTGCAAAAATGGCCGAAGGCGCGCAAGCCTTGTCCTAAACACCCCGACTGACGCGGGGTGTAGCCGTTCTGATACAGGTCGTTATAGCAAACTCGCATAAGTATGAAAAAATTATGACAATCGCGTCTTAGCCCGACCAAACGGCCGGCTAATGTTCACGCCCATGTCCTGAAATGTAGGAGCCGTCATGAACACCGCTGCCCTTCGTCAATTGATCGCTCAGGCTCGCCAGCAGGAAAGCGGCAGCCAGGCTCTCTCGCGCTTCCTGCAGACTCAGCTGGAGCGCCTGCACCCGTCCATCCGCCTGCCGGAGGAGGATGCGCCAGGGGCACTGAGCGCATTCGTCATCGCTTATATCGAGGAGGTGCCGGATGTGCTCGATGCCGCTGCCGAGGTCGCGCGCGAAGCGGGAATCGAGGCCGCTGTGAAACCGGTGCTGAAGATCGCCGAGCATTTCTTCCTGCAGCCACCGGCGCTGATGGAAGGGCACGAAGGACTCGAAGGCCTGCTCGACGAGGCCTATCTGGCCCATCGCCTGGTGGAAGAGGTCAACGATCGCTATATCGCTCACCTCGGCCAGCCGCTGATCCCGCTGGATACCACACGCGCCAACCTGATCGCCCACCAGCTGATTGGCGAACCCTTCGCCAACCAGCTCGACGAAGCCGTGCATCATGCCCTGACCGGCATGCTCGACGACGCCAGCTTCGACCAACCCTCGGTGCAGGCCTACCGCGAGCGCCTGGCGGCGCCGGATACCGCATCGGCCTGGCAGCGCTGGCCCTGCCTGTCACAGCAACTGGGTGTGGAGCTGCAGCTCAAGGGCTGATCGCCAGCAGGATCAGCGACAGGGTCAGCAGCGAACCGAGGGTGGAAAACAGGATCGCCCGCGACACCAGCGCCGCCTGGCGCTGGTAGTACTCGGCCAGCATGAACGGCCCGGTGCCGGTTGGCAGTGCGCTGAGCAGCAACGCGGCATGCGCCCAGAACGGTGGCAGGTCGAGCAGCACAAAAGCGATGAACCAGGTCACCAGCGGTTGCAGCACCAGCTTAAGCGCCACCAGCGGCCAGGCGCCTTCGCTCGGTCCGCTCTGCCGCTGCGCCAGGAACAAGCCCAGTGACACCAGCGCACAGGGTACGGTAGCCGCGCCGAGCAAGCGGAGAAACTCGTCCAGCGCTGCGGGCATCTGCACACCACCAAAGGCCCAGGCAGCACCGAGCAGTGGCGCGACCACCAGCGGGTTCTTCAACAGCGCGGTGACCACCTGAACGATGGCGCCGCCCAGCCCTTTCTTGCTCTGCAGACCCACCTCGATGCACACCACCGCCAGGCCGAACAGCACGCAGACCACCAGCAGCGAGGCGATCAGCGCGGGCGCCATGCCGTCCTCACCCAGTACCAGCACGCACAGTGGAATACCGATATAGCCGGTGTTGGCATAACCGGCGCTTAGCCCATCAATGCTGGCGTCGACCAGGCTGCCGGTGGTTTTCCAGCGGTATGCCAGGGTGACCAGAAACACCGCGAGCATGCCGCCGGTGAAGGCGAGCAGGAAACCGGGTTGCCAGATCTGCGCCCAGTCGGCCTTGGCCGTGAGGCTGAAGAGCAGGGCCGGCAGGCCGAGCCAGACCACGAAGCGATTCATCTCCGATGCCGCGGTCGGCCCCAGGCGATTGGTTCGCCGACAAATGAATCCGACCAGGATCAGGCCGAAGATCGGCAGCAGCACATTGAGAACGGTGGACATCGAACTACGCCAACGACAGGGGAGGACCGAGCCTAGGGGTGCCGGCCGCTCAGGGCAAGTCATGGCCTGTGATTCGCTCGCGCCCGCTGGCGTCTAGCAGTGACATGCCGGGTGAACCCGGCGCCGCCACGAGCCGAAGAGCCAGCCCAAAGTCTGCTTCGCGTCGGCCATGCTGCGTTAAAAACAGGCTCGGAATGCTCATTTACAGCTTGTAAACTCCGCTTCCTCGCCTGTCTTTGCCTTGCATGGCTCTAGCTCGCGAGACTTTGAACAGGCTCTACACATGCAAGCGCTGTTGAACGAAATTCTCGATGAAGTTCGCCCACTGATCGGCCAGGGCAAGGTGGCCGACTACATTCCCGCACTGGCCAGCGTGGTGCCCGATCAACTGGGCATCGCGGTGTATGGTAACGACGGCCAGGTGCATGTCGCCGGCGATGCCCGTACGCCCTTCTCGATCCAGAGCATTTCCAAGGTGTTCAGCCTGGTCCAGGCCATCGGCCACAGCGGCGAAAGCATCTGGCAGCGCCTCGGCCACGAGCCGTCCGGGCAGCCGTTCAACTCGCTGGTGCAGCTGGAGTTCGAGCGTGGCAAGCCACGCAATCCGTTCATCAATGCCGGCGCCCTGGTTATCTGCGACATCAACCAGTCGCGCTACGCCGCACCGGCGCTGTCGATGCGCGACTTCGTCCGGCGCCTGTCGGGCAACCCCGAGGTCACGGTGGACAATCATGTCGCCGAGTCGGAGTACCAGCACCGCGCGCGCAACGCCGCAGCAGCCTACCTGATGCAGTCGTTCGGCAATTTCCACAACGAAGTCGAGGCCGTGCTGCGCAGCTACTTCAGCTGCTGCGCGCTGCGCATGAGCTGCGTCGACCTGGCGCGCGCCTTTGGCTTCCTGGCCAATGAAGGCTTCTGCCAGCACAGCGGCGAACAGGTGCTGTCGCCCCGCCAGACCAAGCAGATCAACGCCATCATGGCCACCAGCGGCCTGTACGACGAGGCGGGCAACTTCGCCTACCGCGTCGGCCTGCCGGGCAAGAGCGGCGTCGGCGGCGGCATCGTCGCGGTGGTACCAGGGCAGTTCAGTGTCTGTGTGTGGTCACCAGAGTTGAACGCCGCGGGTAACTCCCTGGCCGGGATCAAGGCGCTGGAACTGCTCAGCGAACGCATCGGCTGGTCGGTATTCTGAGGTATGTTCACGGTAGCCGGCGCAACGCTGCGCTGGTGCCCGTTGATCTGCTCTGGAGTGCTTATGTCGTTGCCTGAATACCATATGTTCGCCGCCGCACCCGCACCGGTCGCGCCGTTCTCCCACGCTTGCGAAGCCGACGGCTGGGTGTTCATCACCGGCCAGTTGCCCATCGATCCAGGCAACGAAGCGGCGCCGCTACCCGAAGGTATCGAAGCGCAAACCCACAAGACCTTCGACAACCTGCTGGTGGTGCTCAAGGGGCTGGGCCTGGGACTTGAAAACGTGGTGTCGGCCCGGGCCTTTCTCACCGATTTCTATGGCGACTACGCGCGCTTCAACGCGGCCTACGCCAGCTACTTCCCCGAAGGCAAGCGACCGGCGCGCACCTGTATCGGTACCACCGGCCTGGCGCGGCATGCGTTGGTGGAGATCGACTTCATTGCGCGGCGGCCCTGAGGCTGGCTACAGGAGCTTGCGGTACTGCACGAATCCCGAGCGCTCACCGATGCGCTCGTACAGCAGCTTGGCCTGGCTGTTGCTCTCGTGAGTCAGCCAGTGCACCCGTGAACAGCCGGCAGCACGCGCCTGCTCGTAGACATGCTGGATCAGCTGACGGCCAACGCCGCCACTGCGCTGGCCCTTGGCGACGAACAGGTCCTGCAGGTAGCAATAGTCGCCGGTGGTCCAGGTCGAGCGGTGGATGACCCAGTGCACCAGGCCAATGGCCTGGTCACCCTGCCAGGCCAGGGCGGCGCCCATGGGCTCGGCGGGGTCGAGAAAGCGCTGCCAGGTAGCGGCGCTGGTCTCGGCTGGAATCTCGGTCATGTAGAAGCGCTGGTAGCCCTGCCACAAGGGCAACCAGGCTTGGTGATCGGCAGCGACTACAGGGCGAATTTCGATGCTCATCGTCCTTCCTCTGTTTGGGCAGGTGGATCAGTCGCTCATCTCACCACAGAGATCGCGCGCCAGCCAGTACTCGACCTCCGTTTGCGGCAAACCGGCGCCGAGCAGGGCGAACAGCTTGCCCAGTGCGGCTTCGCGGGTCATGCCGCCACAGGACACCAGGCCGACCTCGGCCAGACGGCTGCCGGCCGCATACACACCGAACTGCACATGGCCTTGCGGGCACTGACTGATTGCCGCCAGCACCACGCCGCGCTGATGCGCTTCACGCAGCACGCTCATCAATTGCGCGTCGCCGGCCGGGCCGGTGCCACTGCCGTAGCACTCCAGCAGCAGCCCCTGCACGCCGCTGCTCAGCAGAGCTTGCAGCTGCCCGGCCTGCACCGCCGGATGCAGCGGCAGCACGGCAAGATTGACCGGCTGGCGCGGCTGGCGGAAGTCGATCCGCGCATCGACCGTGGCCCGTTCGGCCTGACGCTGACGCGGCAGCACCTGGAAGGCGTCGAAGGCATCGCTGCGCAACTTCGAGCAACGTGCGCCATGCAGCAGCTGGCCGTTGAAGTACAGGTGCACGCCAGGCGCGACGCCGCGATACAGCGCGCGCATGGCGCCGAACAGATTGGGCCAGGCATCGCCGCCATCGACACCAGCTGGCTGCATGGCGCCCGTGAGCACCACCGGCATGTCGAGGCTGAGCAGCAGGAAGCTCAGCGCCGCAGCGCTGTAGGCCAGGGTATCGGTGCCATGCAGCACCAGCACGGCGTCGTGGCCATGCGTCTGCACGGCGGTGACGATCTCGTCACGCAGCGCCAGCCAGTGGCCGGTGTTCATGTTGGCGCTGTCGATCAGCGGCAGCAGCTCGCGGAAGGTCCATTGCGGCAGTTCGCTGGCGTTCTCGCTGGCTTGTTGGGTGCGCATGCGCGCCTCGAAACCCGAGGCCGGCGCTAGGCCGCCTGCGCTCATCTGCATGCCGATGGTGCCGCCTGTGTACAGCACCAGGAGTTTTTCTGGGGTCGCCATGGGCTCTCCTCACAAATCACGGGCCTGCGCGACATTCGCAACGTCGCTAAAGACTGCCCGAACAATGGCTGCCAAAGCTGGCAGGCAAGAAAAAGGGGGCCTCGCCCCCTTCTTCCATCTGAGTCAGATCAACGCTGGTAGATGCGATCACCGATTTCCGCCTGGTCGGCGGTTTTACCCGGCTGACTACCCCAGACGGCAGGGTCGAGGTCCAGATCAGCGAACTGCTTGGCGTCCAGCACCGGCGACTCAACACCCGCCTTGATCTGGCTATCGTAGTCGCGCATCAGGCGCAGGCCCACCTGGAACAGCAGTGCCAGGGCAATCAGGTTGGCGATGGCCAGCAGACCCATGGTCACGTCAGCGAAGGCGAACACGGTGCCCAGATCCTGCACCGAACCCCACAGCACCAGGCCGACCACCAGCACGCGGTAGATCATCACCGGGCCGCGCTTCTGGCTGAAGAAGCCCAGGGCGTTCTCACCCAGGTAGTAGTTGTAGATCAGGGTGGTGAAGACGAACAGCAGCAGCGCCAGGCTGACGAACACCCGGCCCCACTCACCGACCACGGCTGCGACGGCACTCTGGGTCAACACCACACCGGCCTGCTCCATGCCCGGCTGATACACGCCGGAGAGCAGAATGATCATCGCCGTGCAGCTGCACAGGATCAGGGTGTCGATGAACACGCTGAGCGACTGCACGATGCCCTGCGCGGCTGGGTGCTTGACCTCGGCGACCGCGGCCACGTTCGGCGCACTGCCCAGGCCAGCTTCGTTGGAGAACAGCCCGCGCTTGACGCCCATGATGATGGCCGCGCCGATGCCACCGGCGAAGGCCGGCTCGAGGCCGAAGGCGCTCTTGAAGATCAAGGCGAAGGTGGCTGGAACTTCGCTGATGTTCAGACCGATCACCAGCAGCGCCATGCCCAGATAGGAGAACGCCATGACCGGCACCAGCACGTCAGCGAACTTGGCGATGCGCTTGATGCCACCGAAGATGATCAGACCGATCACCACGGTCAGGGCAATGCCACTGGCCAGGGTCGGAACGCCGAAGGTGTCGTGCAGCGAGCTGGCGACGGTGAAGGACTGCACGGCGTTGAAGCCGAAGCCGAAGGTCACCAGCAGCAGGATCGATACGACGATACCCAGCCAGCGCTGGCCAAGGCCGTGCTGGATGTAGAAGGCCGGACCACCGCGGTAGCCGCCATCGGCCTCGCGACGCTTGTACAGTTGCGCCAGCGAGCACTCGAAGTAGCTGGTGGCCATGCCGACCAGGGCCACGACCCACATCCAGAAGATGGCGCCCGGACCGCCGAGCATGATCGCCACCGATACGCCGGCGATGTTGCCGGCGCCCACGCGGCCGGCCACCGACAGCATCAGCGCCTGGAACGAGCTGAGCTGGCCCGGCTGACGCTGGAATGCCTCGCTGAAGATACGGAACATGCTGCCGAAGTAGCGGAACTGGACGAAGCGTGAGGCGATGGTGAAGAACAGGCCGAGACCGATCAGCATCACGATCAGCAGCTTGCTCCAGATGAGGTCATTGAGAAGATCGAGCATGGAGGCTTTCTCTCTTGTTGTTCTGAATGGGAATGCGCCGCGCCGGGCGGGTGGCGCAATCTTTGGTGAAGGCGCCGCGCGGGACAATTTCGCAGGCCGCGGCGATCTGATGCGAGTTGATGCTAGAATCGCGTCATTCGCATCAGCTGGAGCGGCCATATGTCCGATTCCCTCGGCAGCAATCTGAAATTGCTTTGCAGCCATTACCGCTCGATTGCCGAGGTATGTCGCAAGCTGTCGATCAACCGCGCGCAGTTCAACCGCTACCTGGCCGGGCAGAGCCGACCGACCACGCACAACCTCAAGCGCATCTGCGATTTCTTCGGCGTAGAGCCCTTCGAGCTGGCCATGCCGGCCGAGCAGTTCACCCGCCTGATCGGCGCCCGCAGCGGCGATGCGCAGCAGCACAGTGGCAATGACCCACTGCTGGACCTGTTCGCCCCACTGCGCCGTCAGGCCAGCCCGATGGAGCGTTACTGCGGCTACTACTTCGAGTACTCCAACTGCATGTCGGTGCCGGGACACGTACTGCTGTCACTGGTGCACCTGCGCGAGGAGCGCGGCAACTACCTGTTCGAGCGCCAGGAACGCCAGGAGCGCCAGGAACCTACACGCGGCGGCAGTGAGGACTGGGTGCGCTGTCGCTACCTGGGCACGGCGTTCTTCCTGCAGGACCGCCTGTTTCTGGTGGACTACGAGTCGCTCACCGGCAACGAAATGAGCCAGACCATCCTCATTCCCAGCTTCAAGAGCCGCATCATCCGCCTCAATGGCATCAAGACCGGCGTCTCCAGCGGCGACCGCCGCACACCAGCCTGCACCCGCGTGGTCTGGCAGTACCTGGGCAACGAGATCAACCGGGTCAACGCCTATCGCCAGTTGATGCTCTACGCCCCCGACGACCCGCGCATCGACGACGACATCCGCCAGCGCCTGGGCGGCGCGCAGCTGCGTGCTGGGTTGTTCGAGATGGAGTAGGGCGTTACCCCCGCAGCGCCTCCAGGCGCTGCCTCTGCTGGCCCTGGTCATCGAAGTTGTCCGCCGCCAGCCAGCGCTCGAAGGCCTCGCGACATGCCGGCCATTCCCCGTCGATGATCGAGAACCAGGCGGTGTCACGGTTGCGGCCCTTGCGCACCATGTGCTGACGGAACAGCCCTTCCTGGGTGAAGCCGAAGCGCTCGGCGGCGCGCAGCGAGCGGGCATTGGCCGCGTCGCACTTCCATTCCAGGCGGCGATAACCGAGATCGTCGAAGGCGTGGCGCGCCAGCAGATAGACCGCCTCGGTCGCCCCTGGCGTGCGCTGCATCGGCGCGCCGAAGGCGACGTGGCCGATTTCGATGCTGCCGTCCTGCGCGGTGATACGCAGGTAGCTGAACAGCCCCAGGGCGCGGCCGCTGGCCAGGTCGACCACCGCGTAGAACAGCGGATCGCGGCTCTGCGCATTGCCGGCCAGCCAGGTATCGAATGCGCCTCGCTCGGTGAAGGGGCCGTAGGGCAGATAATCCCACAGCGCCGGGTCCGGCCCCTGCAGCGCGCGCCACAGATCATCGCCATGGCGCGCGACATCGAGTGCTTCGAGACGCACGAAACGGCCTTGCAAGGTGCGCTGGTCCGGTATTGGACGGGGTTGCCAGTGAGCGAGATCACGCGTCATCAGAAGAGCTTCCTGTACTGGATGAAACCGGAGCGGTCACCGATACGGTCGTAGAGCATACGCCCCTGGTAGTTGCTTTCCTGGGTCAGCCAATGCACGCGGCTGGCGCCGGCGGCGCGTGCTTCGGCGTAAACATGCTCGATCAGCGCACGGCCGATGCCGCCGCCGCGAATGTGCTCGGCAACGAACAGATCCTGCAGGTAGCAGTAGTCACCACTCGTCCAGCAACTGCGGTGATAGATGAAATGCACCAGGCCGACTGCCTCACCGTCCTGCCAGGCCAGGGCGGCGTGCATCGGTTCAGCCGGGTCGAGAAAGCGCTGCCAGGTGAGGGCGCTGGTTTCTGCCGGGATCTCGGCCTGGTAGAAGCGCTGGTAAGCCTGCCAGAGCGGCAGCCAGGCGGCGTGATCGGCAGCGGTGACAGGGCGAATGTCGAGCATGATGGCCTTCCTTTGGTGATCAGTCGGTGGGATTCATCTGCGCCGCCAGTTCGTGGTCGCGCGGGTTGTTGGACGTTGCCAGGCCGGTACGCACGCCGGCCTGGTCTAGGGTCGAGCGGTTCTGGCTGAGCTTCCATTTACCTTCGATTCGCCGAATCGGCAGGGCGAAACCGACGATGGCGCGCAGCATGATGTCGATGTAATCGCGCGGCGCATCCTCGACTGCCCAGGGCTGCGCGCGGCCCTGCTCATGGCGGTCGCTGAGGCGGCTGACCAGTTGCAGCAGGCGCTCGGGCTCGTCGAACACTTCGGCCTGACCCCAGGCATGCACAGCGATGTAATTCCAGGTCGGCACCACCTTGCCGTGCTCGGCCTTGGCCGGGTACCAGCCGGGATGCACGTAGGCGTCCGGGCCGCTGAACACCGCCAGCGCCTCGGCGCCGTCGGCCAGATCGCGCCAGTGCGGATTAGCGCGGGCGAAGTGGCCGTACAGGGTGCCGAACTCGCCTTCGCCAGGTTCAAGCAACAGCGGCAGATGGCTGGCTTGAAGGCCCTGTGCGCCAGTGCTGGTCACGATGGCCAGTCCACTGGCCTGTATCTGCGCGTGCAGGCTGGGCAGGTCGTCCTGACGAAAGGCGGCGGGGCAATACATGGCGGCATCTCCTGGTGTGATGAAGCCATGCTAGGCAGGCTATTGGCCTGATGTAAGATCCATTTCGGATGACTTTCATAGAGCCAATCTGCCGATCATGAAGCGCTCGCCCGCCCTGCCATTCGATCTTTCCGGCATTCATCTGCAGCCCGGCCAGGGGCTGGCGCGCCAGCTCTACCAGGCCTTGCGCGAGCGCATCCTCGATGGCCGCCTGGCCAGTGGCACGCGCCTGCCGGCCAGCCGTGAGCTGGCCGCGCTGCTCGGCATCTCGCGCAATACCGTGACCCGCGCACTGGACCAGCTGTATGCCGAGGGCTACGTGGCCGGGCGGGTCGGCGATGGCACCTACGTCGCCGAGCTGACGCGCCGTCGGCCTGCCGCAGTAGCAGCCGTCGCCCCAGCGGCATCCAGCCCGGCACTGCAGCGCCTGCACACGCACCACCTGCCGCTGCCGCCGAGCGGCGCGCCGCGCGCCTTCCGCATCGGCGTGCCGGCGTTCGATCTGTTCCCCTTCGAGATCTGGGCACGCCTGCAGGCGCGCTTCTGGCGCAAACCCGCGCCGGCGCGGCTGGGCTATGGCGACCCTGCCGGTGACCTGCAGCTACGCGAGCTGATCGCCGCCTACCTGCGCAACAGCCGCGGCCTGACCTGCGAGGCGCAGCAGATATTGATCACCTGCGGCTCGCAGCAAGCCATCAGCCTCTGCGCGCAATTGCTGATTCAACCGGGCGACCGCGTGGCCATCGAAAACCCCGGCTACCGCGCCGCGGGTCATGCCTTCGCCGTGGCCGGCGCGCAGCTGTGCGGCGTGGCGGTGGACCATGACGGCCTGGATGTCGCCGCGCTGCAGCGCCTGGAAAACTGCCGGCTGGCCTATGTCACGCCCGCGCACCAGTACCCCACCGGCGTGACCCTGTCGCTGCCGCGGCGCCTGGCCCTGCTGGAGTGGGCCAAGCGCGTGAATGGTTGGATCATCGAGGACGACTACGACGGCGAGTACCGCTACAGCGGCACGCCACTCGCGCCTTTGGCAGCGCTGGATGACCAGCAGCGGGTGATCTACATCGGCACCTTCGGCAAGCTCGCCTTCCCGGCGCTGCGCCTGGGCTATCTGGTGCTGCCACCCGCGCTGGCCGAAAGCTTCGCCCGGCGCCAGGCGCTGGAGATACGCCACTCGGAGATCGGCTCCCAGGCGGTGATGGCCGAATTTATCGCTGCCGGGCATTTTCAGCGCCATGTGCGGCGCATGCGCCAGGCTGCACGCAGCCGCCGTGACGCCTTGCTCGCGGCCTGGCCGCAGGCGATTCCCGGATGTGCGCCGTTGCCGACGGTTGAGGCCGGTCTGCACCTGAGCATCAGGGTCGAGAGCCTGGCCCGCGAGCGTGAGCTGATCGGCGCCGCACGCGCAGCCGGTATCGAGATGAACCCCTTGAGCGACTACTGGCTGCCCGACAGCGAAACGGCTGAGGACGCCCGCGCCGGGCTAGTGCTGGGTTTTGCTGCGGTGCCCGAGGCGCAGATTGCCGAGGCTATCGCCACGCTGCGCCGGGCCTGGAAGTTGTAGCCCGGATGCAATCCGGGAAGGCAGGCGGCCCTGCCCCGGATTGCATCCGGGCTACGGCGGCTTTGTCGCTTGCCGCAGGTGAGCCCGGCGTAGGGTGGATGACGCTCTTTTCATCCACCACCGGGATCGCCACGGTGGAGTGAAGCGCCATCCACCCTAGGGTGCGGGAACTGCCGGGTGCTGCTCCCTCTCCCTCCGGGAGGGCTGGGGTGAGGGTGACGCGGAAAAAAAGGGATGGCCGAAGCCATCCCTGGAGGGCAAGGGGCGTGGGGCTGCCCCTCGGTCGATGAGGCGGATCAGCCCTGCAGCGGAACCAGGCGCGGGGCGATCATGTTCTCGGGGCGCAGGATGTCGGCCAGGGTGGCCTCGTCCAGCAGCTGCTCCTCGCGCACCAGCTCCAGCACGCCGCGCCCGCTTTCCAGGGCGACCTTGGCGATGCGGGTGGCGTTCTCGTAGCCGATGTAGGGGTTCAGCGCGGTGATCAGACCAATGGAGTTTTCCATCAGTTCACGGCAGCGCGCCTCGTTGGCGGTGATGCCGTCGATGCACAGCTCGCGCAGCATATCCATGGCGCGGGTGAGCAGGCGGATCGAGTCGAAGATCTTGTAGGCGATCAGCGGCTCCATCACGTTCAGCTGCAGCTGGCCGCCTTCGGCCGCCATGGTCAGGGCCAGGTCGTTGCCGATCACTTCGAAGGCCACCTGGTTGACCGCCTCGGGGATCACCGGGTTGACCTTGCCCGGCATGATCGAGCTGCCCGGCTGACGCGCCGGCAGGTTGATCTCGTTGATGCCGGTACGCGGGCCGCTGGAGAGCAGGCGCAGGTCGTTGCAGATCTTCGACAGCTTGACCGCGGTGCGCTTGAGCATGCCGGAGAACAGCACGAAGGCGCCCATGTCGCTGGTGGCTTCGATCAGGTCGACAGCCGGGGTCAGCGGGTGACCGCTGATGATGGCCAGGCGCTTGACCGCCAGGGCCTGGTATTTCGGGTCGGCGTTGATCCCGGTGCCGATCGCGGTACCGCCCAGGTTCACCTCGGTGAGCAGGGTCGGCGCCAGCAGCTTGAGGTGCTGCAGGTCTTCGCCGAGGGTGGTGGCGAAGGCGCGGAACTCCTGGCCGAGGGTCATCGGCACGGCGTCCTGCAGCTGGGTGCGGCCCATCTTCAGCACGTGGCCGAACTCCAGGCCCTTGGCGGCGAACGACTGGATCAGCTTGTCCAGCGCGCTGAGCAGGCTGTCGTGACCGAGCAGCAGGCCGAGGCGGATGGCGGTCGGGTAGGCGTCGTTGGTCGATTGCGCCATGTTCACGTCGTTGTTCGGGTGCAGGTGCTGGTACTGGCCCTTCTCAAAGCCCATGGCCTCCAACGCGATGTTGGCGATCACCTCGTTGGCGTTCATGTTGGTCGAGGTGCCGGCGCCGCCCTGGATCATGTCGACCACGAACTGCTCGTGGAACTCGCCCTGGATGATGCGTGCGCAGGCGGTGCTGATCGCCGTGTGCTTGGCGGCCGACAGATGGCCCAGCTCGCGGTTGGCGTCAGCCGAGGCCTGCTTGACCATGGCCAGGCCGATCACCAGCTTCGGGTAATGCGACAGCGGCACCCCGGACAGGCGGAAGTTCTGTACGGCGCGCAGGGTCTGGATGCCGTAGTAGGCCTCGGCGGGGACTTCGAGGGTGCCGAGCAGGTCTTTTTCGACGCGAACAGATGCAGCAGAGGACATGATAGAGATGACTCTTGGGAAATACGGCGAGTGCCGCGATGCCCATAGAATAGGGGCCCCGACCGTCTCGCTACCAATGCCGTTACTTGCTGCCCTATGCACAATCGGCATAATGTCGATGTGACTGCGGGATAGCGGCAAACGTAGGGTGGGTTAGCCGCATGCTGCCATTGCCGAACATCAGGTCGTTCGAGTCGCGGCGTAACCCAGCATCGGCGCAACGCGATCCATCGCCTGGTGGGTTACGCGACGCACCACGGCAGCTGCGTCTGTCGAACCGCGTTCAGCGTCGCTAACCCACCCTACGTCTCGTGCAAGCCTCGGGAGCCTGCAATGAACCTGGAAACCAAATGGCTGGAGGACTTTATCGTCCTGGCCGCCACCCGCAGCTTCTCCCAGGCCGCGGAAAAGCGCTTCGTCACCCAGCCGGCATTCAGCCGACGTATCCGCAGCCTGGAAGGCATGCTCGGCCTGACCCTGGTCGACCGCTCCTGCACCCCCGTCGAACTCACCGAGGCCGGCCGGCTGTTTCTGGTCACCGCACGCAGCCTGGTCGAGCAGCTCGGCGAAGTGGTGCGCCACCTGCACAACCTGGAAGGTCAGCAGGGCGAAATGCTGTCGATTGCTGCCGCCCACTCGCTGACCCTGGGCTTCTTCCCGGAATGGATCGCCCGCCTGCGCCGCGAAGGCCTGCCCCTGACCACCCGCCTGGTGGCGACCAACGTCGGCGAAGCGGTGCACTCGCTGCGCGAAGGCGCCTGCGACCTGATCCTCGCCTATTACGACCCCGATGCCGCGCTGCAGATGGACCCGGAAATCTTCCCCTCGCTGCACCTGGGCGCCACCTCGATGCTGCCGGTGTGCGCGGTCAACGAGTCCGGCGCGCCGCTGTACGACCTCGACAATGGCCAGAGCGTACCGCTGCTGGCCTACAGCGCCGGCGCCTTTCTCGGTCGCTCGGTCAACCTGCTACTGCGCCAGCGCGCCCTGCGCTCGACCACCGTGTACGAAACGGCCATGGCCGACAGCCTCAAGAGCATGGCCCTGCAAGGCATGGGCGTGGCCTGGGTGCCACGCCTGTCCGTCACCGCCGAACTGGTCCGTGGCGAACTGGCCATCTGTGGCGGCGAGCAGTGGCAGATACCCCTGGAAATCCGCCTGTACCGTTGCGCCCTGGTGCGCAAGGCCGCGGTGCGTTTGCTGTGGCGCAAGTTGGAGACGGGGGAGGTGGGTGGCTGAGATTCAGTCCGCTCGTAGGCTCTGAGCGCGTAGCCCGGATGCAATCCGGGGAATCCCTTCCCGGATTGCATCCGGGCTACATCGCTGCAAGGGATACCTGCGACGGAAACCACACCATTCGCGGCTGAAGCCGCTCCTACAGCTTGTGCGGTGTTCCGTAGGAGCGGCTTCAGCCGCGAGCTTTTAGCGACGAATCACTTACCCGACTTGATCGACGTCCAGGCCCGCGTGCGCACGCGCTCGATCTTCTGCGGCAGCGGCTGCACCACGTACAGCGACTTCTGCATTTCCGGCGTCGGGGTCAGGTCGTGGTCGTCGGCGATTTCCGCGCCCACCAGTTCCATACCCGGTACGTTGGGGTTGGGGTAGCCGAGAAAATCGCTGATCGGCGCGATGACTTTGGGTTCGAGCAGATGGTTGATGAAGGCGTGGGCTTCGTCGACGTTCTGCGCGCTCTTGGGGATGGCCCAGGTGTCGAACCAGATCGGCGCGCCTTCTTTCGGTAGGCGCCAGTTGATCACCACGCCGTTGCCGGCTTCCTTGGCGCGGTTGGCGAACTGGTAGAAGCTGCCGGAGTAGCCGATGGCCACGCAGATATCGCCATTGGCGATGTCGGTCATGTACTTGGCGGAGTGGAAGTAGGCCACGTACGGGCGCACTTTCAGCAGCAGTTCGGTGACCTTGTCGTAGTCGGCCGGGTTGCTGCTGTTGGGGTCGAGGCCCAGGTAGTGCAGGGCGATGGGAATGATCTCGGTGGGCGAGTCGAGCATGGCCACGCCGCAGGATTTCAGCTTCTCCATGTACTCGGGCTTGAACACCAGGTCCCAGCTGTTGACCGGCGCGTCGTCACCGAGCGCGGCCTTGACCTTGTCCGGGTTGTAGCCGATCAGCACGGTGCCGTACATGTAGGGCACGCCGTACTGGTTGCCCGGGTCATTCTTCTCCAGCAGGCCGAGCAGCACCGGGTCGAGGTTCTTCCAGTTGGGCAGCTTGGACTTGTCCAACGGGGCGAATACGCCGGCCTTGATCTGGGTTTCGAGGAACTGGTTGGACGGGATCACCAGGTCATAGCCGGAGTTGCCGGTGAGCAGCTTGGCTTCCAGCGCCTCGTTGGTCTCGAAGGTGTCCCAGGTGATCTGGATGCCGGACTCCTTCTGGAAGTCCCTGGGCACCTCCGGGAGGATGTAGTCGGCCCAGTTGTATACGCGCAGCTCCTTGGCCTGCACCGCGCCGCTGAGCAGGGTGGCGCCGCACAGGGCGACGCCGAGCATCTGTTTGATGGCTTTCATCGTTTCTCACCCCTGAAATGTTGCTCTTGTTTGGCAGGTTCTTGACCGCTGACGAGGCGCCATTCAGGCGCCCTCGAAGCCTTCCAGCACGTTGACCGCGTTGACGCCGATGGCCTCCACGGCGTAGCCGCCTTCCATGATGAACAGCGTCGGCAGGCCCAGCGCGGCGATGCGTCGGCCCATGGCCAGGTAATCCGGGCTGTCGAGCTTGAACTGCGAGATCGGGTCTTCCATGTAGGTGTCCACGCCCAGCGATACCACCACGACTTCCGCGCCGTAGTCGGCGATGCGCTGGCAGGCCTGCTCCAGCGCCGCGCTCCAGGCTTGCCAGGAGCTGCCCATGGGCAACGGGTAGTTGAAGTTGTAGCCCTCACCGGCACCCTCGCCCAGTTCGTCGGCGTAACCGAGGAAGAACGGGAACTCCTCGGCCGGGTCGCCGTGGATCGAGGCGAACAGCACATCGCTGCGCTGGTAGAAGATGTCCTGGGTGCCATTGCCGTGGTGGTAGTCGACATCGAGGATGGCGACTTTCTTGCGGCCCTGGTCGAGGAAGGCCTGGGCAGCGATAGCGGCATTGTTCAGGTAGCAGTAGCCGCCCATCAGGTCGCTGGCGGCGTGGTGGCCTGGCGGACGGCACAGGGCGAAGGAGCTGTGGGCGCCATTGGCGATTTCCTGCTGGGCGCTGAGCGCGACCTGGGCAGCGCTGTAGGCAGCCTGCCAGGTGCCGGCAGTGATCGGCGCGCCGCCATCGAAACTGTAGTAGCCAAGCTGGCCGTGCAGGTCGTTGGGGATCATCCGCCGCAGGGTGCGTGCCGGCCAGGTGAACGGCAGCAGGTCGCCCTTGCCGCCCTGCTCCTGCCAGCGCGCCCAGGCGCCCTTGAAGAATTCCAGGTAGGCCTTGCTGTGGATGCGCTTGATGGGCGCCAGGCCGAAATCCTTGGGCGCGCGAACTTCGCCGAGCTGGCGAGCCTTGACGCGCGCAAGGATGTGGTCGGCGCGCTGCGGCTTCTCGAAGCAGGGCATCAGCTGCCCGTCGATCAGCTCGCATTTGCCGTGGTGCAGGTGGTGGTCGTCGCTGTAGTAGGTGAGCATGCAAAGCGCTCCAGGCTCGTTGTTGTGCCTGCATTGTTCGCCCGCTGGCAGCGAATCGAGAACGCTGGCAACGGCCAAAAGGGGATCGAAATGGCCAAAAGAATGATCGGGAGCGATTTTTTAACAGCGCGCAGCGACGCTGCCCACCGGGTCGCCGCCAGGGAGGGCTGGCCATGAATCTCCCCACCACCCACGGCAGGTAAATGTAACAACCCGTGATGCTTAAGCTTTCCTTAAGCCTGGCGGCCGATGGTGGCAACCTGCCTGGGGCAAAGCCCCGTACCATCAGCCACGCCAAAGGATGCCGAGCATGTCGATACCGGCCCGCCGCCCCGTTCGCACCCTGACGATGCTGGCACTGCTGGCACTATCCAGCGCCGCACTCGCTGATACCGACTGCGCTCGGCAAGACCGCAGCGCCTGGATGCCCGAGTCGCAGTTCCGCGAGCAGATGAAGCGCCAGGGCGTGCAGATCACCAAGTTCCGCATCACCCCCGGCAATTGCTACGAGATCTATGGCTTCGACCGTGACGGCCGCAAGCTGGAGATCTACTACGACCCGGTCGATGCCCGCCCGGTAGAAGAAGTCGCCAGCTCGCACCTGGCTTCGCCCAGACACCCCTGAACCACCGAACATGACCTCGACCCTCAAGACCTGCGCCCTGCTGTTGGGCGCTGCCACGGTGTTCGCCTGCGCCTGGTTCGGCGCTGCCCCGCACGCACTGGCGCCCTTCGCCAGCCAGCCACCGGCGCCAGCCGATGCGCCACCGGCCATGGCCGCGCACTTCGCCTCCTCCGATCTGGAGGATTTCGTCCATTCCGCCTCGATCACCGGCCTGCCCGGCGGCGATCTGATGGCAGCCTGGTTCGCCGGTACCCGCGAAGGCGCCGCCGACGTACAGATTCGCGCCGCGCGCTTCGATGCCAGCAGCGGCCAGTGGAGCGCCGAGCGTGTGCTGGCCAGCCGCGAGTCGACCCAGCGCGCGGTCGGCAGGCACATCCGCAAGCTGGGCAATCCGGTGATCAGCCTGGCACCGGACAACCGCCTGTGGTTGTTCTACGTCTCGGTGTCGCTCGGCGGCTGGGCCGGCAGCGCGGTCAATGCCATGGTTTCCGACGACCTTGGCGACACCTGGTCGGCGCCCCGGCAACTGGTCACCAGCCCCTTTCTCAACATCAGCACCCTGGTGCGCGCCGCACCGGTATTCCACGCCGACGGCAGCATCGGCCTGCCGGTGTATCACGAGTTTCTCGGCAAGTTTCCCGAGTACCTGCATCTGAGCGCCGCCGGCGAAGTGCTGGGCAAGTACCGCATCGGCAAGGGGCGAGATTCCTTGCAACCGACCGTGGTGGCGCTGGACGAACGCCGCGCCGTGGCCCTTTTGCGCTATGCCGGCGAGGAGCATCACCGCGTGCTGGCCAGCTACAGCGAAGATGCCGGGCGCAGCTGGAGCTATCCGCAGCCGGTCGAGCCGAGCAACCCCAACTCGTCCCTGGCGGCGGTCGGTCGCCCGGACGGCAGCTTGCTGGTGGCGATGAACGACCTCGAAGATGGGCGCTTTCGCCTGACCCTTTATGCCACCGACGCCAACCTGGCCAACTGGCGCACTCTCGGCGAGCTCGACGAAAGCCCCAACCCCTGGGGCGAACCGATTGCGCAAGACGAATTCCCGGCCGTGGTCAGTGAAAAATTCCGCGCCAGCGGCGGCAAGCCGGAGCAGCAGGCGCAGTTCCTCGAACGAGTGAGCGCGCGCATGTGCAGCGCCGAGGGCTGCACCTTCGACTACGAATACCCCTACTTCACCCGTGACCGTGAAGGCACCTACCACCTGGTGTATTCGTGGAACGACATGTTCATCAAGCACCTGAGCTTCAACGAGACCTGGCTGTCGGAGCGCCGCCCACATGACTGATTTCTGGCTGCCGCATCTGGCCTTCACCCTGCTCGCATTCCTGATCTTCGCGCGCCTGATGCGCACTGCGACGCAGCGCGGCATCCTGCTGGCGGGTTGCCTGCTGCTCAGCCTGGTGCCGGTCCAAGGCATCAGCCTGGCGCTGCAGTTGCGCACCTATATCGGCGACCTGTCGATGGCCAGCCTGGTGCTGCTTGGCTGGGCAACGCTATGCCGTTTTGGCCTGTCACACGCCGGCGCCCGTGATCGCCTGGCCAGCCTGGCGCTGTTCGCCGGCCTGGCCGTGCTGCTCTACCCGGCGGCGTTGGGCCTGAGCTATGCCGACCCGTACCAGCTGGGCTTCGAACCCCGACCGATGCTGCTGGTGCTGGGCCTGTTGTGCGCGGTGCTGATCCTCCAGCGCAGCTGGCTCGGCGCACTGGCGCTGGTGTTGGCGACCCTGGCCTTCGCCCTGCGCCTGGGCGCCTCGGAAAACTACTGGGACTACCTGATCGACCCCTACCTGGCCCTCTACAGCCTGGGCGCGTTGCTGAGCGCCGGCGTGCGCTGGCTGCTGGCCCGACCGACAAGGAAACTCGCATGAGCTGGCTGAAATCACGCCGCCTGCATTACCTGGCAGGCCTGACGGCGCTGCTGTTCGTACTCTTCGCCGCCCTGCGCGGGCTGTTTCTGCTGGGCTTTTCCGCTGTCGAAAGCATCAGCGAACCGGATGTACTGCCTACCCTCGGCATCGGCCTGCGCTTCGACCTGCGCCTGGCCCTGCTGTTGATGCTGCCGGTGGGCCTCCTGCTGGCGCTGCCCAGGCTGCGCCTGGCGCGTTTTCGCGCGGTGCGCTGGCTGCTGCGCGGCTATCTGCTGCTGGCCGTGGCCGCGCTGGGCCTGCTGTACATCATCGACTTTGGTCATTACGCCTACCTGGGCGTGCGCCTCAACGCCACGGTGTTGCGCTTTGCCGGTGATGCGCAGATCTCCGCCGGCATGCTCTGGCAGACCTACCCGGTACTGTGGATAACCCTGGCCTGGCTGGCCGGTGTGGCGCTGTGGGCCTGGGCGCTGCTGCGCCTGGAGCGCGTCACCCTGGATCGACCACAAGCACAACGAGTCGGCGTGTTGCCGGCAATCGGCGGTGCGGCGGTGGTGGGCGTGCTGGTCTTCTTCGGCCTGCTCGGCCGCGCCAGCGCGCTGAACCTGGAGAACCCGGTGCCGCTGCGCTGGAGCGACGCCTTCTACAGCGGCAACAGCCAGATCGGTGCACTCGGCCTCAACCCGGCGCTGTTTCTCTTCGACACCCTCAAGCTCGAACCCGCCGCCTTCGACGAGACCGCCACGCGCGAGCATTACCAGGTGGTGGCCGATTACCTGGGGGTCAGCGAGCGCGATGCGCAGGCGCTGAACTTCTTCCGCCACCAGCCGCTGCAGGCGCACCGCATCCAGGCCGAGCGCCTGCCCAACGTGGTCTTCGTCATGCTCGAATCCCTCGGCACCAGCGCCGTGGGCGCCTATGGCAACCCGCTGAACCCGACGCCGAATCTGGATCGTCTGGCCAAGGAGAGCTGGTTCTTCCGCCACTTCTACGTGCCGGTCACCGGCACCGCCAAGACGGTGTGGGCGAGCATCACCGGCATCCCCGATGTTTCACGCCAGGAGACAGCGACGCGCAACCCGCTGATCGCCCGTCAACGCACGCTGATCAACGCCCTGCCAGGCTACGAGAAGTTCTACATGATCGGCGGCAACGCCGGCTGGGCCAACATCAATGCGCTGATCCGCCAAAGCATCGACGGTGTGCAGCTCTATGAGGAACGCCACTGGCAGTCGCCACAGGTGGACGTGTGGGGTATCTCCGACCTGGATTTCTTCAAGGAGAGTTCGCAGATTCTCGGCGCCCTGCCGAAGGACAAACCGTTCTTCGCCTACCTGCAGACCTCCGGCAACCACCGGCCCTTCACCATCCCCAAGGACAACGACGGCTTCGAATCGCTCGACCTGCCGCAGGAGCAGGTGCAGCAGGCCGGTTCGCGCAGCGTCGAGCAGTACAACGCGGTGCGTCTGCTGGACTTCAATATCGGCCGCCTGATGGAGCTGGCCAAGGAGCAGGGTTTTTACGACGACACCATTTTCGTCTTCTTCGGCGACCACAACACCCGCATCAGCCAGATCCCGCACATGGCGCCAGCCTTCGAGCAACTGGGGCTGGAGAGCAACAACGTGCCGCTGCTGATCCACGCACCGAAATGGTTGGCGCCGCGCGAGTTCGACGAAGCCGTGGGCCTGGCCGATCTGCTACCGACGGTGGCCGGGCTGGTCGGCGTGCCCTTCGAGAACGGCGGCCTCGGCCGCGACCTGCAACTGCCGGCGCCGGAAGGCGAACGCGTGGTGCCGCTGGTGCTGCAGGAAGGCACCTTCCCGGTGATCGGCGCGGTGACCCGCGACTTTCTCGTGCAGATGCAACACGACGGCAGCTCGCCGACCCTGCACGACCTGCGCTCGCCGACGCCACGCGACAACGTCGCCGAGCGCCACCCACAAGAGTTCCAGCGCCTGCTGGCGCTGAGCCGTGGCTTGCATGAAGCAGCGCGGCTGCAGATGTACCGCAACGTGCAAGCGGAGGAATGAACGACACCTGTGGGAGGCGCTTCAGCGGCGAGCTTTATCGCGGCTGAAGCCGCTCCCACGGTTTCGGTGATCGCCCGGTAATCACACATCGCCCACAAGCGGGCTCCTACAGGGGAATCGGGCATTTCGTAGGAGCCGGCTTGCCGGCGATTCGTACCCCACAGGCCCGCGCCAGTGCCCGGGATTGCATACGGCTACGCGCGAAAGCGACTCGGCGGCACGCCGCTCCAGCGCTGGAAGGCGTGGCGAAAGCTGGCCGTCTCGCTGAAGCCGAGCACCTCGGCAATACGGTACACCGGCCATTGCTCCTCGCTGAGCAGCGCCTTGGCGCGCTCGAAGCGCAGCTCGTCGAGCAGGCCCTGGTAGCTGGTGCCCAGTTCCTGCAGGTGACGGCGCAGGGTACGCGGCGAGCAATGCATCTGCTGCGCCAGGTTCTCCAGCCCCGGCGGCTCGGCCAACTGCGCGGCGAGCAACTGGCGCACCCGCTCCAGCCAGGCCTGGCGGCTGCTGAACTCGGCGTTCAGACGGAGGCAGCGTTCCACCATGTCGCCGTGGGTCACGCTGTCGGCCAGCGGCAGGCGGCGCTCCAGCAACGCGGCGGGAAAGGCGAAGGCATTGCGCTGCGCCTCGAAACGCAGCGGGCAGGGAAAGCTCTGCGCATAGCGCGAGACGTAGTCTGGCCGAGCGTAGGTGAACTCGGCGCCTTCCAATGACAACGGCTGGCGCAGCAGTTCGTCACCGATCAGCTTCAGCGAGGCCAGACACATCTCCACGTTGAAGACTTCCAGCGCCTCGGCATCGCGGTAACCGCTGGCGCAGATCCAGGCCCGCTCACCTTCCACCTGCATGTCGAGGCGAAAATAGGTGCCGAGTAGCGCCGGGTACTGCAGCAACAGACGCCAGGCGTCACCAAAGGTGGCAGCCGAGAGCGCGGCGTAACCCAGCAGCCCATAGGAGGAAACATGCAGGCTGCGCCCCAGGTCGAGCCCCAGATCAGCACGCAGGGCCAGGGCATTGGCGCACACCTGCAGCTCCTGCACCCGGGTGATGCGCGCGTCGGCATTGTCCAGATCAGCCGCACCAATGCCGCTCCCAGCCAGCAATTGCGGGCGTAGTTCGGGCTGCTCGGCGAAGCGCTGGAGGATCAGGGAAACCACATGCAGGGTGGTCAGTGGGGCGTGCAGCATGATGCGTTCCGTAAGCGTGATTAGGCAAAGGAACGCAAGAAATATGCCGCGATACGGCGGGCCGTAGCCCGCCCGAGAGGATCAGCGATTACGCAGAATGGCGTTGATGAAGTCGCCCTGATTCGGTTCATCCTTGAGGGTGGTGAACTGCAGTTGGCCGTCCTGCTCGCGCAACTTCATGCTCTCGCCGAAACGGCAGTCGACACCCTTGAGGGTCTTGGCCTCAGCCTTGTAGCGGTCGTCCTTGCCACACAGGTAGGCCATCTGGTTGACCACTTCACCGCAGAAACTCGCCACGCTGAGGCCGATCAGTTGCTCATCGGATATCGCGCTCCAGTCCACCTGGGTGCTCAGCGGGGTGGCGCAGGCCTTGGAGGCTTCGCCGTCGATCTCCTGCAGGCGCGCGCTGTAATCGGCAACACGCTGCTTGCGGTCGAAGGCGGCGAGGCGCGCCTGCAGGCCATCCTTCTCCTGCTTCTGGTAAATCGCCAGGAGGTCCTTCGGCTTCAGCGCCTTGGTCTTGTCCTCGTTGTAACTGAGCTCGAAGCCCTGGGTGTTCGGCAGGTTGAGCTGGTAGCTCTCGCCGCTCCAGGCGCGGCGCTTGTTCAGCAGGTTGTAGTCGCGGCCATCGAGACGGATGCCATAGTCGCGCTGCTCGTTGCCCAGCTCGCGAATGTCGGCAAGAAACACCACTTCGTCGAGCGGGTGATTGATGCCGCGCACCTGCACCAGCGCCTGCGTGCCGTCGGCGGAAGGGGCCAGCGCCAGGCTCACGCCCTGGCCGGCATCGAATACCTGCGGATGCTTGGCCAGATTCAGCGCAGCGGCTTGAAGGGAAAGCAGGGAGAGGGCAACGAGCGAAACGTACTGTTTCATGACGACACGTCCTTGTTCGGATGAAGAGCGCACATTATAGCCCGCCGCCTGGCGGCGATCTGTGCGCCCGTCCGCGTCCGTTCTGTAGGAAAGTTGCCAGTCCGTGGCCTTGCTCGAATCAGAACTGCAGCACCACCCGCCCCTCGATCTGCCCACCGCGCATTTGATCGAAGATGCCATTGATGTTGTCGAGCGTGTCGCTGTGCACCGTGGCCTTGACCAAACCCTCGCCAGCGAAATCCAGCGCTTCCTGCAGATCGGCGCGAGTCCCGACGATCGAGCCGGTGATGGTGATGGCCTTGAGCACCACATCGAAGATCGGCGTGGGGAAGTCACCCGGCGGCAGGCCGACCAGGGCCACCGTACCGTGCCGGCGTGCCATACCGATGGCCTGGCCGAAGGCAGCGTTGGACACCGCAGTGACCAGCACGCCGTGAGCGCCGCCGATATCGCGCTGCACCACCTCGGCGGGGTTTTCCTTGCGCGCGTTGATGGTCAGGCTGGCGCCGAGCTTGCGCGCCAGTTCCAGCTTGGCGTCGTCGACGTCCACTGCAATCACGTGCAGGCCCATGGCGCGGGCATACTGCACCGCAACGTGGCCGAGGCCACCGATACCGGAGATCGCCACCCACTGACCGGGGCGCGCCCTGGTTTCCTTGAGGCCCTTGTATACCGTCACCCCCGCGCAGAGGATCGGCGCGATCTCGAGGAAGTCGACGTTCTTCGGCAAAATGCCGACGTAGTTCGGGTCAGCCAGCACGTATTCGGCGTAGCCACCGTTGATCGAATAACCGGTGTTCTGCTGGCTCTCGCACAGGGTTTCCCAGCCGGTCAGGCAGTGCTCGCAGCAGCCGCAGGCGGTGTACAGCCAGGGCACGCCGACGCGGTCGCCCTCCTTGACCCGCGTGACGCCGCTGCCGACCGCCGCGACGTAGCCCACCCCTTCATGGCCGGGAATGAATGGCAGGCTCGGCTTCACCGGCCAGTCGCCTTCGGCGGCGTGCAGGTCGGTATGGCAGACGCCCGAGGCCTCGATCTTCACCAGAATCTGCCCAGGGCCAGGCAGCGGGGTTTTCACCTCCTCGATACGCAGCGGCTCACCAAAGGCGTGGACGACTGCGGCTTTCATGGTCCGGTTCATGCGCGGTTCCTCTTGCATGCGAGTGTCTGTCCAGTGTGCGCGCGCAGCCCACCCCGGCATTGCTCCAGAGCAAGGTTTAGGCGGTTTTCACCCTCTGCCACAGCTTGCATGACAAACGGTCATCGCCACTGCCCGCCAGCAGTGGCTTTGCGTTATACTGCGCGGCCTTCGGCCGGCAGCACCCGGCCAACGAATCATGACAAGCCACGCTGGCCCGCCCGCGTGGCTTGTTGGTTTTTGACGCGCCGCGAGGCGCCCGAGAGAAGAGGCACGACGATGAGCGCACTGGTTGGCGTGATCATGGGCTCCAAGTCCGATTGGTCCACCCTTAGCCACACCGCCGAGATGCTGGACAAGCTGGGCATTCCCCACGAGGTCAAGGTGGTCTCCGCCCACCGCACCCCGGACCTGCTGTTCCAGTACGCCGAAGAGGCTGAAGCACGCGGCATTCAAGTGATCATCGCCGGTGCCGGTGGCGCCGCTCACCTGCCAGGCATGTGCGCGGCCAAGACCCACCTGCCGGTGCTCGGCGTACCGGTGCAGTCGTCGATGCTCTCGGGCGTCGACTCGCTGCTGTCGATCGTGCAGATGCCGGCCGGCATTCCGGTCGCCACCCTGGCCATCGGCAAGGCCGGCGCAGTCAACGCCGCCCTGCTGGCCGCCAGCATCCTCGGTCACCAGCACCCGCAGTTCCATGCGGCGCTGAAGCAGTTCCGCCAGGAACAGACCGAGACTGTGCTGAGCAACCCGGACCCGCGCGAGGCCTGACGCCCATTCCATCAGGGGCTGCGACACGGCGCATTTGCACGCTGTGCGCTGCTCGGAATGCTCATTTACCGGCGTAAACTCCGCTTCCTGCGCTGCGGGCAGCGTTCAACTGCTTGGTCTCGCCACCTGCTGAAAAGGGGCTTTGTTATGAAAATCGGTGTGATCGGTGGCGGCCAACTGGGCCGCATGATGGCCCTGGCGGGCACCCCGCTGGGTATGAACTTCGCCTTCCTCGACCCGGCGCCGGACGCCTGCGCCCAGGCGCTCGGCGAGCATATCCGTGCCGACTACGGCGATCAGGATCACCTGCGCCAGCTGGCCGACGAGGTCGACCTGGTCACCTTCGAATTCGAGAGCGTACCGGCCGAAACCGTCGCCTTCCTCTCGCAGTTCGTGCCGGTCTATCCGGGTGCAGAGGCACTGCGCATCGCCCGCGATCGCTGGTTCGAGAAGTCCATGTTCCGCGAGCTGGGCATCCCCACCCCCGAGTTCGCCGACATCCAGTCGCAGGCTGATCTGGACGCCGCGGTGGCCAGCATTGGCCTGCCGGCGGTGATGAAGACCCGCACCCTGGGTTATGACGGCAAGGGCCAGAAAGTCCTGCGCAAGCCCGAAGACGTCACCGGCGCCTTCGCCGAACTGGGCAGCGTGCCGTGCATCCTCGAGGGCTTCGTGCCCTTCACCGGCGAGGTTTCGCTGATCGCCGTGCGCGCCCGTGACGGCGAAACGCGCTTCTACCCGCTGGTGCACAACACCCACGACAGCGGCATTCTCGCCCTGTCCGTCGCCAGCACCGATCATCCGCTGCAGGCGCTGGCCGAGGACTATGTCGGCCGCGTGCTGGACAAGCTCGACTACGTCGGCGTGCTGGCCTTCGAGTTCTTCGAGGTGGACGGCGGCCTCAAGGCCAACGAGATCGCCCCGCGCGTGCACAACTCCGGGCACTGGACCATCGAAGGCGCCGAGTGCAGCCAGTTCGAGAACCACCTGCGCGCCGTCGCCGGCCTGCCGCTGGGCTCCACCGCCAAGCTGGGTGAAAGCGCCATGCTCAATTTCATCGGCTCGGTGCCGCCGGTGGACAAGGTGATCAGCGTTGCCGACTGCCATCTGCACCACTACGGCAAGGCCTTCAAGGCCGGACGCAAGGTCGGTCATGCCACCCTGCGCTGCGCCGACCGCGCCAGCCTGGATGCGCGTATCGCCGACGTTCAGGCGTTGATCGCCGCAGACTGACAGGTAGATTCGCAGCTAGACTCTTGAACGACGGTGGTCGTTCAAGAGCCCCCCATGAAGCGTCTTCTTTCCTTACTGCCTCTACTGTTCACGCTGACCTGCGTGGGCGCGCAAGAGGTGCTGCGCGTCGACTTTCGTGAACGACCTCCGGAGATGCGTGCTGTCGACGGGCTGCCCAGCGGCCCGCTGATCAGCGTGCTGGAAACGGCCGCACACCGTGTCGGGGTAGACCTGCAGTGGCGTGAAGCGCCCTTCCTGCGCAGTCTTGACGACCTGCGCTCCGGACGAGTCGACCTGGTGCCGCGCGTGCTGCTCACTCAACAGCGCCGCGAGTACATCCATTTCCTGCCCAGCATCGGCAATCAGCAACTGAACGTGCGCTTCGTCGTGCGCCCGGGGGAAGAGGCCAGACTGAGCCGCTACGAGGATCTGTACGACCTGTCTCTAGGCGTCAAACGCGGTACGGCCTATTTCGAACCTTTCGACAGCGATGACCTGCTCGGTCGCGCCTATGCCAGCGACGATGCGCAACTGGCCGCGATGTTCCGGGCTGGGCGCCTGGACACCATCGCAGTGCTCGACGCCGTACCGATGGAGGCGCAATTCCAGGCCATGAACTTTCGCGCCTACAGCTATGCGCACTACGCTCACCAGCAGGTACTGGGCAACCACTTCGGCGCATCGCTGAAGCGCTACCAGAGCGACCGGCGCGAACTCTACGACCGCCTGGGCGCTGAGCTGCAACGCATGCGTGAAGAGGGCGAAGTTGCCCTGATCTACCACCGTTATGGCGTTCTGCCGCCAGACGAGGCGAACTGATAGCCCCATTGACTTGTCCCATGCCGAGCCTGCCGCACGAGCGGCACTTATCAAGGAGACACGCCAATGGGCATTATCGGCACCATCTTCATCGGCCTGATCGTCGGGTTGATCGCACGTTTTCTCAAACCCGGCGATGACAGCATGGGCTGGATCATGACCATCCTGCTCGGCATCGGCGGCTCCATCGCCGCTACCTATGGCGGCCAGGCGCTGGGCATCTACCAAGCCGGACAGGCCGCCGGTTTTATCGGCGCAGTGATCGGCGCCATCGTTCTGCTGGTAATCTACGGCGCGATCAAGAAGGGCTGACAAGCCCCGGTCAGGAGCCGACTTGTCGGCTCCTCGTTAACGCCGCCACGAGATGCCATACCCCATGCGCCACCTGCTGCTCGCCCTGCTCTTTTGTACCGGCCTGGCCCACGCCGAACTGCCGGAAACCGACTGGCTCGACCTGATGCCACCCGAAGACCGCAAGGCCCTCGAGGAGATGCCCGAGATCAGCCACGACAGTCCTGAAGGCGACAGCACCTTCTACAGCGAGGGCGGCCTGCGCCAGCAGGATCAGGATCTGCCGGCAGTGATGTACTCCGCCAAGACCGTGCCCGAACTCGACGGCAAGGCCATTCGCCTGGGCGGCTACCCGGTACCGCTGGAGAACGACGAGAAAGGCAACAGCACCCTGTTCTTCCTGGTGCCCTACCCGGGCGCCTGCATCCACGTGCCACCACCGCCGCCCAACCAGCTGGTACTGGTGCGCTACCCCAAGGGCATCCCACTCGAGGACATCTACGCCCCACTGTGGGTCAGCGGCGAACTGAAGGTGGAGCAGGTCAGCAACGACCTGGCCGACGCCGCCTACGCCATGGATGCCGGCGAAGTGCGTTTGGTGACCGACGAAGACCTCTACTGATCGCTCTGGAGTCTGCGCATGAAAGCTGCCGCCCTGTTGTTGCTGTGCCTGCTGTCTACCGCCGTACTGGCTCTGGAGCCTGGCGAACGCCTGGCACCCTGGACGCTGCTGGATCAGCATGACGTGCCCTACACCCTGAATGACGAGACCCGCATCCTGCTGGTCGCCCGCGACATGGACGGCGCCAAACTGGTCAACGCTGCCCTGGAAGGCAAGCCCAAGGGCTACCTGGACGAGCGCCACGCGGTCTTCCTCGCCGATATCAGCCGCATGCCCCGCATCATCGCCACCCTCTTCGCCCTGCCGAAGATGCGCGACTACAACTACCGCATCCTCCTCGACCGCGACGCCCGCATCGCCCCGCGTTATCAGGTTGGAGAGGGTGAGGTGCTGTGGTTGCAGTTGGAGGATGGGAAGTTGGTAGAGCAGAAGGTGTTCAAGGAGTTGGGTGCGCTGAATAGTGCGCTGGAGGCGGTAAAACCGTAAGCCGGCACGGGCAGCAACGCAGGCATGCGCCGCTGCCCTTGGCTCCTAGCCTGTGAGATCCTTGGCCATGCCTTTGGCCTGATCCAGCCAACCGGGAGATTGCAGTCCAGGCTTGGGGTCGCTCTTGCCCACCATATCCATCGCCTGCCCCAGTAGACCGCTCATATCACCAGCGTCATTGGCAGCTTTGACTGCCTTAGCCGTTTCAGCGGCTTTGAAGACGGCTTGCAGCTCTGGCGTAGTGGCGGTTTGCTCGGTGAGCGGTACGGGTAAAGGCATGGCGTTGAGCATGGCCACAACGTCACCAGGCTTTTGAGTAAAGGCTCGTACGGCCTCCATGCCTTGCATCATCGGCAGTGCGATGCCGGTCAACGGATCGAATGCGCTGATTTGCGGGAAAGCCGGTAAGCCTGGCCTGCCCGTCAGCACGGGAGTAGCCAGCGAGGGCAAGAAAAGGCCCAGCAAGTAACGCGGATTGCGCTTCTTGATCGAGAGCCCGACGCTGGCCAAGGCGATACCCACACCAACCACACGACCGGCAGTCGCCAATACCGACAGGCTCTTGTTCGATTCATTGTCGAAATGCACCAGGCGGTAGCGGAAGTAGTCGGTGAAAGGCTCGCGCTCGCCAAGACCAGAGGAGTTCATGAACCAGGCACGCGAATCGTGTACCTGTTCATCGAAAAGCGCGACCAGATCTTGCTCCCCACTTACGATGACACCCGACTTGGTGAATAGCTCACCATGGCGCTGCGTGCCGTTCTGATAAAGCTCGGAGTATTCCTGAGCTTCATCTTCTTCGTTGATCAGGTAGACAGTGCCACCCAACAGCATGTCGATGATGCCACCGATGCTGAAGGTGTCTTCATCGACACCCCAGCTAAGCTCGTAATCACGTTTGAACTCGGCGGCGGCACGGCGCAATTGCCGGTCATCCAGCGCTGGCTCGAACGCCTTGTTGGTATTGATACGCGCATAAGCCTCGCTTCCCCCGACCAACTCGAGATCCGCCTCGCGTTGTTGCTGCTTGCGCTCGCTAAGCACAGGTGCTTCCTTGCCCTGAGCCGCTGCAGCATTTTCCGCCAGTTTATGGGCATGCAGGCGTTTCAGAGCATCCTGCTGCTCATCGCTCATGTCCTGATTTTTTACATGGCTGTAAAAGCCCTGCTTGTCGATGCCGCCAGCATAGCGATTGATACGCCAGGCCGTGATCAGGGCCTGCTCGCGCTCGATCACATCTTCGAGAGGGTCGGCCTTGGCCTGTTTCTGCCAGGCGTTGAATCGGGAAACGAGTTGTGGGGTGAAGTCGAACTCTTCAAGAGTCGACTCCCCCATTTTTCGCCAACCCTCATTTTCATCAAGAAGCTGCTCCGGCACCTGCAGCGGCGCACCCGCAGCAAAGGCCGAGCGATACATATGGTGCAGGGGGATCTGCGACAGCAGCTCGCCCTGACCACCAAGGGCCTTGCCCTGATCGCCTGGCGGATAGCCACCACCTACATCGGAGTGCATACCCGGATAGACGTATTCCCAGGTGTCCTTGCGATAGGCGGACGCCTTTGTTTCATCACGCTTTCCGGCGGCGGTCTTCTCTCGGCGGCGAATGGAGTCCAGCGGGAAGCTGGCACGCTGCTCATGGGCGGAGACAAGATGCACGCAGCGCTTGAGAAAACGACAATCTTCAGGCAGCCCAGTTGGCATGCAGGCTTGCACCTGACTTTCGTCCGGCAAGCGCATGGTGCCGCTGGCCCAATCCATATGACCGGCGGCGAAAGGCGCGCTGTCAGCCAGCCCCACGGCGGCCACGGTATCGAACAGGCCCAGGAACTCAATAGAAATGGGTAGCCCGGCGAAGCGGTATTCACTGGCCTCGCCGTTTTGCCGGCGCGTCAGCTCCATTAACCAGTTGGCGAAGGTTCGGGCTTGGGCTGCACCTCGGGAAAAGCCATAGACATACAGGCGCAAGGCCAGGATTTCCGGTTTATCGCCTGCGCTGCTTCGTTGCTCCAGCAAGCTGGCCAGCTCGTCCTCATAGGGCTGTAGCGCAGCCTTGCGCTTACGTGCGCCATTTTCCAGTAGCCCACCACTGAGCGTGGAGGCAGCCCAATTGGTACCCATGGCTTCGACAAGCGACTGAGTTTGATCCAACTGCAGCCGCGCTAATGGCGTCAATGTTGTTTTTAGAGCATCGACCAGTCGAGTAAGGCCCCAGTTGATTCGATCCTCACCACCACGAGCCCCGATCAGGCCGGCCTGGCTGGGCAAATACTCTTTGATTTCCTCGAAAACAGTGCCTACCCCAGGGCTGTAGTAACGGAAAAAACCTTTTTCCGTTTTCTCGAGACTTGCATGGTACAGACGCGCCACGTTGCTCGTGCATATCGGGTCGGCAATGGAGTCCGAAGGCTCGTGATTATTGGTACCGTCGAAGCAAAGGCTGATATGCAAAGTCTTGCAGCAGGGCTCGGGTACTTCGTCACCTTGCTTCGCCGCCGCGCTGACGGCCTTGCTCCAGGCCTTTTTCTCGTCACGGTTCTGGCTGCGGATATTTGTGGCGACCTCTGATGAATCGATTGGCAGGCCTGTACGCTCGAAAAGGCGTGCAATCAAAACACTGGCAGGAGGTGGGCTCAAGGTTTGGGACATTCCGTATCCTCCATCTTGCGGGGAAAGTTGTAGGGGTAGCCGGGATTGCCTGGGACGATGGGAGTCGCAGCCACCCGTACTGTGTCGCACGGAAGAAAATGCACAATCAGGGGGCCAGGGCTATCGTACTGAGCAATCTCCACCACTACCCGGTGGCGGGTGTAATTGGCCGCATGTTTCTTATATGCCTCCCGCCATCCATCCGTGCCATGAGGTGGCCATCCAACAGAGGCGCCAGGATTTGGATCCTTCTCCCACTCCACAATAGCTCTAAGCCCTGGTCGCCAATGACGCGGCACAGTGCCACAGCACACCTGTCCACCCCCGCCACCATAAGGACCTAGATTAGGGCCTCCGGCACCGTTGACCGTGAAACGGTTGATGGCAGCAGAGGTGTGGTTATAACCCTCGACAGGAGCACCAAGCATTTCGGACTCTTTCGCCATGCAGCCGCTGACCAGTACTAGTGCCAGCGACAAACCAGCGAGCGGGTATCGGCTTATAGGGTTGCGAACGGGCGGCGGGATCAAAGTTTGGGACATTCCGTATCCTCCATCTTGCGGGGAAAGTTGTAGGGGTAGCCGGGAACCCCATAGAAAATATTGTCCGCCGAGACCCTTACCTGATCGCAGGGGAGAAAATGCACTTTCAATGTGCCGGCTTCCTGGTATTTGGGGATCTCCACTACTACTCGGTGGCGGGTGTAATTGGCCGCATGTCTCTTGTAGTCATCTGGATCAAGCGTTCCATACTTATTCCGTTCAAGCGGTATAGCTGGCCGAGGGTTTGGATCTTTTTCCCACTCCACAATGGCTCTTAACCCAGGCCGCCAATAACGAGGCACCGAGCCACAGCACACCTGTCCACCGCCCCCGCTATAAGGGCCTAGATTTGGCCCTCCAGCACCATTGACGGTAAAGCGGTTGATGGCGACAGAGGTATGGTTATAACCCTCGACAGGCGCACCAAGCATCTCGGAGTCCTTGACCATACAGCCACTCAGCGATAGAACCACCAGAAGGCATGCAAAGGCCCTGCGAGTCATGCCCACACCTCAGCAGTCTCTTCAGGCGGCGCAATAGGAGAATTCTTGGCCAACCAGGCACGGATGAAGGCGTCACGCTGGTCGAGGTCATACAGCCCCTCGCGGTTCGCCGCCAACTGCCCATGCATCAGGTGGCGCATCAAGGGTTCCTGCTGGGCCATGCCGTAGTCCTGCGGCTGCACACCCCAGCTGCGCCGATAATCTTCTGCAGCGCTCCAGGCCAGCAGGCTGGCCATCTGCGCCTTCGTCAGCCGCAAGACCGGCAGCGGCGCGGGTAATTCCGCTGGACGCACGAGGTTTCCGGGCAGGCTACGGGGCTGCCGGTCACGATCCTGCCAGTGCCAGGTGATGACCGGGGCGTGGAACCATATCTGGTGTGTATCCAGTGCTTCACTGGTGGGGACCAGCATGCGTGGGTCATAGAAACGCAGCAGGCCACTGCTCCGGCCATCGTTCCACTCGACCTGGGTGCAGTGGCGCAAGTGGCTGGCAAGCAGGGCAAAGGGCCAAGGGCTGAACAACGCCAGAAGATGCTGGTGCGCATTCTTGCTGGCGAGCAATTCGTCGAGCCAGGGCTGTTGTTCGAGTTGGTCGAGGCCCACACGGATCAACAGAGGGCCCTTGGCTGCGATGGTCTCTTCTGGCGTGCCTTCCAGAAGCATTGCAATTTCCGGGGGCTGCTCAAGTTCATCGAGGCGTGAAAGCAGCGGATAGTGCAGATTGCTGGCATCGACCAGCAGATCGAAATACTGCAAACGTTCTTGCTCCGCATGCTCACGGAGCAGATTCAGCCAGGTATAAGTCAAGGATTTCATAGCGTTCCGGTACCTCTCAACGTGCGACTAGCACTTGGGCTTTGCTTTGCGCACGGAGCAGGCATTCTTCGCATACCGCTTGCTGCGGCTTGTCCACGCAGTTGCTGACCACTTGCTCCAGTACATCACCCGCCTTGTCGCTATCCGCCGCGCCCGGCAGCACGGGCGGTTTGATGCCAATGCCCGAGCCCTTGCCCGGCGAGCCGCCGGCGTTGATCCTGGCCAGTGGGCCGGAGATGGTGATGCCGCCGGGATCGAGTTTGATGAAGCTGCCGCCGGCCTTGATGGTCAGTTCGATGCCGGCTTCGATAACCATTTTCTGCCCGGCCTTGAGGTGGATCTCGCGGCCGGCCTTGGTCAGTTGTGCGGTGCCCAGCTTGATGTGCTGGTCTGTAGCCACCGTCAGGTGGTCCTGGGGTTTGATCTCGACCTTGCGGTCGGCGGTGACGGTGAGGTGTTCTTCGGCCAGCAGCTCGGTGTAGCTGTTCTTCTCCACGGTGTCGTGGCGTTCGTTGCCGACGCGGATCTTCTGGTCGTGTTCGATGTTCTCGTCCCAGTCGCGCTGGGCATGAATGTAGATCTGCTCGGCGCCCTTGCGATCCTCTATGCGCAGTTCGTTGTAGCCGCCACCACCGGGACTGCTCAGGGTCTTGAAGACGCTGCGAGTCTTGTTCGCTGGTAGCTCGTAGGGCACGACGTGTTCGGCGTGGTACAGGCAACCGGTGACCAGCGGCTGGTCGGGGTCGCCTTCGAGGAAGGTGACCAGCACTTCCATGCCGATGCGCGGGATGGTGATGGCGCCGTAGCGATCACCGGCCCAACTGGAGCTGACGCGTAGCCAGCAGCTGGTTTTATCGTCCGCCTGACCTTCGCGATCCCAGAAGAATTGCACCTTCACCCGGCCATATTGGTCGCAGTGGATTTCTTCGCCGGCAGGGCCCGTGACCACGGCGGTCTGGCTGCCCAAAACGTGCGGTTTTGGGTGGGCCAACTGGGGGCGGTAGGGCACGTCCCAGGGGGTGGCGAGGAAGCGGTTTCGGTAGCCTTGGTGGAAATCGGTGTCGCCTGAAGTACCCTCACCCCCGGCCCCTCTCCCAGGGGGAGAGGGGAGGTTCAACACCGACTCCTCCAGCACCTGCGGTTGCTTGCCTTCGTGCAGCACTTCGGTGAGCAGCCAGAGGTCGTTCCAGTCGCGGCGCGGGTGCTCGGAAATCTCCAGCAGATGCCCGGTGACCAGGCGCGGCTGGTCACTCTGACCGTCGAGCTGACGATAGTCGGCGCGGTGACGCTCCAGGGCGCGTTTGGCCAGGTGCTTGCCGCGCGTGCGGTCGGTGTAGCGGCCGGGATAGTCGTAGTCTTCCAGATCGGGCAGGCCGTCGTTCTCGCCGGCTTGCTCGCCCTGGTAGGCCGCCTCCAGGAGCAGCCGTGGCTGCTCGAAATCGTAGTCACGGCGGGTGGTGCGGCGGGTGCGGGTTTCCAGGCGCAGGGCCAGGCGCTTGATCACCGGGTCGTCGGCGGTCATGCCGCTGTCCTGGATATAGGGCGTGGGCTGGCCAAGTTTGGCGAAGGCGGTCTGGTCGTCGCCGAAGGTCAGCACGTGGCCGCTTTCGCTGTGCTGGAAGTGGTAGTGGATGCCTTCCTCCTCGCACAGGCGCTGGACGAAGTGCAGGTCGCTCTCGTCGTACTGCACGCAGTAGTCGCGCTCGGGGTAGACGGTGGGGCCGAGCTGGAACTGGTAGCCACCCTGGACGATGCCGTGCTCTTCGAGCACCTGGGCGACGATCTGCGGCACGGTGAGGTGCTGGAAGATGCGCTGGTTGGTACGGTGCGCCAGGTACGCCAGCTGCGGCACGATGGCCAGGTGGTAGCGGGTCAGCCGCTTGCCGGACTCGCCCTGCTCGACCCGGTGGATCAGGCCGTGGATGCCGTCGCCATTGGGGCTGAAGGCGAGGAAGGCGCGCTGGTGCAGCAAGCTGGCCAAGTCGAGGTCCGGCCGTTCACTGATCAGCTCGACGTCGAAGCGATAGGGCTGGCTGATGGCCTCGCGGCCGCTGAATTCGAGCACCTGCAGGTCGTGCTCGACGCCCTCGATGCTCAGGCTGAAATGGGTTTCGTTGGCCGGGTTGAACATGTGCGTATCCTTTCGATTGAGTCCTTTTCAACAGGCTGTCAGGCCTTGCCCAGCCAGCGTTGCAGACGCGAAGCCGGTGGCCGGCGAAACGCATCGAGCAGCTCGCTGCAGCCGATCTGCCGCTGGCTTTCCTCGAAGGCCAGCGCAGTGCGCAGGGCCTGCCAGCAGTGCAGCGGCACCTGCGCCGGGCGTTGCAGTTGCCTGTCCAGTTCCATGCTCCTGGCCTGCTTGGCACTGAGGCGACGGAACGGGTGTTGTCCGCTGGCCAGCTCGACCAGCACACAAGCCACCGCATAAACGTCGGCAGCCGCCGACAGCGCGGCGCCTTCGAGCAGCTCCAGCGCGGCGTAGCGCGGTGTCCAGGCGGCAATACGGTTGCGACACAGGCGTGGCAGACCAGGCAGCAAGCCCTCCACAGGCTGGCCCAGACCATAATCGAACAGGCGCAGGCCGTCGTCGGCCAACATCACATTGCTGGGCTTCAGGTCACCGTGCAGCACACCCAGTTCGTGGGAATAGGCGAGGGCGTCGAGCAGGGGGATGGCGATATCGCGCAGTTCCTCCCAGGGCAGCCCCTCCGGGCGTTCGCACAGAAGCTGATCCAGAGTCAGGCCGCGCATCAGCTCCAGGGTGATGAAGGCGCGCTCGCAGGCAGTGTCCACTTCGAAGCCGAACAGGCGCACCACATGCCGGTGGTTGAGCCGCGAGGTGAGGGCGAACTCGCTGTAGAGCAGGGCGTTGGCGTCCGGGTACTCGGCGAAGTCGTCGCTCAGGGTCTTCAGCGCGACATAGGGCTCGGGGTCACCGAACTGTTCGCGCAGCAGATCGCGCGCGCGGTACACCGCCCCCATGCCCCCAACGCCGAGCAGGCGCTCGATCTTGTAGCGCCCGCCAAGCACATCGGGCAGCTCGCCCGGTGCCTGGCGCGGCGTTTCGCGCACAGGTTCCTTGGCCGCAGTGGCGGCCAGGGCGAAGTAGGTGAGGTCACAGGCTTCGGCGGTTTCGGTCATCGGCGGATCACCACGGCACTGAGGTTGTCACGGGCCGGGCCGTCGAGCACGCGCTGGAACAGGCGCTCCACGGCCAGGTGCGGCGAGGGCAGGTTGAGGCAGGCGCCCAGCTCGTCGGCGGAAACGCCCTGATAGAGGCCGTCGCTGCACAGCAGGAAGACATCGCCAGGCAGCACATCGAGTTCGAGGATGTCCAGTTGCAGGGTTTCGCTGGCGCCGATGGCACGGGTCAGGGCGTGAGCCGCCGGATGGCGCGCGGCCTCCTGCGGCGTCAGGCCCTGCTCGTCGATCAGTTGCTGCACCAGTGAATGGTCGCGACTGAGCTGATACAGCCGCGCGCCGCGCCACAGGTAGCAGCGGCTGTCACCGGCCCAGACGCAGGCGGCGCGGTCCTCCTCGAGCAACAGGGCGACCACGGTACTGCCGATCACCGTGTCCGGGCGATCGGCGGTGACGGTCAGCTCCTGGCCGAGCCGATGGTTGAGCCGGTGCAGCGCCTGGCGCAACTCCACCAGCCGCTGGGCGAGGCTGCCTTCCGGCAGCTCGGCCAGATGCTCGACGACCAGACGGCTGGCCAGGGCACCGTTCTGATGCCCGCCCATACCGTCGGCCACCACCCACAGGCCCTGCTCGGGCAGGGCCAGGAAGGCGTCCTCGTTGCGCGCGCGCACCTTGCCGGTGTCGGTGCGCGCGGCGCTGCGCCAGGCGCTGGCGACTGCAGTCATCAGAGCGTCGCCGGCAGCTTGAAGCTGCGCAGCAGGCCGATGTCGAACGGGTTCGGCGAGCGCTGACTGTGCAGCAGGTAGTTGGCGTGCAGACCACCGAGGTTGGCCTTGAGGATCAGCACGTCTCGACCGCTGTGGTAGTCCACGTCCATCAGGTCGAGCAGGCGGAACAGCGACCAGGGGCCGGTGTTCTTCTCGATGCCGACGCGACGACCGCCAAGCTCTTCGACCACCAGGCTGGTGCGATCTTCCTCGCTCGCCGCTGGCCAGCGGAAAGACGTGGCAACGATCGGGCCGTGGCGGTATTCCAGCTGTTGCTTGCCGAAGCGGAAGTCGGCGCGACTCAGGCTGGAGTCCAGCGAGTAGGGCTCGAGCTTGAACAGCACCTGCGGCTCGGCCGGGTTCTCGGCGAAGAAGCTGCGGCGGATCACCTGGGCGCGACTCATCTGCAGGAGGAACTCGCGCGACAGCGGCAGGCCGCGGCCATCGACGCGGCGCAGGCGGTATTCGTCGGCGCTGCCGCTGACGAAGGGGCGCAGGTACTGGTCGAAGAAGCGCTCGGCGATGCCCTGCGCCTTGAAGAACTCGCGGAAGTCCGCCACGGCCACGTCGCTTTCGCTGTGCGCGCTGAACGGGTAACGCTGCTTCAGAGAGTTGTCGTAGGCGGCGTATAGCTCGCTCTGGTAGCGCTGGTTGAGGAAGTGGTAGGCGTCATTGAGCACCAGCGTCCAGCTGTCTTCGGCCAACAGCGCCAGCCAGTTGCCAATGGGCTGCGGCAGGCGCGCGGCGGCAGTGCGTACCTGATTGATCGCATCACGCTTGCCGCCCATGCGTGCCTTGGCCATCTCGAATGCAGCCTGGTCGCTGGCGCCGGCATTGGCCAGGCTGGCCAGCTGGCGTTGCAGCTCGTCCAGAGCCTGCAGGCTGGCCGCCAGGTCGACGCCAGCACCGCCGTTATCGTCGAGTAGCTTGTGCAAGCTCTCGAAGCGGCGTTCCAGCGTCTTGCGCGCCGTATCCGGGGTGTTCTTGGCCAGCGCCTGCTGCGCCTGTTCAGCGGCGGCACTGGCCAGCTTGGCGGCTTTGCCCAGCTTGCCCTTGGCGCCTTCCAGCGCTTCGGCGGCGGCACCGGCATCATCAGCTGCCTCAGCCAGCCCCTTGAAGCGGGTGTTGTCACGCACTTCCACCAGCAACTGCAGCAGCGGCGAGTTGGCAGCGGTCAGGCCGTTGAGCAGGGCAGCACCGCGACCGGCACTGCCGATCGGTTCCAGGCCAAGCTGAGCGATGGCCTCGCCCCAATAGTTGCCGTAATCGCGGAAGTACAGCTGCTCCAGCTCCACCATCAGGCGACCCAGGTCACCTGCACTGAGGGTTTCGCCTTCGCCCAGCACCCAGTTGTCACGCAGAATCTCGCGCACCAGATTGCCGCCCTGAGCGGTGAAGGTCTTGCTGTAGCCGTTCTGGGTGTAGAAGCCGGGAATGGCGTAGTCGCTGCCACTGATCAGCCCACCCTGCGGGCCAAGTTTCTGGCTCAGACGGTACTCCGGCAGGTTACGCGCCTGTTCCCGCAGCATGCGGTAGACCACGCCCGCCAGCGACTCGCTGCGCAGCACCTGGCGCGCCTGGGCGACCAGCTGGGCGTTGAGCGCGTAAGGCGCGAACGGCTCGTCGAGCAGACGCGCGAAATGGGTATTGAGGCCATGCTGCGCCGGGCTGTTGCCGGCATAGCGCAGCGACCAGCCGGCGGCGACCCATTCCTTGAGGAAGTCGGCATCGCGACGTTCTTCCAGGTTGAGCATCAGGTAGGCACGCAGGCTACCGAGCAGACGCTCGCGGTCGCTGAGGTTGGCGCGGATCTGTGCTTCCAGCTGACGGGCCACGCGCGGCAGCAGCAGGTTTTCCAACTCGGCGCGATAGGTCGAATACACCGGAGGATTGACCGCCTCGCCCTGGAACAGGCCGGTACGCTCCAGGTAGGACACCTCGCCCTTGGGCGGGAACACCAGGGTCGCGGCGTAGCTGCTGTCCAGCGCCTTGAGGGTTTGCAGGGCATCGTCCTGCGCATTGATCGAACCATGCTCGCGGGTAAGCTTCTGGGCGATCTCGCGTAGCTCTTCCAAACGGCCGTGGTTGGCCGAGAAGCCGCTGGCCCAGAGCACACCGAACAGCGCCAGCACGGCGAAGGCGGTGGCGTACATGGCACGCTGGCCCCAGTCGATGCGACGCACCTCCTTCTGATCCAGACCGGCCAATTCGGCCTCGGGGAAGATCACCCGGCTGAGCAGATGATTGATGAACCGTGCACGACCGCTGCGGAAGGTCGGCAGGGCGCTGTCGGCCAGGCCGAGGTTGCGGCCGATACCAGCAGTCAGCGGGTCGAGTTGTTCGTTCAACTGCGGTGCACTGGTCAGGTAAAAGCCGCGCAACTTGCTGGCCCGCTGGTAGCGGTTGCCGGCGAAGGCCAGTTCGATGAACAGGCACAGGCGCTCGCCGATCTGGCCGAGCTGGTGCGGGAAGTCAAGGATGCGGCCACGGCGCTGGGTGTCGCGCTCCTGGTGCATGCGCAGGATCACCTGGCTGTTGAGGCGGCGCAGCAGTTCTTCGAACTCCTGGCGTACGACGCCCACATCGCTGGCGTTCTGCTCCTTGCGGAAGCTGGCGCCGAGCACCTGCTCGCTTTCTTCGCGTGACAGCTGGTCGAAGAACTCGTCGAAGCCCAGTACCTTGTCGGCCTTGCTCAGCACCAGATAGACCGGCACATCGGCGCCCAGGCGCTGGTGGATCTCATGCAGGCGCTGGCGGGTCTGACGGGCCAGGGTTTCCAGCTCCACTTCGCTACCGCCCTGCAGCTGCTCGACCGGAATGCTCACCAGCACGCCATTGAGCGGGCGCGCACGGCGCTGGCGTAGCAGACCCAACAAGGTGCCCCAGGCGCGGCCGTCGACCTGCGCGTCAGGCTGGGTCAGGTAGCGCCCGGCGGTATCGATCAGCACCGCGTGGTCGGCGAAGTACCAGTCGGCGTAGCGAGTGCCGGACACGTCCTTGGTCAGACGCTGGCTTTCGCCGCGGTTGAGCGGGAAGTCCAGGCCGGAGAAATCCAGCAAGCTGGTCTTGCCGCTACCCTGCGGGCCAAGCAGCAGGTACCAGGGTAGGTCGTTGCGCCACTTCTCGCTGCGCCCGCGGTACAGGCTGGAGCGCTTGAGGGTGCGCAGGGCGTCCTTGAAGCGGTGGCGCAGCTCGTTCTGCTCCTCGCTGATCTGCTCCTCGCGACGCAGGCGCTCCTGGGCGTCGGCGTCACTTTCCTCGGCCTTCTTGCGCGCGGTGGCGCGCCAGCTGGCGAAGACCATGGCCAGGCCCCAGAGCAGGAAGATCAGACTGATGGTCAACAGACGACTGGTGGCCGACTCCCAGAACTTGTAGTCACTGACGGCCAGCAGCGGGCCGACGAACCACACCAGCAGGGCGAGGACCAGCACCAGCAGCAGGCTCCAGACCCAGGTCTTGCGGAAAAAGGCGCCAATTTTGGCGAAGAAGCTCTTCATTTCACGTCATCCATGCTGACACCCGAGGCCGGGTCGAGTTGCTGATACGGCTTGAGCACGGTGTCGCGCTGCTCGCCCAATACCCAGGCGAAGCCGCCATACATCATCACCAGGCACATCAGGGTGAACAGCGCCACCAGCCACCACGGCACGATGCGCACCAGGCGTCGGCGGGTGTCCTTGAGGCCCTGCCAGTGCGGCGAGACTTCACGCGGCACATCGCCGCGCAACTGGCGGATCTGTCGGTAGAGGCTATCGCGCACCGCTTCCAGTTCGAGCATGCCGCGCTGCAGCACGCGGTACTTGCCCTCGAAACCGAGCGACAGGCACAGGTACATCAGTTCCAGCATCGGCAGGTGCTTGACCGGGTTGCGCGACAGGCGCTCGAGCAGCTGGAAGAACTTCTCGCCACCGAATGTCTCGTTGTGGAACGAGGACAGCAGGCTCATCTGCGACCACTGGCTCTCGTTGCCCCAGGGTGTGGTCACCACCGCTTCGTCGACCACGGTGCACAGCACGTAGCGTGCGGCCATCACCTGGCTGCTCTCGGCGCCATCGTGCAGAGCACGGTGCTCGAACAGCTTGATCTCGCGGGTCAGGCGCTGGTTGAGCGCATCCATGTCCTCGCTTTCAAAGCTGTGTTTGAGCCGCACCACTTCCGAGAGCAGCGTGGAGGCTGCCGCCACCAGCGGGTTGAGGCTGATGTTGAAGCTCTCCGCCGGGCGCAGGCGCGCGGCGAAGATCATGCGTTCCTCAAGCTGCTCGAATTTCGGTGGCGCGCTGAAATCGGTCAGCGGGCTTTCGGCGCGGGCTTCGCCCTTGCGGTTGAGGATGACCGTCTTGTCATCCTGGCCGTATTCCATTTCCTTGGTTGTCATGGTCAGTTCCTGATCGCCCAGAATTTCAGCTCAAGCCCGGTGAACTCGCCGGACACGTGGAAGGCGAAGCCGCCGGAGCGTTCCAGCTGCGCCAGTTCCTCGGAGCTGAGCTCCAAGGCGAAGTAGGTCTTGCCCGAATGGAAGGGGATCTGCCGCGGTGCCACTGGCAGCGGTTTGACCTTGATCCCCGGCAGGTGCAGGTTGACCAGTTGGCGGATGCGCTCCACCGGGCCAACCTTGAGGTGTGCGGGCAGGCGCTGGCGCAGCTCTTCGGAATCGCACTGAGCGCTGGCAGCGAGTACGAAGCTGGAGGTGCCGAGCAGCTTGTGGTCGTGCAGCGGCGACACCTGGATGCCGTACTGGCGCTGCTGCAGGAGCATCTCGATGGCGTGCTGCTCGAGCACCATCGACAACACCTGGCGAATCGCATCCATCAGCTTGCGGAAACTCATGCCCTGGTCGCTGTGCAGATAGCGGCCTTCCAGACGCGGACGCTTGGTCTCGCTGGAGAAGGTCGCCAACTCGCCGAGCAGGCCGACCAGTTCGCGGTAGATCTGCTCCGGGTGCACCTGTTCGACGCCCAGGTGGTGGCGCAGGATCGGTTCGTAGCGGTTGATCAGCTGCAGCATCATGAAGTCGCCAACCTCGGCGCCGCCCACCTTGCCGGTGGCGCGGATACGCTCGGCGAGGATGTCGCCACGGTGGGCGAGCATGCTGATCACTTCCTTGAGGCAGCTCAGCAGGTAGCCGGAGGCCTGGAAGTTGACGTAGGTCGGGCTGAATTCCGGATCGAGGCTGATCACCCCGTCCGGTGTGGTGTCCAGCACTTCGCACAGCTTCATCTTCACGTAGCCCTGGTCGCTCTGCTGCTCGCCGAGCAGCAGGCGGAAATCCGGGCGGCCAGTGCTGACCTGGCTGACGCTGCTGTCGCCGGCGTTGCAGTCGGCTACTTCCTCGTCGAAGGCGACGTAGCGCGCCAGCACGTCGCGCTGGTCCGGGCGACGGCTCTCGATGTGATTACCGGTGACCAGCGGCAGCGCCAGGTAGACGGGGGTGTTGCCGGTGTTCGGCGGTACGTCCAGGCCCAGCGGCTCGCGCTCGGCACCGAGGTCGAACAGACTGCCGTCAGGCAGTACCCCACTGGCCTTGCTCACCACCAGCTTGCCCATGTTGAGAAACTGGCGGTCGATCTCCAGTTCGAAGAATCCCCAGGCGTAGCTGTCCAGTTTCTGCGTACGCACCTTGAGCTGGTGATCGAAGTAGCGATCGTTCTGCTGGAAATGCTGCGGGCGCAGCAGCATGCCTTCCTGCCAGACGACTTTATGCTGGCTCATCGGTTGCGCTCCTGCTCGTCATCCAGGTTGCGGATGCCACGCTCGTCGAGGCGCAGGTTGGCCGCATTGCGCTGCTGCTCGTCGATGGCGATGACGTAGCGCCAGCTGGCTTCCGGCAGGTCGCGATAGGCGGCGAGCACGCCGACATAGCGGCTGCCCTCCTGCACCGACACTTTCAGTTCGCGGGTTTCGCCCGGGCGCAGCTCCAGTTCTTCCAGCGTCACCAGGTCCGGCGCCAGGGCCTCCTTGGGCCGTTGGTAGAGGGAGAAGAAGTCGGCGTTCTCGAAGGCCACCGGGTGCTTGAGTTCGATCAGCCGCAGCACGATGGGCGAGGGGCGACCGTGCAGATCCGGGTTGAGCTGATCACTGCCGGTGAGGCTCAGATCCAGCTTGGTCATGGTCGAGTAAGGCGACATCGCGGCGCAGCCGGCGAGTGTCAGCAGCACGGCGCACAGGGCCAGGGAAAGCAAGCGAGGCATGGTGTTCATCCTTGAAGGTCGGTATTGAGGGTGGCGATCAGGCGAACCTGCTCTTCGTAGGCACTGGCAAAATCACGGGCGAACAGGCGATCGCTCCAGTCATCGTTCTGCGCCAGCGCCGCATGCAGGCGACGATAGGCACGCCAGCGGCCGCCATCGGTGGCCAACAGCGGTTTGCGCCCATTGCGCTCGAAACGCAGGGTCAGCTGCTCGGGCGTGAACTGTTCGAACATGCCCTTGACCGCTGCGCGGCTGGCGGCGAGCAGTGCCACCTGATGCGCCTGCAGGTCGCGGAAGCTACGATTGATGGCCTGCTCGGCCGGCAGTTGGCCGGGCTTGCCGCTACGCAGCAGGGTGCTCAGGGTTTCGCTGGTGTCCAGGCCATGCTTGAGCGGGTTGTTGCCGGCGCTCTGCACGGTGGTCAGGGCCAGGCGCAGTTCATTCTTCAGCTCGCTGCGGGTACGCAAGGCCTGCTGCAGGCTGCCGACGCTCTGCCGGAGCAGCTTGGCGGCGTTGAGCGCCAGCGCCTCGCGGGCATCGTCGTCGAGGTCGTCGAGGCGCACGCCGAGGGCATCGGCGAACTTCTCCCAGAAAGTCGGCGGCAGGCGCTCGGGCTCCGGAGCGACTTTCGGCTGCGGCGCGGGCGTCGGCATCACCAACTCGGGCACCAGCAGGTTTTCCTCGTCGATCTGCGCGTAATCGCGCTGCTGCGCCTGGGCCATGCTCGGGCGCAGTACGGCGGTCAGATCGTCCACTTCGGCGTAGACGCGCTCCTGCTGTTCCAGGGCGGTGATCGGGTCGAGGTCGAGGAAGGCGTCATCGGGGATGATGCTCCCAGCGGCCTGCGGCAGACCGATATCACCCTCGAACATGGCCGGGTCACGCACCAGGCGCGCACGGATCTCGAAGTCGCCCAGGCAGTACACGCTGCCATGCTCGATGCGCTGCGGACTGCCCTTGGCCAGGCTGGCGCCACTGTCCTTGAGCTGGATACCGTTGCTGCTGGTGTCGGTCAGGTAGAAGGCGCCATCGCGATAGCTCACTTCTGCATGCCGACTGGACAGGATGCGCTTGCGATCCGGGATCACCCAGTCGCACTCGTCGGCTCGACCGATCACACCGCCGGCCTGCTTGAACGTCTTGGTGGTCAACAGACCTGGCACGAACTGCTGCGCGCTGACCACATCGAATACCAGTTCCATGGTGAACCTACTCCTTGCGGTCAGTGGCCGCGTTTCTCGGCTTGCGGGTCGCCCAGCGGGCGGTATTGGTCGTCGCTGAACTTGTAGTTGCCGGTGCAGCCGGCCAGGGCAATGGCCAGGGCGAGCAGGGCGGCGGTCCGATAGCGATGCAGCATGGAATGCGCTCCTTTAAGAGAGGTGAAAGTGAACATGTCAGGCCGTTCCAGCCATCTGCGTAGCAGCAGAACGTTTCAACACAGGAGGGCCGTAGCGATTACTCTGGCGTTGACCAGGCCAGAGCAGCAGCAATGGCCAGATCAGATTGATCAGCAGCACCCAGTAACCGCTCCGCCCAAGGTCATGCAGGCGACGAACGCCTGCAGTCAGCGTGGCAACCCACCAATAAATGAGTCCGACAACGACAAGAGCCGAGAGCACGTGCTGCATCCACAACGGAGAGTTCTGGTTGCTCAAGGCCACCACGAGGAAAAGTGGCCAGGCGCTCCATACATGGAGCAGCAGATATTTGACTCGCCCAATTCGTCCGCTGGAGATCATTGGCTCCAGCACGAATGACGCCACGCGGTTCCGTAGATTCTTCATTGCCTCTCTCATCACACTTCGCTCGGGCTGATCTTCAGCCGTTGCATGCGGTACAGCAGGGTGCGCCGGGGCAGACCCAGCTCGTTGGCGGCGTTGGTCTGGTTGCCGCGGTTCTTGCGCAGGCAGTCGAGCAGCAGGTTGCGCTCGAGCCGATCCATGCGCTCGCGCAGGCTCAGCGGTTCGCTGCCTTCGCTCTGGGTCTGCTCCAGATTGAAGTGCTCGGGCAGCAACTCGCCGCCTTCGCAGAGCAGCACGGCTCGCTCGACCACACCCTTGAGCTCACGCACGTTGCCGGGGAAGGCGTAGCCGGCCAGATGCTCCAGAGCGGCATCGCTCCAGCGGCAGGCGTCACGCTGCAGCAGGCCGCTGGCAGTGCTGGCGAAGTGACGCGCTAGCAACAGGATGTCTTCGTCACGCTCGCGCAGCGCTGGCAACTCGATGGGGAAATGCGATAGGCGGTAGAACAGGTCTTCGCGGAAGCGTCCTTCCTCGACACGCTTGCGCAGTTCCTGGTGGGTGGCGGCGACGATGCGCACGTCGACCTTGTGCGTCTCGCTGCAGCCCAGCGGTCGCACTTCGCCTTCCTGCAGCACGCGCAATAACTTGGCTTGCAGCGTCAGCGGCATGTCGCCGATCTCGTCGAGGAACAGCGTGCCGCCGTCAGCGGCGTCGAACAGGCCGGGCTTGTCACGGTCGGCGCCGGTAAAGGCGCCCTTGCGATAGCCGAACAGTTCGCTCTCCAGCAGGTTCTCCGGCAGCGCCGCACAGTTCTGCACGATGAACGCCTTGCTGCGCCGCGCGCCGCAATCGTGGATGGCGCGGGCAACCAGTTCCTTGCCGGTACCCGTCTCGCCAGTAAGCAACACGCTGACCGGGCTGTGCAGCACCTTGCCAATCAGTTGGTAGACGCGGCGCATGGCCTGGCTCTGACCGAGCAAACCGTAGCCGCTGGCACAGGGCGTGCCTGGAACAGACGAGACGCTTGCAGCATTGGCGGCACCGTCGACAGCTGGTGCACGTAGACGCTGCAACAGCTGCAGCTGAGCCAAGGCGAAACTGCCAAGCTGGGCGAAAGAGGCGGCAAAGCCCTGCAGGATTCGCCGCTCATGGCTGGCTACCAGCAGCAGACCACGAGTACGCCCAACGCCGTCATGCAGCGGCAGGCACAGCAAGCTGCGCCAGGCACGGCTGCCTTCCGGCAGACAGGCGATGTTGTGCAGGCCGCTGTCCAGCTCGTCGATACACAGCACCTGGTTCTGGCACAGGCAGTACTGCAGCAGCTGTTCGCCGTCGTAGTCACTCGGCAGGCTGGCTGACTCGCGCGGTTGCAGCAGGCCGTCGAGCCACTCGGCCGAGAGGGTCAGGCGGGTGTTGGTATGGTCCAGCAGATACAGCTGGCCCAGCGCACAGTCGGCCAGTTCGGCGGCGGCACGCACCAGGTTGGCGAGCAGGCGCTCACTGCTGGCAGCGCCGGCCAATTCGGCATAGCGGCCAAGCAGGGCTTCGGCGTAGCGCAGCGGTTGCGGAACTTCGGCGAACATCGGCGGCACCTCAGGCGAACTCGCAGATCACGGCCGCATCGCCATCCAGCGTGGCGTGCACACGTTGCAGGCTTTCGCCAGCGGCCATGGCATCGAGCAGGCGGTCGACCACCAGCGGCTGCAGGTGCTGGTCGATCAGGTGATCGATCAGGCGCGCGCCGCTGTCGCCATGGGTGCAGCGCTCGGCCAGGTGCTCGACCAGGCCGTCGCAGTGACTGAAGGCGAGCTGACGACGGGCCAGGCGCTCGCCGAAACGGGCCAGCTTGAGGCCGACCAGCTGGCGCAGCAGGTCGCTGTCCATCGGGTAGTAAGGCACCACGCGCATACGGCCGAGCAGGGCCGGCTTGAAGTGCTGGCTCAGCTGCGGGCGGATGGCCAGCTCCAGGTCCTCGGCGGCCGGGCGCTCGCCGCCGGCGCAGAGGCTGGCGATGCGTTCACTGGCCAGGTTGCTGGTCATCAGGATCAGGGTGTTGCGGAAGTTGATCTCGCGCCCTTCGCCGTCGTTGGCCACGCCCTTGTCGAAGATCTGGTAGAAAACGTTCATCACGTCCGGATCGGCCTTTTCCACCTCGTCGAGGAGGATCACCGAGTAGGGTTTCTGCCGCACCGCTTCGGTGAGCATGCCGCCTTCGCCATAACCGACATAGCCGGGCGGCGCGCCGATCAAACGCGAGACGGTGTGTTTTTCCTGGAACTCGGACATGTTGATCACGGTGAGGAAGCGCTCACCGCCATACAGCAGGTCGGCCAGGGCCAGGGCTGTCTCGGTCTTGCCGACGCCGCTGGGGCCGACCAGGAGGAACACGCCCACCGGTGCATCGGGCTTGTTCAAACCGGCAGCGGTGGCGCGCATGGCCTTGTCCAGCGCCTGGATCGCCTGCTCCTGACCACGCACGCGCTGGCGCAGGTCGTCGGCGAAGGTGATGACCTTGGTGTTGTGCTCACGGGCCAGTTGGCTCAGCGGCACGCCGGTCCAGTGGCTGATCACTTCGGCCACCAGGCGCGGGCAGACCTCGAAGCTGACCAGACGCTCGCTGGCCTGGGCGGCAGCCAGCTCGGCCTGGATGGCGCGCAGTTCGGCTTCCAGTTCTTCCAGGCTCGGGCGTGGTTCGTCGCTGGCCTCTTCATCGTTACCCAGACGCGCGGCGGCGCATTGCTTGCGCTGTTCCAGCAGCCGTTCGGCCAGCTCGCGCTGCACGGCCCAGCGGGTTTCCACCTGCTCCAGCTCGGCGCGGGCGGCGACCAGACGGTTTTCCAGCGTATCCAACGCTTCGTGATCGATATTCAGACCGGCGTCCAGGTCACGGCGCATGGCCTCCCCCTGGCGCTCGCCCTCGGCAATCTCGCCGCGCAGACGCTCCAGCGCCTCGGGCGCGGCAGCCAGGCTGATGCGCACACGGGCGCAGGCGGTGTCGAGCACATCCACGGCTTTGTCCGGCAGTTGGCGACCAGCGAGGTAGCGCGCCGACAGCTCGGCAGCGGCAACCACAGCGTCGTCGCGCAGGTAAATACCGTGGCTCTTCTCGTACACCGGCGCCAGACCACGCAGGATGGTGACCGCCTCGTCCACGCTCGGCTCGTGCAGCTGCACCGGCTGGAAGCGGCGTGCCAGGGCCGGATCCTTCTCGAAGTACTTCTTGTATTCGCTCCAGGTGGTGGCGGCGATGGTGCGCAGCTCGCCACGGGCCAGGGCCGGTTTGAGCAGGTTGGCGGCGTCGCCACTGCCGGCCTGGCCACCGGCGCCGATCAGGGTGTGGGCTTCGTCGATAAACAGGATGATCGGCTTGGGCGAGGCCTTCACTTCGTCGATCACGCCCTGCAGGCGGCGTTCGAACTCGCCCTTGACGCTGGCGCCAGCCTGCAGCAGACCGAGGTCCAGGCACAGCAGCTCGACGCCCTTGAGCACCTGCGGCACCTCGCCGGTGGCGATGCGCAGGGCCAGGCCCTCGACGATGGCGGTCTTGCCGACGCCGGCTTCACCGACGACGATGGGGTTGTTCTTGCGTCGGCGGGCGAGGATGTCGATCATCTGGCGGATCGCGCCGTCGCGGCACAGCACCGGGTCGAGCTTGCCGTCGCGGGCCTGCTGGGTGAAGTTGTGGGTAAAGCGCGCCAGATTGGATTCACCACCGGCTGCCGGCTTGCCACCTGCGGCCTGCGGCTGCTGGCTGAGGGCGAAGTCGCGCAGACGCTCGGCATTGAGCTTGCTCAGCAGCGTCTGATAACGGCTACCGGCGTAACGCATGGGGTTGCGCAGCAGGGCGAGGATCAGCGCGGCCTGGTCGATCTGGCTGGCGCCCAACTCCAGGTTGGCCACCAGCAGGGCGTCCTGCAGCCACTGCACCAGCTCGGCACTGAACACCGGGTTGCGCGACTCGCTGTGCTCGCCGCGCGGCTGCAGCGTCTGGGCCAGCTCGCCGGCATCGATCTCGGCATCCTGCAGGGCACGCGCCAGCAGGCTTTCCGGGCGCTCGAGCAGTCCCAGCAGCAGGTCTTCGACGAGGATCTTGTTGCCGCCGCGTACCACGCAGCGTTCGGCGGCCATCTCCAGGTCGCGCTTGCTCGCGGCGTCCAGGGCTTGAACCAGTTGTTGCAGGTCGACGTTGATCATTTCATCTGTCCTTAATGAATCTTGCTGCCCAGAGTGACAAGGCCATCGGCGTTCTCACGGCCGAGCCAGGTGGTCCAGCCCAGCAGGCAGGGGTTGCCTTCGCCGATGCGCAGGTCGCGGATTTCGTCCTGACGCAGCTCCAGGCGGATGTCGTAGTCCAGCGGATCGCGCAGGGTGAAGCGCACCAGCGCACAGAGCGGCTGGTAACCCGTGCCGATCGGCAGGAACTCGTGAAAGCGCGTCCAGCCCAGCTGGCGCACGTGGATGCGGAACTTGCCGCCGCGGTCGCGTACGCGCTCGCCGAGCACGGTGTCTTCGCCGAGCAGGCTGTTGGCGCGGCCGAGGCGGTTGCGCTGCTCTTCCAGCACCACCACCTGGCGCTCCAGACACTGCTCGATGAACAGTTCGGCGTGCTTGAAGTAGTAACGCAGCACCGACTCGATCAGCGCCGCCGAATGGGCGCGCAGGCTGAGCAGACCGAGGTAGGGCAGCAGGCGCTTCCAGTTCAGCTCCTGGGCCTGCCGGATCTGCTCGCTGCCCAGGCCGATCAGGGCGAACAGGTGCGCAGAGAAGGCGTCCATCGCCCCGCTCTGGAAGCTGGCGCGGTAGCGGTACTTCTGCCAGATCGGCAGCAACAGGCGCTGCAGACGGTTGTTGAACAGATCGAGGAAGTCGCGGGTCGGGTTGCCGTCCTCGCTGTCGCCCAGAGCCTGCTCGCTGTAGAAGGCCGGTAATGGCGAACCGCCGCCGAACAGGCCGACCAGGTTGACGCGCATGCGCGCGCGCAACTCGCCGTGCTCCTCGAAGAACTGCACGCGATCGATATCGCTGCCGGGGAAACCCAGGCTCGGGTTGGCCTGGAACTCCAGGTACTCGTAGAGGCGCTCGTCATCCAGTTGCGGGTGGGCAACCTTGAGGCGCTCTAGCACCAGCTGTACGGCCTGGAACAGGCTGTACTCGCGGATGCCTTTGCTCAATCGACTTAGAGCAGGGGCTGCTGCCCCATACGTGGCGTCCATTTGTACAACTCTCCCTGTGTGCTCTGTACGTGCAGCTCGTGGTAGCTGTTGAGGCTGGCGTAGAGGGCGAAAAATTCATTGAGTACCGAGGCGAAGAGGAATAGATCGCCCTCACCCAGATACCCTTCCGGGTTCATGGTCAGTTCAGTGCGTACCCCGCGTACCGGCAGGCCGCGGTGCAGGCGGTCGACGTGGCGATGGCCGATATTCTTGAGGCCCCCGAGCAGGCGCTTGCTGACGCGCTCGGCGTGCTGGTCGTAGTAACGCGGCAGGTCGTAGGTTTCGAGGATCACCTTGAGCGCCTCGACGTTGGCCAGCGACAGGTAGTTCAGCGACATGTTGGAAATCAGCTTCCACAGGAAGTCGCGGTGCAGCGGCGGCGCATAACTGGGTGTAACGGCGCTGATGTTGCGGAAGCTGAGAAAATCCGGGGTGTCCTCGCTGGGCAGGCAGATATCGCCCAGGCGCAGCTGACGCGGCAGGTTCTGGTTGGTGCAGGTCAGCTCGATGGACAGAGTCTCGTGCTGGTCGAGGTTGCGCAGGCCGAAGCTGAGCCAGGTTTCCAGGCCGTCGCCGAGCATCGAGGGTTGCTGGCGCACGCTGTAGTGCGGGCGCGCCACCGGTACGTCGAAGCTGGGGTCATGTTCGAACGACTCGAACGGCACGTACTCCTCGTAGCCCATGCCGCCCGGCTTCCAGCCGGTGACGCGGTCCACCGAAAACACACCGCAATGCTGCGAATCGAACTCGGCCGGCAGCAGCAGGTACTGATCCTGCTTGCCATCGAGGCGGATCGGAATGGCGTCGTGCTGGAACAGGTTGACCACCGGCGTGCAGTACAGGCGCACGTTTTCCAGGGTCGGACGGATACGCTGCACGCCCGCCTTGTGGATATCGAAACGTAGCTCCAGGCCGCGCGCCTGCTTGAGCAGATCCTCGGGCAAGCTGTGAATGGCATCCAGGCCGAACAGGTCGACGAACAGGAATTTCTCCTGGAAGGCGAAGTATTCCTGCAGATAGCGGTAGCCGCGGAAGGTGTTCAGCGGGTAGGGGATCAGCGCCTCGTCCTCGGCGAAACCTACCGGTTGCACCTGCTCGGACTTGAGCTGCAGGGTGCCGAGGGTCTGGCCGAAGGCATCCTGCAGCGGCTTGCCGGCCTGGTCGAGCAGCACCAGCTGGATGCTGCCGAGGTTGCGCAGCAGCGCCAGGTAGAGCATCTGGCCGATATAGCGTTCGCCGGCCAAGTGCAGGCGCAGCTTGTTCAGGCCGATCTCACCGATATGCCCATCGGCGCTCATGGCCAGGCGCAGGCTGAGCAGTGCACCGTCGCCCTTGACCGAGTAATCCAGGCCGTTCAACGCCAGCGGCAGTACTTCAGTGGGGAAGCAGGTGCGAAAGCGGCAGGTGACGCCCTCGATGGCCTTGGCCTCCACCGGCGTACCACGACTGACCGGCAGCGCCGGGCCGGGGCGGGTCAGCGGGTCGAACTGAAGCATGCTGAAGGCCGGCAGCGGGCGCATGTAGTTCGGCCACAGCAGGTGCATCAGCGAGTGAGTCAGCTCCGGCAGCTCGTCGTCGAGCTTCTGCCGCAGACGCCCGGTGAGGAAGGCGAAGCCCTCGAGCAGGCGCTCGACATCCGGATCGCGCCCGGCCTGTCCGAGGAACGGCGCCAGCGCCGGGCTGCGCTCGGCGAAGCGCTTGCCCAGTTGGCGCAGGGCGGTCAGTTCGCTTTGGTAGTAGTGGTTGAAAGACATCTATCTATCCTTGATCAGTCAGAGCCATTAGCTTGTCCAGCCAAGTACTCAATCCATTCATCACTGGCCTTGTGTTTCCTCAGATAAGCCATGCGGACTTCATCGGAGGCGTGCTGCCAAAAGGGATTCCAGATCCAGTCCCACCAGTATTCGAGGCTGCCCTGCTTGCTCATGATCGCTTCGATGGGCGCCATGTCGGGAAAGGCAAACCATGGTGCTGGAGGCGCCTTGAAACTCGCGTCCAACCTTTCAAGAAAGGCATTCGAGTTGGTGGTCAACTCGATGATCAGGCCATTGAACTCGCGGCGTACGGCAAGCTTGAGAGTGCTGCCATCACCGCTCGTGCATATGCTCTCGTGATCCTGCTTTATCGTTACCTGATCGAAAACCGTCCCAACCAGTTCACGAAAGCCTTCGAACTCGCTGTCGGCAATCATCAAGATTGTGTGGTAAGGAAATAAACCCTGCTGCCCAAGGAAAGTCTTTCGGGGATAGGATGCAAAACCCTCTTTACCGCTGACAAATACATCGCGCTCAACTTTTTTGCCGAACAATTCGGCAGCCCCTGTCATATTTAATCTTGATCTCGGCGCCATATGCATAACTTTATGCCCAGCATTGGCCGCTTTAAAGAACATATGATAAACAACGAAAGTCACAGCCACACATACATAACCCACTATGATTATGTAAGGTGAGAAAGCGACCCATAGCACAGTCATCGCGAAGCCAGATGCCTCACCCATTGCGACATGAAACAATCCGTACACTATCCATGGAATCCCATAGAACGGAATAAATATAACCGGCGCCCACCAAACAAGGCGAACTATGAGAGGCTCTGACTTTTCCTTGATATACCAAGAAGCCCACACTGCAAAAATCAGATAGGCCAAGGATCCAAACCAAATCCCATAAGCCACGAACATGTTCTCAACATTTTCCGTGCCACGGATTAAGATCTCTAGAAAAGGCAGCGATAAAAAGAAAGCCGCAGGAATCCATATGGCCACGTGAAAGAAACGGTAGGTTGACTTATTCACTGGGCTACGCTCAATGAAGTGGTTACCCAATCGGCGCAGGGCGGTAAGTTCGCTCTGGTAGTAGAGGTCGCACGACATGCCATTTTTTCCTAGTCCTGACGTCACGGACACAAGGCCGTGTCGCGAATCGTCCATATGCTTATGGAACGGCCTTTGCGCTCGATGGGTGAGTGCGCTAGCTGCCCCAGGAAGCCTTCCCTATCGAGCATGATCGACTCGCCGTTGGCGGCAATGTCCAAGCGGTAGCCTGATGGGAGGCTCTTCTCGATGCTTTCATCGAACGAGACATGGGACAGCACCTCTACGGATTCACCTGCCCCCAACCGTTGGCCAGGAACGAAAGGAGCCTTGGCGTTGGAGTACTCGTGGACGGACACCTCGACGGGATAGGCGCATGCGTTCTCGAAGTGGACGATATATGCCGTTTTCGGTTGCGCACTGCAGCCGACGGCAATGAACGAGCAGAGCAGAAGGCTTCGCTTAAGCATTGAATTTCACCCGAGCCAGCCACAGCAGCCCTTTGACATCCTTCTCCGACGCCACGGAGCGCGCCCAGTAATCCTGCATGTTGCTCGGGCCATCGGAGTGGTAGTGCATAAGGTCAATTTCTCCGCTGGCTGGAACTGGGTTGTTCTCCAGCGGCTTCTGAGTGAGGATCGTGGAGGTCGATTTGTGGCTCCAGGAATACTCTGGGATCACCCCGCCATCGCCATACTCGTTAAGGATGAGATGACCCAGCTCATGGGCAGCGGTATGCTCGAAATCCTGATCAGCGAAACTGACCGGATAATTAGCAGCGGCCCACCAGCCTTGGTTGTGATAGATCTTCTTGAACATGGCAAAGCTGGTGGAACGGCCGAAGTCGTCGCTGATCGAGGCGATCAAAGGAAAGTCCTTGGCGCTTGGCTTTTCATTTACCTGCGCCAGGACCTTGACCTGGAAAACGCCCTTGTCGGTCTGGATGGAGGCACCAATGACACCGCGACTTCCATCCCGCGACCAGTAACGCTCGACACCAGATTTGGCCAGAGCTTTGAGCTCCTCGAAGGTTCTGGCGGTGAGTTGATCGTTGCGCCCGGTGACGCCGCCGTCAGAAAAACTGGGGCGGACGGTAAGTTCCACTGAGCCGCCATTACGATCTACACGCGCATCGACCCAGGCTGCTTGCTGGGCAGAGTTGTTAAGGCGCAACTCGGTCACCTGTTCTTCAGCAGCCTTACGGGCTGTAAGCCGTACCAGAAGCTGCTCGCTCTTGAGCACGCGCGTATCAAGAGCCCCGCTCTGGTCATAGCCATCCCACTGCCAAAGGTGCTCCCCTTCGGGTAGCAACGGCGTGGTATCGGTTTCGCTGTAAAGCAACGCCTCACCATCGAAGACCTCCAGAGTCAGGCTGTCGGCCTCCTGCTTGCGATTGCGTATCAGGAAATCGATGGTTTCCAGGTTCTTCGTCGTACCTTGAGCCAACTCTTCGTAATCAGGAATCATCAGGGGCGTCAGCACACGATTACCGCCGCGCTTCAGGCTAATGCCGTAATCCAGCCCCTTCTGTTCGGCAGCTTGTGCCGAGGGAACAACGGCGTTGACGACAGCTACCGCCGCAGCGGCCAGAGAAAGAGGCGCAACCGGACTGAATGCCGAGCCCCCCCCACTAGTCCCAATAATCACTGTCCCCGACCCGCTCACCACCACATTGCCATGACTGCCCACACTGCCCACCACCGCCGCCGGTTTGCCGTTGATCAGCACGGTGGGAATTACCGCGCCGGCCATAGCGCCGCCGCAGGCGGAGGCGTCGCCCATACGGGCGGCGGGCAGGCTGTCGAACAGCACGTCGGGCGAGCCGGCGGCGATCGGGTTGGTGCCGTGGCCGGGAATCGGGCAGGCAGTGGGATCGCTCAGGCGGGCGGCGGGTTTACCGGACATGTGAAGCTCCTGGGTTGACGTTGACCTGACCGCTGCCATCCAGGCTCGCGGAGAAACTGACCTGACGTTTGATACCGTCCATTTCCAGCATGGCGTCGATGGCGAAGGCCTGACGCAAAGGGTCATGAGTGCGCGGCAGGGAAATCACGCGCACCTGGGTCAGACGGGGTTCGTACGCTTCGATAAAGCGTTCGATGGCGATACGCGCCTGCTGCAAAGAGTCGTGCAGCGACAGGCGCATATCGTTCAAATCGGGCAACCCGTAGTCGGGCAGCGTTTGCACGCTGCCCGCACGGGTGCTGAGCATCTTGGCCAGATGGGCAGCCACCGAGGCCATGGCGGCGACCTCGCGGCTCCAGCCGGCACGTTGGCCGACCTCGCCACCGAGACGCTCGAACAGGCTGCCGTAGGCCATGCGTGCTTACTCCTTGTCCAGCTTGCCGACCAGCGACAAGGTGAAGTCGGCACCCATGTACTTGAAGTGCGGGCGCACGTTCAGGCTGACGCGGTACCAGCCCGGCTCGCCTTCGACATCGCTGACGATGACCTGGGCGGCACGCAGCGGACGACGGCTACGCACTTCGGAGCTCGGGTTCTCCTGGTCGGCAACGTACTGGCGAATCCACTTGTTCAGCTCCAGCTCGAGGTCGGTACGCTCTTTCCAGGCACCGATCTGCTCGCGCTGCAGCACTTTCAGGTAGTGAGCCAGGCGGTTGACGATGAACATGTACGGCAGCTGGGTGCCCAGCTTGTAATTCAGCTCGGCGTTCTTGCCTTCTTCGCTGATGCCGAAGAACTTCGGCTTCTGCGCCGAGTTGGCGGAGAAGAACGCGGCGTTGTCGCTGCCTTTGCGCATGGTCAGGGCGATAAAGCCTTCCTCGGCCAGCTCGTATTCGCGGCGGTCGGACACCAGCACTTCGGTGGGGATCTTGGTCTCGATCTCGCCCATGCTCTCGAAGTGGTGCAGTGGCAGGTCTTCCACCGCGCCACCGCTCTGCGGGCCGATGATGTTCGGGCACCAGCGGAACTTGGCGAAGCTGTCGGTCAGACGGCTGGCGAAGGCGTACGCGGTGTTGCCCCACAGGTAGTGCTCGTGGCTGTTGGCCACGTTTTCCTTGTAGACGAAGGTCTTGACCGGATTGTCTTCCGGGTCGTACGGGTTGCGCAGCAGGAAGCGCGGTACGGTCAGGCCGACGTAACGGGCATCTTCCTGCTCGCGGAAGCTCTGCCACTTGGTGAATTGCGGGCCTTCGAAGTGGTCTTTCAGATCCTTCAGATCCGGCAGGCCGGTGAAGGTCTCCAGGCCGAAGAATTTCGGGCCGGCGGCGGCGATGAATGGGGCGTGGGACATGCAGGCCACCGAGGCGACGTACTGCAGGGTCTTGACGTCCGGAGCGCTCGGATCGAAGAAGTAGTTGGCGATCAGGGCGCCGACCGGCTGGCCACCGAACTGGCCGTACTCGGCGGTGTAGATGTGCTTGTACAGGCCGGACTGAACGATTTCCGGGCTGTCTTCGAAGTCATCGAGCAGATCCTGCTTGGAGGCGTTGAGGATCTCCAGCTTGATGTTCTCGCGGAAGTTGGTGCGATCCACCAGCAGCTTGAGGCCGCGCCAGGAGGATTCCAGGGCCTGGAACTGCTCGTGGTGGAGGATTTCGTCCATCTGCCGGCTGAGCTTGGCGTCGATCTCCGCGATCATGCGGTCGACCATGGCCTTCTTCACCGGCTCGTTTTCGTTCTGCGGCTTGAGCAGCTCTTCGATGAAGGCCGACACGCCACGCTTGGCGATGTCGTAGGCTTCGTCGTCCGGAGTCAGCTTGGTTTCCGCGATGATGCGGTCGAGGATGCCGAGGTCGGCGGCGCTACGGCCACCTTCTACTGCTGCGCTAGTCGTGCTCATGAATATGCGTCCTTGTCAGTGAGAATCAGGAATCGAGCTTGCCTTGGGCGGCCAGGCCCAGTTCGCCGAGCACGCGGTCGCGCGAGTCGTCGTCAGAGAGCACGCTCTCGATGGCCTTGCGGAAGGCAGGGGCGTTGCCCAGCGGGCCCTTCAGGGCGACCAGAGCGTCGCGCAGCTCCATCAGCTTCTTCAGTTCCGGCACCTGGTCGACCAGGTTGGCCGGGTTGAAGTCCTTCATGGAGTTGATCTTCAGCTGTACGGCCAGCTCGTCGCCTTCCTGCTCGTCCTGCAGACGATTCGGTACGGCGAAGGTCAGGTTCAGTTCCTGCTTGGCCAGCACTTCGTCGAAGCTGTTCTTGTCGATGCTGATGGGCTTGCGGTCTTCGATCTTGCGATCGTCGGCACGCTGGGTGAAATCGCCGAGCACCATGAGTTTCAGGGGCAGTTCGATTTCTTCCTGGGCACCGCCGGTGGCGGGTTTGAACGTGACGTTGATGCGTTCCTTGGGGGCTACCGAGCCTTCTTTGGCCATGGGTGTTCTCCTTTGCGTTGATGGCCCGGAGGCCTTGATTGGGCGTGTTGGCGCCTTACTCCAGCACCACCTCGAGGTCGAGGTGGCACAACCTGCGATAGATCTCGTCCTTGCTGTCGCGCACCGCATGGTTCTGCGGCAGGAGCTCGCAGCAGTTGTGCAGCAAACGCAGCACATCCAGAGCGAGATCGGGTTCCCACTCGCCGAGGCCGGAGGCCTGCAGCGTCTGGTCGAGCGATTCGAGTTGGGTCTTGGCCAGGTCGTACTTCTTCGCGGCGAAGCACAGGCGGGCCAGGGTCAGTTGCCAGAAGAAACGTTCGCGGCCGCCACGGGCACGCGACATGCCTTGCTTGAGCTGTTGCACGGCGGCCTTCAGGCCGTCCTTGCGCAGACCGGGTAGCACCTGCTGCAGGGCTTCCTCCCAGGGCGGTGTGGCACCCTGCTCGCTGGCAACTGGCTTCTTCTCCACTTCCGGCGCCTGCAGGTGCGGCAGCACATGGGCACCGATCCAGGCACGGGTTTCAGCGTCGGCGAAGGGCACGCCGTCGTGAAAACGCAGCTCGTCCAGACCGGGAACGCGCTGCAGGAACAGGGCGAACTGGATTTCCACCTCGCGCATGGCCTGTTCGGCCTTGAGCTCCTGCAGGCATTCCCAGACCAGGCGCTGGCCGTCGAGCCAGAACGGCGCACGGGCGATGCTGGCTTCGAGGTCGGCGAGCAAATCGGCATAGGCGCCCTGGGCGAAGCGCTCCTGGTAGGACGCCAACTTGTCGGCTGGCAGGCCGCGCAGGGCGGTGATGTGTTCGGCGTTGCGCTCGGGCAGCGACTCGATGGGCAGCCACAGCAGGGTGCGCGCCAGGCGCAGCGGCTTGAGGTCGGTGGCCTTGTTCTTCAGCCACCAGGCGCACAGCGGGCGAGCGGCGTCCTGCTGGCTGCGCAGGGCCTTGTGCGCATCCTTCTCGCTTTCGATGGGGCCGCTGCCGGTGATGATCTGGGTAGCGACTTGCTTGACCTGGGCGATGGCAGCGCCGACTGCGCCCGGCTCGGCCTGGCCCTGGCTGGCGCGCTTGATCTGCTCGTCGAGGCGGCGGCACAGCGGCAGCAGCAGCGGTGAGTCCTCACCGAGATGGCTCGACAGAGCGGCTTCCAGACCGTGCAGGTGTTCGGCCAGACGGCGAAACAGCGGCAGCTGTTCGCTGATCGGCACGTGTTCGGCCAGCGCCTGCTCCAGGCGCGGCAACAGCCAGTTGATGGCGGCAGTGCGGGTACGCGCCTTGCGCGGGTGCAACTCGTGCCAATGGTGCTCGCAAAGGTAGTGCAGCAAGTTCAGACCGGCCTGCAGGCCGGCGAAGGATTCGCGCTGGAAAAGGCCCCAGGTCAGCCAGGTGGCGGCCCGCAAATCCTTGGACTGGGTGGTCAGCAGGTTCTCGCTGCCCTCGCGTACCTTCTGCCAGTCGATAGCGCCGGTTTCATGCAGCGACGAGGCCTTGCCCAGCTCGGTTTCCAGCATTTCGTATTCGCTGGAATAACGCACGTCTTCACCGGCGAAGTTCCCTTCATTAATAGGGGATTTGGCCAGATTGAGATAATGAGCGGTGAGCTTGCTGGAGTACGTCATTCCATGACTCGACTATTAAAGTGGGCAACTTCCGCGAAATCTCATATCGCCGCTATGGCTTAGAGAAAACATCGCAGTGCGCAACTTTTTGCGCAGTTGTTTGTGCAACAAATTGCGCAAGATCCTTATAGGTCGGGCATCCTAGCCCCATGACCGGAGGTGAGCAACCGCCCAAAGTGTGAAACACCTAACATTCGTCGACATCTTACAGATTATTACTGGAACGCCAGTGCCGACTATTTGTCTCGCACTTAGGACAAGTTGTTATCGATGTTTTGCGTTTCAGATAAGCCCTTGGATAGTTGTAAGAAATTACTTACTAGCAAATTAGTGGCGCATCACACTTGCTGGCGCATTGATATTATTTTTTGTGATGCCAGCCACTGTCCAGAGAGCTGGCTTTATGCCAGGACAGCCAGCCAGCTCAGCGCCTGTCAGTTCAGCAGAGGCTCGCTGGACAGGCGCAGCTCCAGACGATGCCGCTCGTCGGCTTTCAGCTGCACGACATCCTCCAGCACATTGGCCGTCTCGATGCAGAGCATGTTCTGCCAGGCGTCGTCGGGAAATTGCGAGAGGCGCCTGGCCTTGTCGATCCAGGGATTCCACAGCACGGCCGAACGTGAACCACGGGCATCCAGATGGATGCGCCGGCCCCAGCCGGGGTCGACGATACTCAGCCGCGCAGGGGTATCGAGGTAGATGCGATCGGTCTCGGCGCTGAATCCCAGTTCGTCCTGCTGACGCAGCTCCTGCCAGTCCAGCAGGGTGTCGAGGTAACGACAGGCCTGCAGCCCCTCGACGCTGACCTGGCGCACGTCGCTGACGGCGAAGTAGCTGTGCAGCGCCTGGCTCAGGGTCAGGGGCGTGTCACCGCGATTGTGGGTTTCCAGGCTCATGCTGAGATCCTGCGCTAGACGCACGACGAAGGTCAGGCCGACGTCCCTGGGCCAGCCGTCCAGCGGCTGATTACGCGTGTCATAGGCAAAGCGCAGAGTGACAGTGTCGTCCTCCTCGTCGATGCCCAGCAGCTCCCAGTCCAGCGCTCGCACCAGGCCGTGGGCCGGCGCCTGCTTCTCATGATAGTGCGCCTGCACGGCCTGCGGATTGCGCCGCAGGTCACCGAACCAGGGCCAGCACACCGGCACACCACCACGCACGCTTTGGCCACGTTGGTAGGCCGCATCCGGGCTTAGCCAGATCAGCGGCGGCTGCTCGCCCTGCTGGTAACTGAGAATCTGCGCACCCTGCTGGGCCACCAGCAATTCGCTGTCAGCGGCACGGATGCGCCAGCAGACCAGTTGATCCAGTTCCACGCGTTCGACTTGGGCGGTGCTCATGACGACCTCTCGCTGAGATAGATGACAGATAGTGTGACAACGCAAAAAGCAAAACGCCCATCACAAGGACGGGCGTTTTGCCAAACCAGCCAGCGATACTTATTTGCCGTAGACCTGCTCCGGCAGCCAGGTGATCAGCCCCGGGAAGATGTAGGCGATTACCAGCAGCAGAATCTGGATCAGGATGAACGGCACGACACCCTTGTAGATAGTGCTGGTGGGAATGCTCGCCGGCGTCACGCCACGCAGATAGAACAGCGCGAAGCCGAATGGCGGAGTGAGGAAGGACGTCTGCAGGTTCAGTGCGATCATCACGCCCAGCCAGATCGGATCGAGGCCCATGGCCAGCAGCACCGGCCCGACGATCGGTACCACCACGAAGGTGATCTCGATGAAGTCGAGAATGAAGCCGAGCAGGAAGATCACCAGCATCACCAGGAAGAACGCACCCAGCACGCCGCCTGGCAGCTGGGCGAACACGTCCTCGATCAATGCCTCACCGCCGAAGCCACGGAACACCAGCGAGAACAGCGAAGCACCGATCAGGATCATGAAGACCATGGCACTGATTTCGGTGGTGCCGTAGGCCACTTCCTTGAGCTGGCCGAAGTTCAGCTTGCCCTTGCTGAAAGCCAGCAACATGGCGCCCACGGCACCCAACGCAGCAGCCTCGGTTGGCGTGGCATAACCGGCGAGGATCGAGCCCAGCACCGCGCCGATCAGGATCAGCGGCGGAATCAGCGCCTTGCCCAGCTTGCCCCACTCGATCGGACCCAGTTCCTCCTGCGGCAGCGCCGGCAGTTTCTTCGGCTGGAGGATAGCGACTACGATGATGTAGACGATGTACAGGCCAACCAGCAGCAGCCCGGGAATCAGCGCGCCGATGAACAGGTCGCCGACCGATACGGTCTTCGGCGAGAAGATGCCCATCTTCAACTGCGCCTGCTGATAGGCGCTGGACATCACGTCACCCAGCAGCACCAGCACGATCGAAGGTGGAATGATCTGCCCCAGGGTGCCGGTAGCAGCCAGCGTCCCGGTGGAAATGGCCGGGTCGTAACCGCGGCGCAGCATGGTCGGCAGTGCCAGCAGGCCCATGGTCACCACGGTGGCACCGACGATACCGGTAGAAGCAGCCAGCAGAGCGCCGACCACGCACACGGAAATCGCCAGGCCGCCACGCAGGGTGCCGAACAGGCGCGACATGGACTCGAGCAAGTCCTCGGCCACCCGTGAACGTTCCAGCATCACCCCCATGAACACGAACAGCGGCACGGCGAGCATGGTCTGGTTGTTCATGATGCCGAACAGACGGTTCGGCAGGGCGCTGAGGTAACCGGGGTCGAAGGTGCCCGTGACGACGCCGATAGCGGCGAACAACAGGGAAACGCCGGCCAGGGTGAACGCCACCGGGAAGCCGGCCATCAAGGCCACGCAAATACTGACGAACAGCAGAATCGCCATCAACTCAGCCATGATTCACCTCCGGAGCCGGCAGGCGACCGCTGAAGACGTAGAGCGCCTTGATCAGATTGGAAATACCCTGCAGTACCAGGCTGATGACCAGTACCAGGATGATGCTTTTCTGCAGATAGACAAACTTGAGGCCGCCAGACTCGCTGGAGGCTTCGAGCGTCGACCAGGCATTGCTGACGTAGTCCCAGCTGGCCCAGCCGAGAAACAGCGCGACCGGCAGCAGGAACAGCAGGTTACCGAAAATCTCCACCAGCGCCTGACGGCGGCCGCTGAACTTCTGGTAGAAGATATCCACACGCACGTGACCGTTGCGCTGCAGCACCCAGGACGCTGCGCCCATGAACACCAGTGCGTGAGCGTAAAGCACGGCTTCCTGCAGGGCTGTCGCGCCGATACCGAAACCGTAACGCAGTACCACGACGATGGTGGTGCCAAGCACCAGGAACAGGGTCAGCCAGGCGCAGGCCTTGCCGAACCAGCTGTTGAGCGCATCGATCAGATATGCAAGAGCTAGGGGAAATGAAGGCTTGTCGGACATAGTGAGTCCTTTATCGTTATGAGTAGGAGACAGGACAGCAAGCCGGTCGGCTGCACGTCACGCCGCCTGCGTCCTTGTGAGCCGCAGGCCGGCGATTCTAGGCAGGCTACCGGTAATGCAGCAATGCCCGTACAACTTTAGTCGTATTAGCTAGGCTTGTAGGTCACGACCCCCTATGTTATTCACGCCCGGTCTACCTTCGGCGATCCCGTGGTAAGACCAATACAACAAGAAGGAGCATTGCATGAAACGTCGCGACATACTCGCCGCAGCGGGCGTAGGCCTTGCAGCAACCGCACTGGCTGGCTGTAAAGAAGATGCCAAGAGCGCCGCAGCACCCCAAGAGGGTTCGAGTTCCCAAACCTTCAACTGGAAGATGGTCACCTCCTGGCCGAAGAACTTTCCGGGCGTCGGCGTGGGGGCCGAGCGCTTCGCCAAGCTGGTCGATGAAATGAGTAACGGCCGCCTGAAGGTCAAGGTGTACGCAGCAGGTGAACTGGTACCGGCACTGGAAGTATTCGATGCAGTCTCCCGCGGTACCGCCGAGATGGGTCACGGCGCACCGTATTACTGGAAAGGCAAGGTCCCGGCTGCGCAGTTCTTCTGCGCCTCGCCATTCGGCCCGAATGCCCAGGAAATGAACGCCTGGCTGCACCGCGGTGGTGGTCAGCAGCTGTGGGAAGAAGTCTACAAACCCTTCGGCGTGCTGCCGATGGCCTGCGGCAACACCGGCGTACAGACCGCTGGCTGGTTCAACAAGGAAATGAACTCGGTCGACGACTTCAAGGGCCTGAAGATGCGTACCCCGGGCCTGGGCGGCGAAGTGCTGACCAAGATGGGCGGTACCGTGGTCAACATGCCGGCTGGTGAAATCTTCACCGCCATGCAGACTGGCGCCATCGACGCCACCGAGTGGATCGGCCCATACAACGATCTGGCCCTCGGCCTGCACAAAGCAGCCAAGTACTACTACACCCCGGGCTGGCAGGAGCCGAGCGTTCTGTTCGAGCTGGACGTCAACATCAAGGCCTGGGAAACCCTGCCTGCGGATCTGCAAGCCATCGTTCGCGCCGCAGCCCGTGATGTCAACGCCGACATGCTCGACGATTACAACGCCAAGAACATGGAGGCCATGGAGCAACTCAAGGCCGACGGCGTGGAAGTTCGCCGCCTGCCGGACGAAGTCCTGGCCCGCCTGAAGGAAGTGGCGGCCGAGGTGGTCGATGCCAGCGCAGCGGCCGACCCGGCAGCAACCAAGGTGTGGGAACACCAGAAGGCCTACCTCAAGCGCCTGTACGAATACGCGGAAAGCAACGAGAAGGATATCTACAACATCCGCGGCTGATCGCTCAGCAAAACAAAACGCCGGCTTCTAGCCGGCGTTTTCGTTACTGCAGTTCGCGTTTGCGCTGGGTGAACGTCAACCGCGTCGCGGCGGGACCGGACGAGTGCGACCACTGCCGTCGATGGCGACGAACACGAATACCGCTTCGGTGACCTTGCGCCACTCGTTGGACAGCGGATCGTCGCTCCACACCTCGACCATCATCTGGATCGAGCTACGCCCCACTTCCAGCGCCTGCGTGTAGAACGACAGCTGCGCTCCCACGGCAACCGGTACGAGAAAGGCCATGCGATCGATGGCAACGGTCGCCACGCGGCCACCTGCAACCTTGCTCGCCATCGCGGTGCCGGCGAGATCCATCTGCGATACCAGCCAGCCACCGTAGATATCACCAAAACCATTGGTCTCGCGCGGCAACGCAGTGATCTGCAGGGCGAGGTCACCCTGGGGAATCGGGTCTTCCTGTTCGTAGTCGTTCATCGGTTCGAGACTCGCGGCGCGGTTGTTGTTCTGGGCGCGGAACCCGCATGGCACACGGGCGCAGCGAGTATACCGACTGTGCAGTCGACGAGCGACCACTCTGGCAGGGCGTAAAACGTCACAGCCCATGCCCGGTCGGGCAAAACGCACGACCGGGCAAACCTCGTTCGGGCAGTATGCCTGCCTCCCAAGGCCGTCTGAAAAACGTAAAGCTATGATTTACAAGGCTTTTATAAAAATAAAAAGTCTGGCACGGGTGCTGCAATGTTCCCAGTGAGTGACCGGTCATGCACCGGTTGCAATGCAGAACAAGGAAGAGACGGATAGCGCGCCATCCGCCTCCAACGCAACAGGAGAATCGCCATGTGGATAGTTGCTCTGGTGCTCGCCACCTTGCTGCTTCTGCTCAGCCTGACGCTCGCCAGCGTTGTACTGATTGGCCAGACCCTGTGCGCGAGCCGCAATACCGCCGAGCTGGAGCTGCCCACGGGCGCTGCGCCCCAGCCTCTGGACCCGAGCAACGCGCAAGACCCCTGGCCTGCCTGGGCCATTACCCACTGATCCATCGAGGAGAAACATCATGCTTAGTTGGGCAGTCACTTTCCTGATCATCGCCATCATCGCCGCAGTACTGGGCTTCGGTGGTATCGCCGGCACTGCTGCAGGTATCGCCAAGATCCTATTCGTGGTGTTCCTGGTGCTGTTCATCGTCTCGTTCGTCATGGGCCGCCGCCCGCGTCTTTAGGGAGAGATAGATGCAGTCGATTCACGCCATTGCCGCCGCCCTGCTGATGGGCGGCGCCCTGGCGGCTCAGGCCGCCGACCGCGACACCAGTTTCCATCCAGGCGAGTTGCTGACCAGCAACGCCGAGTACCGCCAAGCCTGGCAGGCCCTGGTAAAGGACGAAGAGCGCCTGCCGGACTGGCTGATCAATCTCAGCGGCCTTTCTACCCCCATGCAGGCAGTGGAAGCCGATAGTGATCGCTACCTGGTCGGCCAGGTCTGCGAAGCGCACAGATGTTTCGGCCAGCGCGCCTATGTCGCCTTCGAATGGGAAGACGACGAAGCCTATGCGCTGTACGTGCAGGTGCCCGATGGCCTGCCCGAGGATCGCGCGCCCAGTGAACACGCCAGCCTGCGCTGGTTGGGCGACCCGGACGAGGAGGTCCAGCAGATGCTGATGGAACAGCTGCGCAGTGATCCCAACTGGTACTAGACATGGTGTCCGCTTATCGAGGCAGGGAAGCGACCTGACCGCCGAAGGACCACGTAACGGCAGTTTGCCGGACGTCCCATGGAATGGGGCGACGCGTTATCATCCCCCGCCAGAACGACGAGGGGGTACGGCATGCTCAATGGCCTGTGGCTGAGTTTTTTTCTGGTGGCAGCGGTCGCGGGCTTCTCCCGCTGGCTGATCGGCGATGACCCGGCGGTGTTCGGCGCCATGGTCGAGAGCCTGTTCGCCATGGCCAAGCTGTCGGTGGAAGTCATGGTGCTGCTGTTCGGCACCATGACCCTGTGGCTCGGCCTGCTGCGCATCGCCGAGCAAGCCGGCCTGGTGGATGCCCTGGCGCGCGTGCTGGGCCCACTGTTCGCGCGCCTGATGCCGGAAGTGCCGCGCGGCCATCCGGCGCTCGGGCTGATCACCATGAACTTCGCCGCCAACGGCCTGGGCCTGGACAATGCCGCCACGCCCATTGGCCTCAAGGCCATGCGCAGTCTGCAGGAGCTGAACCCGGACAAGCTCACCGCGAGCAACGCGCAGATTCTCTTTCTGGTGCTCAATGCCTCGTCGCTGACGCTACTGCCGGTCTCTATCTTCATGTATCGCATCCAGCAGGGTGCAGCCGATCCGACCCTGGTGTTCCTGCCCATCCTGCTGGCAACCAGTGCCTCGACCCTTGTCGGCCTGCTCTCGGTAGCGCTAATGCAGCGTCTGCGTCTGTGGGATCCGGTGGTACTGGCCTACCTGATCCCAGGAGCGCTGCTGCTCGGTGGCTTCATGGCCCTGCTTGCCGGTCTCAGCGCCACCGCTCTGGCGGCGCTGTCATCGTTGCTCGGCAACCTGACCCTGTTCGGCGTGATTCTGGCCTTCCTGGTGGTCGGCGCACTGCGCAAGGTCAAGGTCTACGAGCAGTTCATCGAAGGCGCGCGCGAAGGCTTCGATATCGCCAAGAGCCTGCTGCCGTATCTGGTGGCGATGCTCTGTGCAATCGGCGTGCTGCGGGCTTCCGGCGCCCTGGAATTCGGCCTCGACGGCATCCGCTGGATGGTGGAAACCTTCGGCTGGGACACCCGTTTCGTCGATGCGCTGCCCACCGCCCTGGTCAAGCCGTTCTCCGGCAGTGCAGCGCGCGCCATGCTGATCGAGACCATGCAGACCCATGGCGTGGATAGCTTCCCGGCGCTGGCCGCGGCGACTATCCAGGGCAGCACCGAAACCACCTTCTACGTGCTGGCGGTTTACTTCGGCGCAGTGGGTATCCAGCGTGCTCGCCACGCCGTCGGCTGTGCTCTGCTGGCGGAGCTGGCGGGAGTGATCGCAGCGATCACCGTCACCTACTGGTTCTTCGGCTGATCGTCTTCGCCCTGGGGCGGCTCAATCGGCGCCCAACCCCAGCTTGTCGCCCGCCCAGCTCAGCAACGGATCGCTGTGCTGGTATTCACGCAACGCCAGCAGCTTGGGCGCGATGAACGCCTCGAAGTCCTCGGGCTGCTCGAAATACACCCCGGTGAAGATGGTGAACATCGACTTGTTGCCGACCGTGGCATAGAACAGGTTGCCCACCGGCTCACCGTCCTGGGTCAGCAGCTTGAGGCTGGCGCGACTGGCCAACTTGGTTTCCAGCGGCAGATCCTGCTGCACCAGCCCGCTGTCACGCAGGCCGAACGAGGCGCCGAACGTCTCGGCATAACTGGTCATCAGCGCATCAGCGGCGCGCGGATAGAGAGAGACACCGCTGTAGAGATAGAACCAGTCGCTGCCCTCGCTCTCGAAACTGAGGTCGATGCTGCGCGCAGCGTAGGTCACCAGCTTCTCGTAGTGCCCTTCGTCCGGCGCCTCGTAAGCGGCGAAATCCTCACCGCTGAGCAGCAGGCGGCGCTCCTCGACAAGTGGCGGTTCGTTGTCGATGCAGCCGCCGAGCGACAGTGCGACGAACAACACCAGCATCATCCTGAACATGACTATCCTCCCTGAATAAGCGCGGCCAGCTTGCCTGATCCACGCCTCTGTGGCCAGCCGCAACCCTCATGGCTGTGCGCGGTACCACAGCCCCCGTGCGCCTGGCGTAAATCGCTACGGCCGCTGGCGACTTCTGCCATTGTCAGCTGGCGGTCGTCCGCCTAGCCTGGCGTCGGTAAGAACCATAATCACAAGGCCCGCGTCTCAACGGGCCACGTCCGTCGCACCGGCGCTCTTCCGGTATTTGAACGGACCAGGGCGGACATCAGTATCCGCCGGGAGGCAATCATGCGCGTTCTGATCACCGGTGCTGCCGGCTTCATCGGCCATCAGCTGCTCGACGAACTGGCCATCCAGCACCCCGAATGGGCACTGATCGCCGCAGACATCCGCCCCCTCGCCAGCCAAGGGCTGAAAGCCAACGTCGAGCCGGTGCTACTGGACATGGGCCGCCCGGCGCAGGTGCGTGCCTGCGTCAGTGGCAGCAAACCGGACGCCATCGTCCATCTGGCCACGGTGATCCGCCCACCACGCGATATGACCGAAGCCCACCTGCACGCCATCGAGGTCGGTGGTACCCAGTGCCTGGTCGATAGCGCACTCGCCAACGGTGTGCGCCAACTGGTGCTCACCAGCTCCGGCGCAGCTTACGGCTACGCCGCGGACAATGCCGAATGGATCGACGAAGACCAGCCGCTACGTGGCCACCCGCATTTCACCTACGCCAAGCACAAACTGGAAATCGAACAACTGTTGGCGCGCTGCCGCGAGGAACATCCGCACCTGCGTCAACTGGTGCTGCGCCCCGGCACCATCCTTGGCAAGCGCCTGAACAACCCGATCAGCGACCTGTTCAAGAAGCGCACGGTGCTGGGCGTGCTCGGCCACAGCAGCCGTTTCGTGTTCATCTGGGAGCAGGACGTGGTCGGCATCATCCGCCAGGGCCTGGAAAAGAACCGCGAAGGCATCTACAACCTGGCCGGCGATGGCGCGTTGAGCCTCAAGGAAATCGCCGAGATCCTCGGCAAACCCTACCGGCCACTACCGGCGCCGCTGCTCAGCGGCGCGCTGCGCCTGCTCAAACCACTGGGGCTGAGCCAGTACGGCCCGGAGCAGCTGGATTTTCTGCGCTACCGACCTGTGCTGGCCAACCAGCGCCTGAAGGAGGAATTCGGCTACCAACCGCGCTATTCAAGCCGCGAAGCCTTCTACGCCTTCCTCGCCGCCCAGGGCATCAGCTACCACTCAAGCGAAAGCCAATCTTGAGCGTGACCTGGTAGTGACCCACCTTGCCATTCTCGATATGGCCACGGGTGTCGACGACCTCGAACCAGTCCATGTTGCGCACGCTCTTGGCGCATTCGGCCAAGGCGTTCTCGATGGCCTCCTCGATGCTGGTGCGGGACGAGCCGATGATCTCGATCTTCTTGTAGGTGTGGTGGTTGGACATGTCATTGCTCCACGGTGGCTTTACTACCAGCCTAGACCAGCAGCCAGAGCACGCGCCGAAATGACCTAAACCCGTAGCTCGCGCTCCAGCCAGCGCGCCAGTTGCTGAGCACGGCCGTCCCGCGCGCGACCAGGCACCCACAACGCCAGGCGCGCCGACGTTTCGACGAAGCCCCAAGGCGCGACCAGGCGACCAGCGGCCAGGTCGTCGGCTACCAGCATCTGCGGGGCGATCGCCACACCGAGGCCCGCCGCGGCGGCCTCCAGCAGATAGTAGAGATGTTCGAAGCCCTGCCCATGCTGCAGCTTGTGCGAGTCGAGCCCTTGCGCAAGGGCCCATTGCGGCCAGGCCTGGGGGCGCGACGCGGTATGTAGCAGCGGCTCATCCAGCAAGGCGGCCGCCGGCGCCGAACCGAGCTGCTCATAACTGGCGTAGCGTGGGCTCAGCACCGGGCCGATGCGCTCTACGCCCAGCTCGTACACCTGCATGTCCACCGGCCAGGGCGGGCTGGCGAAGCACAGGGTGGCATCCACTCCAGGGCGACGCGGGTCCAGTTCGCCCTCACTGGCGGATAACTGCAGGTGCAGTTCCGGTAACTCGCGATTGAGGCGATCCAGACGCGGGATAAACCAGCGCGCCAGCAGGCTGCCGGGGCAACCGAGGACGAAGGGTGCATCGTCCTGGCGCTGGCGCAGCTCGGCACAGACGCCGCGCAGGCGCTCGAAGGCATCGCTTGCCGCATCGCGCAGGCGCATGCCGGCATCGGTGAGTTTCACGCCGCGACCATCCTTGTCGAACAGACTGACCCCAAGCTGTTCTTCCAATGCACGAATCTGCCGACTGATCGCACCATGGGTAACATGCAGCTCCTCGCCCGCACGGCTGACACTCTGCAGGCGAGCAGCGGCCTCGAAGGCGCGCAGGGCATTCAGCGGGGGCAGTTCTCGGTTCATTGACTTGTGACTTTTACTGACATGTCAGGGCAATCTAATCGCTTTTCAGCCTGCCCGCCAGGGGTAGAATGGCGCCATTGCCAATCCTCCTGTCCGCTTGTGGGCAGAGGAGCCCAGACAGGAGCTCGATCATGACCTCATTTCGCACCGGCCCCGACGCTCGCGGCCTGTTCGGCCGCTTCGGCGGTCAGTTCGTCGCCGAAACCCTGATGCCGCTGATCAACTCGCTGGCCGCCGAATACGAGAAGGCCAAGAGCGATCCGGCCTTCCTCGAAGAACTGGCCTACTTCCAGCGCGACTACATCGGCCGCGCCAGCCCGCTGTACTACGCCGAGCGCCTCTCCGAGCACTTCGGCGGGGCGAAGATCTACCTCAAGCGCGAAGACCTCAACCACACCGGCGCGCACAAGATCAACAACTGCATCGGCCAGATCCTCCTGGCCAAGCGCATGGGCAAGCAGCGCATCATCGCCGAGACCGGCGCCGGCATGCACGGCGTGGCCACCGCCACCGTGGCTGCACGTTTCGGCATGCAGTGCGTGGTGTACATGGGCACCACCGACATCGAGCGCCAGCAGGCCAACGTCTTTCGCATGAAGCTGCTCGGCGCCGAGGTGATTCCGGTCACCGCCGGCACCGGCACCCTCAAGGATGCCATGAACGAGGCCCTGCGCGACTGGGTAACCAACGTCCACAACACCTTCTACCTGATCGGCACCGCCGCCGGCCCGCATCCGTATCCGGCCATGGTGCGTGACTTCCAGTCGGTGATCGGCAACGAAGTGCGCGAGCAGATTCTCGAGAAGGAAGGGCGCCTGCCCGACTCGCTGGTGGCCTGCATCGGCGGCGGCTCCAACGCCATCGGCCTGTTCCACCCCTTCCTCGATGACGAAGGCGTGCAGATCGTCGGCGTCGAGGCAGCCGGTCACGGCATCGACACCGGCAAGCATGCGGCGAGCATGGCTGGCGGCGCGCCGGGCGTGTTGCACGGCAACCGCACCTTCCTGCTGCAGGACGACGACGGCCAGATCACCGATGCCCACTCGATTTCCGCCGGCCTCGACTACCCCGGCGTCGGCCCGGAACACGCCTGGTTGCACGAGATCAAGCGCGTCGAATACGTGCCGATCAGCGATGACGAAGCCCTCGAAGCCTTCCACCAGTGCTGCCGCCTGGAAGGCATCATCCCGGCCCTGGAGAGCGCCCACGCGCTGGCCGAAGCATTCAAGCGCGCACCCAAGCTGCCCAAGGATCACCTGATGGTGATCAACCTGTCCGGTCGTGGCGACAAGGACATGCAGACCGTGATGCACCACATGCAGGACAACCAGGAGAAGCACGCATGAGCCGCCTGCAGAACCGTTTCGCCGAACTCAAGCAGGAAAACCGTGCCGCGCTGGTCACCTTCATCACTGCTGGTGACCCCGACTACGCCACCTCGCTGAGTATCCTCAAGGGCCTGCCGGACGCTGGCGCCGACGTGATCGAGCTGGGCATGCCGTTCACCGACCCGATGGCCGACGGCCCGGCTATCCAGCTCGCCAACATTCGTGCGTTGGCCGGCAAGCAGGGCATGCAGCAGACGCTGCAGATGGTTCGTGAATTCCGCGAAGGCAACCAGAGCACGCCGCTGGTGCTGATGGGCTACTACAACCCGATCTTCGTCTACGGCGTCGAACGCTTCATCGCTGATGCCAAAGAGGCCGGCGTCGACGGTCTGATCGTTGTCGACCTGCCGCCGGAGCATAACGACGAGCTGTGCGAACCGGCGCAGAGCGCCGGCATCGACTTCATTCGCCTGACCACGCCGACCACCGACGACGACCGCCTGCCCACCGTACTGGCCGGCAGCTCCGGCTTCGTCTACTACGTGTCGGTGGCCGGCGTTACCGGCGCTGGCGCGGCGACCATGGATCACGTCGAGGAAGCCGTGGCGCGCCTGCGTCGCCACACCGACCTGCCGCTGTGCATCGGCTTCGGCATCCGCACCCCGGAGCACGCCGCGGAAGTGGCCAAGCGCGCCGAGGGCGCGGTGGTCGGCTCGGCGCTGATCGACAAGATCGCCGCAGCGCAAAGCCCGCAACAAGCCATCGACGGCGTACTCGGCCTGTGCCGCGAACTGGCCGAAGGGGTGCGTGGCGCGCGCCGCTGATCGTCCTCGATGCAAAGAAAAAACCGCTGCACCTGGCGACAGGGCAGCGGTTTTTTCGTTACGGCGCCAGCCGTCTACTCGCCAGCGCGCTTGAGCAACTGCTTGCAACGCTCGGACAGGTGCACCACACGCAAGTGCTTGCCGGCGCGTTCGTAGCGCTCGCGCAGGGTCTTCAGCGCGGCGATGGCCGAGTAGTCGACGAAGCTCAGGTGACGGCAGTCCAGGGTCACCTGCTGCGGGTCGTCGGCCGGCTCGAACTGCGCCAGGAAGGTAGTGCAGGAGGCGAAGAACAGGGTGCCGTGGGCGCGGTACAGCTTGCTGCCGTCGGCCTGCATATCGCTGTCGGCATACAGCTCGCGGGCATGCTGCCAGGCGAAGTTGAGCGCGGCGATGACGATGCCGCAGAGCACGGCGGTAGCCAGGTCGGTGGCGACCGTGATGGCGGTCACCGCGACGATTACCAGCACGTCATTGGCCGGTACCTTGCCGGCCACGCGCAGCGAGCCCCAGGCGAAGGTCTGCTGCGCCACCACGAACATCACCCCAACCAGCGCCGCCAGCGGGATGCGCTCGATCAGCGGCGAGAGGAACAGCACGAAGAGCAGGATCATCACCCCGGCGACCACGCCGGACAGCCGCCCGCGCCCGCCGGAGCTGAGGTTGATCACCGTCTGGCCGATCATCGCGCAGCCGCCCATGCCGCCGAACAGGCCGGAGGTCATGTTGGCCACACCGAGCGCCACGCACTCGCGATCCGGGTGGCCGCGCGTGGCAGTGATTTCGTCGGTGAGGTTCAGGGTCAGCAGGGTCTCCAGCAGGCCGACCAGGGCCATCAGCACGGCGTAGGGGGCGATGATGATCAAAGTGTCCAGCGTCCAGGGAATGTCCGGCAGCATCAGGTTCGGCAGGCCACCAGCGATCTGCGCCATGTCGCCGAGGGTATGGGTCGGCAGCTCTAGCAGGTAGACCAGCGCGCCGATGCCGAGAATCGCCACCAACGCCGGCGGCACCGCGCGGGTCAGGCGTGGCAGCAGGTAGACGATGACCATGGTCAGCGCCACCAGGCCGAGCATCAGGTACAGCGCGTTACCCTGCAGCCAGTGGCCGTCGTGCTGGAAGTGCTCGAGCTGGGCCAGGGCGATGATGATCGCCAGGCCATTGACGAAGCCCAGCATCACCGGGTGCGGCACCATGCGGATCAGCTTGCCCAGGCGCAGCAGGCCGAACGCCAGCATGATCAGGCCGCCGAGCAGCACCGTGGCCAGCAGGTATTGCACGCCGTGTTGCACCACCAGGGCGACGATCACCACCGCCATCGAACCGGCCGCACCGGAAATCATCCCTGGCCGGCCACCGAACAGCGCGGTGAGGGTGCAGATGATGAAGGCGCCATACAGTCCCATCAGCGGATTGACCTGCGCTACCAGGGCGAAGGCGATGCACTCGGGCACCAGGGCGAAGGACGAGGTCAGGCCAGCCAGCAGGTCGGCACGTAGGGAGGCGGGTTTCATGAGCGAGCAGCGTGTGGTCAAGCGAAAGGGCAGGCATGGTAACCCCCGACTCCGCTGACGAACACCCATCAGGCCAGAACACTGACCCGAGGCAATGGATGACCCGCGTCAGCGGTGCATAGTCTGGATTTGCCATTCGTCGGAGTCTCGCCAGCATGTCCGCTAACGCTGCTTCCCCGTCCTTGCGCCTACCCTGGGGGCTGTTGCTCGCGCTGCTTGCCGGCCTGGCGATCATCTTCCTGCCGGAACAGGCCGGATTACCGCTGGCCGGGCAGCGCATGCTGGCAATTCTCGCTTTCGCGGTGATCGTCTGGATCAGCGAGGCGGTGAGTTACGAGGTCAGCGCCATCATGATCCTGGCGCTGATGGCCTTCCTGCTCGGCAGCGCACCGACCCTGGCCGACCCGGACAAGCTCATCGGCACCAAGGATGCCCTGAACATGGCCCTCAGCGGTTTTGCCAACTCGGCACTGGCGCTGGTGGCTTCGGCACTGTTCATCGCCGCCGCGATGACCCAGACCGGGCTGGACAAACGCATTGCCCTGCTGACTCTGTCCAAGGTCGGCGCCAGCACCCATCGCGTGCTGCTCGGTGCCATCGTGGTGACCATTCTGCTCAGCTTCATCGTACCCAGCGCCACGGCGCGGGTGGCCTGCATGGTGCCGATCATGATGGGGGTGATCGCCGCCTTCGGCGTGGACAAGCGCTCGGCCTTCGCTGGTGGCATCATGATTCTGGTGGCGCAGGCCACCAGCATTTGGAACGTCGGCATCCAGACTTCGGCGGCGCAGAATCTACTTACCGCCGGCTTCATGCAGAAGCTGCTCGGCCAATCGGTGACCTGGACTGACTGGCTGATCGCCGGCGCACCCTGGAGTCTGCTGATGTCAGCGGTGCTTTACTGGGTGATCCTACGCGTCATGCCGCCGGAAACCGATCGCATCGAAGGCGGCAAGGAGGCCGTGCGCAAGGCGCTCAGTGAACTCGGGCCGATGACCTTCGATGAGCGCAAGCTGCTGGCCATCGTCCTCACCTTGCTCGGTTTCTGGGCCACCGAGGGCAAGCTGCACAGCTTCGACACCGCTTCCACCACCCTGGTGGGCCTGGCGGCGTTGCTGATGCCAGGGCTCGGCGTAATGAGCTGGAAGCAGGCACAGCCGCGCATTCCATGGGGCACGGTGATCGTCTTCGGCGTTGGCATCAGCCTCGGTGGTGCGGTGCTGGCCACGGGCGCCGGCACCTGGCTGGCCAAGCTGCTGGTAACCCATCTGGGCATGGATGGGCTGTCGCCATTCTGGGTGTTCGCCGTACTCGGTGGCTTTCTGATCATCATTCACCTCGGCTTTGCCAGCGCCACGGCGCTGACCTCAGCGATGCTGCCGATCATGATTGCCCTGCTGCTGCAGCTTGGCGGAGACATCAACCCGCTGGGCATGAGCATGCTGCTCGGCTACGTGGTCAGCTTCGGCTTCCTGTTGCCGATCAACGCGCCACAGAACATGGTCTGTATCGGCACCGATACCTTCACCGCCCGGCAATTCCTGCGCACCGGCATCTGGCTGACGCTGGTTGGCTACGGGCTGATGCTGGTGTTCGCCCTGACCTGGTGGCGTTGGCTGGGGTGGATGTAGCGCAGACGACGAAAAGCGGGCAGCCTTAGCAGGCACGACTACAGGGAGCCAGGCCCAATGCGCAAGAACCTGCTGATTACCGGCGCCAGCCGCGGCATCGGCCGCGCCACTGCCCTTCTGGCCGCCGCTGGCGGCTGGACGGTCGGCATCAACTATCGCAGTGACCGCGCCGCCGCCGATGAGGTGGTGGCGCAGATCGAGGCCATGGGCGGCACGGCCATCGCCCTGCCCGGCGATGTGGCGGTTGAAGAGGATGTACAGCGCCTGTTCGCGGCCATGGGCAAGTTCGGCCCACTGCACGGCCTGGTGGTCAATGCCGGCATCGTCGCCCCGCCCATGCCGTTGCTGGAGATGAGCGGCGAGCGCCTACAACGGATGTTCGACGTCAACGTGCTGGGCAGCTATCTCACCGCTCGCGAAGGTGCCCGGCGCATGGCCCGTAGTCGTGGTGGCGAGGGTGGTTCGATGGTGCTGGTGTCGTCGGTGGCCGCCAGTCTTGGCGCGCCCTTCGAGTACGTCGACTATGCCGGCGCCAAGGGCGCGATGGACGTGCTGACTCGCGGCCTGGCCAAGGAATTGGGCGGCGAGGGTGTACGGGTCAATGCCGTGCGCCCGGGTCTGATCGACACCGAGATCCACGCCAGCGGCGGCCAACCGGACCGCGCCGAGCGCCTCGGCAAAACCACGCCGCTGGGCCGCGCCGGGCGTGCCGAGGAAGTCGCCGAAGCCATCGTCTGGCTGCTCGATGACAAGGCCAGCTACACCACTGGCGCGCTGATCGATATCGCCGGCGGCCGATAGAGCCCAAGGTCGCGGCTAAAGCCCCTGCCACACTCGCAGTACTCAATCCCAGCGCGGCGCGAAGCCTGGATTGGCAACGCGTTCGCCACGATCTAGCGCCTCGATGGCTGTCATGTCTTCGGTGCTCAGGCGCAGCTCGGCAGCAGCCAGATTGGCCGCCAGATTCTCCCGCTTGGTCGAGGACGGAATCACCGCATAACCCTGCTGCAGCGACCAGGCCAGGGCCACCTGCGCAGGGCTGACGCCATGGCTAGCGGCAATGCGCTGGATCTCCGGCTCGGCCAGCACCTTGCCGTAGGCCAGCGGCATGTAGGCAGTGAGGTGGATGCCATGCTGCCGGGCGAATTCCACCAGCTTGCGGTTCTGCAGCAGCGGATGGATTTCCACCTGGTTGGTGGTGATCTCTTCCACACCCACCGCATCGATGGCCTCGCGTAGATGGGCGATGGTGAAGTTGGACACACCGATAGCCGCGGTCAGACCTTGGCGTTTGGCCTCGAGCAGCTCGCCCAGATACTGCGCCACGGGAATCTCGTCGTTCGGCGACGGCCAGTGGATCAGGGTCAGATCGACCCGTTCCAGGCCCAGCCGCTGCAGGCTCTCACGCAGGCTGGGGATAACTTGGCCACTGCCGAGGTTATCGGTCCAGACCTTGGTGGTGACGAACAACTCGTCACGGGCCACGCCGCTGTCGGCGAGGGCCTGGCCGACAGCAGCCTCGTTGCCGTAGATCTGCGCCGTGTCGAAATGCCGGTAACCCAGCTCGAGGCCGGTGCGTACCGAGTCGATGGCGACCTGATCCTTGAGGCGGAAAGTGCCAAGACCGAAGGGGGGAATGAACTTCATGAAGATCTCCTCATAGCTTGCGAAGCGCTGGCCGAACATCGGCTCGGAACGGGTACGGAAAGATTCGGCCTCGTGGTTCGCGAAAAAGTTGCAGCCCTCTGTCTGACGGCGAGCGGGGGTTGAGAGGGAGCAGTATCCGCGCCAGACTCATGCGGAAAAAGCGAACCTCCCAGCAAACATCTTTGACTGAAGATCAACAATGAAGACCAGCCTGGAAGAAATGCTCGCCTTCGTCAGCGTGGTCGACTGCGGCTCGATCAGCGCCGCCGCCGAGCAGCTGGAGCAAACCGCGTCCGGCGTCAGCCGTGCCCTCAGCCGGCTGGAGGAAAAACTCGCCGTCACCTTGCTACGCCGCACCACCCGGCGTCTGGAGCTGACCGAGGAGGGCGAGGTGTTCCTGGCCCAGGCACGGCGCATCCTCGCCAGCGTCGAGGACGCCGAGGAACAGATGACCCTGCGCCGCCAGGCACCGGCTGGGCGCCTGAGGATCAACACTGCCTCGCCTTTCATGCTGCACGTGATCGTGCCGCTGATCGGCGAATTTCGTACGCTCTATCCACAGATAGAACTGGAGCTGCACAGCGACGACCGCATCATCGATCTGCTGGAACGCCGCACCGACCTGGCCATCCGCATCGGCAACCTGCCGGACTCCAGCCTGCACGCCCGACCGCTGTGTCACAGCCGCCGCCGCGTGCTGGCCAGCCCCGATTACCTGCGCCGCCATGGCACGCCGACGCGTACCGAGGATCTGGTCAGGCACAGCCTGATCGGCTTCACCGAGCCGGACAGCCTCAACGAATGGCCGCTACGTCACGCCCTCGGCGAGCGCTGGCGCATCACCCCGAGCCTGCGCGCCTCCAGCGGCGACACCATTCTCGAACTGGCCCTGGCCGGCGAAGGTCTGGTGTGCCTGTCAGACTTCATGACCGATGCCACCCGCGCCAGCGGCGCGTTGGTGGAGGTGCTGGCCGAGCAACGCGTGGAGGTGCGCCAGCCGATCAACGCGGTGTACTACCGCAACACCGCGCTGGCGTCACGCATCACCTGCTTTCTCGATTTTCTCAGCGAGCGGCTGGGCTGTCCGAGCTGACGCACCACGACTGAGGAAGATCGACCGTAGCCCGGATGCAATCCGGGGAAACAGTTACAAGCCCCCGGATTGCATCCGGGCTACACGACAGCACAACGAAAAGGGCGACTCATCGAGTCGCCCTTTTTCCGATGGCCGGCGTAGGAGCCGCGCCCCGCGGCGAATGCTACGGGGCTGGCGACGCAGAAGTCCGAGACTTCGCCCCGAGGCGGGGCTCCTACACTTTTGCGTCTCGTGCTGGCCCTGCACAACGTCTTACTGCGCGGCCTGCAGACTCCACTCGGCCAGCTTCTGCTGCTTGTAGCTGAGCGCCGCAGCCGGCACCGGAGTGACCTTGCCAGTCTCCATCCAGCGCTTGAGGCGGTTGGCGTCGGCCATGTGGGTGTACTTGCCGAACGCACCGAGTACCACGAAGGCCACCGGACGGTTGGCGATGGTGGTGGCCATCACCAGGCAGCGACCGGCGGCATTGGTGAAGCCGGTCTTGCTCAGGTTGATGTTCCAGTCGGGTTTGCGCACCAGGGCGTTGGTGTTGCGAAAACCCAGGGTGTAGTTGGGCTTGCGGAAAGCCACGGTGGCTTCGGAGTCGGTGCTGAACTGGTGGATCAGCGGATACTGGTTGGCGGCCTTGACCATCAGCGCCAGGTCACGCGCCGTGGCGACGTTCAGTTCGGACAGGCCGGTGGGTTCGACGAAGTGGCTGCTGTGCATGCCCAGCGCCTTGGCCTTGGCGTTCATGGCTGCGACGAAGGCGGCGTGGCCACCCGGGTAATGGTGCGCAAGACTGGCGGCAGCGCGGTTCTCCGAGGACATCAGCGCCAGGTGCAGCATTTCGCGGCGCGTGATTTCACTGCCGATGCGCACGCGGGAGAACACACCCTGCATTTCCTGGGTGTCGCGGATGGTGATCGGCAGCATCTCGTCCAGCGGCAGCTTGGCGTCGAGCACCACCATGGCGGTCATCAGCTTGGTGACCGAGGCGACCGGCAGGCGCAGGTCCGGGTTGCTGGAATAGAGCTCCTGGCCGGTCTTCAGATCGATCAGCAAGGCACTACCGGCGGCCAGCTCCTGCTTCGGCTGGGCAGGCGCGGCCTGGAGGTTCGAAACAACAAGGCTGCCGCACAGCAGCAGGCCCAAAATCGAATGACGGAGTTTCACGGTTCACTTCACCGGTTGGAGTGTGGGGGCCGCTGGCAGGCGATGAAAAACGACCGGCTAGAGCGGCGGCGACCAGTATAAGGATCACGCTTGGCTATTGCAGTATGGCCCGATCAAACGGTTGCTGCTGGCGAATCCAGCTCGGCCTGCAACCAGTCGACGAAACGCGCGGTCAGGCGCTGGCGACGCTTGCGCTCGGGTAGCACCAGGTAATAGCCACGCGCCGAATGCGCCTCGGCCTCACCCAGACGACAGAGCAGCCCCTGAGCCAGAAGTTCATCCACCAGATGGCGCCAGCCGATGGCCACGCCCTGCCCGGCAATCGCCGCCTGGATCAGCAGGGTGTAGTTGTCGAAACGCAACGCGCCGGGTGTCGGCAGGCTGGCGATGCCGAGGGCGCGGAACAATCCCTCCCAGTCGAACCAGCGCGAGCGGTGCTCGGGGCGCAGGTGCAGCAGCGGCAGCTCGCTCAGAACCTCCGTCGGCAGCGGTAGCTGGCGCTCGCCGAGCAGACGCGGGCTGCACACCGGAAACACCTCTTCGCCGAACAGCAGGTGCGCTTCGCCATGCTTGAAACGACCGTCGCCAAAACGGATCGCCACGTCGATATCGCTGGGTACCGTGGCCGGGTCGCGCTCGCTGGTGATCAGGCTGACGTCCACCTCCGGGTACAGGCGGTTGAAGCGCTGCAGACGCGGCATCAACCAGTAGGCGGCGAAGGCGAAGTCGGTGGCCACCTGCAGCACTTCATGCTGCTGGCGCGCGGTGACGGCGACGAGCCCGGCATCGAGGCTGGCCAGCCCTTCCTGCACATGCGCCAGCAACAGCTCGCCGGCCTCGGTCAGCACAATGCCGCGATAGATACGGTCGAACAGGCGCGTGGCCAGTTGCTGCTCCAGACGCTTGATCTGCTGGCTGATCGCCGGCTGGCTGCTGCCCAATTCACTGGCGGCGGCGGTGAAACTGAGCTGGCGCGCGGCCGACTCGAACACCCGCAACGCGTCGAGCGACAGCCCATCGATGGCTTTAAACATAAGCTCTGCTTATCCGAGGCATGTTTCACAGCCGGGTTTACCCTGCTGCCGTTCTACCGGAATCATGGAGCCAGCACTGTCGCATAAACCAACAGTATGGAATAGCCGCCACCATGAAGCGCCCGAACATCCTCTTCATCATGGCCGACCAGATGGCCGCGCCGATCCTGCCGCTGCACGACGCCGCCTCGCCGGTGCAGATGCCCAACCTGATGAAGCTGGCCGAGCAGGCCGTGGTGTTCGACTCGGCCTACTGCAACAGCCCGCTCTGCGCGCCGTCGCGCTTCACCCTGGTCAGCGGGCGGCTGCCATCGAAGATCGGCGCCTACGACAATGCCGCCGATTTCCCCGCCGATGTGCCGACCTACGCCCATTACCTGCGCCGCCTCGGCTACCGCACTGCGCTATCGGGCAAGATGCACTTCTGCGGGCCGGACCAGCTGCACGGTTACGAGGAGCGCCTGACCAGCGACATCTATCCCGCCGACTACGGCTGGGCGGTGAACTGGGACGAGCCGGACGTGCGCGCCAGTTGGTACCACAACATGTCCTCGGTGCTGCAGGCCGGCCCCTGCGTGCGCAGCAACCAGCTGGATTTCGACGAGGAGGTGGTGTTCAAGGCCCGCCAGTACCTCTACGACCACGTGCGCATGAGTCCGGATCAGCCGTTCTGCCTGACCGTGTCGATGACCCACCCGCATGACCCCTACACCATCGGCCGCGAATACTGGGATCGCTACGAGGGCGTGGACATTCCTCTGCCGCGCCAGCACATCGAGCAGAGCGAGCAGGACCCGCACTCGCAGCGTCTGCTCAAGGTCATCGACCTGTGGGACAAACCGCTGCCCGAGGACAAGATTCGCGATGCCCGCCGCGCCTACTTCGGCGCCTGCAGCTATATCGACGACAACATCGGCAAGTTGCTCAGAACCCTGGAAGAATGCGGCCTGGCCGAGGACACCCTGATCGTCTTCTCCGGCGACCACGGCGACATGCTTGGCGAGCGCGGCCTCTGGTACAAGATGCACTGGTTCGAAATGTCCGCCCGCGTGCCGTTGCTGGTGCATGCACCGCAGCGCTTCACCGCGCATCGGGTCAGTCAGTCGGTCTCCACTCTCGATCTGCTGCCAACGCTGGTGGAACTGGCCGGCGGCCAGGTCGAGCAGGGCCTGGAGCTGGAGGGTCACTCGCTGCTGCCGCATCTGCAAGGCAAGGGCGGCCATGATGAAGTGCTCGGCGAATACATGGCCGAAGGCACGCTCAGCCCGCTGATGATGATTCGCCGCGGTCCCTGGAAATTCGTCTATTCCGAGCAGGATCCACTGCTGCTGTTCGATCTGGACAGCGACCCGCTCGAACGTCAGAACCTGGCCGAGTCCAGCGAGCATCGCGGCATCCTCGCCGGTTTCATCGCCGAAGCGCGCGAGCGCTGGGACATCCCGGCCATCCACGCCGCCACTCTCGCCAGCCAGCGCCGCCGCCGTCTGGTGGCCGAGGCGCTGAGCCAAGGCAAGCTGACCAGCTGGGATCACCAGCCCTGGGTCGATGCCAGCCAACAGTACATGCGCAACCATATCGATCTCGACGACCTGGAACGCCGCGCCCGTTTTCCCCAGGTATGAACCTTTTCCCACTGCCGCCCCCAAACCAGAAGAAAAAAGGAGAGACGCCATGAACCGATTCAGTGCGCTGTTACTCGCGGCAGCGCTCAGCAGCGCCGGTGACGTATGGGCCGAGGACGCCGCCTGTGCCACGGTCAAGCTGGGTGACCCGGGCTGGAGCGACATCGCCGTGACCAACGGCATCGCCAGCTTCCTGCTCGACGGCCTGGGCTACAAGGCACAAACCCAGACCCTGGCCGTGCCGATCATCTTCGCCGGCCTGCAGAAGGGCCAGGTCGACGTCTTCCTCGGCAACTGGATGCCGGCGCAGCAGAGTAACTACGACAAGTTCGTCGCCAGCGGAGAAGTGGACAAGCTGGCGCAGAACCTCGCAGGCACCGAGTACACCCTGGCGGTCCCGACCTATGCCTATGAGGCCGGGGTGAAGACCTTCGCCGATCTGGACAAGCATGCCGACAAATTCGGCAAGAAACTCTACGGCATCGCCTCCGGCTCGCCGGCCAACGAGTCGATCAAGCAGATGATCGCCGCCGACGAGTTCGGCCTGGGTGACTGGAAGCTGGTGGAGTCCAGCGAACAGGCGATGCTGGTGCAGGTCGGCCGCGCGGTGAAACGCGATCAGTTCGTGGTATTCCTCGGCTGGACCCCGCACCCGATGAACGTGCAGTACGACATGCAGTATCTGAAAGGCGGCGAGAAATATTTCGGCGACAGCGGCGAGGTCAACACCCTGGCGCGCAAGGGCTACGCCGCGCAGTGCCCCAACGTCGGCAAGCTGCTGAGCAACCTGACTTTCACCCAGGAGATGGAGAACAGCATCATGGATCAGGTGCTGAACAAGCAGGCCAGCAACGACGCTGCGATCAAGGCCTGGCTGCAGGCCAACCCGCAGGTGCTCGATGGCTGGCTGGACGGCGTGACCACCCGCGACGGTGGCGACGGCCTGGCCGCCGTGAAGGCGCGGCTTTGAATTAACCGCGGCAAGTGAGTAGGGTGGAGTCGCCTGCGGCCCACCCTCGACTCAAATCATGCGCCTACCTGACCGACAGACCATACTGCCGTTTCTCCGCTGGTTGCCTGGCATCAGCCACAAGACCCTCGGCAACGACCTGCTGGTGGGCCTGACCGGTGCCATCCTGGCCCTGCCGCAGTCGCTGGCCTACGCGCTGATTGCCGGCCTGCCCGCCGAATACGGCCTGTACGCCGCCATCGTGCCGGTGATCATCGCCTGTCTGTGGGGCTCGTCCTGGCACCTGATCTGCGGGCCGACCGCCGCCATCTCCATCGTCCTGTTCACCAGCGTCAGCCCCATGGCACGCATCGGCAGCGACGAATTCATCGCCCTGATCCTGCTGCTGACCTTTCTCGCCGGGCTGTTCCAGTGGCTGCTCGGCCTGCTGCGCTTCGGCGCGCTGGTGAACTTCGTCTCGCAGTCGGTGGTGCTCGGCTTCACCCTCGGCGCGGCACTGGTGATCGCCATCGGACAGATGCCCAATCTGCTCGGCGTGGAAGTCGCCAGCCAACCCACAGCCCTGACCAGCCTGCTGCAGATCGGCCAGCACCTGCCCGAGGCGCACTGGCCGAGTCTGGCCCTGGCGGCCTTTACACTGCTGCTCAGCGTGGCCGTGCGCAAACTCTGGCCGAAGGCGCCCGCACTGCTGATCGGCCTCGTCTGCGGCAGTCTGCTGGCGTGGCTGCTACCGGCACGGTTCACCGCTGATATCGCTATGGTGGCGCCATTCGAAGGTGGTCTGCCGCCTTTGACCCTGCTGAGCTTCGACCTCGACAACGTGCTGCGCCTGCTACCGGCAGCGGTGGCCTGCGGCATGCTCGGGCTGGTCACCAGCCTGTCCATCGCCCGCGCGCTGGCGGTGAAATCGCACCAGTTCCTCGATGCCAACCAGGAAGTACGCGCCCAGGGCTTGTCGAACATGCTCGGGCCGTGGTTTTCCGCGTCGCTGTCGGCCGGCTCCTTCACCCGCTCGGCGCTGAACCTGCAGGCCGGCGCACGCACGCCGCTGGCCGGGGTGTTCTCGGCGCTGCTGGTGGCGCTGTTCGCGGTGTTCGGCGCAGCGCTGCTGACGCATATCCCGCTGCCGGTGATGGCGGCCGGCATCCTGCTGATTTGCTGGGGCTTGGTGGATCTGCCGGCGATCCGTGCACTACGTCGGGTCAGTCGCTCCGAGTTCATGGTGATGCTGCTGACCTTCGCCGCCACCCTGGTGCTGGAGCTGCAGACGGCGATCTACGCCGGCGTGTTGGCCTCGTTGTTCTTCTACCTCAAGCGCACCTCGCAGCCGCGCGTGCGCCTGTGGCAGGACGGCGAAGACGAGGTGCTGCGCATCGAGGGCTCGATCTTCTTCGGCGCCTGCCAGTACATCCAGCAGTTGCTGCAGCGCAGCCGCGGGCAGCGCCTGGTGATCGACGCACGGCACATCAACTTCATCGACTACGCCGGCGTGGAGATGCTGCACCAGGAGGCACGCCGCCTGCAGGCACTGAAGCGCAGCCTGGTATTGCGTCAGGCACGACCGCCAGTGGTGGAGGAAATCCTCAAGCTCGAAGGCGCCGAGCGCTGCCCGGTGTTGTTCGAGGATTGAGCAAGACCGCTCGTCCTAACCATCATTCGTCTGCGAGCGTGCTCAGATCCAGCGGGCGCACCTGACCGAGCCATAGCGGCCAGTCGCGGTGGTCGCGCAGCTCGTTGTCAGTGATCGGGTGCACCAGCACGTTGAGGCCATTGCGGTGTTGCATCAGCCAGGGCACCAGCTCACCGAACAGGTCAGGACGAAAGGCCAGCTGACAGCTCCAATCCGGGTGTGGCCCGACTGGACGCTCGTGCATCCGTCCCATCTTCAGAGGAAAAAGCCGCGCGGCTTCTTCGCACAGCGCACGGGCCTGATCGAGGGTGCTGGCGTCGAAGTAAACATGGGCGTGATAGCCCCTGATCCTCGGCAGCGCTTGTTCGTCCATGCCCGTTCAACCCGCCAGTTGACGGCGCAGCTCAGCCAGCACCGGCGCCGTGTCAGGGCGCACTCCACGCCATAGCTCGAACGCCTCGGCCGCCTGCTCGACCAGCATGCCGAGGCCATCCAGGCAGCGCGCCGCGCCCTGCTCGGCTGCCCAGCGGTTGAAGGCGGTTGCCTCACGGCCGTACATCATGTCGTAGCAGACGGTATGACCGGGCTGGATCAGGCTCGGCGCAATCGGCGGCAGCTCACCACCGAGGCTGGCGGAAGTGCCGTTGACGATCAGGTCCACCGGCGCATCGATCCAGTCGAAGCCAGCGGCCACCAGCGGGCCTAGGTCGGCAAATTCACGCACCAGTTGTTCGGCCTTGGCCACGGTACGGTTGGCGATCACCAGCACCGCCGGCTTCTGCGCCAGGAAGGGTTCGAGCACACCGCGCACGGCACCGCCGGCACCGAGCACGAGGATGCGCTTGCCGGCCAAGCTGAAACCGGCGTTGTCCTGCAGGTCACGGGTCAAGCCAGCACCGTCGGTGTTGTCACCCAGCAGGCGGCCGTCGGCCAGTTTCTTCAGGGTATTCACCGCGCCGGCTCGACGGGCGCGCTCGGTGAGTTCGTCGGCCAGGCGAAAGGCCTCTTCCTTGAACGGCACGGTGACGTTGCCGCCCAGGCCTTCGGCGAAAAAGGCGCGGGCATTGCCAGTGAAGTCGTCCAGCGGCGCCAGGCGTGCATCGTAGGTCAACACCTGGCCGGTTTGCTCGGCGAACAGGCGGTGGATCAGCGGCGATTTGCTGTGGCCGATGGGGTTGCCGAAGACGCAGTAGCGGTCCATGGAAAGTCCTGTTTGTGTAGGAGCCAGCTTGCTGGCGATTTGCTCTCGGGCCAGATCACCCGCAAGCGGTCTCCTACGGGGAAATGGCGCCAGTTCGTAGCCCAATGAAATCCGGGGCGGCCTATGAACTGTCCCGGATTGCATTGGGCTACGGGATCATGACGTGGCCGAAAGCCAATCACGATCGGTCAGGAAGTACTCGGTCAGGCGAGCTTCCTCGCTGCCCGGCTGCGGCTTCCAGTCATAGCCCCAGCGCACATGTGGTGGCAGCGACATGAGGATCGACTCGGTGCGCCCGCCGGACTGCAGGCCGAACAGCGTGCCACGGTCGAACACCAGGTTGAACTCGACGTAGCGGCCACGGCGGAAAGCCTGGAACTCACGCTCGCGCTCGCCGAACGGCATCAGCTTGCGGCGCTGGACAATGGGCAGGTAGGCCTGGATGTAGGCGTCACCGATGGCACGCATGAAGGCGAAGCTGGTGTCGAAGTCCCACTCGTTGAGGTCGTCGAAAAACAGCCCGCCGATGCCGCGCGGCTCACCGCGATGCTTGAGGTGGAAGTAGCGATCGCACCAGGCCTTGAACTTGGGATAGACCTCGGCACCGAATGGCGCACAGGCGTCATGCGCGACCTGGTGCCAGTGTACGCAGTCTTCTTCATTGGCGTAGTAGGGCGTGAGGTCGAAACCGCCGCCGAACCACCACACCGGCTCTTCGCCTGCCTTCTGGGCACTGAAGAAGCGCACGTTGGCGTGCGAAGTCGGCACGTAGGGGTTTTCCGGATGGATCACCAGCGACACGCCGAGGGCCTGGAAGCCACGGCCGGCCAGCTCGGGGCGATGGGCGCTGGCCGACGGCGGCAGGCTGTCGCCGAACACGTGGGAGAAATTCACCCCGCCTTTTTCGATCAGCGCGCCGTTCTCGATCACCCGCGTGCGCCCACCACCACCGGCCGGACGCTGCCAGGCGTCCTCGGCGAACACGGCCTGGCCGTCTTCGGCTTGCAGGGCAGAGCAGATGCGATCTTGCAGGTCGAGCAGGTAGGCCTTCACGGCCTCGGTACGGTCAGTCACGGCGGCACCTTGAACAGAGAGCAGGTCGAAATCGGCGGGCAGCATAGCATTCACCCAGGCACATCCGCAGTTGACGTCGGTCAATCGGGACGATTGGATAGACTCTTTGGCCGCTTGCAGCGGCGCCGATCAGACAAGGACTCCAAGATGGCCAAGCGTATCGAGTTCAGCCAGCACGGCGGCAGCGACGTGCTGCAGTACCGTGACTACCAGCCGGCAGCACCTGGCCCGCGCGAGGTGCGCGTGGCCAACCGGGCCATCGGCCTGAACTTCATCGACACCTACTTCCGCAGCGGCCTCTATCAGCCGCCCGCGCTGCCGTCGAGCCTGGGCACCGAAGGTGCCGGCGTGGTCGAGGCCGTCGGCAGCGAAGTCGAAGGCTTTGCCGTGGGTGATCGCGTTGCCTACGCTACCGGCCCGCTGGGTGCTTATAGCGAGCTGCACGTATTGCCCGCCGACAAGCTGGTGAAACTGCCGGACAGCATCAGCTTCGAACAGGCGGCTGCGGTGATGCTCAAGGGCCTGACCGTGCAGTACCTGCTGCGCCAGACCTACGAACTCAAGGGCGGCGAGACCATCCTGTTCCACGCTGCGGCCGGCGGTGTCGGCTCCTTCGCCTGCCAATGGGCCAAGGCGCTGGGCGTGAAGCTGATCGGCACTGTCAGCTCGGCGCAAAAGGCGGCGCGGGCCAGGGAGCAGGGCGCCTGGGCGACCATCGACTACAGCCATGAAAACGTCGTGCAGCGCGTACTGGAGCTGACCGACGGCGCCAAGTGCCCGGTGGTCTATGACGGCGTCGGCAAGGACACCTGGGAAACCTCGCTGGACTGCGTGGCACCACACGGCCTGCTGGTCAGCTTCGGCAATGCTTCGGGCGCGGTGACCGGCGTCAACCTGGGCATCCTCGCGCAGAAGGGTTCGCTGTACGTCACCCGCCCAACCCTGGCCGGCTACGCCACCAGCGCGCAGCGCCTGCAGGCCATGGCCGACGACCTGTTCGGCATGATCGCCAGCGGCAAGCTGCAGGTGGAAATCAGCAACCGCTATGCGCTGAAGGACGCCGCCGCCGCACAGGATGCGCTGAGCTCGCGGCAAACCACTGGCTCGACCATTTTGCTGCCGTAAAAACAGTCGCGGCTAAAGCCCCTCCCACAGCTGCCACAATCGTGGGAGGGGCTTTAGCCGCGAGCATTGGCCAGTCAGGACGGGCGAATCACATCGCCCGTGCGCAGGTCACGAATCAGGCTGGGGTTCTTGCGCCCACCTAGTGCGCCGCCAAGGACCTTGTCCAACTCGCCCGGGAAATATTGCTCGATGCGCAGACGCGAACGCGCTGAAGGGCGCCCCGCCGGGTTGGCCGAGGTGGAGATTAGCGGGCCGGTATAGCGGCACAACGCACGAACCAGCGGATGATCACTGACGCGCAGGGCCACGGTATCGTGCTGGCCTGTGACCCACTCGGGCAGGCGATTCTGATGCGGCACCAGCCAGGTGTTCGGGCCTGGCCAGCTTCCGGCCAGGCGCTCCTGCCAGATCTCTGGCAGATCATCGAGCAGGAAGTCGAACTGTCCGATGTCATCGGCCACCAGAATCAGCCCCTTGTGCATCGGCCGCTCCTTGAGCGCCAGCAGGCGATACACCGCCTCTTCATTCCAGGGATCGCAGCCCAGACCCCAGACCGCCTCGGTCGGATAGGCAACCACGCCCCCTTCACGCACCACTCGCGCCGTTTGCTGTATCTGCCAGTTGCTGGCCATCGACTGTCTCCCGCGAAATCAATGGGCGGCAGTCTATCCAAGCCAATGGTTGCCTGCCACGGGCCTTAACAGCCTGTTAACGATTGCGCGCCAGCCAACGCCCAGCCTCGTTGCACACCAGGCCATCGAGCTCCAACTCGGTCAAAGCTCCCAGCACCTGTGACAAAGGCCAACCGCTGGCCTGCACCAGCGCCTCGGTGCTGTGCGGCGCGGCATGCAGCAAGGCCAGCAATGGGTGCTCGACGCTAGCGATGGGCATCGACACGGGTTCGACGGCTTGCGCCTGCCAGCCACGCAGGGCTTCGAGGATATGTTCAATGCTTTCCACCAGGGTGGCACCGTCACGAATCAGCTGATGGCAGCCCCGTGCGCCAGGATGATGGATCGATCCGGGAATCGCATAGACCTCGCGCCCCTGCTCGGCGGCCAGGCGCGCAGTGATCAGCGAGCCACTGGAAGGGCTGGCCTCGACCACCAGTACACCCAGCGACAACCCGCTGATGATCCTGTTGCGCCGCGGGAAATTACTGGCCTGCGGCGGACAGTCCAGCGGCAACTCTGACACCAGCGCGCCACCTTGCTCGATGATCTGCGCCGCCAGCCCCACATGCCGCCGCGGATACAGGCACTGCAAGCCAGTGCCCAGCACGGCCACCGTTTTGCCGCCGCCCTCCAGCGCCCCCTGATGCGCAGCACCATCGATCCCCAACGCCAGACCACTGGTGATGACGAAACCACCGCCCGCCAGGCTACGGGCAAAAGCTCGTGCGTTATCCAGGCCGGGCTGCGAGGCGCGTCGACTGCCGACCATGGCCAGTTGCGGCGCCTCCAGCACGCGCGGCTCGCCCGCCACGAACAACAGCGGCGGCGCATCCGCCAGCTCGCCGAGCAGAGCCGGATAGGCTGGATCGTCCCACATCACCACATGCTGATCAGGCTCACCCAGCCAGTGCAGGGCAGCCGCCGCTCGCTCGCGGATATCCGCACTGCGCCGGGGCTCGGCGCAGGCAGCCGGCAACCCCAACGCACGCCAGGCGCTGGCCGGCGCACTGAGCGCAGCCGAGGCGCTATCGAAAGCGCTCAGGAGTTTGCGAAAGCGCCGCGGCCCCAACTCCGGTAGCAGATGCAGACGCAAGCGGGCTTCGAGCTCGGCAGGGGAAACGGCGGGGGAAAGCGAGGAGGATGCAGGCATGGCGATTCTTCCCTGAAAAGTTGCACCGCCATCCTGGCGGCCAGAAAGCACGAGCCCCGCTAGTGCGGGGCTCGTCGGGTATTACGGGTTACGGACCTTGTCCATCACCGCCAGCTGGCGGCTGGCCTGCAGTACCAGGCCGTAGCTGAGCTTGTCATAGGTGCGGAACACCATCAGCAGGCCGGAACGCTCGTCCGGGATCTTCACGCTCTCGCCGGTAACGCGGTCACGTACGGTCTCGCCGGTCTTGTAGATCGCCAGCACGTTGCCGATTTCCAGGCCGTCACGCAGCCCCTTGTTCAAAGTGACCACGTCGAACTGACCGATCTGGGTCACACCACGCGGTACATCAAGGATCAGGCCATTGATTTCGCTGCTCGGCTCACTGGGCATGAAGGTGGAGTTGATCGCACGCTCCTCGGTGGGGAACAGGCGATCTCCCAGGCGCACTTCCTGAGTGGAACGGCTCAGCACCAGAGTACCGATATCACCTTCCTCAGCTACGACTTCACCGGTGCCGATATCATCGGCGTTGATACCGAGGAACTCCTTGGTCTCCGGGTCCGCATAGGTCTTGCCCTGACGGAAGATGCCGTAAATCGGATGCTCTTCGTCGAACTGACCACGGGCGTAGACACGATCGCCAGCGCCGCTGACCACGCGCTCGGCGTTGCCTGCGACGACGTAAGGCTTGCCGTTGAATTCTTCCGGCGTGTCGACGATACGGTTGCTCAGCAGGAAGCTGTTGATCGCCTCCAGCGGGATAGTCGGGATCGCTTCGGCCATTGGCGTGCTGCGCACCTGCGGCGACAGCTTGATGGTACCGCGCGACTCACCGCGGTTGAGCATCAGGCGCGGCTGACCGTCAACGTAGACCAGGTTGAGGGTATCGCCGGGATAGATCAGGTGCGGGTTGGCGACCTGTGGGTTGGCGTGCCAGATCTCCGGCCATTTCCACGGCTGGCGCAGGAACTTGCCGGAAATGTCCCAGAGGGTATCGCCCTTGACCACTGTGTAGCGGTCCGGGTGACCGTCCTTGAGTTGCACTTCGGCCTGAGCCAAGCTGGTCAGGGCCAGTCCGCCAGCTGCAAAGAGCAGGGCGAGTAGTGATTTCCTCATACGGTGAATCCCTTTATTATGTGCCTTCACGTGAAGCGCCCTAGCGCCGCGTGCCAAACCCGCTGAATACGCGGCGTGAAGCCGTTTTTCAATGCTGTTCATCATCTTAGCAGCGGATTTTGACTTTATTCCACAAGTGCATCACAAACGCATATGGCGATCCTGAATATCCTTGAATTTCCTGATCCACGCCTGCGTACCATCGCCAAACCGGTGGACGTTGTGGATGACTCCATCCGTCAGCTGGTCGACGACATGTTCGAGACCATGTATGACGCTCCTGGTATCGGCCTGGCGGCGACGCAGGTCAACGTGCACAAGCGCGTGGTGGTCATGGACCTGTCAGAGGACAAGTCCGAACCGCGGGTATTCATCAACCCCGAGTTCGAGTCGTTGACCGACGAGATGGACCAGTACCAGGAAGGCTGCCTGTCGGTGCCCGGCTTCTACGAAAACGTCGATCGCCCGCAGAAGGTCAAGATCAAGGCGCTGGATCGCGACGGCCAGCCCTATGAGCTGATTGCCGAAGGCCTGCTGGCCGTGTGCATACAGCACGAGTGCGATCACCTCAACGGCAAGCTGTTTGTGGATTACCTGTCCAACCTCAAGCGCGACCGCATCAAGAAGAAGCTGGAAAAACAGCATCGTCAGCGCGCCTGACGCCCGATTCAGAAGGCTTGCCACGGCAAGCCTTTTTCTTTTAGCGAGCTCTCATGTCTGACTCATTGCGTATCGTCTTTGCCGGCACCCCGGAATTCGCCGCCGAGCACCTCAAGGCCCTGCTGGCCAGCCCGCACCAGATCGTCGCCGTCTACACCCAGCCGGATCGCCCGGCCGGCCGCGGCCAGAAGCTGATGCCGAGCCCGGTCAAGCAGCTCGCCGTCGAGCACGGCATTCCGGTCTATCAGCCGGCCAGCCTGCGCAATGAAGAGGCTCAGGCCGAGCTGGCGGCGCTGCAACCGGACCTGATGGTAGTAGTCGCCTACGGCCTGATCCTGCCGCAGGCGGTGCTCGACACTCCGCGCCTGGGCTGCATCAACAGTCACGCCTCCTTGCTGCCACGCTGGCGTGGCGCAGCGCCGATCCAGCGCGCGGTGCAGGCCGGCGATGCCGAGAGTGGCGTCACCGTGATGCAAATGGAAGCGGGCCTGGACACCGGACCGATGCTGCTCAAGGTCAGCACGCCGATCGGTCCCGCCGATACCGGCGGCAGCCTGCATGACCGCCTGGCCAAACTCGGTCCGCCTGCCGTGCTTGCCGCCATCGCCGGCCTGGCTGCCGGCACGCTGAAGGGCGAAGTGCAGGACGATGCCCTGGCCAATTACGCACACAAGCTGAACAAGGAAGAAGCGCTTCTGGACTTCAGCCGCCCGGCCGTGGAATTGGAGCGCTTGGTGCGCGCCTTCCACCCCTGGCCGATCTGCCACACCACGCTGAACGGCGATGCACTCAAGGTGCATACCGCCGAACTGGGCGAGGGCAGGGGCGCACCTGGCAGCATTCTCGCCGCCGACAAGAGCGGTCTGACCGTGGCCTGCGGCGAAGGCGCGCTGCGCCTGACTCGCCTGCAGCTGCCCGGCGGTAAGCCGCTGGCGTTCGCCGACCTCTATAACAGCCGCCGCGAGCAGTTCGCGCCCGGCCTGGTGCTCGGTCAATGAATCCTCGCCTGGCTGCAGCCCGCGCCCTGACTGCCGTGCTGTCCGGCAAGGCCTCGCTGGGCAGCAGCCTGCCGCCGCAATTGGACAAGGTCGAGCACCACGACCGCGCCCTGGCGCAGGACCTGGCCTTCGGCGCCGCCCGCTGGCAGCCACGCCTGCAGCTGCTGGCCGACAAACTGCTGGAAAAACCCTTCAAGGCTGCCGACAAGGACGTGGAAGCGCTCCTGCTGATCGGCCTCTATCAGTTGCTGCACAGCCGCATCCCCGAACACGCTGCCATCGGCGAAACGGTCGGCTGCGCCGGCGCGTTGAAAAAGCCCTGGGCCAAGGGACTGCTCAATGCCGTGTTGCGCCGCGCCCAGCGCGAGCATGAAGCGCTGTTCGCCGAACTGGATCGCGACCCGGTGCTACACAGCGCCCACCCGCGCTGGCTGCAGAAGGCGCTCAAGGCGCATTGGCCGCAGCACTGGCAGGCCATCTGCGCCGCCAACAACGCGCATCCGCCGCTGATCCTGCGCGTCAATCGCCGCCACGGCAGCCGCGACGCCTACCTCAACGAGCTGCGCGAGGCTGGCATCGAAGCCGAGCCCTGCACCTTCAGTCGCGACGGCGTGCGCCTGCTGCAACCTTGCGACGTGACCACCCTGCCCGGCTTCAAGGATGGCCGCGTCAGCGTGCAGGACGAAGCCGCGCAACTGGCCGCCGACCTGCTCGAGCTGGCGCCTGGCCAACGTGTGCTGGACGCCTGCGCCGCGCCGGGCGGCAAGACTTGCCACCTGCTGGAAGTCGAGCCCGGCCTGGGCGAAGTGGTCGCCGTGGATCTGGAAGCCAAGCGCCTGGCGCGCGTACGCGAGAATCTCGACCGCCTGCATCTGAAAGCCACCCTGATCGCCGCCGACGGCCGCGATACCGGCGCCTGGTGGGACGGCCGGCCATTCCAGCGCATCCTGCTCGACGCGCCGTGCTCGGCCACCGGGGTGATCCGCCGTCATCCGGACATAAAGCTGACTCGCAAACCTGAAGACATTCCCGCCCTGGCCCAGCTACAGGGCGAGCTGCTCGACGCCCTGTGGCCGACCCTGGCGCCTGGCGGCATTCTGCTCTACGCCACCTGTTCGGTGCTGCCAACGGAAAATAGCGAGACCATCGCCGCCTTCCTCGCCCGCACCCCCGACGCGCAGGAAGTCGCCATCGCTGGCGAGTTCGGCCTGCAGCCAGCCCACGGTCGCCAGTTGCTGCCACAGCTGGACGGCCACGACGGCTTCTACTATGCCAAGCTGATAAAGACCGCTGTGACCAGCCACAGCTAACGGAGCGATCAGTGAAAATCATCATTCTCGGCGCCGGCCAAGTGGGCGGCACCCTGGCCGAACACCTCGCCAGCGAGGCCAACGACATCACCGTGGTCGACACAGATGGCGACCGCCTGCGCGACCTCGGCGACCGCCTGGACATCCGCACCGTGCAGGGCAAGGGCTCCTTCCCCACCGTGCTACGCCAAGCCGGCGCTGATGATGCCGACATGCTGGTGGCGGTGACCAACAGCGACGAAGTCAACATGATGGCCTGTCAGGTGGCCTACACCCTGTTCCACACGCCGACCAAGATCGCCCGGGTGCGCGAGGCGGCCTACCTGACCCGCGAGGCGCTGTTCGACAACGAAGCGATTCCGGTCGACGTACTGATCAGCCCCGAGCAGGTGGTGACCAACTACATCAAGCGCCTGATCGAATACCCCGGCGCCCTGCAGGTGATCGACTTCGCCGAAGGCAAGGCGCAGCTGGTGGCGGTCAAGGCCTACTACGGCGGCCCGCTGGTGGGCCAGCAACTGCGCCAGCTGCGCCAGCACATGCCCAACGTCGACACCCGCGTCGCGGCGATCTTCCGCCGCAACCGGCCGATCATACCCAAGGGCGACACCGTGATCGAGGCCGATGACGAAGTGTTCTTCATCGCCGCCAAGGCGCACATCCGTGCAGTGATGAGCGAAATGCGCCGTCTCGAGGACAGCTACAAGCGCGTGGTGATCGCTGGCGGCGGCAATATTGGCGAACGTCTGGCCGAGGCCATCGAAAGCCGCTACCAGGTGAAGATCATCGAGATGAACCCGGCGCGCTGCCGCTACCTGTCGGAGAACCTCGACAGCACCATCGTGCTGCAGGGCAGCGCCTCGGATCGCGACCTGCTGGTGGAAGAGAACATCAACGATGCCGACATCTTCCTCGCCCTGACCAACGACGACGAGGCCAACATCATGTCGTCGCTGCTGGCCAAGCGCCTGGGTGCGCGCAAGGTGATGACCATCATCAACAACCCGGCCTATGTCGACCTGGTGCAGGGCGGCGAGATCGACATCGCCATCAGCCCGCAGTTGGCCACCATCGGTACCCTGCTGACCCACGTGCGCCGTGGCGATATCGAAAGCGTGCACAGCCTGCGCCGTGGCGCCGCCGAGGCGCTGGAAGTGATCGCCCATGGCGACGCCAAATCGAGCAAGGTGATCGGCCGTGCCATCGAAGACATCGCCCTGCCACCGAGCACCACCATTGGCGCCATCATCCGCGACGAACAGGTGCTGATCGCCCACGACAATACGGTGATCGAGTCCGGCGACCACGTGATCCTGTTCCTGGTCGACAAGAAGTACATCCGCGACGTCGAGCGCCTGTTCCAGGCGGGTCTGACGTTCTTCTGAAGCTAGAGAAGACAAATCTCGTAGGAGCGAGCTCTGCTCGCGAAGCTTTTCGAGCGCCTGAGATTCGCGAGCAGAGCTCGCTCCTACAATCGACACCAGCGAGGCCGGCGAAGGAGACTCCCTGTGAGCACTGAGGCACTGGAAAAGATGCTGGCCAAGGGCATGGACAACGCCCTGCTGCGTTTCGGCCTGGGCAAGGCCCACCTGGATGGTGGTAACGCCACACAGGCGGCCGAGCACCTGCAACGCTGCGTGGAGTTCGACCCCGGCTATTCCGCTGCCTGGAAACTGCTGGGCAAGGCGCTGCAGGCCGAAGGCAACACCGAGGCAGCACGCCAGGCCTGGCAGCAGGGCATAGCCGCTGCCCAGGCCAAGGGTGACAAGCAGGCCGAAAAAGAAATGACCGTGTTTCTGCGCAAGCTGGACAAGCTGGGAAGCAATCGCGGCTAAAGCCCCTCCCACAGGCTCACGAAAAGCCCCCACGGACTGTGGGAGGCGCTTCAGCGGCGAGCTTCTGGGCATTCCTGGAGGTCGCCGATCCGGGCTCAGGGCTCAAGCCGTCGCGGCTGAAGCCCCTCCCACAGGACGGCAACCTACCGCTCTAGCGAGCTCAAAGCACCTCGCTGGCCACTGCATCCACCGCCGCCTTGGCGATCCCCACTACCTCGTCTGCCTCAGCCTTGGTCAGCACCAGCGGCGGGGCGAAGCCGAGGATATCGCCGTGCGGCATGGCGCGGGCGATCATGCCGCGTTCCAGGCAGGCAGCGGAAACCCGCGGGCCGACCTTGAGCGCCGGGTCGAATGGCGTGCGCGCCTCCTTGTCAGCCATGAACTCCAGCGCGGCGAGCATGCCGACACCACGCACTTCGCCCACCAGTGGATGGCCTTCGAAGGTCTGGCGCAGTTGCTGGTTGAGGTAGGCGCCGACGTCGGCGGCGTTGGCAGAGATATTTTCCTTTTCGAGAATATCCAGGTTAGCCAACGCAGCGGCGGCGCAGATCGGGTGGCCGGAATAAGTCCAGCCATGGCCCATGGCACCGTCGCGGCTGGAGGCCTCGTCGATCACGTTCCACACCTTCTCGCCGACAATCACCGCTGACAACGGCGCATAGGCGCTGGTCAGGCCCTTGGCCGTGGTGATCAGATCCGGCTGCATGCCGAACATCTGGCTGCCCATCGGCGTGCCCAGACGGCCGAAGGCGCAGACCACTTCGTCAGCGATCAGCAGGATGTCGTACTTGTCGAGCACCGCCTGGATCGCCTGCCAGTAACCGGTGGGCGGGACGATAATGCCGCCAGTGCCCATCACCGGCTCGCCGATAAAGGCGGCCACGGTATCCGGCCCTTCGGCGAGGATCAGACGCTCCAGGTCCTCGGCGCAGTGGCGCACGAAGGCCGCTTCATCCATGCCAGCCGGCGCCTTGTAGAAGTGCGGGCAGGCGGCGTGCTTGATATCCGCGTGAGGCAGGTCGAAGTGCTGGTGGAAGCTGGCCAGGCCGGTGAGGCTGCCGGTCATGATGCCCGAGCCGTGGTAGCCGCGCTGGCGGGAGATGATCTTCTTCTTCGCCGGACGGCCGAGCACGTTGTTGTAGTAACGCACCAGCTTGATCTGGGTCTCGTTGGCGTCCGAGCCGGAGAGGCCGTAGTAGACCTTCTTCATGCCCTTGGGCGCCCAATCGATGATGCGCGCCGACAGCTCGATGATGGCCTCGGTCGAGTGACCCACGTAGGTGTGGTAGTAAGCCAACTCCTTGGCCTGTTTGTAGATGGCTTCGGCCACCTCGGTGCGGCCGTAGCCGATGTTCACGCAGTACAGGCCGGCGAAGGCGTCGAGCAGCTCGCGGCCTTCATGGTCACGAATACGGATGCCGGAAGCACCGGTGATGATGCGGCCCTTGAGCGCGCCGCTGGCGTGGTCGTGAGCGTGGGTGGACGGGTGCATGAAGTGGGCACGGTCCTGCTCGAACAGGTTCTGGTAGTCGGTCATGGCGATCTCCATCTAATTCGCTGAGGTAGCGTTAAAGGTAATTCACACGCTCGTGGGAGGGGCTTTCGGCTCGGGCATCCTGCTTCGCTCTACCTCCTGCATCCATACAGTCGTAGCCGCGATGCGCCTGTAAGGTCAGTCGCGGCTAAAGCCCCTCCCACCCGCACTCTGGATCATCAGGAGTAACGCTGACCCTGGTGATGAATGCAGAAGTACTTGGTTTCGACGAAGGGCTCGAAGCCTTCCGTGCCGCCCTCACGGCCGAGGCCTGAGGCTTTCATGCCACCGAAGGGGATCGGGTGGCCGGTGAACTTGGTGCCGTTGACCGCGACCATGGCGTGGTCGAGGCGGCGGATCAGCGGGTGGACGACGTCCACGCGGTTGGAACAAATGTAGGCGGCCAGACCGTATTCGGTGTCGTTGGCCATGGTCACAACCTCGTCCAGGTTGTCGAAGGCGCGCACGCCGGCGATGGGGGCGAAGTTCTCCTCGCGGTAGATGCGCATGCTGTCGGTAACGTCGGCCAACAGCGTCGGCTGCCAGAACCAGCCGCCCAGCGCATGCGGCTCACCACCGGCCAGCAGGCGCGCGCCCTGTTCGATGGCATCGGCGACCCGGGCGGCCGTCACGTCCAGCGCCGCCTGGTGCATCAGCGGACCGATCTGATTGCGCTCATCCTGGCCGGGGCCGACACGCAGGCCACGCACGGCCTTGGCGAAGCGCCGTAGAAATTCTTCATAAACAGGGCGCTCGACCAGAATGCGGTTGGCAGCACAGCAGTCCTGGCCGGAAGTCTGGAACTTGGCATCCAGCGCCACCTGCACGGCGTGATCCAGGTCTGCATCGGCGCAAACGATCAGCGGCGCGTTGCCGCCCAATTCCAGCGCCACTTTCTTCACGTCCTCGGCGGCGGCCTGCAGCACCAGCTTGCCCACACGGGTCGAGCCGGTGAAGCTCACAGAACGCACCCGCACGTCCTTGACCAGGGTTTCCATGGCCATCTGCGGTTCGCCCAGCACCACGTTGAACACGCCGACGGGCAGCCCGGCTTCCTCGGCCAATTGCGCCAGGGCAAAGGCGGAATAGGGCGTCTCGTGCGCCGGCTTGACCACCACGGTGCAACCGGCGGCCAGGGCCGCAGCCGCCTTGCGGGTGATCATCGCACTGGGGAAATTCCAGGGTGTGAGCAGGGCGCAAACGCCGACCGGCTCCTTCAGCGTACCGAGCTGGGCACCGGGAATATGGCTGGGAATGGTCTGGCCATAGAGCCGGCGCGCCTCCTCGGCGAACCAGGGGATAAAGCTGGCGGCGTAGCGGATCTCGCCACGGGCTTCGGCCAACGGCTTGCCCTGTTCCTGGCTGAGAATGCGCGCCAGGTCTTCCTGATGCTGCAGGATCAGTTCGGCCCAGCGCCGCAGCAGCGCCGCGCGGGTTTCCAGGCTCTGCTCGCGCCAGTCGGCGAAGGCGCGCTGAGCGGCGTCCACCGCGGCGGTGATCTGCTTCTCACCGAGCATCGGCACATGGCCGATCACGCTCTGATCGGCCGGGTTGTGCACGGCGATGCTGGCGCCATCGTCACTGTGCAGCCAGTGACCGTCGACATAGCACAGCGATTTGAACAACAGGGGATGGTCGAGGGGCATGGCGATGTCTCCGGGCCGATGGGCATGGGAGACATGCTAGGGAAGGGTGGCTTGGCGTTTTTTCCAAGCCGGGTAGGCGCTACCGCAGTTTTTTCTGAAGGTGGCGGGGCAATAGGAGAATTCTCGTGTGGCGTAGCCCGGATGAAATCCGGGGCAGGGCACAGAACATTCCCGGATTGCATCCGGGCTACGGATTCAGCTCAGGCTGTGGCGGTACGCTGCGGCAACGCCCGCACGATGGCACTGAGCAGCATGCCGTACAGCGGCACGAAGAGGATCAGGCTGATGGCCAGCTTGATCACGTAGTCCACCGTGGCGATCTCCACCCAGTTGGCCGCCATGAACGGATCGTCGCTGCGCCAGAAGGCCACCGAGAAGAACAGGAAGGTATCGAGCAGGTTGCCGAGGATGGTCGAGGCCGTCGGCGCGACCCACCACTGGCGCATCTGGCGCAAACGGTCGAACACCTGGATATCGAGCAACTGGCCGAAGGCGTAGGCCAGGAAACTGGCCACGGCGATACGGAAGACGAACAGGTTGAATTCTCCCAGCGCCATCAGGCCGCCGAAGGCGCCTTCGTGGAACAGCACCGACACCACGTAGGAGGCGAGCAGCGCCGGCAGCATCACCCGGGCGATCACCACCCGTGCGGCATGCTTGCCGATCAGACGCACGGTGAGGTCAGTGGCCAGGAAGATGAACGGAAAGCTGAACGCACCCCAGGTGGTATGCCAGCCGAACAGGGTGATCGGCAGCTGCACCAGGTAGTTGCTGGCGATGATGATGAGGATATGGAAGGCGATCAGGCCGGCCAGCACGGGCCGACTGACCGACGCAGGAATCAGGGTCATGTCGATGTCCTTTTTCATGAAGTGGGGTGAGGGAACCCACTGCCGCAGCCGGCATGGCCGCGAGCGGCGCGAATTCTAGCGCGTTGTTGACCCACGGGATAGGTTTTCCCGCAGATGGCCAGGCCGCTCGGATGAAAGGTCGCGCCGTCGCTGACTCAGGCCTCCGGCACCACCCGCTTGGCCAACTGGAAATGCCGCTGCCAGTACGAATTGTTGAGGCGGTCGATGCGCACCTTGGTGCCGCGCCGTGGCGCGTGGACGAAGCGGCCCTCACCGATGTAGATGGCCACGTGATCCACCGAGCGGCTGCGAATGCGGAAAAACAGCAGATCGCCGGGCTGCAGGTCGCTGCGTTTCACCGAGGGCGCGTCCAGGCGTGACAGTGCGCGCGAGGTGCGTGGCAGGTCGAGGTCGTCCTGAGTCTTGAAGGCGTATTGCACCAGGCCGCTGCAATCGAAGCCGTGACGCAGGCTGGTACCGCCCCAGCGGTAAGGCGTGCCCAGTGCACCGAGGGCGCGGTCGATCACTTCGCTGGCCGGTTTGGGCGCGGCCGCTGGCGCAGTGGCAGGAATGGTGTGAATGCGAAAGGTGGCGGAGGCTTGGGTACAAATTCCCAGTAAAAGAGCGCCTCCCAGGCAAAGTGACATGAAGAACTTATTCAAACCCAGTGACCCTGGTGATTGGCCTTTGCGCGGAAGCCCTTCCGAATCAAGGCATTGCATCGGAAACGGACCTCCTGCCCGTCCCGGAGACGGACTCCCGGGAAAAGTCTTTGGTTCAGTTTCAGGGGGTAGTAGTCGACGAACGGTTTGCCGCTTATGCCTTCGTATTCCCGACCATTCGCGCCCAATTGCGCCCCTCCGGCTGAGCCGCCCCTAAAGGCCGTTAAGACCACGGAGCGACTCATACCGACGGCGTGAGTAACCACGGCGATGGCCTGACGGCGGTGAAGACGAAGGGCTGCTGCCCTCGGTCGAGCCACTGACTGTAGAGTGGGTTAGCGACGCTGAACGTGAATCGAAGATGCCCACTATCGCGGCGCGTAACCCACCAGGCGATGAAACGTAGCGCTCCGATGGTGGGTTACGCCGCAGCCAATGGGGTGAAACGCTCGGTCACCTCGGCAGGCGGCTAATCCACCAGATACCCGACATCTCATGGTGGCGTACCTTAGTCGTCCAGTTCTGCGGGCGCACCTGCCGTGTCCGCCTTGATGGTCTTGGTGACGATGTAGGTGAAATAGCGCTCGATACCGAGGTCTTCCAGCAGCAGTTGGTCGATGAAGCGCTGGTAGTGGTCGATGTCGCGGGCGCGGATCATCGCGATGTAGTCGACGCCGCCGCCGGTGGCGTAGCAGAAGCCTACCTCCGGCGCCTCGCTCAGGCGCTGCTCGAAGCGGCGCATGTCCTGCGCGGTGTGACGGGCCAGGGTGATTTCCACCAGCACCTGCTGGCTGCGAAACAGCGCTGCCCAGTCGATCTGCGCGCGGTAGCCCTTGATCAACCCGGCACTTTCCAGCTTGCGCACCCGCTCCCAGGCCGGCGTCACCGAGAGGTTGATCGCCTCGGCCAGAGCCGACTTGGTGATCCGCCCATCCTCGGAAAGGATGCGCAGGATCTTCAGGTCATAGCGGTCGAGCTTGTGCATCGGCAGTACGCCTATCTTGGGAACGATGCGAGGCCTGTAGGAGCGAGCTTGCTCGCGAAGCTTTTGCCTTACCGGCGCTCATGAGCATGGCCAGGTGCTTTCACAGCGGCTGCAGGTTGGGTTTCTCAACCCACCACCTCGGCGATGACCGCAAGGGTATCACCACTTTTCACCAGCCCCGGAAAATGCCGGGCTGCGAGCAAGCCACTGCGTTTGGCGCGGTATTCGGCAGCCGGCGCGCCGGTGCGGCGGGCGCTGTGTACGCGGGCGATCACCTCACCCTTTTCCACCGTATCGCCGAGGTCGCGGCACATCTCCAGCAGGCCATCGTCTTCGCTGGCGACGAAGCAGTCGCCGTCGGGCATATCTAGCATCACCGACTCGCCGGCCTCGATCTCACCCTGTAGCAGGCCGAAGTGGATCAGCAGGTTGCGCACGCCGCGCTCGGCGATGGCCAGGCTTTTCGCCGTGCTGCTGCCGCCACCACCCAGTTCGGTGGTGACGAACACCTTGCCCTGTTCCTCGGCGGCGGTGTCGTACATGCCCACTGCGTCCAGCTCCAGCATGCGCATGCAGTAGGGCGCGGCGAAGGCGCGCATGCCGGCGGCGCAAGCGGCGTCCTGCGCCTTGTCGGGCTGCACGTGGCAGGCTGCGAAGGGCAGGAAATCCAGGGTCTTGCCACCGGAGTGGATGTCCAGCACCACGTCGGCCATGGGCAGCAGGGTGCGCTGGAAGTAGTCGGCGATCTTCTGCGTCACCGTGCCGTCCGGCTTGCCGGGAAAGCTGCGGTTGAGATTGCCCTTGTCGATGGGCGAGGTGCGGGTGCCAGCCTGCACCGCCGGGGTGTTCATGAACGGCACGATGATCACCCGGCCAGTGACGTCCTCGGCGCGCAGGTGCTGGGCCAGCTTGCTCAGCGCCAGCGGGCCTTCGTACTCGTCACCGTGGTTGCCGCCGGTAAGCAGCGCGGTGGGGCCGCTGCCGTTCTTCACCACGGTCACCGGGATCATCACCGCGCCCCAGGCCGAGTCGTCGCGGGAATAGGGCAGCTTGAGAAAGCCGTGTTGCACGCCATCACGATCAAAGTCGACCGTGGGGCTGATGGGGTTGTCGCGCAGTTGGGTCATGGTGCAAAGCCCGGCATAAGTGTAATGCTGTTCACTTAAGAAACGGTCGAGTTCGATCAGTCCCCTCGCCCCTCCGGGGAGAGGGTTAGGGAGAGGGGTAAACTGGCAATTTTGCGGTGTTTTCTGCCCTCTCCCCCAGCCCCTCTCCCATAAATGGGAGAGGGGAGCCAAACGTGTGCAACCTTAAGTGAACAGCATTACGGCATAAGTGGATGTCTCGATAGCGCCGCTTTTCGTAGGAGCTGGCTTGCCAGCGATGCGGTGTTGATCCGGATCGCCGGCAAGCCGGCTCCTACACTCAAGCGGCGTCAGTCCTTCACGAACAGTTTGCGCGGCACGTCGCAGAGGGTTTCCACGCCGCTGTCGGTGATCAGGATCGACTCAGTGATTTCCAGGCCCCAGTCGTCCAGCCACAGGCCCGGCATGAAGTGAAAGGTCATCCCCGGCTGTAGCACGCTTTCGTCGCTCGGGCGCAGGCTCATGGTGCGCTCGCCCCAGTCCGGCGGATAACTGATACCGATGGGGTAGCCGCAGCGGCTGTCCTTGTGGATACCGAACTTCTCCAGCACCTTGAAGAAGGCGCGGGCGATATCGCCGGTGGTATTGCCCGGTTTTGCAGCCTCCAGGCCGGCGGCGATGCCTTCGACCACGGCCTTCTCGCCGTCGAGGAAATGCTGCGGCGGCTTGCCCAGGTAGATGGTGCGCGACAGCGGGCAGTGGTAACGCTTGTAGCAACCGGCAATCTCGAAGAAGGTGCCGGCGCCGCTGATCATCGGCGAGTCGTCCCAGGTCAGGTGCGGCGCGCTGGCATCGGCGCCGGTGGGCAGCAACGGGACGATGGCCGGGTAGTCGCCGCCATGGCCGTCGGCACCGAGGATGCCGGTGCGGTAGATCTCGGCCACCAGCTCGTTCTTGCGCAGGCCCGGCTCGATCTTGTCGAAGATCGCCGCGTGCATCTGCTCGACGATCTTCGCCGCGATGCGCATGTAGCCAATCTCGGTAGGCGACTTGATCGCCCGCTGCCAGTTGACCAACGCAGTCGAATCGACGAAGCGCGCGTTGGGCAGATTTCGCTGCAGCGAGCCATAGGCGGCGGCGCTGAAGTAGTAGTTGTCCAGCTCGACGCCGATGGTGAGCTTGTCCCAGCCACGGGCGGCGATGACCTCCTTGGACAGGTAGTCCATCGGGTGGCGCTCGGTGGACTGCACGTAGTGATCGGGGTAGCCGACGATATTGCCCTGCTGCATGAACACCGTGCGCTTGGCGCCGTTGGCGTCCTGGCCGCGGCCATACCAGACCGGCTCGCCATCGAGCGCCAGCAGTACGCACTGGTGCACGTAGAACGACCAGCCGTCATAGCCGGTGAGCCAGGCCATGTTGGATGGGTCGGTGACGATCAGCAGTTCGATGCCCCTGGCCTGCATGGCGCTACGCGTCTTGGCCAGGCGCTGGGCATATTCCTCCCGGCTGAAGGGGAGGTTGACGACGATTTCGGACATTGCGTTGCCCTCGTGATGGAACGGTTATTCAGGCGCGGCGTGCCGCGCCCGCAGGTTTTCAGGAGTCGAAACTGAGGCCTTTACCGGCCGCGACGGCGCGCTGATAGGCAAGGCTGGCGATGGCGGTGTCCTGGGCACCGGTGCCGGTCAGGTCGCACAGGGTGATCTGGTCATTGGCGGTGCGACCGGGGCGCTGACCGGCGATGACCTGGCCGAGTTCGGCGAAATCAGCGTCTGCGGCAACCAGGCCGGCGGCGATGGCGTGATTGAGCTCGCCCAATACGCGGGTCTGGCTCAGACGGTCGGCGACATAGGCATCGACCCGCGCCAGCACGGCCGGGGCGATCTCGTTCTTGTGCTCGGCATCCGAGCCCATCGCGGTGATATGCAGGCCCGGACGCAGATGCTGCGGCTCGATCAGTGGCTCGCGACTCGGCGTGGTGGTGATGGCGATATCGGCGCCATCCAGCGCCGCGTCGACGCTGTCCACCGCGCGCGCATCGTCCAGCTCGGCGGCCATGGCCTGGGCCTTGGCGGGATCACGCGCCCAGATACGCACCTCGCGCACCTCACGCACCAGGCGCAGCGCCTGCAGCTGCAAGCGCGCCTGCTCACCAGCACCGAGGATGGCGACCACCTTGGCGTCTTCACGGGCCAGCCATTTGGCGGCGATGGCGCCAGCGGCGGCGGTGCGCACGGCGGTGAGGTAGCCGTTATCCAGCAGCAGCGCATCGGCCAGACCGGTCTGTACCGAGAACAGCATCATCAGGCCGTTGAGGCTGGGCAGGCCAAGCTTGGGGTTGTCGAAGAAACCGGGACTGACCTTGATCGCGAAGTGCGCCACGCCGGGCAGGTAGGCGGTCTTCACGTCCACCTCGCCGTTATGCTCGGGCACGTCCAGACGCAGGATCGGCGGCATCGCCACCGCAGCGGTGGCCAGCAGGCGAAAGGCGTTTTCCACCACCTCGAGGCTGTCGGTGTCGAGGCCGACGCACCCGCGCAAATCGGCCTGGTTGAGTATCAGGGTCTTGGCCATGGGGACTCCTCAGGCGTCGGCGCCGTTGAGCACCCGCAGGTGCTGGTCGATATCGATATTGCGGCCGCTGATCACCACCACCACCGGGCCACGCGGCTCGATCAGGCCGTCGAGCAGGGCGGCGATACCGACCGCGGCAGCGCCTTCGACCACCAGCCGCTCCTCGCGGTAGGCGTGGCGAATGCCGCGGGCGATGGAAGCTTCGTCGAGCAGGTGAACCTGGTCGCACAGCTCGCGCGTGATGGAATAGGTGAAGCGGTTGTCCAGGCCGATGCCGCCGCCGAGCGAGTCGGCCAGGGTCGGCAGTTCTTCCACCTCGACCGGTTCGCCGGCCTCGAGGCTGGCGTGCATCGCCGCACCCAGTTGCATGCTGATGCCATGGGTGCGAATGGCCGGGCTGGCCGCCTTGATCGCCAGCGCCACGCCGGCGAACAGGCCGCCGCCGGACAGCGGCACCAGCACTTCGCAGACGTCCGGGCACTGCTCGAGAATCTCCAGGCCCAGGCTGCCCTGGCCGGCGATCACGTGCGGATGGTCGAACGGCGGGATAAATGCGGCGCCCTGCTCGCCGGCGATGCGCAGGGCTTCGAGCTGGGCGTCGTCCTGGCTGCGGCCGCTGATCACCACCTCGGCGCCCAACTCGCGAATGGCGCGCACCTTGTTCTGCGGCACCAGCTCGGAAAGGCAGACGATGGCCTTCACGCCCTGCTGCGAGGCGGCGAAGGCAAGGGCACGGCCATGGTTGCCGGTGGAGGCAGTGACCACGCCAAGGCGTTTCTGCTCGGCATCCAGCAGCGCCACCGCATTGCTCGCGCCGCGCAGCTTGAAGCTGCCGGTGGCCTGCTGCGACTCCAGCTTCAACCACACCGGCACACCGGCCAGGCGACTCAGGCTCGGTGAGTGCTCCAGCGGCGTCTGACGCACCAGGCCGGCGATACGCTGGCGAGCCTGGAGCAGGTCATCGAAGGGGATGGAAGACATGGCGCACGTTCCGTGAAGGTGTGCGGCCGAGTGTATGAGCGGGAAATTGAGTGGCTGAATGTACTAGGACGATTTTTTATTCGGGTACTTCAAGAGGCGAGCAATCGGTGCGCACCAGCTTGTAGCCTGGATGAAATCCGGGAAGCATCGCTGCAAACCGCCCCCCGGATTTCATCCGGGCTACAAAGCCCATCTCCCCAGCCCTCTCCCGCAAGCGGGAGAGGGGGCTGATCAGCATGACGGGCGAAATTGTGGGAGAGGCTTCAGCCGCGAAGCTCTTCAACAGAGCTAAAAATCATGCACCTTCGGGTACTGCTCGAACACGTCACGCACGATCTGCACGCCCTGGCGCATCTTCGCCTCGCTGCATTCGGCGCCGACGCACAGGCGCACCGCCCGCGGCCGTGGCATGCCGGGCGGAACGAAGGGGTCAGGCAGGGTCAGCGCAACGTTGCGCCGGCGCAGTTCGCGCAGCAGGCCGTCGGTTTCCCAGCCTTCCGGCACGCGCAGCCAGCTGTTGAGCGAATAGGGGTGATTGCCGATCAGGTGCTCGCCCAGCTCCTGCTCCACCAGCGCCTGCCGGTTGGCCAGCAATTGCCGCTGCAGTTGCACCAGGTCCTCGGCCTCACCGGAGTCGATCCAGCGCGTGGCGATCTCACCGAGCAGCGACGGCGCCATCCAGCTGTTGACCCGCAGGATGCTCTCGGTGCGCAGGGCCAGGCGCTTGGGCATCACCAGATAACCGATGCGCAGGCCGGTGAGCACCGACTTGGTCATGCTGGTGCAGTAGAACGACAGCTCAGGCGCGTAATGGCTGAGCGGCCGCGTGCTTTGCTGGCCGGCCAGCAGCGGGCCGTAGACGTCGTCCTCGATGATGTACACGCCATAGCGACGGGCGATCTCGGCGATCTCGCGGCGGCGCTCGTCGGGCATCAGCGCGCTGGTGGGATTGTTCAGATTGGGCGTACAGACCAGCGCGGTAATGCGCTCATTGCCGCACATGTCCTCGAAGTGTTCGGGGTTCAGCCCGTAGCGATCCATCTCCAGGCCCTTGAGGGTGAAGCCGAGCACCTGCGAGCTACCGATGGCGCCGTGGTCGGTCAGGCCTTCGCAGAGCACCACGTCATCCGGGCCAGCCAGGGTGGCCAAGGCGAGGAAAATACCGTGGGCAGCGCCGCTGGTCAGCAGCACGTCCTCGATGCCCACATCCATGCCCAGACGCGCCAGCCAGCGCACTGCCGACTCGCGCTGGTGCTGCATGCCGGCTATCGGGCGAAAGGCGTGAATCCACGGCTGATCCGGCTCCTGCGCCAGCTCCAGACAGGTCTGTCGCCACAGGCGGTCGTGGGCATCGGTGTGCAGGATGCGCGCGTTGGAAAAGTCCATCAGCGCCTGCTCGGTTTGATCGAGCATGCTGGTGGCCACCCGCTCGCTGGTGCGCCGCGAAACGAAACTGCCACGGCCCACTTCGCAGCGCACACGGCCCTGGCGCTCCAGCTCCTTATAGGCGTTGGTCACGGTCTGCACGCTGATACCCAGCGCATCGGAGACCTGACGTTGCGGTGGCAGCCGCTGGCCATCGATCAGGGTACCCTGTTCGATATCGGCGGCGACTGCCTGGACCAGTAGTTTGTACTTTGATTCGCCCGGGCGAGCGTTAGCCAGGGCCTTCTTCCAGTTGTGCATCGATGGCTCCTCCGGCGACTGCGTTCAAGCATCCCGCGTGAGACGTTACGATTCAATTGTCCTAGTGCAATGCCGTAGCCAAAAAAGCCTTTGTATGCTCGGGCCAAGGGTGGAAAACAGTGCCTCAGGCAACTCAAAAGAACACCACCCGGCGCAGGCCTAATGCGCACCAACGCTCTTGATTTACCTGCCTCCTAACACAGCATGCCGCCACTGGCGGACTACAAGAAACAGGAGAACACCAAGATGAGTAGCGTTATCCCCTCCCGCTTCGGCCGCCTCGCGCTGGCTGTCGCCCTGATCACCGGTTTCGCTGCCGGCGCCCAGGCCTCGACCCTGGACAAGGTCAAGGACAGCAGCAGCGTGCGCATCGGCTACGCCAACGAAACCCCCTTCGCCTACACCGCCCTCGATGGCAGCGTCACCGGCGAGTCGCCGGAGATCGTCAAGAAGATCTTCGAGCGCATGGGCGTCGAGAAGATCAACCCGGTGCTCACCGAATGGGGTTCGCTGATCCCCGGCCTGCGCGCCAGCCGCTTCGACCTGATCGCCGCCGGCATGTACATCACCCCCGAGCGCTGCAAGCAGGTGCTGTTCACCGACCCGCACTACCAGTTGCCCGATACCCTGCTGGTGAAAACCGGCAACCCAAAGGGCCTGCACAGCTACGAAGACATCGCCAAGAGCGGTGCCAAGGTGGCGATCATGTCCGGCACGGTGAACCTGGGTTATGCCCGTAATTCCGGTATTACCGACGATCAGATCCTCCAGGTGCCGGACACCACCGCGCAGCTGCAGGCCGTGCGCGCCGGTCGTGCCGATGCCGCCGTCGGCACCCAGCTGACCATGAAAGGCCTGGCCGACAAGGGTGGCGACAGCGTCGAAGCCATCGCCGAATTCAAGGACGACCCGGCTCACACCGGCTATGGCGCCCTGGCCTTCCGCCCGGAAGACAAGGAGCTGCGCGATGCAGTGAATGCCGAGCTGAAAAAGTGGCTGGGCAGCGAAGAGCATCTGGCCACGGTCAAGCCCTTCGGTTTCGACCAGTCCAACATCACCGATAAGACCGCCGCCGAACTCTGCGGCCAGTAATGGACGGACAACGCCGCGCATTCCGGTGCGTGGCGCACTTCTGTGCATAGAGCGGTAGACATTCATGACCGATCTTCTCCCCCTGCTGCTGCAAGGCGCCTGGGTCACCGTGCAAGTCACCTTCTGGGGCTCGCTGCTGGCCATCGCCAGCGCGGTGATCGCTGCCCTGGGCAGGCTGTCGCCGATTCGCCCGCTGCGCTGGCTGGCCATCACCTACATCGAGATCTTTCGCGGCACCTCGCTGCTGGTGCAGCTGTTCTGGCTGTATTTCGTGCTGCCGATGCCACCGTTCAACGTCGAGATGAGCGCCTTCACAGTGGCCATCGTCGGCCTCGGCCTGCACATCGGCGCCTATGGCGCAGAAGTGATGCGCGGCGCCATCCGCTCGGTGGCCAAGGGTCAGTACGAGGCCTGCACCGCGCTGAACATGCGACCCTCGAAACGCTTCCTGCGCATCATCCTGCCGCAGGCGCTGCTGGCAGCGATTCCGCCGGGCACCAACCTGCTGATCGAGCTGCTGAAGAACACCTCGCTGGTGTCGCTGATCACCCTGTCGGACCTGGCCTTCCGTGCTCGCCAGCTGGATCAGGCGACCTTCATGACCCTGGAGATCTTCGCTCTGGCCCTGCTGCTGTATTTCCTCATGGCCCAGGTGATCAACCTCGGCATGCGCCTGCTGGAAAAACGCCTGAGCCGTGGCCGGATGCGCGGAGGCCTGCAATGAACTTCTTCGACTGGGATTTCGCCCTGAGCATCCTCCCGGACCTGCTCAAGGCCTCGCTCAATACCCTGCTGATCACCTTCGCCGGTTTTGCCATCGCCATCGTCCTCGGCCTGCTGCTGGCCATCGCCCGGCGCAGCAAGCATCTGTGGCTGTCCTGGCCGGTGGCCGGGCTGATCGAGTTCATCCGCAGTACGCCGCTGCTGATCCAGGTGTACTTCCTGTTCTACGTGTTCCCCAACTACGGGCTGAACCTCACTGCGCTGCAGGCGGGCATCCTCGGTATCGCCCTGCACTACGCCTGCTACACCGCCGAGGTCTATCGCGCCGGACTGGATGCCGTGCCGCGTGGCCAGTGGGAAGCGGTGACGGCGCTGAACATGTCGCCGCTGTCGGCTTATCGGCAGATCATCCTGCCGCAGGCGCTGCGGCCGATCCTGCCGGCGCTGGGCAACTACCTGGTGGCCATGCTCAAGGACACCCCGGTGCTGTCGGCCATCACCGTGGTGGAAATCATGCAGCAGGCCAAGAACATCGGCTCGGAGAGCTTCCGCTACCTCGAGCCCATCACCATGGTCGGTCTTTTCTTCCTCCTGCTCAGCCTGGCCCTGGCCTGGTGCGTGCGGCGCGTGGAAGATCGGCTGGAGGTCACTGCCCGATGACTGCTTTTCTCAACTCTACAGACGCCGCAGGGAGTTCCTCCATGCCCCAGCCCATCGTCCGCTTCACCGACGTGACCAAGCGTTACGGCAACCTCACCGTGCTCAACAAGCTCAACCTGGACGTCGCCGCTGGCGAGAAGGTGGCGATCATCGGCCCCAGCGGCTCGGGCAAGTCGACCTTGCTGCGCGCGCTGATGACCCTGGAGAGCATCGACGAAGGCGTGATCGCCGTCGATGACGAGCCGCTAACCCACATGCCCACCCGCGACGGGCGCCTGGTGCCGGCCAGCGCCAGCCACCAGCGCAAGGTGCGCGGCAAGATCGGCATGGTGTTCCAGAGCTTCAACCTGTTCCCGCACATGTGTGCGCTGCAGAACGTGATCGAGGCGCCGATGCAGGTGCTCGGCATGAGCAAGAAGGAAGCCACCGAACGCGCCGAAGACCTGCTGGCGATGGTCGGCCTGGGCGAGAAGCTGCGCCATTTCCCGTCGCAGCTGTCGGGTGGTCAGCAGCAGCGCGTGGCCATCGCCCGTGCGCTGGCGATGCGGCCCAAGGTGATGCTGTTCGACGAGGTAACCTCGGCGCTCGATCCCGAGCTGTGCGGCGAGGTGCTCAACGTCATCCGCCGCCTCGGCAGCGAGCACAACCTGACCATGCTGATGGTCACCCACCAGATGGGCTTCGCCCGCGAGTTCGCCGACCGCGTGTGCTTCTTCCACCAGGGCTGCATCCACGAGCAGGGCACGCCGGATCAGCTGTTCGGCAACCCGCAGCAGGAGCGGACGAAGGCGTTTCTGAGTGCGGTGAACGAGGCCAATTGAGGCAGGTTCAGGCCCTGCTGCGCGCAATCTTGTAGGAGCGGCTTTAGCCGCGATTTTTCGCGGATGAATCCGCTCCTACAGAATCAGGGCAATCCATTGGCATGCGTCAGCGAGACTAACGCGGCTGGCGCGCCTTGATCGCCGCCAGCATCTTCTGCGCCAGCGCGGCGTAGTCACCGTCGAAGTGGTGCCCGCCCTTGATCATCAGACGCTCCCCCGGAGCGCCGGCTTCGGTGCAGCCGCTCTCAGCCGTCTCCTCGCTGCCGTAGATGCAATACACCTTGGCTGCCGGCACCTTGCGCAGCTCAGGGCCGGTCGGGGCCTCCGCACCATCCTTGCCGAGCCAGCCGCTGACGGCGATCTCGAAACTGCCGCTGCGGGCGAAGGCCAGCAGCAGCATGGTGTCGACCTGCTGCTGATCACTGGCCGGCAAGCGGTTGTAGATCGCCGGCAGCACGTCGGCGCCGAAGGAATAGCCGGCCAGCACGAAGCGCTTCACCTGCCACTTGTCGCGGTACTGCTGCATCAGGCGCGACAGATCGGCGGCGCTCTGTTCCGGGCTCTTGTGCTGCCAGTAGTAACGCAGGGTGTCGATGCCCACCACCGGATAGCCGGCAGCGGCCATGTGTTCGGCCGAGGCACGGTCCAGATCGCGCCAGCCACCATCACCGGAATAGAACAGGGTCAGGGTATCGGCCGGTTGCGCCGAGGGATGCTCGATCACCGGCATCGCCGCGCCCTGGCCGGCGAGCAGGTGCTGCAACTGATCGGCCAGCAGCGTCGGCAGCGGCGTGCCCAGCGCGCCGATGCGTGGCTCGCCATTGCCCTGCTCACGCAGGAAGCGGGCGTTGTCATCGCCCGGGTTGTCGTTCCACAGGGCGATCCAGTGGCCGTGCTCCGCCCGTTGTGGCAGCGGATCGGCGCAATCGGGCTTGGCCAGGTCGAAGCCGACCGACAGCGCCTGGGCCTGATCATCGTGCTGCGCCGCCAGCCAGCGCCAGGCCGAGGCCGCCGCCGGACCGATACCGGCCACCAGGGTCGGCGCGCCGCCCAGATCCTCGCTGGCCAGGCTGATCAATTGCTGTTGCGCCTTGCAGTCGCCAGGCGAGAAGTGCAGTTGCAACAGGCGCAGATCACCGGCTTCAGCGAGACGGTGCAGCGTGGCTTCATCCAGCGCCTGGTCGGCCGGCGTGAGCAGCAGCACACGCTGACGCGCGTCCCCCTGGCTCAGCAACTGCCCCGTAACTCCCTGGATCTGCACCGTCCCGAACTGCGTGGCCCCGCGCATCGACCACCACCAGCCTGCCACTCCTGCCGCCAGCGCCAGGACCAGCAACACTGCACCCAGCCTCCTTGTCATCCTGCTCATCTCAACGCCTCACCAGTCCACCCAGGCCGCCCGCGATCAACGTGGCGGTGTCGGCCAATGCCACCCAAGGATCGAGCCCGGCCGGCACGGCCAGGTAACGCGGCTCCCACTGCGGCAGGAACTTGTCCTTGAAGCGGCGCAGGCCCTGGAAGTTGTAGAAATTCTCGCCACGGTCGAACACCAGCGCGCCGAGACGCAGCGGCAGTGGCGCCCCCTTGCGCGTCTGCAGACCGGCCAGCGGCACCATGCCGAGGCTGAAGCGCGCATAGCCCTCGCCCTGAAACTGCTGAATCAGGCCGAGCATGAGAAATTCCATGGTCGACTTCGGCGCATCCGGCAACACGCGCATCAGGTCGAGGCTGGCCACCGCGCGCGTTTCGCATTCCAGCAGGTTGGCGAAGGCCACCGCGCGGCCCTCGAAGCGCACCACCACGACACGGAAATGCGCCAGGTATTCGGGGCTGAAACGGCCGAGGGAAAAGCCTTTCTCGCGCACGTTCTTGCCCTCCAGCCAGGCATCGGAAATCACATGCAGCTCCTCCATCGGCACCTGGCCGGGGGCATGGAATTCCAGGCTCAGGCCATCGCGTTGGCCGCGGTTCCAGGTGTAGCGCAGCGCCTTCATCTCCTTGCCATTGCTGGCCAGGTCGAAGGTCTTCAGATCCACCAGTGCCTCTTCACCGAGCTTCAGCGCGGTCAGGCCGATATCGATGTAACTGGACAGGTTCTCCGCGCGCACCTGATAGAACACCGGCCGCGCATGATGGCGGTCGCAGAGGTCGCGGAACTGCCAGATCAGATCGGCGCGGGCGGCCGGGCCAATGGGATCGAACAGCGCCACCAGGCTGCGTCCGCGGCGGGCGTACATGAGGAAGGCATCGCCATCGGGGTGGAACAGCAGGGCTTTGTCGCCACTCAGCGCCAGGCCACCTTCGGGTTGTCGTGAGGCCTGGACGATGGCGCGAGCGCGCAGTAGTGCACCCTCGTCCGGCAGGCTGATACTTGGCGGCGTGGCGCGCAGCAGCCAGGTCAGGCCGACTGCCAGCAGCACCAGCGCACTGCCCAACGCAGCACGCAGACCGCGCGGGGCATTGGCATCCAGCTCGAACTGCCACCACAGCTGATGGCTGTAGGCGACGTCCTGATAAGCGAACAGCAGCAGCCAGACCGAAGCAGCGATGACCCCGGCCGTGGCCGCCAGTACCAGGCCGGAGGCCGGCACGTCCATCAACCGGCTACGCCGGTAGAACTCGCGGCGAAACAGCGCCAGCAAACCGGCGATGGCTGCCAGAGCCAAAGCCTCGGGCCAGTCGAAGCCCTTGAGCAGCGACAGCACCACGCCCAGGCAGAGCAGCACCAGGGTCAGCGCCCAGGCTGCCGACAGGCGCCGACGCAGCCCTTGCGCCAGCAACAGGCAGAGCGTACCGATCAGGCTGGCCGCCAGGTGCGAGGCGGCGATCAATTGCGGCGGCATGAGAAAGCCCAGCGCTTCCAGATGCTCATCGACGGTCGGCGTCACCCCGGAGAACAGCAGCACCGTGCCGGCGCAGAACACCAGCAGTGCCAGCACAGGCACCGCCATACCACTGGCCACCCGCGCCACCTGGCGCGGGAACCACAGGCGACGCGCCTCGGCAGCCAGCAGCAGGAGCCCGGCCGCCACCAGCGGTAGCACCACATAGAGCAGGCGATAGAGCAGCATCGCCGCGACCAGCCCGGCCGGGTCGATGCGCGAGGAAAAGGCCGCCAGCAGCACCGCCTCGAACACCCCGACGCCACCCGGCACATGGCTCAGTACGCCGGCCGCCAGCGCCAGCATGTAGACCAGCACGAAGGACGAAAAAGGCGGCGCCTCGGGCAGCAGCAGGTACAGCACGCTAGCGGCGATCAGCACGTCGAGGCTGCTGATCAGCAACTGCGTCAGGCTCATGCGTAGGCCCGGCAGACGCAGACTGAAACGTCCCAGATCCACCTGCTCGGCCAGGCGTTTGCGGCTGACCAGCAGCACCACGGCCGTGGCGGCGACCAGCACGGCGACGGCCAACGCCGCCAGCACCGGCTCGGACAGGCGCAGCGCGGTGGAGGCATCCTCGAGATCGAACAGCGCCGCCAATGCTGCGAGGATCGGCAGGCTGACGCCGAGCGACAGGCTGGCGAACAGGCTCATGCGCGCCACATCGCCCGCACCAAGGCCGCTACGCCCGTACAGACGGTAGCGCACCGAGCCGCCGGACAACGCCGACAGGCCCACGGCATTGCCGATGGCGAAGGCGCAGAAGCCGCCCAGCGCCAGGGTCGGCGCCGGCAGTTGGACATTGGCGTAGCGGCTGGCCGACCACTCGTAGGCGAGCATCACCAAAAAGCCCAGCACGGTCGCCAGCAGGGCATAGAGCAGCGCCTGCGACGGCACAGCGGCCAGCGATTCACGGATCTGGTCCGGGTTGATTTCGCGTACCAGATGCCAGCAGGCGAGCAGCGCCACGCAGAACAGCAACAGCGAAAGACCGAGGCCGATCAGTTGGCGGTTGCGTTGCAACCAGCCGGGTTGTGAAGGAGGAAGAAGATCAGGCGCATCAGCGCCCTGGGCGGGGAGTTCGGATACCGCTCGACTCATGTCGAAAACGCCTCTGATGGACGCCACCTCGAAGTGAGGCCTAGATCAGAGTGTAGATGTAACAAAATGTTCCATTGAGCCGAAACGCTCGTTGCGAATGTCCGAACTGGCTGGCGCCGTTCAGGCCTCGCCGAGAAAACGCAGGCCGGCCCCTTCGGGATCCACGCGCATCACTTCCATCTTCAATACCGGGGCGGGGAAAGGCAGATCCTGTACCTGGCCAATCACTTCGGTGCCGACCGACAAGCTGGCCATGTCCGGGTGCTTCACGTAGACACCGCTATCGGACAGATCACGAGTCTGCGCCAGCAGCTCGCCGAAGCTGGGGTGGCTGATCTTGATCCGGCACTTCATCGGGGTACGCACCTGCTGGCGCTGGTTCGGCATGGAGGCTCCGGGGGTAGGCGGACGATGCAGCCTTTAATAACGCAAAATCGAAGCAATTCCCAACGCTCGACAGAAAAAAGGCGCCATCGAGGCGCCTTCGTTCATCATCATGCTCTGTGGCAGTACGTCAGTACCACTTGGCCTCACCCTCGGGCCGCTTCTTGAAGCGCTTCATGCTCCACATGTACTGGCTCGGGTAGTTGCGCACGTAGCGCGACACCACTTCGCTCATCGCCGCCACGCCTTCTTCGACGTTCTCGCTGTACATGCCTTCGGGGGCCGCCTCGAGGATCACCTTGTAGCCGCTGCCATCCGGCAGACGCAGCGCATGCAGGAACACACCGACCGCCTTGCCACCGGTGAGCATGCCTGGCACGAACTTGCTGGTCAGCGCGGTGGTACCGAGGAAGGGCACGAACACACCCGACGAACGGCTCGGCTCCGGGTCGGCCGGAATGCCCACGGCGCCGCCCTTGCGCACTTCCTTGATGACACTGAGGATGCCTTCCTTGGTCGACGGCGCCACGCGGTTGCCCATCTGCACGCGCTGCTGCTGCAGCAGCTCGTCGACCGCCTTGAGCTTCGGTGGGCGGTAGAAAATGATCGGTTTGCACTGGTTGCAGTAGAAGTGGTTGAGCACTTCCCAGTTGCCCAGATGGCTGGTGATGCCGACCACGCCTTTGCCGGAGGCCAGAGCCTGCTGCAGCACCTCCAGGCCTTCCACTTCGCGCACCAGCTTGAGCGATTTCTGCGCCGGCCAGATCCAGGCGCAGGCACTTTCGGTCAGGGTCTTGCCGATGTCCTTGAGGCTTTGCCCGACCAGTTTGTCCAGTTCGGCCTGATTCAGCTCCGGGAAGCACTTGCTCAGGTTGATGCGCACCACGTCGCGCGAGCCGTTCGGCAGTTTCCACATCAGCCAGCCGATGGCATTGCCCACGGCCTGCACGGCGCGCCAGGGCAGCAGTGCGAACAGGCGCAGGAACCCGACCACCAGGGCGCCCTTGAGTTTTTCCACGAGAGACTCCAAGCGTTTCTGCAAAGCGCCCAGTTTAACAGGACGTTCAAAAACGTTGGTGAGGCAGGCAAGACAAGGCGTAACGACCAGGGCCGACCCAGTCAGTAAAGGCTCGTCCGCAGCCGCTGCTGCAGATCGCGTTCGTAGGCCTCGATATCGAATTCCTCATAGATGCAGCGGAAGATATCGCCCGCACTCGGCAGGCTGGCGCGCTCGACATGGTGCGAGGCATCCCACAGGCCCGAGCGCACCGCCGCCTTGGAGCATTGGAAGTAGCAGGTATCGATATGGATGCGCAGCACGCTGCGCGGCAGCTTGCCCTGGGCACGGCCCAGTTCGAGCAGTTCGGGGTCGAGGGAGATTTCGGCGCGGCCGTTAATGCGCAGGCTCTCACCGACGCCGGGAATCAGGAACAGCAGCGCCACCTGCGGGTTGAGCACGATATTGCGCAGGCTGTCGATGCGATTGTTGCCGGGGCGATCCGGCAGCAGCAGGGTCTGGTCGTCGAGAATCTGCACGAAGCCCGGCGCATCACCACGCGGCGAGCAATCCAGGCCATCCGGGCCAACGCTCGCCAACACCACGAAGGGCGAGGCTTCGATCAGCGCGCGGTAGGGTTCGATCAGCCGCGGCAGTTCCTTGCGCCGCGAGCGCTCGTGGCTTTCGCCGTACAGTGCCTGCAATTTATCCAGCGTGGTGATGGTGGTCATGAGCCCTTCAGTTGCGCATAGCGGTCGCAGTCGGTGGTGTGGTCCATCACCATACCCGTGGCCTGCATGAAGGCATAGCAGATGGTCGGCCCGACGAAGTTGAAGCCCGCCTTGCGCAACGCCTTGCTCATCGCCTCGGCTTCAGGCGTCACGGCCAGCATCTGGCTGCGGTCGCTGAAGTGGTTGATCTTCGGTGCGCCGCCGACGAACGACCAGAGCCAGGTCACCGGATCCTCCAGCTGCAGCCAGGCCTGGGCGTTCTGCCGCACGGCCTTGAGCTTGAGGCGGTTGCGGATGATCCCGGGATCCTGCATCAGCACCTCGATCTCTTCGTCAGTGAGGCGGGCCAGACGCTCGGGATCGAACCCATGCAGTACCTGGCGATAACGCTCGCGCTTCTTCAGCACGGTGATCCACGACAGGCCGGCCTGCGCGCCCTCGAGCAACAGCATCTCGAACAGATGACCGGCATCGCGCTGCGGCACGCCCCATTCCTCGTCGTGATAGGCCTGGTACAGCGGATCATCGGTACACCAGAAGCAGCGGGGCATGGCGGTAGGTCTCGGTCAGGGTCGAAGCGCCGACTATAGCGGCAAAATAACTGGATATAAATACAGCTTCATGCGTCTCGGATGATGCCGATGTGCCGTACCCTGCGGCCTGCGTCGAGTTTCGATATACTCCCCGGCTTTCCCTCGCAAGCCTCCACAGGTGATTTTTTCGTGAGCCAGACCAAGCCTGCCGTGCGCACCTTCCAGGACCTGATCCTGGCCCTGCAGAACTACTGGGCCGAGCAGGGCTGCGTGGTGCTGCAACCCTACGACATGGAAGTGGGCGCCGGCACCTTCCACACCGCCACCTTCCTGCGCGCCGTCGGCCCGGAGACCTGGAACGCCGCCTACGTGCAGCCTTCGCGTCGCCCGACCGACGGCCGCTACGGCGAAAACCCCAACCGCCTGCAGCACTACTACCAGTTCCAGGTGGTCTTGAAGCCCAACCCGGAGAACTTCCAGGAGCTGTACCTGGGTTCGCTCAAGGCCATCGGCCTCGACCCGGAAGTGCATGACATCCGCTTCGTCGAGGACAACTGGGAATCGCCGACGCTCGGCGCCTGGGGCCTGGGCTGGGAAATCTGGCTCAACGGCATGGAAGTCACCCAGTTCACCTACTTCCAGCAGGTCGGTGGCATCGAGTGCTACCCGGTGACCGGCGAGATCACCTACGGCCTGGAGCGCCTGGCCATGTACCTGCAGGGCGTCGACTCGGTCTACGACCTGATCTGGACCGACGGCCCGTTCGGCACCGTGACCTATGGCGACGTGTTCCACCAGAACGAAGTGGAACAGTCCACCTACAACTTCGAGCACGCCAACGTCGAGAAGCTGTTCGAGCTGTTCGACTTCTACGAGAGCGAAGCTAACCGCCTGATCGAGCTGGAGCTGCCGCTGCCGACCTACGAGATGGTGCTCAAGGCCTCGCACACCTTCAACCTGCTCGACGCCCGCCGCGCTATTTCAGTGACCGCGCGCCAGCAGTACATCCTGCGCGTGCGCACCCTGGCCCGCGCCGTGGCGCAGAGCTACCTGCAGGCGCGCGCCAAGCTCGGCTTCCCCATGGCCACCCCCGAACTGCGTGACGAAGTACTGGCCAAGCTCAAGGATGCGGGTCTCCTGCAAGACGAAGTACTGGGCAACACCCTGGAGGCGCAAGCATGAGTGCACAAGATTTCCTGGTCGAACTGGGCACCGAAGAGCTGCCACCGAAAGCCCTGAAAAGCCTCGGTGAGGCCTTCCTCGCCGGTATCGAGAAAGGCCTCAAGGCCGCCGGCCTGGGCTATGCAGCGAGCCGCGTGTACGCCGCGCCGCGCCGCCTGGCAGTGCTGATCGAGCAGCTCGAAGAACAGCAGGCCGACCGCAGCATGAACCTCGACGGCCCGCCCATCCAGGCCGCCTTCGATGCCGACGGCAACCCGACCCAGGCCGCTCTGGGCTTCGCCCGCAAGTGCGGCGTGGACATCGCCGAGATCGACCGCAGCGGTGCGAAACTGCGTTTCGCCCAGCACATCCCCGGCCAGCCGGCGCTGAACCAGCTGCCGACCATCGTGCAGGACTCGCTGAACGACCTGCCGATTCCCAAGCGCATGCGCTGGGCCGCTCGTCGTGATGAATTCGTGCGCCCGACCCAGTGGCTGGTGATGCTGTTCGGCGACGCCGTGGTCGACTGCGAGATCCTCGCGCAGAAGGCCGGTCGCGTCTCCCGTGGTCACCGCTTCCACGCCAACCGTGACGTGCGCATCAGCAGCCCGGCCAACTACGCCGAAGATCTGCGCAGCGCCTATGTGCTGGCCGACTTCGCCGAACGTCGCGAGCTCATCAGCCGCCGCGTCGACGAACTGGCTGCCGCCGAGAACGGCAGCGCCATCGTGCCGCCAGCGCTGCTGGATGAAGTCACCGCCCTGGTCGAATGGCCGGTGCCGCTGGTCTGCTCCTTCGAGGAACGCTTCCTCGAGGTGCCGCAGGAAGCGCTGATCAGCACCATGCAGGACAACCAGAAGTACTTCTGCCTGCTCGATGCCAATGGCAAGCTGCTGCCGCGCTTCATCACCGTGGCCAACGTCGAGTCCAAGGACCCGGCGCAGATCGTCTCGGGCAACGAGAAAGTCGTGCGTCCTCGCCTGACCGACGCCGAATTCTTCTTCAAGCAGGACAAGAAGCAGAAGCTCGAAGGCTTCAACCAGCGCCTGGCCAACGTGGTGTTCCAGGCCCAGCTCGGCTCGGTTTTTGAAAAGGCCCAACGGGTATCGGCGCTCGCCGGTTTTATCGCCCGCGAAGTCGGTGGCGACGCCCAGCGCGCCGCCCGTGCCGGCCTGCTGAGCAAGTGCGACCTGGCCACCGAGATGGTCGGCGAATTCCCCGAAATGCAGGGCATTGCCGGCTACTACTACGCGCTCAACGACGGTGAGCCGCAGGACGTCGCCCTGGCCCTGAACGAGCAGTACATGCCGCGCGGTGCCGGCGCCGAACTGCCGAGCACCCTGACCGGTGCTGCCGTAGCGGTGGCCGACAAGCTCGACACCCTGGTCGGCATCTTCGGCATCGGCATGCTGCCGACCGGCTCGAAGGACCCCTACGCCCTGCGCCGCGCCGCCCTCGGCGTGCTGCGCATCCTGATCGAGAAGAGCCTGGATCTGGACCTCGCTGCTGCAGTCGACTTCGCCGTCGCCCAATACGCCGGCAAGATCAAGACCGAAGGCCTGGCCGCCCAGGTGCTGGAGTTCATCTTCGACCGCCTGCGTGCGCGCTACGAAGACGAAGGCGTCGAAGTGGCCGTGTACCAGGCGGTGCGTGCGGTGGGCCCAACCTCGCCGCTGGACTTCGACCAGCGCGTGCAGGCCGTGCAGGCCTTCCGCAAGCTGCCGCAGGCCGCTGCCCTGGCCGCTGCCAACAAGCGTGTGTCGAACCTGCTGAGCAAGGCCGAAGGTGGCGTCGCCGCCCAGGTCGAAGCGCACTACTTCGACAACCCCAGCGAGTTCGCCCTGCACGCCGCCATCCAGCAGGCCGATCAGGCCGTACAGCCCCTGGCCGCCGCCCGCCAGTACAACGAGGCCCTGGCCAAGCTGGCTGGTCTGCGCGAGCCGGTGGACGCCTTCTTCGAGGCGGTGCTGGTCAACGCCGAAGACGCCCGCGTGCGCGCCAACCGTTACGCCCTGCTGGCCCGCCTGCGCGGGCTGTTCCTCGGCGTGGCGGACATCTCGGTACTGGGCTGACGCCAGGCGCTGGCCGCGGCAGTTGTCGCGGCCAGCGTCGGTTTCCATTTCTGCTTCTGGCGTGGCTGCATGAAACTGCTGATCCTCGACCGCGACGGTGTCATCAACCAAGACTCCGACGCCTATATCAAGACGCTCGACGAGTGGATACCGATCCCTTCGTCGATCACTGCCATCGCGCGCCTGTCGCAAGCGGGTTGGACGGTGGCCGTGGCTACCAACCAGTCCGGCATTGCCCGTGGCTATTACGATCTGGCGACCCTGGAGTCGATGCACGCGCGCCTGCGCCAGCTGGTGGCGGAGCAGGGTGGCGAAGTCGGCCTGATCGTCCATTGCCCGCACGGGCCGGACGATGGCTGCGACTGCCGCAAACCGAAACCGGGCATGCTCCGGCAGATCGCCACGCACTACGCCACGGATCTGGCAGGAATCTGGTTCGTCGGCGATACCAGCGGTGACCTGCAAGCCGCGCTGGCCGTCGATTGTCAGCCTGTGCTGGTGAAAACCGGCAAGGGCGAACGCACCCTGGCCAAGCCACTGCCGCCAGGAACCCTGGTATTCGATGATCTGGCGGCTGTCGCCGATCAATTGCTCTCATAAGGTGTGAAGGTCCATGGCGCTAGTGCAGGCATTCAGAGTCACGCTTTTCTACCTGCTGCTGTCGTCCAGCTCGTTCTTCTGGTGCCTGATCAGCCTGGTGGTCGCACCGCTGCTGCCGTTCCGCCAACGCTACCGCTTCGTCGTTCAGGCCTGGTGCAACTGCGCCGTGTGGCTGGCCAAGGTGATCGTCGGAATTCGCTATGAAGTGCGCGGCCTGGAGAACATCCCCGAGCGTCCCTGCGTGATCCTCGCCAACCACCAGAGCACCTGGGAGACCTTCTTCCTCTCCGGCTTCTTCGAGCCACTGTCGCAGGTGGTCAAGCGTGAATTGCTGCGCGTGCCGTTCTTCGGCTGGGGCATGGCGCTGCTCAAGCCCATCGCCATCGACCGCAGCAACCCCAAGGCGGCGCTCAAGCAACTGGCCAAGCAGGGCGACGAACGCCTCAAGCAGGGCGCCTGGGTGCTGGTGTTCCCCGAAGGCACGCGGATTCCGCCAGGTCAGATCGGCAAGTTCTCCCGCGGCGGCACCGCACTGGCGGTGAATGCCGGCCTGCCGGTGCTGCCCATCGCACACAACGCCGGTGAGTTCTGGCCCAAGGCTGGCTGGGGCAAGCGCCCGGGCACTATCCAGGTGATCATCGGCCAGCCGATGTATGCCGAGGGCGAAGGCCCACGTGCCATCGCCGAGCTCAACGAACGTGCTTTTCAGTGGGTACGCCAGCAACAGACCAAACTGCGTGGCGAAGAGCCGCAGCTGAGCCGTCTGGGCGAAACCGCCTGATCTGTGGATAAGCTGTGCAGAAAATGCAATCAGAGCGCCATCATTGCCTGCATCGAACTGATTTTCCTGGCGAATCACCAGCGCTAGGAAAATCGCCTAACAGGGTATAAGTTGTCGCCTCAGTAGGGCGGGTGCAACCCGCCATCAGCGCTCTGGCGGGTTGCACCCGCCCTACGCATGACCGTCGATAAAGCCGCTTCTACCTCGATGGGTTCACAGTCTCGCCCGCGGCAATGGCCGAAGATGGGACACGAAAAGGAATTCGCTGCCATGCCGTCGATCTACCAATTCAAACCGGCTTTCCAGAACCTGCTGCGCCCCGGCGTCGAACGCCTTTACGCACGCGGCGTCACCGCCAACCAGGTCACTCTGGCTGCAGCCCTGGTCTCCGTGCTGCTGGGCGCCCTGCTCGCAGCCTGCAGTCATATCACCTGGCTATTCGCCCTGATTCCCCTGTGGATGCTGCTACGCATGGCGCTCAATGCCATCGACGGCATGCTCGCGCGTGAGTTCGGCCAGCAATCGAAACTCGGCGCCTACCTCAACGAACTCTGCGACGTGATCGCCGACAGCGCCCTGTATCTGCCCTTCGCCTTGCTGGCAGGCGTCTCGCCGCTGCTGGTGATCCTCGTGGTGCTGCTGGCGGTGATCAGCGAGTACGCCGGCGTACTCGGGCCCATGGTCGGCGCCTCAAGGCGCTATGACGGACCGATGGGCAAGAGCGACCGAGCCTTCTGCTTCGGCGTGATCGGCGCTGGTGTCGCCACGGGCCTGCTGCCTGCCCTGTGGATCAATCTGCTGCTAGGTCTGATCCTCGCCCTGCTGCTCTATACCCTCTACAACCGCGTTCGCCGGGGTTTGGCCGAAGCGGTCTGACCCGTCCTACGGAATAAGGAGATTCCATGCGCCCTGTACAGCTTCACACCTTCACCACGCATGACGGCGTCGAGCTGAGCTATCGCCACTGGCCGGAGACGACGCCTGCCGATGGCCCACGCCAGGCCGTGGTGCTGTTTCACCGTGGCCACGAACATGGCGGGCGCATGGCCCACCTGGTGGACGAGCTGGAGCTGCCGCACTGCGACTTTTTCGCCTGGGATGCCCGTGGCCATGGGCTTTCGCCCGGCGCACGCGGCGACAGTCCGAGCTTCGCCACCAACGTGCGTGACGTGCAGACCTTCGTCGAGCATATCGGCGCACAACACGGCATCGCCGAACAGGACCTGGCGGTGGTGGCGCAGAGTGTCGGCGCGGTGATCATCTCCACCTGGGCCCACGACTACGCGCCCAAGGTGCGTTGCCTGGTGCTCGCCTCGCCGGCCTTCAAGGTCAAGCTCTACGTGCCCTTCGCCCGCCCCGGTCTGAAGCTGCTGCACGCCTGGCGCGGCAACTTCTTCGTCAACAGCTACGTGAAGGCGCGCTATCTCAGCCATGATCCCGAGCGCATCGCCTCCTTCGAGAATGACTCGCTGATCGCCCGGCCCATCTCGGTCACCATGCTGCTCGGCCTGTACGAGGCCGCCGACCGCATCGTCGCCGACGCCCAGGCGATCCAGGTGCCGACCCAACTGCTGATCTCCGGCGCCGACTTCGTCGTCCACCGCAAGCCGCAGGAAGACTTCTTCGAGCGCCTCGGCAGCCTGCGCAAGGAAAAGCACCTGCTACCGGGCTTCTTCCACGACACCCTCGGTGAACGCGACCGCGCCCACGCCCTGAGCCGCGCGCGGCGCTTCATCCTGCGCAACTTCGAGGAGCCGGTAACGCGCCCCTCGCTGCTCGATGCCGATCGTCTGGGCGCCACCTGCGCCGAAGCCGAAGAGCTGGCCGCACCGCTGCCAAAACGCTCGTTGCGCGACCTCTACTGGCGCGCCACCCGCGCCGGCATGCGCCTGGGCAGCAGCCTGTCGGCCGGCGTGAAGCTGGGCTTCGACACCGGTTTCGACTCCGGCAGCACGCTCGATTACGTCTACCGCAACCAGCCCACCGGCAAGGGTGCGCTGGGCCGGTTGATCGACCAGAACTACCTGGATTCCATCGGCTGGCGCGGCATTCGTCAGCGCAAGCTGCACGCCGAGGAACTGCTGCGCCTGGCCATGGCCAGGTTGCGCGAGGCGGGCAGGGCAGTGCGCATCGTCGATATCGCCGCCGGCCACGGCCGCTACATCCTCGAATCGCTGGAAGGCCAGCAGCAGCGCCCCGACTCGATCCTGCTGCGCGACTACAGCGACATCAACGTGCGCGACGGCAATGCGCTGATCGAACAGAAGGGCCTGGGCGACATCGCCCGCTTCGTCAAAGGCGATGCCTTCGACCGTGAGGATCTCGCCGCGCTCGAGCCGAAACCGACCCTGGCGGTGGTCTCCGGCCTGTACGAGCTGTTCGGCAGCAACCAGATGGTCGGCGACTCGCTGGCCGGCCTGGCAGCGGCGGTCGAGGAGGGCGGTTATCTGGTCTACACCGGCCAGCCCTGGCACCCGCAGCTGGAACTGATCGCCCGCGCCCTGACCAGCCACCGCGACGGCCAGGCCTGGGTCATGCGCCGGCGCAGCCAGGCAGAAATGGACCAGTTGGTGGAAGCAGCCGGTTTCCGCAAGGTGGCACAACGCATCGACCAGTGGGGCATCTTCAGCGTGTCCCTGGCACAACGGGTGAAGTGATGGAGCACGCCCGCGAACAAGGATTGTGGAAGCGCGGCGTACTCTGGCTGCTGGTGCTCGGCCCGCTGTTCTTCGCCAGCTACGGCTTCGCCAACTGGTTCACCGGGCAGCGCGAGGATGTCGGCAGCCTGGTCTTCGCCTGGGAGCCGCAGATACCGCTGTGGCCCTGGACCATCGTGCCGTACTGGTCGATCGACCTGCTCTATGGCCTGTCCTTCCTGTTGCCCGCTTGCCGCCGCGAGATGGATCGCCATGCCCTGCGCCTGCTCGCCGCGCAGGTGATCTGCGTGGCCTGCTTTCTGCTCTGGCCGCTGCGCTTCACCTTCGAGCGGCCGCCGCTGGATGGTACCTTCGGTCTGATGTTCGACGTACTGATGGGCTTCGACAAACCCTTCAACCAGGCGCCGTCGCTGCATATCACCCTGCTGGTGATCATCTGGGCGATGTTCGCCAATCACACCCGCGGCCCGTTCTGGCGTGGCCTGCTGCACGGGTGGATGGCGTTGATCGGCATTTCCGTGCTGACCACCTGGCAGCACCACTTCATCGACCTGCCCACCGGGCTGCTGGCCGGGTTCCTCTGCCTGTGGCTGCTACCGCTACAGGGCGCTACGCCGCTGAAGCAGATACGCCTGGCCAACGATCCGTAAGCGCTCCATAAACCCCACCTGCCTATAGCCCGCAGATCAGCGGATGCTGAACTCCTGTTTTCTCTGGAGTTCATCCCATGATGCGTCCCGACGCCAAGGTCCAAAAGGTTTATCTGTATCCCAAGCCTGTCGACTTCCGCAAATCCATCAATGGCCTGGCGGCGCTGGTCGAGCTGGACATCAAGGTGGAAGTGTTCAACCCGGTGCTGTTCGTGTTCCTCAATCGCACCCGCAGCCAGGTCAAGATTCTCTACTGGGAGCGCAATGGCTTCTGCCTGTGGCTCAAGCGTCTGGAAGCCGAGCGCTTCAAGACCAAACCCGATGCCGGTGACGAGGCCATTGAGCTGACGGTCGATGAGTTGAACTGGCTGCTCGACGGCATCGACCTGTGGCGTAATCGCCCGCACCAGATACTGACGCCGCGCTTCGTAACCTGAGCCGGTATAATCCACGGCCATGATCGCCGTGCCCGAGTCCCTTCCTGACGACCCAATCCTGCTCAAGCATTTACTGCTGCTGGCCAGTGAACAGGCGGCTGCGAAAGATGCTCGCATAGAACAACTTCAGGAACAGGTCGCCCTGCTGCGCCACAAGCTGTTCTCGCCTAAGTCCGAGCGCAGCCCTGAAGATGCCGACTCACCGCAGTTGGCCATGTTCAACGAGGCCGAAGAGCTGATCGAAGCGCTGGCCGCCGAGCCAGCCGAAGCCGAAGCCGAAGAAGTCGTTGCGCCGGTCAAGCGCCGTGGCAAACGCAAGCCGCTGCCGGCCAACCTGCCGCGTGTGGAGGTCATCCATGAGCTGCCCGAGCACGAACTGACCTGCGCCTGCGGCGCCTGCAAACAGGTCATCGGTGAAGAGACCAGCGAGCAGCTGGAGATCATCCCGATGCAGGTGCGGGTCATCCGCCACATCCGCAAGACCTACGCCTGCAAGGCCTGTGAAACCGCGCCGGTCACCGCCGACAAGCCGGCACAACTGATCGAGAAGAGCCTGGCCAGCCCCAGCGTATTGGCGATGCTGCTGACCACCAAGTACGCCGACGGCATCCCGCTGTACCGCTTCGAGAGGATGCTCAGCCGCCACGGCGTCGACATCCCACGGCAGACCCTGGCGCGTTGGGTGATCCAAAGTGGCGAGCAACTGCAACCGCTGCTCAACCTGATGCGCGACAAACTGTTCGAATACCCCGTGTTGCACTGCGACGAAACGCGTCTGCAGGTGCTGCATGAACTGGGACGCGACCCCTCGGCACAATCCTGGATGTGGGTGCAAAGCGGTGGGCCGCCGGACAAGCCGGTGATCCTTTTCGACTACACAGCCAGCCGTGCGCAGGAGGTGCCGCTACGCCTGCTCGATGGCTACCGCGGCTACCTGATGACCGACGACTACGCCGGCTACAACGCCGTGGCTGCACGCGACGGCATCGAGCGGTTGGCCTGCTGGGCGCATGCGCGGCGCAAGTTCGTCGAGGCGCAGAAAGTGCAGCCCAAGGGCAAGACCGGCCGTGCCGACATGGCGCTGAACCTGATCAACAAGCTTTACGGCATCGAGCGCGATCTTAAAGAGGTCGACGACAGCGAACGCCTGGCCGCCCGCCAGCAACGCAGCCAGCCGCTGCTCGACCAACTCAAGGCCTGGCTGGACAAAACCCAGTCGCAGGTCGCTGGGCAGACGGCCCTGGGCAAGGCGGTGAACTACCTGGCCAGCAACTGGAGCAGGCTGGTGCGCTACATCGAAGGTGGGCATCTACCGATCGACAACAACCGCGCCGAGAACGCCATCCGACCGTTCGTCATCGGCCGCAAGAATTGGCTGTTCAGCGACACGCCCAAGGGTGCCACGGCCAGCGCGCAGATCTACAGCCTGATCGAAACCGCGAAAGCCAACGGGCAGGAGCCCTACGCCTGGCTGCGCCACATCCTTGAACGCCTGCCTGCGGCACAGAGCGTCGAAGACTACGAAGCGCTGCTGCCGTGGAACTGCTCGCCAGCTTCTGCCTCTGCTTCCTGAAAACAAACCCGTCCGCCAGGACGGGGTTTATGGAGCGCTTACAACGATCCGCGCCGTTGGCGCCTGGCTATGCGCTACGGGCTTGGCGCAACGCTATGCGCCGTGCTCGCAGTCAAGCTGGGCGGTACCTGGCTGTGGCTGTTCTGGCCGGCGGCTTCACTGGCGCTGGTTGCGCTCAACTACCTGCTGTTCGGTGCTGGCGGTTTCCAGAAGCAGGCCACCGGCCGCCTCAGCCCGGCCGCCACGGCGTTGCTCGCCCCCTATCTGCTCGGCGCCTGGATCAATTCGCGGCTGTGGACATACCGCCAGCCTGGGCCAAGCCAGGTGGTGGAAGGCATCGACCTCGGCCGTCTGCCCGCCACGGGCGATCTCGATGGCTATGCAGCCGTGGTCGATCTCTGCGCCGAACTGCCGCTGTGGCACACGCCACAGCACTACTGCAGCCTGCCGTCACTGGATCTGGTGGCGCCGGATGCGCTCACTTGCCAACACGCCGCCGAGGCTGTCGAACGGCTACGCCACAAGGGCCCAGTGCTGGTGTGCTGTGCGCTGGGCTACTCGCGCAGCGCCACCGCCGTGGCGGCCTGGCTGCTGCATAGCGGCCGCTGCCAGAGCGTGGAAGCGGCCGTGGGCCTGATCCGCCAGGCGCGGCCGCAGATCGTGCTTGGCCCGCAGCACCTGGCCGCGCTGCAGGGCATGCTAGAAGCCGGAGCGAAACTGGAGGTCGCCCATGCAGGCTGACCTCATGCTGGTCGCGGCACTGCTGCGGCGTGGGCGCAGCCTCGATCATTGCTCCAGTGCACTGAGCCTGCTCGCCGTGGTCTTCGGCCTGGCGCCATGGCTTGGCGCCCCCGCGAGCCTGGCGTTGGCACTGCTCTGCGCAGCGCTGCTGATCGCCGGCCTGGCAGAGAAATACTGGGCGCTGCGCGTGGCGCTGGACGCCGAACTCTTTCAACACCTGGCCCAAGCCGGTGAACAGCTCGATAACCAGACTCGTGCTCTGGATCAGGCGCTACAGCATCTGGGCCTGCAGAATGCGCAGCAGGTTGGCCGCACGTGGGACCTTCGCTCTCAGGGCGCGCTCGGCCTGCTACGCAAACAGGCGCTGTGCCTGTTGCTACAGATCGTCATCGTTGTACTCGGGATCTTCATCGTTTTCGCTTAAGGAGTCGCCATGCTCGCTGCATTGACCGCTTTTGCCATCACCTCGGCAGCTCGCCTGCTGACCGGCGCACGAGCCCTGTGGCTCGGCAGCACCGCGCAGGCGACGCAACGCCTGTACTACGCCAACCACAGCAGCCATGGCGATTTCGTCCTGCTCTGGGCATCCCTGCCGCCGGAGCTGCGCAAACGCACCCGACCGGTGGCCGGGGCCGACTACTGGCAGAAACCCGGGGTGCGCAGCTTCCTGATCAACAAGGTGTTCAACGGTGTGCTGGTAGACCGCGAGCGCAAGGAAGGCGCCAACCCGCTGCAGGCGATGCTCGACGCGCTGGACGGCGGTGACTCGCTGATCATCTTCCCCGAGGGCACACGCAATCTCGGCGACGAACCGCTGCTGCCGTTCAAGAGCGGCCTTTATCACCTGGCTCAGGCGCGCCCGGACGTGGAGCTGGTACCGGTCTGGATCGCCAACCTCAACCGGGTGATGCCCAAAGGCAGGGCGCTGCCCTTGCCCCTGCTATGCACACTGAGCTTTGGCGCAGCGCTGGAGCCCGTCGAGGGGGAAGGCAAGGACGCCTTCCTGGAACGCGCGCGTAACGCCCTGCTGGCACTGGCACCCGAGGAGGCCTGAGATGGATCGTAATACCCTGCTGTTATTCGCCGGTATCGGTGCCCTGCTCCTGCTGGCCAGTCTGGTCGGCTTCATCCTCAAGAAACGCAGCGGCGACCGCCCCAACCCGGTGGTCGACAACCTCAACGCGCGGATCAATGCCTGGTGGGTGATGGTGCTGGTAATCGGCATCGCCTTCCTGTTCGGCAACAACGGCGTCGTGGTGCTGTTCTACTTCGTCTCCTTCTACGCCCTGCGCGAGTTCATGACACTGACGCCGACCCGGCGCAGCGACTATCCGGCGCTGGTGGCGGCCTTCTACTTCGCCCTGCCGATGCAATACCTGCTGATTGCCTTCGGCTGGTACGGCCTGTTCGCCATCTTCATCCCAGTCTATCTGTTCCTGCTACTGCCGATCCTCGCTTCGCTGGGCGGCGATACCACCCGCTACCTCGAGCGTGCGGCCAAGGTGCAGTGGGGCCTGATGATCGCCGTTTACTGCATCTCTTCGGTACCGGCGCTGCTGACGCTGGACATCCCCGGCTACGAGGGCCGCAACCTGCTGCTGATCGCCTGGCTGATCATCGTCGTGCAGCTCTCCGACGTGCTGCAGTACGTATGCGGCAAGCTCTTCGGCAAACACAAGATCGCCCCCAATCTCTCGCCATCCAAGACCATCGAAGGATTTATCGGCGGTGTGGCACTGGCTACCCTGATCGGCGCCATGCTGTGCTGGATCACCCCCTTCGCCTTCTGGCAGGCAGCGCTGTTCGCCCTGCTGGTGTGCATGCTCGGTTTTGCCGGCGGCCTGGTGATGTCGGCAATCAAGCGCGACCGCGGGGTGAAGGACTGGGGCCACATGATCGAAGGCCACGGCGGCATGCTCGACCGCCTCGATTCAGTATGCTTCGCCGCGCCCGTGTTCTTCCATATGGTGCGCTACTGGTGGGCCTGAGCCCGCATAGGTACCGTGAGGGGAATTGCCCTAGAGTCAACGCAGATCAGAAAACAAGAAGGCTGACATGATCGCCCACACTCAGACACTGTTCGGAGCCGTCGCACTGGTCGCCGTGATCATGGGCAGCTGTCTGATCCTGGTCGGCCAGTTGCGTCATCGCGACGGCATGCTCACCACCGGTCTGGGCATGCTGTCCCACTCGCTGGCCTACATCGGCTTCACCCTGTTCGGGCAGGTGTCGATGTGGATCAGCTACGTGCTGGCCAACACGCTGCTGTCCACGGCTCTGGCCTTCTACACCGTCAGCCTGCCGCTGATCCACGGCCAGCGCCCGCCCTGGCGGCTGGCCTTCGCCTTTCCGCTGCTGTTGGGCGTGCTGCTCAGCCTGCTGATCGACACCCAGGAACCCCGCCAACTGGTCGCCTGCCTGCTGCTGTTCACCCAATGCCTGGTGATCCTGCACCTGAGCCGCATTCATGCCGTGCTCGGCGGGCGCGCCCACCGAATCCTGATGATCGGGGCAGGCATCAGCCTGTTCGGCCTGGGTATTCGCGTGGTGGTCATCCTCGCCGGCGCGCCGACGGAGATGCACTACGACGTCAGCAACCTGAAGCAGACGGTATCGGTCGCCCTCGGTGCCGCCACCATCATCATGTTTTCCTTCGGCCTGGTGCTGCTGTCGCGCGAGCGCATCGAATCGGAGCTGCGCCAGACCGCCCTGCGCGACACGCTTACCGGATTGCCCAATCGCCTGGCGATACTCGAACAACTCACCGACGAGCTGGAGCGTGCCCGCCGCCTACACATACCGCTGTCCATCGCCATGCTCGATCTGGATCACTTCAAGCAGATCAACGACAGCCACGGCCATCTGGTCGGCGATGCCGTGCTCAGGCACTGCGCGGACCATCTTCAACAGCGGCTGCGGCGTAACGACAACATCGGCCGTTATGGTGGTGAGGAATTCCTGCTGATCCTGCCCGGCACCGACGCCAGCGGCGCGCTGGAGCTGGTCGATCAGCTCCGCCAATCCCTTACCCGGCACCCGGCGCAGGTTGATGACAAGCACATCGCCTTGAGCTTTAGCGCCGGTGTTTATGGGCTGACACCCGCCCTGGACGATGACATCACCACCATGCTGCTCAAGGCCGACGCCGCGCTCTATCGCGCCAAGCATGCCGGGCGTAATACACAGGTCCTGGCCACGGCGGACTGACAGGAGGGGCTCGGATTTACTGGTGATATCTGGGAGGCCAACAGCTTTCTTCTGGCGGACCTGAGTCATGCCTGGCTACCAGCGTTCAGTGTCGCCTGACTTTTCTACAGGCAACAAAAAACCCGCCGAAGCGGGTTTTTTAAGACCTTCCGACGTCCTGTCGTTTGCCATCCTGGCGCGGCCTGTCTTCCGTGACTCGGGACATCCAGTTCCCGGTAGGTGTGTGTAGATTAGCTAGCCTGCGCAGGCAACGGGAGAGGTCAGTTGCGCCTCTCCATGTAAGCCTTTTGCCACAACATCAGAAGTCCAGATTCGACACCGCCAGGGCGTTGGACTCGATGAAGTCGCGGCGCGGCTCCACGGCGTCGCCCATCAGGGTGTTGAAGATCTGGTCGGCGGCGATGGCGTCTTCGATGGTCACCTTGAGCATGCGGCGCACTTCCGGGTCCATGGTGGTTTCCCACAACTGATCCGGGTTCATCTCACCGAGACCTTTGTATCGCTGGATGCTGTGACGCTTGGTGCTTTCGGTCATCAGCCAGTCCAGCGCTTCCTTGAAGGTGCTGACCGGTTTCTTGCGCTCGCCACGCTGCACGTAGGCGCCTTCTTCCAGCAAGTTGTTCAGCTGTTCGCCCAGGGTAGTGACGGTCTTGTAGTCATTGCTGGCGAAGAAGTCGCGGTTGAAGGTGGTGTAGCTGGAAAGACCATGAGATCTGACTTCCACTTCCGGCAGCCACAGGTGACGCTCGCGGTCTTCACGCAGACTAGCACTGTAGCTCTGGCCAGACTTCTCGGTAGTCTTCAGACGTGCAGCGAAGCCTTCCAGCCAGTTCTGCATGAAGGCCTGATCAGCGAGCTGCTCCACCGGAATGCGCGGCAGATAGACGAAGTGCTCGGTGATGTCCTTGGGATAGACACGCGACAGTCGATCCAGGGTCTTCATGACGCCACGGTATTCGCCCACGAGCTTTTCCAGCGCGCCGCCGGACAGGCCTGGGGCATTCTCGTTGACGTGCAGGCTGGCGTCTTCCAGGGCCGACTGGGTCATGTATTCATCCATGGCCTCGTCGTCCTTGATGTACTGCTCCTGCTTGCCTTTCTTCACCTTGTACAGCGGCGGCTGGGCGATGTAGATGTAGCCGCGCTCTACCAGCTCCGGCAACTGGCGGAAGAAGAAGGTCAGCAGCAGGGTACGGATGTGCGAACCGTCGACGTCAGCATCGGTCATGATGATGATGTTGTGGTAGCGCAGCTTGTCGATGTTGTATTCATCACGGCCAATGCCGCAGCCGAGCGCAGTGATCAGCGTGCCGACTTCCTGCGAGGAAATCATGCGGTCGAAGCGCGCGCGTTCGACGTTGAGGATCTTGCCCTTGAGCGGCAGGATCGCCTGGGTCTTGCGGTTACGGCCCTGCTTGGCAGAACCGCCCGCGGAGTCACCCTCCACGATGTAGAGTTCGGACAGCGCCGGGTCTTTTTCCTGGCAGTCGGCCAGTTTGCCGGGCAGGCCGGCGATGTCCAGTGCACCTTTGCGGCGAGTCATTTCACGGGCTTTACGGGCTGCTTCGCGGGCACGCGCGGCATCGATCATCTTGCCGACCACGGCCTTGGCTTCGTTGGGGTTCTCCAGCAGGAAGTCGGAGAAGTACTTGCCCATCTCCTGTTCGACCGCAGTTTTCACCTCGCTCGATACCAGTTTGTCCTTGGTCTGCGAGCTGAATTTCGGGTCCGGCACCTTGACCGAGATAATCGCAGTCAGACCTTCGCGGGCATCGTCACCGGTGGTGGAAACCTTGAACTTCTTGGCCAGGCCTTCGGCCTCGATGTAGTTGTTCAGGTGGCGGGTGAGGGCAGAGCGGAAACCCGCCAGGTGAGTACCACCGTCACGCTGCGGAATGTTGTTGGTGAAGCAGAGCAGGTTCTCGTTGAAGCTGTCGTTCCACTGCAGGGCAACTTCGACACCAACGCCGTCTTCTTCACGCTGAACGTTGAAGTGGAACACCTGGTTGACCACGGTCTTGTTGGTGTTCAGGTACTCAACGAAAGCCTTCAGACCACCTTCATACTTGAACAGCTCTTCCTTGCCGGTGCGCTCGTCGCGCAGCAGGATGCCCACGCCGGAGTTGAGGAAGGACAGTTCGCGCAGACGCTTGGCCAGGATGTCCCAGCTGAAGTGGATGTTGGCGAAGGTCTGCTCGGACGGCTTGAAGTGGATCTGCGTACCGGTACCGTCGGTATCACCGACAGCGGCCAGAGGCGCTTGCGGTACACCATGCACGTAGGTCTGTTCCCAGATCTTGCCGCTACGGCGGATGGTCAGCACCAGCTCCTTGGAGAGGGCGTTCACCACCGACACACCCACACCGTGCAGGCCGCCGGATACCTTGTAGCTGTTGTCATCGAACTTACCGCCGGCGTGCAGCACGGTCATGATGACCTCGGCCGCCGAGACGCCTTCTTCCTTGTGCATGTCGACCGGGATACCACGGCCGTTATCGCGCACACTGATCGATTCATCCGGGTGGATGGTGATGGTGATTTCACTGCAGTAGCCTGCCAGCGCTTCGTCGATCGAGTTGTCGACCACCTCGAACACCATGTGGTGCAGACCACTACCATCGTCAGTGTCACCGATGTACATCCCGGGACGTTTGCGTACGGCGTCCAGTCCTTTCAGCACCTTGATGCTGGAGGAGTCGTACGTTTGGTTCTCGCTCATGCCTTCACTCCCGATGGTCTTGGGTCTGGGTGATACGGCCATGTTCCACGTGGAACATGGCAACCGGCGTATCCGTCTGCCAGCCTTCCCTCAACAATTCATGATCTACACAGGTGATGAACACCTGGCAGCGCAAATCTTCCAGCAGCCGGCACAATGCCTGACGATGCTGTTCATCCAGCTCCGACGGTAGGTCGTCCACCAGATAGATACACTGGCCACGCTTGGCTTCGTTGACCAAGTGGCCCTGGGCGATGCGCAAAGCGCACACCACCAGTTTCTGTTGTCCTCGCGACAGAATCTCTGCCGCGTTGTGCCCCGCTAGTCGCAGACGCAAATCAGCGCGCTGCGGTCCGGCCTGGGTGTGCCCGAGTTGCTGGTCGCGGAGGAGGGATGTGGCGAGCACTTCGCTCAACTCCCGATCCTTGTCCCAACCGCGGTAGTAACTCAGGGTCAGTCCTCCCAGCTCCAGCAGCTCGGCCAGGGTCCGTTCGAACACCGGTTTCAGGGCCTGAATGTAGGCGCGTCGGTAGGTGTCGATTTCCTCGCTGGCACTGCACAGTTCGCGGTCCCATGCGGCCTGCGAAGCACCGTCAAGTGTACCATGGCGCAGCCACGAGTTCCGCTGCCGCAGGGCTTTCTGCAGGCGTTGCCAGGCGCCGAGAAAGCGATGTTCCACGTGGAACACACCCCAATCGAGAAACTGCCGGCGAATCTTCGGTGCACCTTCAAGCAGGCGAAAGCTGTCCGGGTTGATCAGCTGCAACGGCAACAGATCGGCAAGCTGCGCAGCGCTACGCGCGTTCTGCCCGTCGATACGAATCTGCAGCTCACCCTGACGATCGCGAGAGATACCCAGATTACTGGAGCCGCCTTCGGCCAACTGCACCTGACCGAAAATGGTACAGGCGGGTTGTTCGTAATGGATAACCGGCTGCAGGCGGGTGCTGCGGAAGGAGCGGGCGAGGCCGAGCAGATGGATCGCTTCGAGCACGCTGGTCTTGCCGCTGCCGTTGGCGCCGTGGAGGATGTTGATGCGGGAGGAGGGGGAGAGGGTCACCGGGTGCAGATTGCGCACCGCGGTGACCGTGATACGGCTTAGGGACATTAAAGACGCATCGGCATGACAACGTAGGCAGAATCGTCGTTGTCGGCTTCCTGCAGCAGGGCACTGCTGTTGGAGTCGGAGAGGATCAGGCGCACCTGCTCGGTGCCCATCACGCCCAGCACATCCAGCAGATAGCTGACGTTGAAACCGATCTCCAGGCCGCTGCCCGCATAGTCGACAACGATCTCTTCCTCGGCCTCTTCCTGCTCAGGGTTGTTGGCTTGAATCTTCAGCAGACCAGATGCCAGGGTCAGGCGAATGCCACGGTATTTCTCGTTGGACAGAATCGCGGTGCGGCTGAAGGCTTCGCGCAGGCCCTGACGATCCGCCAGCACCAGTTTGTCACCACCACGCGGCAGCACGCGCTCGTAATCCGGGAACTTGCCGTCGACCAGTTTCGAGGTGAAGGTGAACTCGCCGGTGTTGGCACGGATGTGATGCTGACCAAGAACGATGGCGACTTCGGCGTCCTGCTCGGTGAGCAGGCGAGCCAGTTCGAGAATACCTTTGCGCGGCACGATGACCTGATGCTTGCCTTCCTGCTGGATGATCGCTTCCATGGAGCACATGGCCAGACGGTGACCGTCGGTAGCGACCGCTCGCAGCAGACCGCTCTGTACTTCCAGGAGCATGCCGTTGAGGTAGTAGCGCACATCCTGCTGGGCCATGGCGAAGCTGGTACGTTCAATCAGACGGCGCAGCTTGGCTTGCGGCAGGTTAAAGGTCAGCGACCCCGGACCTTCCTCGACGGTGGGGAAGTCGTTGGCCGGCAGGGTCGACAGGGTGAAACGGCTGCGCCCGGCCTTGACCAGCAGCTTCTGCTCGTCGACGCGAATGTCGATCAGCGCATCGCTCGGCAGGCTTTTGCAGATGTCCATCAGCTTGCGCGCCGGCACGGTGATCTCACCCGGTTCGGCGGCATCTTCGAGTGTGACGCGGCCAACCAGCTCGACCTCGAGGTCGGTACCGGTAAGCGACAGCTGCTGGCCTTCGACCACCAGCAGGACGTTGGACAGAACCGGCAGCGTCTGGCGTCGTTCCACGACACCGGCGACCAGTTGCAGGGGTTTCAACAGGGCTTCGCGTTGAATAGTGAAATGCATGGTCTAGTCCCTTGCCTCGTGGAGCTGCATTGATTTGATCAGGTAGTCAGGGTGCGCAGCAGGTTCTTATAGTCCTCGCGGATGTCCGCGTCGGATCCCCTAAGTTCAGCAATCTTACGGCATGCGTGCAACACCGTGGTGTGATCGCGACCGCCGAAGGCCACACCGATTTCCGGCAGGCTGTGATTGGTCAGTTCCTTCGACAATGCCATGGCCACCTGACGCGGCCGGGCGATCGAGCGCGACCGACGCTTGGAAAGCAGATCGGTGATCTTGATCTTGTAGTACTCAGCGGTGGTGCGCTGAATATTATCGATGCTGACCAGCTTGTCCTGCAGGGCCAGCAGATCCTTGAGCGATTCGCGAATCAGCTCGATGGTGATGTCGCGGCCCATGAAGTGCGAGTGGGCGATCACACGCTTCAGCGCGCCTTCCAGTTCGCGCACGTTGGAGCGAATGCGCTGGGCGATGAAGAACGCGGCATCGTGCGGCAGATCGACCTTGGCCTGATCGGCCTTCTTCATCAGGATCGCCACGCGAGTTTCCAGTTCCGGCGGCTCGACCGCCACGGTCAGGCCCCAGCCGAAGCGCGACTTCAAGCGCTCTTCCAGACCTTCGATCTCTTTCGGGTAGCGGTCGCTGGTGAGAATCACCTGCTGACCCCCTTCGAGCAGCGCGTTGAAGGTATGGAAGAACTCCTCCTGGGAGCGCTCCTTCTTGGCGAAGAACTGGATGTCGTCGATCAACAGCGCATCGACCGAACGGTAGAAGCGTTTGAATTCGTTGATGGCGTTGAGCTGCAACGCCTTGACCATGTCGGCGACGAAGCGCTCGGAGTGCAGGTACACGACCTTGGCGTTAGGGTTCTTCGCCAGCAGGTGATTACCCACAGCATGCATCAGGTGAGTCTTGCCCAAGCCAACGCCGCCATACAGGAACAGCGGGTTGTAACCGTGCTTGGGGTTGTCCGCCACCTGCCAGGCTGCAGCGCGCGCCAACTGGTTCGACTTACCCTCGACGAAGTTATCGAAGGTAAAGGTGCGGTTGAGGTAGCTGGTGTGCTTGAGGCCACCTTCGACCTGTACGGTACGTTCGGTGCGTGGCGCCACCGCGGGGGTCGGCGGTTGTGGCGCGGAGCCGCCCATGGAGTCGAAGCTGGCACGCGACGGCTCCTGCTGTGCAGGCGGCGGCACCGGCTTGCTGACGGATGCGGCGGCCTGAACCTGAGCGGCACGCGCAGCAGCAGGCAAAGGGGCCGTTGGCGCGACACGGGCAGTCGCTGCACGCTTGCTGCCTATTAATAAGGAAAGCGCAGGAACGAGACCGCCAGCGCGCTCACCGAGCAACTCGAGCAAACGGCTCAGGTACTTCTCGTTGACCCAATCGAGTACGAAACGATTCGGCGCATACACGCGCAGCTCGTCGCCTTCGGCTTCGACCTGCAGAGGACGGATCCAGGTGTTGAATTGCTGGGCCGGCAACTCGTCGCGCAAAAGCTCGACGCATTGCTGCCATAGTTCCACTGACACTGACTATCCCCTATCCAGGCGGCGATGCAAAAACAGCCGCCATTGTACCGGCCAACGACCGAGTTATCCACAC